>NZ_BDBP01000230.1 GCF_001613045.1 Nocardia lijiangensis NBRC 108240 | reverse complement strand
GATCACTTCACGAAGAGAAGCCCCCACCAACGGATCCAGCACCGCGAACACCCGATCCAACGCCGCGGCAAACGGCGGGAACATGCACAGCTCCAGTCCCATTCCCATCCGCTGCGAACCTTGGCCGGAAAACACCACGCCCACACCGAAATCCGAGTCGGCACTGGTACCGACGGCGACACCGAACCCCGCCGCCTCCTCACGCAACACACCGGCATCCTGCCCGGCGGCGACCCGAGCCAACCCAGCCAGCAACGCTTCCCAGTCCCGGCCGACGACCACCGCGCGATGGTCGAACAACGTACGAGAGTCCAGCAGCGCCCGACCCACCTGACCCGGATCCAGCGCGGTCCGTTCCTGCACATGGGTCAGCAGGCGGCCCGCTTGATCGCTCAGCGCGGCAGCGGATTTCGCCGACACCACCCACACGTGGGGCTGACCGGACCCGACGGTAGTTCCGGGCGCCTGCTCCGCACCAGTCTCGATCGGAGCTTGTTCGAGGATGACG
>NZ_BDBP01000229.1 GCF_001613045.1 Nocardia lijiangensis NBRC 108240 | reverse complement strand
GCCCCGGCACCGGTCGCGAGCTCGGGCGGACCCCGCCCCGACGACATCGCCTTCACCGCCGCCGACGCCACCCGGGTGCTCATCGCCCTGTGGACCAAGCTGCGGCTGGACCAGATCGGCCCGGTGGACACCATCGAGGGCCTCTGCGACGGCGTCTCCTCGCGGCGCAACCAGCTGCTCGTCGACCTCGGCTCGGAGCTCTCGCTCGGCGCCATCGACGGCGCGGCCGACGCCGACATGGGCGCGCTCTCGGCCACCGTGGAGCGGCTGGCGCGCACCTACAAGCCGTTCGGCTCGGTGCTCTCCGACTCGATCGGCGATCACCTGCGCAAGGTGTTCGGCCCGTCCGGCAAGCGGCCCGCCGCGATCGCCGAGCGCGTCAAGAAGGTGTGGGAACTCGGCGACGGCTGGGCCAACCACGTCACCGCCGAGGTCTCGCTCGGCACCCGCGAAGGCGCCAGCGTGCGCGGCGGCGATCTCGGCGGACTGGTCTCGGCCGCGCTGAGCGACGCGGCCTCGGTCGACGCC
>NZ_BDBP01000228.1 GCF_001613045.1 Nocardia lijiangensis NBRC 108240 | reverse complement strand
GACGCCGGACGCACCGCCGCGGAGGCCCGGGCCGACGACGCCGACCGCGCCTACGAGCAGGCCCTCACCGACCGCGAGACCCTGCAGCGCTCCAGCGCCTACGAGGGCAAACAGCAGCTCGATGATCTGGCCGACGCGGTGCGCAGGCTGGAAACCTCGGCGGCGGTGCACCGCGACAAGGCGCTCAAGGCCCGCCAGACCCTGGACCAGCGCGCCGAGGAGGCCGAGCGGGGGCGCGCCGCGGTGCTGCACGCCGCCGCCGCGCTGTCCCGCGGCGAGGACGAGTTGCGCGCCGCCGCCGAGGAGGCGGGAATCGCCTGGACCGCGCTGGCCGACGATGCGCGCGGCGATCAGCTCACCGCGACCGTGCGTGCACGCGCCGAGGAGCGCGACGCCGACGTGCGCGCGGTGCGTAAGGCGTTGGTGCTCATGGATTCCGCGGGCGCCGAGCGGGCCAGGGCGGAACGGCTGGCCGAGCGGGCGGTGCAGGCGCGCGAGGCGGCCGCCGCCGAGGTGGCGCACGCCGAGGCCGCGGTGACGCTGGCTC
>NZ_BDBP01000227.1 GCF_001613045.1 Nocardia lijiangensis NBRC 108240 | reverse complement strand
GATCAATCACCCGGTGCGTGAACGCATCCCGGTGCTACTCGCGGCACTGGGTCCGAAGAATGTGGAGTTGGCCGCCGAGATCGCCGAGGGGTGGCAGCCGATCTTCTTCCTGCCCGAACGCGCCAAGGAGGTGTGGGGTGCGGCGTTGGATGCGGGGTTGGCCAAGCGTGACCCGGCGCTGGGTGAGTTGGAGGTGTTCGCCGGTCCGGCGTTGGCGATCGGGGAGAACGTGACCCCGCTGCTGGAGTTCGTCAAGCCGCATCTGGCGCTCTACATCGGTGGGATGGGCGCCAAGGGCAAGAACTTCTATCACACCCTGGCCACCAAGTACGGCTACGGCGCCGAGGCCGACCGGATCCAGGAGCTGTATCTGGCGGGTCGCAAGGAAGAGGCGGCCAAGGTGGTGCCCGACGAGCTGGTGCGCGACATCTCCCTGGTCGGTCCCGCCGGGTTCGTCAAGGAACGCCTCGCCGCCTTCCGCGAGGCCGGAGTCACCGCACTCAACGTGGTACCGATGGCCGCCACCCCGGCCGAACGGGTCAAGCTGATCGAACAACTCCGCGAACTGATCTGAG
>NZ_BDBP01000226.1 GCF_001613045.1 Nocardia lijiangensis NBRC 108240 | reverse complement strand
GGAGAAGTTCGTAGCAGACGGCTCGATCGTCGAGGACTACTTCGATGTGGGCCAGTCGCGCTCGGTGCCGTGGCATCGCCGCGAGGAGGCCGCGCGTCTGCTGTCGGACCTGAAGAGTCACACCCGCGGCTGGTCGGCGATCGTGGTTGGCGAGGGAACGCGCTGCTGGTTCGGCAATCAGTTCAGCCTTGTAGCACCGCGCATTCAAGCGCACGGGGTCGAAGTGTGGGTCCCAGAGCTAGGTGGACGCTTCGATCCACGCAACGTGACCCACTCGATGATGATGAGCATGCTCGGCGGCCTGAGCGAGTCCGAACGCCAACACGTCCAACAGCGCACCCGAGCCAGCATGGACGCCCAAGTCCTCAACGAAGGCCGCCACCAAGGCGGCCGAGCACCCTATGGATACATGGTCGTCGACGGACCACCACATCCGAACCCCAACCGGGCATCCGACGGATCCCGACTGCGGATCCTGTCACTCGACGTGGCCACCGCACCTGTGGTCCAACGAATCTTCCGCGACTACACCGCCGGCCAGGGTGACAAAGCCATCGCCCACGAACTCAACCGCCAGGGG
>NZ_BDBP01000225.1 GCF_001613045.1 Nocardia lijiangensis NBRC 108240 | reverse complement strand
TGGTGGCCGCGGCCCGCGCGATCCTCGGTGAGACCGTCATCCGGCGGGGCACCGATCCGCTGCCCGTGCGCGACCCGCTGCCTGTCGTGCTGCCGCAGCAACTCGCCGAGCAGCTGGCCGCCGCGCACCAGGCGCAGGTGGAGGCTCAGCAACAGCAGGTGGCCGCCCAGGCCGCGGCCGCTCAGACGCCCGTGCGCGCGCAACCGCAGTCGCTGCCGCCGCAACCGCGCCGCGGCGCGGACGGCTCCGCGATGCAGCAGCTCGGCCTGAACTGAGCTGGGAGTCGATCAGTCGAAGGCGGTGAATCCGGTGTCGCCGAGGATCGCCGGATCGGCGCCGAGTTCGCCGAGGGTGGTGCGGAACAGTCGCGCGTGCGGGATCAGCTGCGCCCACTCCTCGGCCACCGCGAGCGGATGGACCGGGTCGTCCACCGCGGTGACAACGGCGACCGGCACGTCCACGGTGGCGAGCCGGTCGGTGCTCGGCCACTTGTAGTCGGCGGCCTCTTCCAGGGCTTGCGGCAGGTGCGGCCACTGGGAGCGCCAGGACTGGGTCAGGGCGTCGGCCAGCCAGCGTGGGCTGCTCGCCCGCATCCGCGCGATGACGGTCTCCAATCCGTCGGCGCGCAGCTGCTCGGCGGTCACCGCGGCGCTGAGC
>NZ_BDBP01000224.1 GCF_001613045.1 Nocardia lijiangensis NBRC 108240 | reverse complement strand
CCGTGCGCGGCGACCGCGCCCGCCACGTGCCAATCCGCGGGCCCGGTGGTCGCGACGGTGATCGGCGCCAGGCTCGCGGCGAGGCGGCGGCCCCAGTCGTCGTCGACGCAGATCACCGCGGTCCGGGCGGCGACGGCCGACTCCGGTTCGAAGAGCCTGCGCTTGGCGCCGAAGTAGTCCTCGAAGTCGGCGTGGAAGTCCAGGTGATCCTGGGACAGGTTGGTGAACGCGCCCACCGCGAAGCGCACACCGTCGACCCGGCCGAGTGCGAGTGCGTGACTGGACACCTCCATCACCACCGCGTCGACGCCCTGCTCGACCATGAGCGCGAACATCGCGTGCAGCTGCGGCGCCTCGGGGGTGGTCAGGGCGCTGGGCACCCGGCGGCCGCCGATCCTGGTCTCGATGGTGCCGATCAGCGCGGTGGACAGACCGCCCGCCGCCAGGCCCGCCTCCACCAGATACGAAGTGGTGGTCTTGCCCGAGGTGCCGGTGATGCCGACGATGGTCAGCCGCTGCGAGGGGTTGCCGTACAGCGCCGCAGAGAGCTCGCCGAGCACCTCGCGCGGCCGCTCCCGCACCAGCACCGGCACGCCGAGCTCCCCGGCCAGCTGCGCGCCCTCGGCATCGGTGAACACGGCCACCGCGCCGCGCGCGAC
>NZ_BDBP01000223.1 GCF_001613045.1 Nocardia lijiangensis NBRC 108240 | reverse complement strand
GGCCGGAGTTTTCCAGGCATCATTCCACTCCGACGGCGGATTGGAAGTCGGGTCCGGGGCTGCCGACGACTGCCGGGTCGGGTGTGAGTTTCGATGCGAATGCGAAGAGCAGTATCGAGAGTGTGGTGGAGACGGGTCAGTATTTCGGTTTGCTCGATTTCGCCAATATTGCGGCGATGATCGCGAAGAATAATGGTTCCGTGTTCTGGATCGCCGGTGAGTGGAGGGCGTTCGCCGATATTTGGCGGAAGTCGGTGCAGAAGTTCATCGACGGGGTGGGGTATGTGTTCAAGAATCAGTATTGGGAGGGTGCTGGTGCTGATCGTGCTGTGGCGTTTCTCGACAAGTATTTGCAGTCGACTGATACGTTGCATCGTGGCATGATGTCGATGTCGAATGTGATCGGTAATACCGCTAATTTCAATGCTTTCGTGTGGTCGCATCTGCCGCGGTACGGTCAGTTCGAATACAACAGTGACGGGACGGTCGCGGAGGTCAATAATATCAAGGCCGCAGAGCAGTTGCCTCGTGTGCAGACGTTCTGGGATTCTGGTGACGATACCAGTGGTCAGAAGGGTTATGTGGCGGGGATCAAGCAGTTGGCTGGGTATATTCCGGTGTTTACCGATCCGAACAAGCTTGCTGGTGCCAATGGTGATCTGCCCGGTACGTACAACTATAGACAGCCTACCGGCGACAATAATGGTGGTGGCGGTAACGGTAGGGGTGGTGGCA
>NZ_BDBP01000222.1 GCF_001613045.1 Nocardia lijiangensis NBRC 108240 | reverse complement strand
CGGTCACCTGCGTCAACAACAGATTCACACACACGATCGACACCACCGACAACACCACCGCCGCGTTCACCGCATCAGCCACACCCCGCGGACCACCCTTGGCCTCCAACCCCCGCTGACACGCAATAACCACCACCAAAAACCCGAAGATCAACGCCTTCACCAACGACACCCACACATCCGCCGCCGTCGTGAACGACCCGAACGTCGCCCAATAACTCCCCGGCGTCACCCCCTGCCCACCGATCGCCACCGCATACCCCGCCAGCACACCCACGAAAATGATCAACACGTTCAACAACGGCGCCACCACCAACATCGCCACCATCCGCGGAATCACCAACCGATGAATCGGCGAGATCCCCATCGTGTGCAACGCATCGATCTCCTCCCGAATCGTGCGCGCCCCCAAATCCGCCGCAATCGCCGCCGCCCCCGCCCCACCCAACAGAAACCCCGTCGCCATCGGCGCACCCTGCTTGATCACACCCAGACCACCGGTCGCACCCAACAACGAATCCGCCCCAAGCGTGTGGATCAGATTGCCGACCTGGATCGACACGATCACCCCGAACGGAATCGCCATCAAGATCGCAGGCACCGTCGTCACCGTGATCAACCGCCACGCCTGCAAAATCGCCTCACGCCACTGAAACTCCCGCCGCGCGATATCACCGACTGACCCCGCCACCGACTCCTGCGCGATACCCACCGCACGACCGAACGTCCGCAACGACGACACCACCGTCTCCGAGAAATTCTCGCG
>NZ_BDBP01000221.1 GCF_001613045.1 Nocardia lijiangensis NBRC 108240 | reverse complement strand
CGGGGAAGACGGCGTTGGTGTTTCCGGGGCAGGGTGCGCAGTGGTTGGGTATGGGCCGGGGTCTGTATGCGGCGTTTCCGGTGTTTGCCGGGGCGTTCGATGAGGTTGTCGGTCGGTTGGATGAACAGTTGGGGTGTTCGTTGACCGAGATTGTTTGGGGATCTGACGAAGACCTGCTGAGTCGGACGGTATTTGCGCAGGCGGGTTTGTTTGCGGTTGAGGTGGCGGTGTTCCGGTTGTTGGAGTCGTGGGGGATTCGGCCGGATTTTGTGGTTGGGCATTCGGTGGGTGAGGTGGCGGCTGCGCATGTGGCTGGTGTGTTGTCGTTGGGGGATGCGGTGGTGTTGGTGGTGGCGCGTGGTCGGTTGATGGAGGGGTTGCCGTCGGGTGGGGTGATGTGCGCGGTGGCGGCGTCGGAGGAGGAAGTGCGTGCGCTGTTGGCCGATGGGGTGGCTGTTGCGGCGGTGAACGGTCCGGGTTCGGTTGTCTTGTCCGGTGTTCGGGATGCGGTGTCCGCGATTGCGGGTCAGTTGCAGGGCATGGGGCGCCGGGTGAGTTGGTTGCGGGTGTCGCATGCGTTTCACTCGGCGTTGATGGAGCCGATGTTGGCGGAGTTCGCTGAGGTGGTGGGGGGTCTCGAGTTCCATGAGCCTGCGATTGCGGTGGTGTCGAATGTGACTGGTGGGTTGGCTGGTTCGGAGTTGGTGTCGCCCCAGTACTGGGTCCGGCATGTCCGCGAAACGGTCCGCTTCGCCGACGGAATCCGGGC
>NZ_BDBP01000220.1 GCF_001613045.1 Nocardia lijiangensis NBRC 108240 | reverse complement strand
GGCGCGCGGCCTGCGCGCGTTCGGCGCGGGCACGTGTCTCGCGTTCGGCGCGGGCCGCGCGGCGCAGCGAATCCGCTTTGCCGCGTACCGATTCCGCGCGTTCCTCGGCGGTGCGCACGGTGAGCCTGGCCTCCACCTCCATGGAGCGGGCCTCGGCCAAGGCGGCGGCCGCCTCTTCGCGGTCGCGGCCCGCGGTCTCGGTGCCCGCTGCGCCGACGCCGTCGGCATCGATCTCGGACTGTTCGAGTTCGGCGTGCCGCAACCGGTCTTCGAGTTCGGCCAGCGCGGTGAGTGACTCCTCGCGCCCGGCTTCGGCCTCGGTGCGCTGGGTGACGAGCCGGTCGCTGTCGGCCTGGGCCGCGCGGGCCGCCTGGCCGAGCCTGCCGAGCCGGTCGTAGATGGCCATCAGCGCCTGATCGGATTCGTGCAGCGCGAGCAGCGCGTGGTCCACCGCCTCCTTGCGATCGGCCTGTTCGGCCAGCGCTCCGGAGAGCGCCGCCTCCAGCTGTTCCGCGCGCCGCTGCGCCGCGATCAGCTCGGACTCGGCGGCGTCGATATCGGCCTGGATCTCCAGCTGGCTCGGGGCGCGATCGGATCCGCCGAGCAGCCAGCCGGTGCCGGTGAGATCGCCGTCGCGGGTGACCACTCGCAGCTCGGGGCGGGCCGCGACGAGTTCGGTCGCTGCCACGAGGTCGTCGACCACCGCGACGCCCGCGGTCAGCGCGCCGATGGCCGCGCGCACCGATTCCGGGCAGTCCACCACGTCGGCCAGCCAGCGGGCCTCGCCCGGCAGCGGGTCGCCGGTCGGG
>NZ_BDBP01000219.1 GCF_001613045.1 Nocardia lijiangensis NBRC 108240 | reverse complement strand
CGCCGCGCTGGACGCGGCGGCCGCCCGCGGCATCGTGGCGGTCCACGAATGCTCCGGGCCCGACATCGCGGGCCGCGAGGACGTACGCGAACTGCTGGAATTCGAGCACGGCGTGGAGGTCCGCGCCTACTGGGGCGAGGCCGTGACCAGCCCCGAGGAGGCCAAGGCCCTGGTCGCCGAGCTCGGGGTGCACGCGCTCGGCGGCGACCTGTTCGTGGACGGCTCGCTCGGTTCGCGCACCGCCTGGCTGCGCGAACCCTACGCCGACACGCCCGGGACGGGTATCGGATATCTGGACGCCGACGCCATTGCCGCGCACCTGCGAGCGTGCACCGCGGCGGGCATCCAGGCCGGCTTCCACGTGATCGGCGATGCCGCCATGGACGCGGTGGTAGCGGGCTTCCAACGGGTCGCCGACGAGCTCGGCGGCCCGGCCGTCGCGGCACGCGGACACCGGGTCGAACACGCCGAGATGCTCGACGCCGAGCAGATCGGCAAGCTCGCCGCATGGGGCGTGATCGCCAGTGTCCAACCGGTTTTCGACGCGACATGGGGCGGTCCGGACGGCATGTACGCGGCCAGGCTCGGCGCCGATCGGGCCGCCGCGCTGAATCCGTTCGCGGCCATGGCCGCCGCCGGTGTATCACTGGCCATCGGATCGGACGCGCCGGTCACCGAATTGAACCCGTGGCTTGCCGTGCGCGCCGCGGCCAACCACCGGACGCCGGGCCACGGCATCTCGCCGCGCGCGGCCTTCG
>NZ_BDBP01000218.1 GCF_001613045.1 Nocardia lijiangensis NBRC 108240 | reverse complement strand
TTCCGGCGGTAGGGGCGCCGTCGGCGGCAGGCCCGTTGGGCGCCCGGCATCCGGATGCGCCGACGGCCCGACGGGCGGATGCCAGGCGTCGGTGGGCAGAGGTGCCGTGGGCGGATGCCCGGCGGTTCCCTGCGGCGTTGCGCCGCAGGTCAGGTCCACGGCCGGATGCCTCGGCGGCGGCGCACCGTGGGCTTGCGGGGGAAACCCCGTCTGATTCGCCACCGGTCGGCGAGGCGGAACACCGGTACGCCCCGGGACGCCGGTATGACTCGGCCCGCCGGTGCGCGGAACCGAATTCGGATGCGGCGGAAGGCTCGTCGGCTGCGGCACGAATCCGGTAGGTGGTCGCGCCCCTCCCGACTGGGTCGGCACACCGGGATGCGATGGATCGTTCGCGTGCGGCGGAGGGCGAGTGCCCGCCCGGCCGTCAGGAGGCGGCGCGAAGCCTCCATACGGCGGCGCATGCGTATACCCGGTCGTGCCCGAATGCTGTGCGTCCTCGGGATTCGGCGCGAACCGGCCGGGCGGGCCGGGGTCGGAGCCCACGGGCACACCGGGGTTCGCCGGATCGGGTGTGTCCGACGCGCGGCCCGCGTGCGCCGGGCCGTGCGCGGGCGGCACGAAGCCGGTGCGTGGCACGTCAGTCCGCGAGTGCGCACCGGCGTGCGGCGATGCGCCAGTCGGCAATTGGCCGCCGTTCCGCGAAGCCCCGCCGTGCGCAGCCGCGCCCTGCATCGGTGCGCCGGTGTACGTCGGACCGCCGCTCCGCCCCGAAACTTCGGCGTGCGCAGCCGCGCCGTGGGTCGGTCCGACGGTGTGCGGAGGGCCGCCGGTCTG
>NZ_BDBP01000217.1 GCF_001613045.1 Nocardia lijiangensis NBRC 108240 | reverse complement strand
CGAGATCGCCGACAGCGCCGCGCTGGCCGCCGCGCTGCGCGAGGTGGCGCCGGAACCGGCCGAGCAGGCGGGGCTGGCCGACGCGATCGCCGATCCCGGTCCGCAGCAGAACTATTCGGCCTCGGGCTACACCCGCATCGAGACGCTCGGCCGGGAGCTCGCCGCCCTGCGGGAACGCAGCGGCCAGCCGCTGGTCGAGCTCGTGGCCGACGTGGAGCGCACCATCGGCGTCGGGGTGGAGACCCAGGCCCGCCGCGCCATGGCGGGCACCGGAGCGGGACGCGAACACCTGGACGCGTTCGCCGAGGTGGTGGCGGGCTACGCCGCCGACACCGGCGCCTCGCTGAGCGGTCTGCTCGCCTTCCTCGCCGCCGCCGAGTCGGTCGAGAACGGGCTGGAGCCGGGCGAGGTGGAGGTCGCCAAGGATCGCGTGCAGGTGCTGACGGTGCACGCGGCCAAAGGACTGGAATGGGAGATCGTCGCGGTACCGCACGTGGTGCGCGGGGTGTTTCCCTCGGGCGCCGCCTCGGCGACCTGGCTGGGTGCGCTGGCCGAGTTGCCCACCTCGCTGCGCGGCGACCGCATCCAGGACGACGCCGCCGAGGGCGTGCCGGTCTTGGACCTCTCGGACTTGTACGACCGCGCCGACCTGGAGGCCGCCATCAAGGCGCACAAGGGCGCGCTGGACCGCAGGCGCCTCGACGAGGAGCGGCGGCTGTTCTATGTCGCGCTCACCAGAACCGAACGGGTGCTGTTGGTTTCGGCGCACCACTGGGCCGAGACCGGCTCCACGCCGAAGGGGCCATCGGACTTCCTGCTGGAACTGAAGAACGCAAGCGAGTCTGTCGATGGGCCCGCGTACGGTGTGCTCGACATCGCCAGGTGGGACGATCCGCCCGAGGTCGACGCGGTCAACCCGTTCACCGACAATCCGGCGACCGCCGAGTGGCCCCGCGACCCGCTCGGCCCCCGCCGCGACCCGATCGAGCAGGGCGCCGCCCTCGTCC
>NZ_BDBP01000216.1 GCF_001613045.1 Nocardia lijiangensis NBRC 108240 | reverse complement strand
TGTACTGACCTGAGAGGTTAGGAACGCGGCTGGCTGGTGGGTGTCCGCCGAGTGCGGTGTGGCCGCGGTGGTGATTGTAGGTGTGCAACCAGGCTGGAAAGGCAGCGCAGCGTTCGTTGTCGCTGCGGTAGAGCCGGGTGTAGGCCCATTCGTCGGCCAGGGTGCGATGGAAGCGTTCGACTTTGCCGTTGGTTTGTGGCCGGTAGGGTCGGGTCCGTTTGTGGACTACCGGTCCGAGCGCGGCGGCGAAAGTGTGTGATCGATAGCAGGAGCCGTTGTCGGTCAACACTTTTCGCACTGTGATGCCGTTGCCGGCGAACCAGGCGGCGGCGCGGATCCAGAATCCAGCGGCGGTGTCTTTGCGTTCGTCGGGCAACAGCTCGCTGTAGGCCAATCGGGAATGGTCGTCCAGCGCGGTGTGCAAGTAGTGATAGCCGTGGCGTGGGTTGCCGTAGGCGTTGCTCAGACCGCTGGTCTTGTCGGCGCGGGAGTTGTGGTTGCCGACGGTCCGGCCGAGTTTGCGCCAGCCGCCGCCGTCGGGGACCTTGCCGAGTTTCTTGACGTCGACGTGCACCATATCGCCGGGATGGGCGTGCTCGTAGCGGCGTACGACCTGGCCGGTGGCGCGGTCGAGCCAGCGCAGCCGCGTCAGTCGGTAGCGAGTCAGAATCCGGTGCACCGTCGAGGGATTCAACCCCAGCAGATACCCGATCCGGGCTGGACCCCAGCGGCGCAGCAGGCGGACCTTGATGACGCGCCGCTCGGTCCGCGTCGGGGTCCGGTGTGGGCTGTGATGCGGGCGGCTGGGCCGGTCGGCCATACCAGCGGCTCCGAATCGTCGGTAGCGGTCGGCCCACCGCCATGCAGTGGTGGCCGAGACCTGGAACCGTTCGGCTGCTCGTCGCAGCGACCAGCCGTCCTCGACGACACAACGAGCCAGCCGCAACCGGCCCAACTCCGACAACGGCGCATTACGGTGAGACACGAAGACCTCCGACAGGTGAACTGCTTTGCTTGGCAGCTCGCACTTCACCCGGAGGTCTTCGCCATGTCAGCTCGCCACGCCGTCACCAACGTCCGTGGTCAGTAC
>NZ_BDBP01000215.1 GCF_001613045.1 Nocardia lijiangensis NBRC 108240 | reverse complement strand
GGGGTGCGGAGGCGCTCGCCGCGCTACGCGAGACCAAGACGCGCGGCGCGAGCCCCGGACCGGGCGTCGGCGAAAGCGGCGCGAGTTCATCCGCCGCGCCGGTGGGCCAACGCCAGGCGGGATCGACGGGCGACGCGCCGTCATCCGCAAGTGCTGCCTCCTCTGATGCTGAAGGGGCAGGTGGCGAGTCGGTTCGGAATCCGAATGGTCCGGCTCCAGCTCCTGCCGATTCGGCTCGGACCGGCGTCTCGGCACCGGCCGCCGATGCGCGGGAAGACGCACCCGTTCACCGGCCGGAGCGCGCTGACGCCACCGTCGCGGGTGCGCTGCCCATCGCCGAGCAGGACGCTGTCGGGGCGAACGCGGCCGCTGCCGCGCGTGCAGACGCTGCCGAGCCGGGTTCGGATCTGCGCGGCGCTGTCAGCGATCCGGCCACGCCCGGTGCGGCCGCGGGCGATGCCGGTGTCCCGGCGGAGCAGTCGCCTCCCCGGGCTGCCGACGAGGGTTACGCGAATGCGCTGACACAGCCCCCGTCCGCCATGGGCGGGGCGGTCGCGCCCGCGCGTAGCGATGACACGGCTGGGGCGAGCCGTCCGGCCGAGTCCGCGGCTCCGCAGGGCTCCGCGGTCGGTCCACTCGATCGCGCGGGATATGAAGCGGCGCAATCGGTTTCCGATTTGCCGCCCGCTTCCGGTCAAGTGACCGGGGAATCGGCGGCGGGCCGACGTGCCGATGATGCGGTGGGGGAGCGGGCCGCCGCGACCGCCGGAGCGATGGCTGCGGCATTGCCGGACGAGCCCGTTGCGGCATTGCCGGACGAGCCTGCCGAGACGTTGCCGGACGAGCCCGCGGGCGCGGTGGGCGACGATCTGCTGCGGGCCGTCGAGGGGGCGTGGCCGGAGATCCGGGCCAAGGTCCGGGAGTTCGGGCCGACGGTGCAGGCGTTGCTGTCCGGTGCCTCGGTGGCGCGGGTCGAGGGCACGACCATCGTGTTCGCGCACCAGCACGCGCCGCTGGCGCAGCGGCTCTCGGGGGCGCGCAATGTAGAGGCCGTGCGCTCGGCGGTGCGGGCCGTGCTCGGCAGCGATCACGAGATCCGCTGGGAGGCCGGTGGCGCGGCCTCGCGTCC
>NZ_BDBP01000214.1 GCF_001613045.1 Nocardia lijiangensis NBRC 108240 | reverse complement strand
TTCGACGCCGAGCACCCCCTGTTCATCCTCTACACCTCCGGCACCACCGGAAAACCCAAAGGCATCCTGCACACCACCGGCGGCTACCTCACCCAAACCTCCTACACCCACCACTACGTCTTCGACCACAAACCCGGACAAGACATCTACTGGTGCACCGCCGACATCGGCTGGGTCACCGGACACAGCTACATCGTCTACGGACCCCTGTCCAACCGCGCCACCCAAGTCGTCTACGAAGGCACCCCCAACTACCCCGACGAACACCGCCACTGGCAAATCATCGAAAAATACGGCGTCACCATCTATTACACCGCCCCCACCCTGGTGCGCACCTTCATGAAATGGGGACGCGACATCCCCGCCGCACACGACCTGTCCAGCATCCGGCTGCTCGGCAGCGTCGGTGAGCCGATCAATCCCGAAGCCTGGCGCTGGTATCGCGAGGTCGTCGGCGCCAACCGGACACCGATCGTGGACACCTGGTGGCAGACCGAAACCGGCGCCATCATGATCTCCCCACTGCCCGGCGTCACCACCGCCAAACCCGGCGCAGCCATGACACCGCTGCCCGGCATCTCCGCCCAAGTCGTCGACGAAGAAGGCAAGCCCGTGCAACGCGGGGAAACCGAAGCCAACGGCTACCTGGTGCTCGACCAGCCATGGCCGTCCATGCTGCGCGGCATCTGGGGCGACATGGAACGGTTCAAGACCACCTACTGGGAACGCTACGCCGAACAGGGCTGGTACTTCGCAGGTGACGGCGCCAAACTCGACACCGACGGCGACCTGTGGGTACTCGGCCGCGTCGACGACGTCATGAACGTCTCCGGCCACCGCATCTCCACCGCCGAAGTCGAATCCGCCCTCGTCGGACACTCCGGCGTCGCCGAAGCCGCCGTCGTCGGCGCCACCGACACCACCACCGGCCAAGGCATCGTCGCCTTCGTCATCCTCACCGCCGAAACCACCAACACCGGCACCACACTCATCGACGAACTCAAAACCGAAGTCGCCCGCGAAATCAGCCCCATCGCCAAACCACGCGAAATCCACATCGTCCCCGAACTCCCCAAAACCCGCAGCGGCAAAATCATGCGCCGCCTCCTACGCGACGTCGCCGAAGGCCGCGAACTCGGCGACACCTCCACCCTCGTCGACCCGAA
>NZ_BDBP01000213.1 GCF_001613045.1 Nocardia lijiangensis NBRC 108240 | reverse complement strand
AGGCGAGTAGTTCGCTGTGCTCGGTCGGCGCCTGGCCGTCGGATCCACGAAGACCAGGAATGGTCGCTGAGGTCATGAAAACTCTCCTGAGATGGGCGGCTGTTCGGATGTTTCGCCGCCTGGCCCAAGGCCCATGACCAGCGCGAACACACCGAGCGCCACCGTTGGCGGGAAGGCAACCCGCTACGACCAGTCGAAAGCGCGCCCCGGCTGGACGGCGTACAAGGACGAAGCGGACGCCCAGGTTCCTGCTTAGAGATTAACGCGATGTGACGATCAGTACGGAATCGGGTTCCTAACCAAGTACCCATTCGGTTGCCTATTCAACAGGCACGATGTGCCTGTCGAGCATCGTGATGTCGCGTTCACAGGCCGCCAGCTGACCCGGCTGCTCGGCCGCGGCCCGCCGAATCCGGGCCTCCAATTCCGCCACTCGGCGGTCGGTGTCGATGATACGCGCGGCGCTCGCGCGCACCACGCGATCGGCCAGTTCGGTCTCCGCTTCCACGAGCGCGGTCGCCACTCGCTGCTCGAGCTGGGCTTTCACATTCACGAGTGCGTCGGCGACCCATTGCCGGACGTGCGCGCGGTCGGCGACCTGCCGCCGCGCCCGCACCACCCACCACGCCACCAGCGCGCCGAGCAGCAATGTGAACGGAATGCTTGCCACATCCAGTGCGGGTACCAGCGACAACGGTGCGACCAGCAACCTGCCGAGTCCGACACCCGCCGAAGCGCCCAGCGCGATCATGAGGTGATCTTCGACACCCCGGTGCCTCGGCTCCGGCTCGGGGCCGACCCGCGGCGCCGGGTCCCTCCTGCGGTGCGGCGGCGCGAGGTCCGTGCGGCCCGCGCCGTCCAGCCTTTGCGCGAGTTCGGCGAGCCGGTGTTCGATGCTCGCGTCCACCGCGCCGGTCAGCTCGGTCACCGACTGCTGCAGGCGGTCGGGATAGTCGCCGAGTTCGGCGGGGCGCACCCGGTCGAGTTCGGTGCGCGCGGCGGTGTGCAGCGCCCTGACGTGTCCGCCGACCTCGGTCATCAGGTCGACGCGCGCCAGATGCAGCTGACCGCGCAGCGTCGACATGGCGGTGGCGCGGCCGCCGTCACGGCCCGCGAGCAGGGTCGCGCGCTCCTCCCGCCAGCGCGCGGGTTCCGCGCCCGAGCGCAGCGCCGCGACCTGTTCGACGACCCGCTTCCTGGTGTCGGTGAGCAC
>NZ_BDBP01000212.1 GCF_001613045.1 Nocardia lijiangensis NBRC 108240 | reverse complement strand
ATTGGCGCGCGCCATCGCGCAAGTGGGCACGGCCGCGGCGAGCGACGACTCGGCCGCGGTGCTCACCGGTGTGCTGGTGGAAGCGGAGGCGACCGCGCTGACGCTCACCGCCACCGACCGGTACCGGTTGTCGACGCGCACCGTGCCGCTGCGGGACGGTGGCGACGAGTGGTCGGCGGTGGTCGCCGCCGCGCCGCTGGCGGCATTGCGGCCGTGGCTGGACTCGATCGAGGAGGTCGTCCTCACTCCGCGCGCATCCGGCATCGCGCTCATCTCCGGCGACACCGAGCACCGCTGCGCCGGAATCGAGGAACCCTTCCCCGACTACCGTGCGGTGCTCGACGGGCTACCCGCCGTGCGCACCCGGGTGCTCGTGGCGCGCGCCGCGCTGCTCGACCTGCTGGAGACGGCCGCGGACGACAGCGTCGTGTGCGACGTCGACGAATCCGGGCTCGCGCTCTCCGGGGCCGTCGCCGCTACCCGGCTGCCCGCCGCGGTCACCGGCGCGCCGATGCATCTCGCGTTCCGGTCGACGGTGCTGCGCCCCGCCGTGGCGAGCGCGATCGGCCCGGATCTGATGGTCGACCTCGCCGCACCCGACCAACCCGTCGTCGTCCGTTCGGCGACCGACGGCGATCTCACCACCCTCGTCATGCCCACATTCGTCCCGAGCGCGGAGGACCACGACCGATGACCGATACCACCATGGACGCGATCACCCACGCGGTCGGGCTCGGCCGCGCGGGCGACCGCGACGCCGCCCGCACGATGCTGACCGAACTGTGGAGCGAACTGGGCCCGCAGGGCGATCCCCTGCATCGCTGCACCCTCGCGCACTACCTCGCCGACCTGCACGACGACGCCGCGCAGGCCCTCACCTGGGACATCCGCGCCCTCGACGCCGCGGACAACCTCACCGACGAACGCGTGCGCCGCCACCACGCCGGCCTGGACGTGCGCGGCTTCTACCCCTCGCTCCACCTGAACCTCGCCGACAACTACCGCCGCCTCGGCTCGTTCGAGGCCGCCGAACGTCAGATCGACGCGGCCCGCGGATGCCTGCACACGCTCGGCGCGGACGAGTACGGCACCCTCGTGCGCCGCGCCGTGGACGAAGTCGCGGAGGCGATCCGAGATGGCAGCACCGAGCCCCGCGCATCCGCTCCCAGCTGACCACCGTGTGATTCGACAGCCATGTTGTCGAGCGGTGACTGACGGGAGGCCGATGTGCGAGTCGCCGGGGTGGCCGATGCGGCGCAATGCCATTCGGAGCCCGGAGCTAGTT
>NZ_BDBP01000211.1 GCF_001613045.1 Nocardia lijiangensis NBRC 108240 | reverse complement strand
AACATCTATTTCAAGCGTGAGGACGACGGCGGCGTCGCGCTGGGTGCGGCCAAGCCGATGATTTCCAACGGCAAGGTTCTCGACATGGAGAACGTCGACCCCGACACCGACACCCTGGGTGCGGGCCGGATCGAGGACTTCTCGTGGAAGGGCATTCTCGACTTCACCACCTGCACCGAGTGTGGTCGCTGCCAGTCGCAGTGCCCGGCGTGGAATACCGGTAAGCCGCTCTCGCCGAAGCTGCTGATCATGTCGCTGCGTGACCACACCTACGCCAAGGCGCCGTATCTGCTGGCCGGTGGCCGCAAGGACACCGGTGGCGACGAGGCCGGGCTGGTCGATGCCGAGGGCAACCCGAACGAGGCCGCGCTGGCCAAGATCTCCGAAACCGCCAGGGCCGAGGCGAGCGTCCGCTGGTCGGTGGTGAGGACGTCAACGGCATCATCGATCCCGAGGTGCTGTGGTCGTGCACCACCTGCGGCGCGTGTGTGGAGCAGTGCCCGGTCGATATCGAGCACGTCGACCACATCATCGACATGCGCCGCTACCAGGTGCTCATCGAGTCGGAGTTCCCCTCCGAGCTGGCCGGTCTGTTCAAGAACCTGGAGAACAAGGGCAACCCCTGGGGCCAGAACGCCAAGGACCGCCTCAACTGGATCAACGAACTCGACTTCCAGGTCCCGGTG
>NZ_BDBP01000210.1 GCF_001613045.1 Nocardia lijiangensis NBRC 108240 | reverse complement strand
TTCGGGAGGGATGCCGACAGCTTCGACGGCTACGAGTACCTGTTCTGGGTCGGCTGCGCCGGCGCCTACGAGGACCGCGCCAAGCGCACCACCAAGGCCGTCGCCGAGTTGCTGGCCACCGCGGGCACCAAGTTCATGGTGCTGGGTCAGGAGGAGACCTGCACCGGTGACTCGGCACGGCGGGCGGGCAACGAGTTCCTGTTCCAGCAGCTGGCCCAGCAGAACATCGAGGTCATCAACTCGGTGTTCGCCGGTGTCGAGCAGTCCAAGAAGAAGATCGTCGTCACCTGCGCGCACTGCTTCAACGCGCTCAACAACGAGTACCCGCAGGTCGGCGGCACCTACGAGGTGGTGCACCACACCCAGCTGCTCAACCGCCTGGTCCGGACCAAGAAGCTGATCCCGGTCGCCTCGGTCACCCAGAACGTCACCTACCACGACCCCTGCTACCTGGGCCGCCACAACAAGGTCTACAACGCACCCCGCGAGCTGATGGAAGCCTCCGGCTCCACCCTGGTCGAGATGCCACGCCACGGTGAGCGGTCGATGTGCTGTGGTGCCGGTGGCGCGCGGATGTGGATGGAAGAACAGCTCGGCAAACGCATCAACGTCGACCGCGTCGACGAGGGACTGTCGACCCTGGCCGCGTCGAAGGGCTCCACCCCCGGGAAGATCGCGACCGGCTGCCCGTTCTGCCGCGTCATGCTCAACGA
>NZ_BDBP01000209.1 GCF_001613045.1 Nocardia lijiangensis NBRC 108240 | reverse complement strand
CTGCGGGCGCGGCTCGGCCTGGACCGGGTGCGCGTCGCGGTGACGGGCGCGGTGGCCATCCCCCCGGACGTGCACGAGTTCTTCCTCGGCCTCGGCCTGCCGTTGTGCGAGGGGTACGGCATGACCGAATGCACCGCGGGCGCGACCCTGAACGGGCCCGCCCGGATCAAGATCGGCACGGTCGGCACGCCGCTGCCGGGCGCGGACGTCCGCCTCGCCGCCGACGGCGAGGTGCTGATCCGGGGCAAGATGGTGATGCGCGGCTACCGCAAGGATCCAGCCAAGACCTCCGAGACGGTGGACGCCGACGGCTGGCTGCACACCGGCGACATCGGCTCCTTCGACGCCGACGGCTACCTGTCGATCGTGGGCCGCAAGAAGGAACTCATCATCAACGCCGCGGGCAAGAACATGTCCCCGGCCAACATCGAGAACACCCTCACCGAGAACTGCCCGCTGGCGGGCACGGTCGTGGTGATCGGCGAGCAGCGCCCCTACAACACCGCGCTGATCTGCCTCGACCCCGACCTGGCCACCGCCTTCGCCCGGCGGGTCGGGCTCGCCGCGACCTCCGTCGCGGACCTGGCCGTCAGCCCGGAGGTGCTCGCCGAAATCGAGCGCGGGGTGGCGGCGGCCAACGGCAAACTCTCGCGGGTCGAGCAGATCAAGAAGTATCTGGTGCTCGGCGAGGTGTGGGAGCCGGGCGGCGACTGCCTGACGGCCACCGGCAAACTCCGCCGCGCGCCGATCGCGAACCGCTACACCGATACCATCGAGGCCCTGTACTCGTGATGCTCGCGCGGACACGGAGGCGCCGATGAACGATCCGGGCGGACTCCCCGGCTCGGGCGGCCCCACGCACCGAACCGCGGCGATCGATGACCTGCACCGGGCCGCGGCGTCGCTGCTGGAGGGGTTCTACGGCACATTGCCGCCGTACGCGCAGCTGCCGCACTCGCTGGTGGAAACCGATTTCGCCCGCGGCGCGAAGCTCAATGTCGACCTGTTCTTCGAGTATCTGCGCCGCGGCGTCGAGCCGTCCGAGGCGGACACCAGGGAACTGGTCGAGCTGGCGATGGACCGGCTGCGTGACGGCACCCCGCTGGCCGACGTGCTGGAACGGTACCGGCTCGGCGCCGTCTTCCTCTGGGATCGGCTGCGCGATTCGGTCGGCGACGAGAGCCTCCTGCTGGAGGCCTCGCCCGCGTTGCTGAAGTACGTCACGCTGGTCGGCGCGCGCATCGCCACCGCGGCCACCCAGCGATCCCACGATCCGCGGTGGGAACTGCTCGAGCGCCGCCGCGGCATCGCCGACGCACTGCTGGCCGGACACGATCCGGTGGAGTGGACCGCCGACCCGGTCATCCCGGTGGCCGACGCCTTCCTGGTCGCGGTGTTCCGGCTGTGCGGAAACAACGGCGGGCCCGCCGCGGCGCTGCGGCACCGCGTCGAAGCCATCCCCGGCGTGTTCCTGCGCCTCGACACCGGCGGCTGGACCGCGCTGATCCCGCTGACCGCAGGCGACGACGGCGCGGCCGCGCTGGCCG
>NZ_BDBP01000208.1 GCF_001613045.1 Nocardia lijiangensis NBRC 108240 | reverse complement strand
GCCGGGTCCGCGCTGCGCGGGCATCGGGCCGGACTGTCCGGGAAGGGGTCCGCGCTGAGCGGGCATGGGCCCCGACGGCGGCGCCATCCGACCGCCTTGCGGCGGCGGCCCGGACGGGCGGCTGACCCGAGGCACCCTCGGATACTCGCCGTAGGGGTCCCGGTGCGTCATTCCGGGATCCTCCTGCGGTTCGCTCTGCGGCCGAACCCCGCGCTCCCACGGCGCGACGGGGGCCCGGCGAGCGGGCGGCCCGTCAGGTCGTTCATCAGGTCGAGACCGATGAGCGGATAAATCATCGTCGCTCATCATGCCTCCTGTGTCGTACCGGACCTGCGCATCCGGCATGCCCGATCGGCGTTTCGCCCATCGAGCCTTCCCCGCCGTGCTGGTTGTCGCGCCCGCAGCGGAGCGGGCGCGACGATGCTCCGATTGTCCCGCACGATGTGGGCATCGGATCGATCATCCCTCATCGTGCCCGTGTTTCTGTTCGCGTAGTACTCGCATGCGCGCGCGTCGGTACCTGTTCACCCGGCGCCGGATGCCAGGGTCGAAGCCCTCGTCGGCGGGATCGGGTTCGCCACGGAAGCGCCGCCACAGCCGGCGCCCGGCCAACAGGAACAGCAGCAGTCCGGCGCATGCCGTAATTATGGCCAACGCTTGGCCGTAGGCGTTCGAACGCACCGAGACCGAGGTGGCGTTGCCCAGTGCGACGCCGTCGGGCGTGGTGAGTGAAATCGGAATCACCAGGTTGCGGCTGTCGCTGACCTCGGTCGGGATCTGGAACGACCGCGTGCCCTTCGGCGGGAGCTGCTGCTCGCCGATATCGGTGATGTTCGTCTCGGCGGGCGCCTCGATGCGGAACCTGATCCGGATCGCGACCGGTAGGTCGTTGCGCGCGACCAGCAGCAACGGGCTCTGCTCGGACGCCAGCGTGTACACCCCGCCCGGCGGAAGCACTGTCACCGACCGGTACAGGTTGTCCGTCGTGCGCGTCGTCTGATCCAGCCGTCGCTGCGCGAAGGTGTCCGGCTGGGTGGCGTTGCCGGTGCGGCGATCGGAGAGGGAAAGGACACGGAGCAGGTCGTCACGCAACGGCGTGAGGAACTGGCTCGGGGTCGGCTCGATCTCCGGCACGTCCACCAGCGCCCGCATCAGTTCGGTGATCCGGTGGCCTTGGTCGTGCACCGGCGGCACGAACCGCGCGGGCACCGCGTCCTCGGCGGCCTGCGGCAGATAGTCGAGCTCGTAGGGTTGCGCGTCCGGGTGCTGCGCGAGCACGTCCGCGAACGGGCGCGGCGTCGCGAGATTGTTCCGAACCAGCAGCTCCAGCTGCCCGAGCAACGCGGTGGCCTCGTCCCGGTTGGCGCCCCACTGCTGCGGCGGCATCAGCAGCAGCGAACGGGGCTTGCCCGGCTCCGGATGCAGCGCGCTCCACGAGACCGCGCCGAGCGCGTCCTGGAGGCGGGCGGCGCGCGAGTCGTTGGTGACGTCGTAGCGCACCCGGTCCGGCGTGAAGGACGGTGTCGGCGGATTCGAACCGACCGCGGCCAGCGCCGTGGCGGACCAGATGTCGAAGGTCGCGGCATGCAGCGCGGGGTCGGGCTGCGCGGCGGGCGGTGCGCCGGGTGCGG
>NZ_BDBP01000207.1 GCF_001613045.1 Nocardia lijiangensis NBRC 108240 | reverse complement strand
GGCACGCACCCGGTCGACCGGAGGGCGATCGGCGTGCGCCCGATCGGCACGGACACCGTCGGCGCGACCGGGGCGCCCGCGCCGCTCGGCCGCGTCCCGAGACGCCCTCCGCTCCCGATCGGACAGCTCCCCCATACCGGTTCGTTCCTCGCCGCTCACCCGCGCCGAATCCCGGGCCGGACGGCGACCGCGCTCGGGCATCTCCTCGACGCCGGTGCGCTGCCCGCCGCGCGGACGCCCGTCCGCGACGGGCGGGCGAGGCGTCCTGCCCTCGCCCGCCGGGCGTCCCCATTCCTCGCGTTCGGCGTCCTCGCGCAGTCTGGCGCGCCGCGCAGCCTCGTCCCGTTCCCGTACGGGTGGCTCGTTGTCCCGTGCCATGGATCGCTCACCCCGCCAATGCCTTCGGAATTGTCGCGTGCTCCGGCAGGATCACCCCGCACCCGAGGGAGGCCGCGAAGGCCGCCGCCTGGTAGCGGTAGCACCGCCGCATTTTCAAGCGCGCCTGGGTCGACAGATCGCGCGTGATGGCTTCGATGCGCGGCAGATCGCCGCGCAGGGGCTCGGTGATGGTCACCAGCGCTCCGAAGCGGGTCACACCGTGACCCCTTGCCTGTTCCTCACGGGCCTGCTGGGTGGCGCCCACCCGCAGGGTCGCGGCGGCCGAGACGACACCGCGTTCGCTCTGTTGTGCCACCAGCGCGTTCTTGAAGTCGTCGTCGACGATCTCGGCGGCGTCGGCGGCCGAGTGCGGCCGGTACACGATGGCGATGCGCTTGCGCGGCACTTCAGGATTGGGCGCGAGCAGCCGCTGCAACACTCGCTCGTCCACCGCGCCCTCGGGGGCGGCGTCCATCTCCCAGGTCACCGAGCGGCCGCCGTCGTGGATGAAGTGATCCCACTTCTCGTCGTGCGAGACCGGGCCCGCGTCGGCCCAATCCAGCCCGTGCCCTTCGGGTTCGGAGGCGGCGACCTCGAGGTCGGCCTGCGAGGCAGGGTCGTAGCTGCGGCGGATGAAGGCGATCACCTCGTCGGCCGACATGGGCTGGGCGCGCACGCCCGCCTCGGCCAGCGCCGCGCAGATGCCGGGCAGCCTGCGACCGATCTCGACGGCCTCCTCGGCCGGGTTCTTGCGGCGCTCCGCGGTGGTGGCCTTGAACGTGATGGCGACGCGCGGCAGCAACTGCACCCGCTCCTGCGGCAGCTCGGTGGCCAGCTCGTACATCACCTGCTGGGCCAGTTCCGGCGCCTCGGGGCGGGTGATGGTGGAAACCTCGGTGAGCAAACGGTTTCCAGTCTCCGGGACGGTGTCGATGACCGGAACCACGGCCACGATGTCGCTGGTCTGCCCCACCGAGGCCAGGAAGGTGCCCCACGCCGAGACCCAGCGGTCGATGACCGGCTGGTCCACCGCCTCGTGGCCCTGCGGCCAGGCCCGCAGCACCACGGTGTACTGCGCGAACTGCGGCAGGTGGATCATGCCGAAGCTGTAGCCGCCCGCGTCGATGCCCTCGTACAGCTTCGAGGGCGCGAGCAGGCCGGGCAGCCGGGTGACGCCGCCGGGGATCCGGGAGAACCGCCCGCCCCGGTACACGTGTTCGCCGCGGTTCCGCGAGCGCATCCAGTTGAACATCATCAATCCCGTCTCGTAGCCCGAGCGGCCCCCCGTCCGCCATACCAGTGGAACCATCACCGCGACACCGACGCCGCCGACGATCAGACCCCATTGGAAGCCGCCGACCATCGCGCAGATCAGCGCCGTGATCACGACCACGAAGCCGATCACCGTCTCCTCCCAGCGCAGGCCGAAAAGGCCCGCGCTGCGCGGCTTCTGCCACAACCCGTAGGAACGGCGCTCGTAGGGTTCGGTCATCGTCATCGCGGAATGGTGCTCCTCCCGAGGTCGGGCGAGCGGTTCGCCCAACGGTCGCCTGCGACATCACCCATGGAATCGTCGGCGCTGCGCATACTGCCCGCCGCGGCTCTCGCCGCACCTATGCGGCCTGCCGTTCGCGCCGCTCCGGACGCTACTCCGGACGCGCCCTGCGGCTCGGAGGCGCGCGGTGGTTGACCCGCGGCACCGCCACTGCCACCGCCACCGCCGCGCGGGGGTGTCGGGCGTG
>NZ_BDBP01000206.1 GCF_001613045.1 Nocardia lijiangensis NBRC 108240 | reverse complement strand
CCCACCAATGGATCCAAGACGGCACAAACCCGATCCAGTGTCGCGGCAAACGGCGGGAACACGCACAGGCCCAAACCCATACCCACCCGCTGCGAACCCTGGCCCGAAAACACTGCGCCCAGACCGGAACTCGCGCCGACGGTCGCGCCGACAGCGATCCCGAACCCGGCTGCTTTCGCACGCAAGACCGCAGCGGTGTGCTGCCCGGAGGCAACCTGCTCCAGCCCGGACAGCAACGCGTCCCGGTCCTGTCCAACGATCACCGCGCGATGGTCGAACAGCGCGCGCGATTCCCGCAGTGCCCGCGCCACCTCGACCGGATGCAGGTCGGGCCTGCCCGCTACGTGCGACAGCAGGCGATCCGCCTGATCGCGCAGCGCGACAGTTGTTTTCGCCGACACCACCCACATCACCGGCTGATCCGGCGGAGCAGGCGCGAGCTGCGCCTCCGGGGCGGGGGCTTGTTCGATGATGACGTGGGCGTTGGTACCGCTGATACCAAACGACGACACCGCTGCACGACGCGGCCTGTCCCCCTCAGTCTCCCAGGAACGCGCGGCGGTCAGCAAATTGATTGCGCCACTGGTCCAATCCACATGCGACGACGGGGCGTCCACGTGCAGCGTGGCGGGCAGCAGCCGGTGCCGCATGGCCAGCACCATCTTGATTACACCGGCGACACCCGCCGCGGCCTGGCTGTGACCGATATTCGACTTCACCGAGCCCAGCCACACCGGGCGATCCGACGGCCGGTCTTGACCGTATGTCGCCAGCAGCGCCTCGGCCTCGATCGGATCGCCCAAACGAGTACCCGTACCGTGCGCCTCCACTACGTCCACGGCGGTGGCGGGCAGACCGGCATCGGCCAACGCCGCACGAACTACTCGCTCCTGCGACGGACCGTTCGGGGCGGTCAAACCATTCGACGCACCATCTTGGTTCACCGCCGAACCCCGCACCACCGCCAGCACCTCATGTCCCATACGACGCGCATCCGAAAGGCGTTCCAGCAGTAGCATTCCCACGCCCTCCGCCCAGCCAACGCCGTCTGCGGCCGCCGAGAAGGACTTGCACCGGCCGTCTGCCGCCAAGCCCCGCTGGCGAGCAAACTCGACGAATATGCCCGGGCTCGACATGACCGTCACGCCACCGGCCAGGGCCATCGAGCATTCGCCCGCGCGGAGCGCGGCCACAGCTTGATGCAGTGCGACCAGCGACGAGGAACACGCGGTGTCCACCGTAACCGCAGGTCCTGTCAAACCTAGTACGTAAGCAACACGACCCGACAGCACACTGGCCGCGGTGCCGGTCAAGAGATACCCCGCGACCTCCTCGGGCACCGCACTCATCATCGTCGCGTACTCTTGACCGCTGGCGCCCACGAAGACCCCGGTCCGCGACTCGCGCAGACTCGTCGGGTCAACGCCCGCGTTTTCGATTGTCTCCCAGACGGTTTCCAGTACCAGACGTTGCTGCGGGTCCATGGCCAGCGCCTCGCGTGGAGAGATGCCGAAGAATGAGGCGTCGAAATCGCCGGCACCTGCGAGGAAGCCACCAGAGGGTACCTCGATAGACCAACCACGCGAATCCGTCATCGGAGCAATGACATCGCGACCCTCGCTGACCAACTCCCAGAAGGTCTCCGGCGAATTCGCCCCGGGGAAACGGCACGCCATACCTACGATGACAACCGGGTCCTCGGACAGCGCTGCGCCCCGGGGTGATCCAGCCGCATCCGGCCTCGTCTCCGCGTCCTCATCGGCGGCACCGAGTGCGGTGGCGAAGTATGCGGCGAGAGCATCGATGGTCGGATAATTGTAGAGCAGTCCGGCGGACGGCCGAACGCCGGTCGCTGCCATCAGCGCGTTTCGCAACTCCACGGCAGACGCGGAATCGAATCCGAGGTCGGTGAAGGTGCTGCCCGCAAGATCCGAATCAACGAGATCGGTAGCGAGAATCCGGCGACATTCGTGCACGATCAGATCGCGAATCTCGGCGGTCGTTTCCACTGCTGGTTTCCGCGGGCTCGCGATGGTCTTGCTCGATGACGTCCCATGCCGCTCTACCCAGTAGCTCTGCCGCTGGAAGGCATACGTGGGCAATGCGATTCGCGCGCCAATGCACCCTGCGGCGTTCGCGGATTCTAGCAAGATCCGCCAATCGACGAATGCACCGGTGGTGAATATTTCGGCCAGGCTGGTCATCAAGTACTGCGGATCGGACCTGTCGCGACGCAATGCGGCGGTCACCACGAACTCCGGATGCGACTCCGCCAGGGTGTCGGTGATCGCGCCGGTCAAACTCGGATCCGGACCCAACTCCACAAACCCGCCT
>NZ_BDBP01000205.1 GCF_001613045.1 Nocardia lijiangensis NBRC 108240 | reverse complement strand
GCAGGAGGCCCAGGCCGGCGTGCGGGCGTGGGAGGCGAGCAGGCCGCCCTCGGGCGGTGCGCAGGCGGGCGCGGTGCTCGGCGGCATCCTGCTGGAGGGCCTGCTACGCGGCGCGGCGATGCGGCACGGCTCCGGCGGCGGATACCGGCCCGGCTCCTACGGTGGTTCCAGCGGGTCGCGACGGGTCAGCAGGGGCGGGCGGTTCTGATGCCGAGTCCGCGCGCCGCTTGACCCTGACACGGTGTGAGGTCGTAAACCGGAGATGTCATGTTCGGTATCGGAGATTTCGCCAGACACGGACGGGTGTCGGTGCGCATGCTGCGCCACTACGACGGCATCGGGCTGCTGCGGCCCGACGTGGTCGACCCCGCCACGGGCTATCGGTTCTACGCGGCGGGCCAGCTCGCCCGGCTCAACCGGATCATCGCGCTGAAGGAACTCGGCTTCACGCTGGAACAGGTGCGCCGGATCCTCGACGAGGACGTGAGCGGGGCGGAACTGCGCGGCATGCTCACCCTGCGCCGCGCGGAACTGGAACAGCGCATCGCGGCGGACCGGGACCGGCTCGCCCAGGTCGAGACGAGACTCCGCGTCATCGAGAAGGAGGGCGTCATGCCCGTGCACGATGTGATCGTCAAATCCGTTCCCGCCGTCCGCGTCGCCGAATTGACCGGCGAAGCAGGAGATTTCGAACCACAGTCGATCGAGCCCGTGGTGGGTTCACTGTTCGACGAGCTGTGTGATCGGTTGGAGCGCGCGGGCATCACGCCCGCCGGGCCCGCCATCGCCTACTACGACGAGCGCGCCGACGGGTCGGTCTTGGTGCACGCCGCGCTGCCGGTCACCGCGGAACCCCGAGCGGGGCAGGACTTCTCGATCATCGATCTGCCTGCCGTCGATCAGGCGGCCACCGTGGTGCACCGCGGCAACATGAACGAAGTGCTGGAACCGTGGCAGGCGCTCGGACAATGGATCGATGCCAACGGCTACCGTTCCCACGGCCCGTCGCGCGAGGTCACCCTGGAGTTCACCGAGGACCCGAGCGGATGGGTCACGGAGCTGCAGGAGCCGATCGCGCGCCAGTGAGCGGGTCCGGAGTCGCTGCGGCACAGGCATTCTCGCGCCTCACCAAGTGCGGCTCGACGGCGCGCGGCGAAGGAGCAACCTATCCAGGGGGCTATCGACTCGTCGCGCGCCGTGATCCTCGCTCGCGGGCCGTTGCAGGCGCCGCCGGACACCGCAACCGGGATGAACACCATCCCTCGCTGTTGTTCTGCACTACTCGCCGGTCGTTCGAGTCGAGCGGCGTCGGCATGCCCTGCGAAGCAGGGCAGCTCGAGCGCGGTCAGCTCCACGGTGACGATGATGTCGAGGAACGCCCGGTGCGCCGCCTGCTCAGACCTGCACGGTGACAGCGTGGATTCCGGTGGGTCCCGCGGGGAACGGCGCGCGGGTGGCGCTTTCCTGGACCTGTCCGGAGCGGCTGATCGCGCGGGCGCGGAGGGTGTGCGCGCCCGGCGGGAGCTCGAGGGTGGTGCGCCAGCGACGCCAGGCGGCGGGCGCCAGTTCGGTGCCCAGATCGACCGGGCGCCAAGCGCCTTCGTCGACGCTGAGCTCCACCTCCGCCACGCCGTGCGGCGGTGCCCAGGCGACGCCGGCGACGGTGAGCGTGCCCGCGACCGTGCGGCCCGGGGCGGTGGTGTCGATACGGGCGTGCGGCTCGACCCAGAGCAGATCCGTCGGCCAACCGCGTTTCACCCAGTAGTCGGTGTGGCTGTCGTCGGTGAGTTGCAGTTCGGACAGCCATTTCGCGCCGGTGTACTGACCGTACAGACCGGGGACGAAGACGCGGGCCGGGAAGCCGTGCTCGGGCGGCAGCGGTGCGCCGTTCATGCCGATCACCAGGTAGCCGGGCAGTTCGCCGGTGCGCAGCGGCTCGGCGGGCAGCGAGATGGTGTAGCCGTCCACGGCGCGGGTGACCAGCCGGGTGGCGCCGGACTCCGGGATGGCGTGCTTCAGCAGGTCGGCCAGCGGCACCCCGAACCAGCGCGCGTTGCCCGCCCTGCCCTGGCCCGCGCGATTGTGCACGCAGACCATGACGGCGTCGAATTCCACTGCGTCGGCGGCCAATTCGGCCAGCGAAAGCCGCAGCGGGTGGGCGACCATGCCGGTGACCGCCAGCCGCCAGCGGTCCGGATCGATGCGCGGCGGGCGCAGGTTCACATCGGCGACGTAGAACCGGCCCGCCGTGGTGATCAGCGGGGAGAGGCCGGGCTCGTCGAGGCCGTCGTCCGGCACCAAGCCGATGCCGCCGAGCGGGCCGACGCGCCGAATCGCGCTGTCCCGCACGCGATCGTGATCACGATGCAGGGTCCGCGCCGCGGCGAGCAATCCCGCGCCGGTCGCCGTCCATGCCAGCGTGCCG
>NZ_BDBP01000204.1 GCF_001613045.1 Nocardia lijiangensis NBRC 108240 | reverse complement strand
CAGGCCGATGCCGAGCGCCTCGATGCGCGCGGCCAGCGAGGCCACCCGCTTGCCCGCGTCGCGATCCTGTTCGCGCAGTTCGGTGACGCGCTGGTCGGCCAGCTCCAGCGCCTGCACGGCGTGCTCGTGCTGGGCGTCGAGCCCTTCCTCGCCCGCGTCGAGTTCGCCGAGTTCGTCCTGCACGGTGTCGAATTCGGCCTGCGCGGCCTCGCCGCGATGCCTGGCCTCGGCGATCGCCACCGACAACCGGGAGATCTCCGCGTCCACCGACTGCGCCCTGGTGCGCAGCGTGTCGACCTGGCCGGAGAGCCGGGCCAAGCCCTCGCGCCGGTCCGCGATCGCCCGGACGGCGGCCAAGTGCGCCTGCTCGGCGGCCTTCGCGGCATGCTCGCGTTCGGCCAGCTGGTCCCTTGCCGCTTCCAAGGTCTCCACCGCGATCTCGACCGCTTCGCGCAGCTCGGCCTCCTCGGCCTCGACCCGGTCGGCCTCGGCCTCGAGCTGGTCGGGGTCGCGGCCGGTGCCGCCCGGCGCCTCGGTGTCGAGATGACGAGCCCGGTCGCCCGCGATGCGGATGGTCGCGTTCACCCGCTCGGCCAGCGCCGAGAGCTGGAACCAGATCTGGGCCGCGGCCTCCGCGCCGGGGGTGAGCTTGGACAGCTGGAATTCCTGCTGAGCCAGCGCGGCGTTCGCGGCGTCCAGCTCGGTCTGCACGGTGATCTGTTGTTCGCGGGCGTAGGCCTCTTTGCTCTGCTGGCTCTCCAGTTCGCCGCGGCGGGTCACCAGGTCGTCGGCCGCCAGGCGCAGGCGCGCGTCGCGCAGATCGGCCTGCACGGTCTGGGCGCGCCTGGCCACCTCGGCCTGTCTGCTCAGCGGTTTGAGCTGGCGGCGCAGCTCGGTGGTGAGGTCGGTCAGGCGCGCCAGATTGGCCTGCATCGCCTCCAGCTTGCGGACCGCCTTCTCCTTGCGCTTGCGGTGCTTCAGCACGCCCGCGGCCTCTTCGATGAAGGCGCGGCGGTCTTCGGGACGCGATTCCAGGATCGCGGAGAGCTGGCCCTGTCCGACGATGACGTGCATCTCCCGGCCGATGCCGGAGTCGCTCAACAGTTCCTGCACGTCCATCAAGCGGCACGAGCTGCCGTTGATCTCGTATTCACCCGCACCGTCGCGGAACATGCGCCGGGTGATCGACACCTCGGCGTAGTCGATGGGCAGCGCGCCGTCGGAGTTGTCGATGGTCAGGGTCACCTCGGCGCGGCCCAGCGGAGCCCGTCCCGCCGTGCCCGCGAAGATGACGTCCTGCATCTTGCCGCCGCGCAACGCCTTCGCACCCTGCTCGCCCATCACCCAGGTGAGCGCGTCGACGACATTGGACTTGCCGGAACCGTTCGGCCCAACCACACAGGTGATGCCCGGTTCGAAGCGCAGCGTCGTCGCGGACGCGAAGGACTTGAAGCCCTTCAACGTCAAACTCTTCAGGTGCAAATTCGACGACCTTTCCGTGCGCGGTGGTCGGACACATCCCCGCGGGGCGACCAGCCATGGTATCCGCCGGTCGCGGCATCGTTCGCCGGCGGGCGGCGCACCGCGTCGCGGGGTGGATTCGACGCGTCCGGTGGGCTCCAGGTTAACGAGTCGGCCCGCGATGTCCCGCATTTCGATGTGCTCGAGGTTTGCCACAAGCCTGTCCCTGCGCCGTCGCTCCTGGTCGCGGCGGTGCCGTTCGCGCACGCATTCGCCGCATCGCGCGAGGCACGAGGCCGCCGCGGCGCATCGGACCGGGAGCGTAGCCGTCGCGAGCTGGTAATCGACCGGCATCCGCCGGGCCCGCGACCGGCAGCCGTGCCGGCCGCGGATGGTCTCCCACCGGAGCGCTCCTGCGCTTACGATCCTGTCTGATTCGACAGCGGCAAGTCTTGTTCGGGAGCAGTAAGCGGATGCGCGTACCTTCGGTCGACACCGGTACGGCCCTGCGGCTTGCCCGGATCGCCGCGCTCGTCGTGGGCTGTCTGCTGTTCCTGCACGCGTGCGAACGCACCAGGCGAGTCGTCCCCACCGACGTCTGGATCGAGCTGACCATCGCGGCCGCGCTCGGCGTCGCCGCGATGGTCGCGGCCTGGTTCGAGATCGCCCACGCCGAAGAACTGGCGGACGACGAAGACCGCGAGCCCGCGGACGACGCGTCTCGTCCAGCGGCCGCGCCGAACGAATGCCTCGTCGAGTCCGAGGGGCGCACGGTGCGCGTCCGCATCGCGAAGTCGGGCAACCTCGTCCTGCACGGCCACGACCACGACGGGCCCAACCCCGGCCACGAGTGGTCCTGGACCTTCCGGCCGGACACCTTCCCGGCCCTGCGCGCCGCGCTCGGCGGCGACAGCGAGAGCGATCTGATCGAACTCCTGGAAGACGTCGTCCTCGACGCGGGCCCGGAGATCCGGGACGACCCCGGCGCCTGGCTGCGCGCGCACGGCATCGCCGCCGCCTACCGCGAGAAGGGCGACCACCCCAGCCGCACCACCACCAAACTGCCGATCTTCCGCGTCGGTATGCGCCGAACGCCCGAGGCAGGCCGTTCCGCGGCGGACGCCCGCGGACGCGTCACCCGCGCGGCGGACGACGCGCCGGAGCGGCCC
>NZ_BDBP01000203.1 GCF_001613045.1 Nocardia lijiangensis NBRC 108240 | reverse complement strand
GGGGCGGGGAGGCGGAGGGGCACGGCACTATCGTGCCAGACCGGTCCGACCCTTCCGATCACGCCGAGGCGGGCCGCGCGACCCGCCGCGCGCGCCGCGGACCCGGGACGCTCACCGCGGGCCGCTGGTCCTTTACACTCTCGTGGCGCGTTACGCTAGACCTTCGGTACAGAAAATTCCGACCGCGTCACAACTGAACCAGGAGCCGCCCCACATGCCGATGCCGACCGAGGAAAGGGTGAGCCAGCTCGTTGCTGGACTCGTCGAACGCCGGGGATTCGACCTCGAGGGCGTCGATATCTCGAGGGCAGGCAAGCACGCGGACGCGCAGGCCAAGGTCAAGGTCACCGTCGACAGCGACGGTACCGCCGACCTCGACACCATCGCCACCCTCAGTTCCGAGCTCTCGCTGCTGCTCGACGACGCAGGCGAATTCGGCGAGACGCCCTACCTGCTGGAAGTCTCGACACCCGGCATCGACCGCCCACTCACCGCCGACCGGCACTGGCGTCGCGCGCAGGGCCGCAAAGTGCGCGTCACACTGAGACCGGGGGCCGAGCCACCCGAACCGGGCGGCTCGGCACGCTTCGACGCGCGGGTCGGCGCGCTGGCGCCGGATTCGGTGGCGCTGGTGTTCGGCGGCAAGCGCAATCCGCACCGCGTGCACGTGCCGCTGGCCGATATCGCCGAGGCCGTCGTCCAAGTCGAGTTCTCCGCGCCCGGTGAGCGGGAGCTGGAGCTGGCGGGCGGGGTCGCGCCCGGTCGTCCGAGACCGGGGCACGACGACGACGCTCTCGCGGTAGACGATGCCGCAGGCGCCCGAGAAGACACCGATGCACTACCTGTAACAGCGTCCGATTCGACCGAAGGGATCGTGGAATGAACATCGAAATCGAAGCCCTCCGCGCGATCGTCGCCGACAAGGGGATCTCGATCGAGACGGTGATATCCGCGATCGAGTCTGCGCTGCTGACCGCATATCGGCACACCGAGGGCCACCAGCCCAACGCGCGCATCGATATCAACCAGAAGACCGGCGTGGTGCGGGTGATGGCCCGCGAACTCGACGCCGACGGCAACGTGATCTCCGAATGGGACGACACCCCAGAGGGTTTCGGCCGGATCGCGGCGACCACCGCGCGCCAGGTGGTGCTGCAGCGGTTGCGCGACGCGGAGAACGAGAAGTCCTTCGGCGAGTTCTCCACCCACGAGGGCGACATCGTCGGCGGCGTGGTGCAGCGCGATGCGCGCGCCAACGCCCGCGGCACCGTGGTGGTCCGCATCGGCAGCGAACTGCACGGCACCGAGGGCCTGATCCCTCCCGCCGAGCAGGTGCCCGGCGAGACCTACGAGCACGGCGACCGCATCAAGTGCTACGTGGTCGGTGTCTCCCGCGGCCCGCGCGGCCCGCAGATCACCCTCTCGCGCACCCACCCGAACCTGGTGCGCAGGTTGTTCGCGCTGGAGGTACCGGAGATCGCCGACAGCTCGGTCGAGATCGTCGCGGTGGCGCGCGAGGCCGGGCACCGCTCCAAGATCGCGGTGCGCTCCACCGTGCCCGGCGTCAATGCCAAGGGTGCGTGCATCGGCCCGATGGGGCAGCGCGTGCGCAACGTGATGAGCGAGCTGGCGGGCGAGAAGATCGACATCATCGATTACGCCGAGGATCCGGCCGCTTTCGTGGGCAACGCGCTGTCGCCGTCGAAAGTGGTTTCCGTCACCATCGTGGACGCCGAGGCACGGGCGGCCCGGGTCGTGGTGCCCGACTTCCAGCTCTCGCTGGCGATCGGCAAGGAGGGGCAGAATGCCCGCTTGGCGGCGCGTCTGACCGGCTGGCGGATCGATATTCGCAGCGACGCGGCCCCTGACGTGGGCGGCGGCGTGCGGACGGAGGCGCATCGCAGTTGAGCGAAGCTCACACCGCGAACAGGGAATCCCGCCCCGGGGATGACATGTTGGTAACTTCCGCGGGGGAGGGGTTCGGCGTTCGGGGCCGGGCAGCGGTACAGTGGTCCAAGGTTCAGCACGAGCCTTCGGCATCTTCGCCCGATCGCACCATCGAGCAGCACCCCGCGCCAGCGCGGCGGTCGGCTCCGGTGCGTACGTGCATCGGATGCCGGAAGCACGAGTTGGCCGTCGATCTGTTGCGGATCGTGGCACAAGATCGGGAAACCGGCGACGGATCCCGTATCGTCGTGATCGTTCCCGATCCGCGGCGCAGACTTCCCGGGAGGGGTGCCTGGTTGCACCCCCTTTCGTCTTGTCTGAGCACCGCAGAACGACGCCGAGCATTCGGCAGAGCACTACGAGTGTCCGGACATCTGGATATCTCAGCCCTGGAGCATTACCTCGAGAACAGGCACGAGCACTCATGAGCACACCGTGAAGTACCAACGATGAACGTCCGTCGGAGATAACCCGAGGTCGTGCGGGCCGCCGTCCCCCTGAAACGGTGGCGCTGCTCGACCTCTCAGTGAGGAGAGCAGTGGCAGGCAAGGCCCGCGTGCACGAGTTGGCGAAAGAACTCGGTGTCACGAGCAAAGAACTACTCGCAACGCTCAAGGAGCAGGGCGAGTTCGTGAAGTCGGCGTCCTCGACGGTGGAAGCACCCGTCGCGCGTCGGCTCCGCGAGTCGCTGGCGGCGAAGTCCGCGCCGGCGGCAGACTCCAAGTCCGGGGCGCGCCCCGGGCCCGCTTCGTCGGCGCGTCCGGCCGCGAAGC
>NZ_BDBP01000202.1 GCF_001613045.1 Nocardia lijiangensis NBRC 108240 | reverse complement strand
GCGCGCGGCCGCGCAGACCGCCGACCCGCTGCTCGCCGCCCGGCTCGACCTGGTCCGCGGCCTCGCGGAATTCGGTGCGGGCAAACGACTTCCGGCGCACCGGCGACTGGTCGCGGCGGCCGACGCGGTGCGGCTCCGGCAGCCGCTGCTCGCGGCGCGCATCCTGACCGTCGCGGTGCACACCGCGTGGTATCTCGGCGCCGACGAACTCGACGAGGTCACCGAGCGCCTCGCGGCACTGCCGCTGCCCGAGGACCATTCGCTGGCGCACACCACCGGGTACGTGCTCGACGGCGTGCACGGTCGGTTTCGCATCGAGCTGCGCGCCGCGGCCGACGCGGCCCGCGCCACCGGCGTGGACGCGCGCGATCTGGTGCAGCTGTCCGGCGTCGCGCTGGTGGTCGGGCAGGACGAGCAGGTGGCGGAACTGGCGGACACGCTCGTCGCGTACTGCCGCGACCAGGGCCGGATCGGCATGCTGCCGACGCTGCTGTTCTTCCGCGCCGAGGCCGAAGCATTTCTCGGCAGGCCGCGCGAGGCGTTGGTCGTCGCCACCGAGGGCGCGCGGATCGCCGAGGACATCGGGCAGGGCCACTGGGTCAGCCAGCTCTGTGCCTTTCTCGCCTATCTCGCCGCGCTCGGCGGCCACGAGGCGACGTGCCGGACGGCGGCCGACCGCGCGCTGGCCGAGGAGTTCGGCGGCGCCGACGCACCGGGCGCGTCCTGGGCGCACGCCGCGCTCGGCATGCTCGACCTCGGCCTCGGCCGGGTAGACAGCGCCATGTCCCGTTTCGAGTCGCTCACCGAAGAACCGTTCCGGCACATGGTCATCGGTCTGCGCTCACTGCCCGATCTGGTCGAGGCTGCGGTGCGGCTCGCCGACCCGGCCCGTGCGGGCGACGCGCTCGATCGTCTGGACGACTGGGCCGCGACCTCGCGTCAGGGGTGGGTCGGCGCGCTCGCCGCACGCGCTCGCGCCCTGCTCGGCCCGGACGCGCAGGCCGAGGCGCATTTCCGGGCCGCCCTCGAGCTCGGTGGCCGCCCGTTCGAACGGGCCCGCACCCAGCTGCTCTACGGGGAGTGGCTGCGCCGCAACCGCCGCAAGGTGGACGCGCGGACCCAGCTGCAGCAGGCCATGGAGACCTTTCAGCGTCTCGAGGCCGCACCGTGGGCCGAACGCGCTCGGGTCGAACTCGGCGCGCTCGGCGTCGGAGCGGCGGCGCGAGCGGGGTCGGGGGTGCTCGCCGCGCTCACCCCGCAGGAGTTGCAGATCGTGCGGCTCGCGGCGCAGGGGATGACGAATCGGGACATCGCGGCGCAGCTGTTCCTGAGCCCGCGGACGGTCGGCCATCACCTGTACAAGGCGTATCCGAAGCTGGGAGTGGTCTCGCGCGGGGAGCTGGCGGCGCTGCCGTTGGATGCGGAGTGATCCGTGGGCGCGGACCGTGGCGATCAGTGCGCCGACAGCGCTCGCGGGCGCCGGATCACGCCGGCGTCGCGTCGCGCGGTGATCTGGCCGAGCGTCCAGCGCACGGCGGTGATCGTCGCGGCCGCCAGCACCGCGACCTGCGGCGCGCCGGTGATCAGCAGGAGCAGCACACCGGCCACCAGCCCGGCGGCCAGCGCCTCGAGCTTGTACACGGGCCACGCGGTACCCGCGATGTCCACGGTGGTGGGGTGAGCCGTTGCCATGCGATCAGGATATACGGAAGGTGAATTTCGGGCTACCGAACATTTCCGGCCGGGGAACACCGGCGGTGGATGCGGTGTTGCCGGTCGTATGCCACTCACCGGAGACTACGCACCGAGCACGTCCGACTGGGCCCGCAAGCAGGCCGAGACCTACGAGAATTCCGGCGGTACCAAGGGCACGTCGATGCTGGGCAAGCCCGTCGTCCTGCTCACCACCAAAGGCGCCAAGACCGGAAAGCTGCGCAAGACCCCGCTGATGCGCGTGGAGCACGACGGCGAGTACGCCGTGGTCGCCTCGCTGGGCGGCGCGCCCAAGCACCCGGTCTGGTACTTCAACGTCAAGGCCGAAGCGCACGTCGAGCTGCGCGACGGCGAGGTCACCAAGGACTACACCGCGCGTGAGGTGTTCGGCGAGGAGAAGCGGCAGTGGTGGGAGCGCGCCGTCGCGGTGTGGCCCGATTACGCGAACTACCAGACGAAGACCACCCGCGAGATCCCCGTTTTCGTGCTCACCCCTCGGTGATCGGAAGCACCACCGCCCACCCGCCGCGACTCCGCGTCGCGGCGGGTGGCAGCATATTTCGGGTGTCCAATCCGCTTGAAGTGGTCGATCACCTGTCCTCCCCCCGTCCCGTGCTGAACGCGGACGAGATCGATGCCGCCGCCAAGCGAATTGCCGACATTATCGAGCCGACCCCGCTCCAGCTCAGCCCGCGACTGTCCGAGCTGACCGGCGCGCAGGTCTACCTCAAGCGTGAGGACCTCACGGCCGTGCGCTCCTACAAGCTGCGCGGCGCCTACAACCTGATCGTCCAGCTCAGCGCCGAGGAGCGGGCCGCGGGCGTGGTCGCGGCCAGCGCGGGCAACCACGCCCAGGGCGTCGCCTACGCCTGCCGTGCGATGGGCATCGCCTGTCGCATCTACGTGCCGACCACCACCCCCAAGCAGAAGCGCGACCGAATCCGGGTGCACGGCGGCGAGTTCGTCGAGCTGATCGCGGTCGGCGAGACCTACGACGCCGCCGCGGCCGCCGCGGCCGCCGACGTCGAACGCACCGGCGCGACCATGGTGCCCCCGTTCGACGACACGCGCACCGCCGCGGGCCAGGGCACCATCGCCGCCGAAATCCTCGAGCAGCTCGGCGCCGCACCCGACCTGGTGGTCGTCCCGGTGGGCGGCGGCGGCTGCCTGGCGGGCGTGGGCACCTACC
>NZ_BDBP01000201.1 GCF_001613045.1 Nocardia lijiangensis NBRC 108240 | reverse complement strand
AGCCGCGCAGTGCGGCGGCCGAGCGCGCGCGCAGATCGCGCACCCCGGACAGTTCCGCCGCGGCGTCGGGCACGATGCGCTTGGCGGCGTCGGTCGGTGTCGCGGCGCGCAGGTCGGCGACGTAGTCGGTGAGCGGGTTGTCGGGTTCGTGGCCGATGGCGCTGACGATCGGGGTGGTCGCCGCGACGATGGCGCGGCACAGCGCCTCGTCGGAGAAGGGCAGCAGGTCTTCGACGCTGCCGCCGCCGCGGGCGAGCACGATCACGTCGACGGCCGGGTCGCCGTCGAGTTCGGCCAGCGCTTCCAGGATCTGCGGGACCGCGGACGGCCCCTGGACCGCGGTGTTGCGCACCTCGAAACGCACTGCGGGCCAACGATTTCTGGCGACGGTGAGGACGTCGCGCTCGGCGGCGCTCGCGCGGCCGGTGATCAGGCCGACGGTCTCGGGGAGGAACGGGATCGGCCGCTTGAGCCGGGGATCGAAGAGGCCTTCGGCGTCGAGCAGCGCCTTCAGCCGCTCGATGCGGGCGAGCAGCTCGCCCACTCCCACGGGCCGAATCTCGATGACACGCAACGACAGGGTGCCGCGGCCGGTGAAGTAGGTGAGTTTGCCGTAGACCACCACCCGGCTGCCTTCTTGCAGCGGGATCGGGGAGCGGCGCAGCAGGTCGGGGTCGCAGGTCACCTGCAGGGACATGTCGGCCGACGGGTCCCGCAGCACAAGGAACGCGGTGCGCGCGCCGGGGCGCAGGTTGATCTGGGTGATCTGCCCCTCCACCCAGATGGAGCCGAGCCGGTCGATCCACTGCATGACCTTCACGGCCACGGAGCGCACCGGCCACGGGTGCTCGGCAGAGTTGGCGGGAGCCGCGCCGGCTTCGGCGGACGACGGGTGACCGCTCTGTGTCATACGGACAGGTATACGCGGCGGGGTTGGCCGGACCGAGCCCGGCCAACCACCGGCGAGGTCGTCGCGGGTGCGGTCACTGGGCCCGGACGGTGGCGATCCGGTTCGTCAGCATGGTCACGAACGGCGCCCGGGCGAGGGTCTGCTGCTCGTAGTCCAGCAGCGCGGTGAGGTCCTCGATGGTCAGCATGCGCAGGCGGGCGCGCAGCTGGGCGAGGGTCATGTTGGCGTAGTCGTAGCGCGAGGCGATTTCGGGTTCGGTGATTTCGGGGTTGGCGGTCTCTGTGGGTTCGCCTGCGAGAGGGACGTCAGCGTCGGAGGGCTCCGCGGCGGGTTCCGGGTCGGTGATCTCCGGCACAGTGATGGTCTGCACAGAGGCGACGTACCCGTTGGTGGAGCTGGCCGTCGAGTCGTCGGCGGTGTACAGATCGAAGCGACTGGTGCGGCCCGCGGTCGCGAAATCGTCGCCGGAGGGTTGCTCGTCGCCGAGATCTTCGTCGAACGTCGCCCATTCCGGCTGTTCCACCGGACTGTTGGACAGCCGCTCGAACACCGCGTCGCCCTTGAGGGCGAGGCTGGTCACGAACTGCTGGACGTGCATGGTGGTCTGCAACATCTGGCTGATCGCGGTGATCGGGAAGTTCAGCGCGGTTGTCGGTAGCCGACGGGTTTCTTCGAGGGCGTAGACGGCGGCGCCTGCGGCGACCCGGGCCAGAAAGGGAGGTCGAAACATGCTCATAGCCTGCCCGATACCACGTGATCTGCAAAGAACTAGTGTCACAGACACTATTTTCCATCGAACGGATCACACCGGACGACCCGGTCGGTCCCGGTCGATGCGACCGGTCGGTGGTCCTCTCGTGCACGTATTCTGGGGAACATGTCTTCGGCCATCCCTTTGAACGTCGGAATCGCCCGCTCGGCGGGCGCCGGAACAGTCGATGCCGACGGTGGTAAGCGCGTGCTGCTAGCCGAGCCGCGCGGATACTGCGCGGGCGTCGACCGCGCGGTGGAAACGGTGGAGAAGGCGCTGGAGAAGCACGGTGCGCCGATCTATGTGCGCAAGGAGATCGTGCACAACAGGCACGTGGTGGAGACGCTGCGCGATCGCGGTGTCGTCTTCGTCGACGAGACCGACGAGGTGCCGAACGGCGCGGTCGTGGTGTTCTCCGCGCACGGCGTCTCCCCGGCCGTGCACGAGGCGGCCGCGGCGCGCGATCTGCACACCATCGACGCCACCTGCCCGCTGGTCACCAAGGTGCACCAGGAGGCCAAGCGCTTCGCGCGCGACGATTTCGACATCCTGCTGATCGGCCACGAGGGCCACGAGGAAGTCGAGGGCACCGCGGGCGAGGCGCCCGATCACGTCCAGCTGGTCGACGGGCCGAGCGCGGTCGACCGCGTCACCGTGCGCGACGAGAACAAGGTGATCTGGCTCTCGCAGACCACGCTGAGCGTCGACGAGACGATGGAGACGGTGCAGCGGCTGCGCGAGCGCTTCCCCGCGCTGCAGGACCCGCCGAGCGACGACATCTGCTACGCCACCCAGAACCGCCAGGTCGCGGTGAAGGCGATGGCGCCGGAATGCGATCTGGTGATCGTGGTCGGCTCGCGCAACTCCTCGAACTCGGTGCGGCTGGTCGAGGTCGCGCTCGGCGCGGGCGCGAAGGCCTCGTACCTGGTGGACTTCGCTCGCGAGGTGGATCCGGCCTGGCTGGAGGGCGTGCGCACCATCGGCATCACCTCCGGCGCGTCGGTGCCGGAGATCCTGGTGCGCGGCGTGCTGGACATGCTCGCCGAACACGGCTACGCCGATGTGCAGCCGGTGACCACCGCCAACGAGACGCTGGTCTTCTCGCTGCCGAGGGAACTGCGCGCCACCCGTCGCTGAGACAGCGCCGGGCTGCGAACTCGCTCAGAGACTTTCGAACTCGCTCAGAGACTTTCCGGCTTGCGCCGCTGGGGGCGGCTCGAATCGCGTTCCCGGTAGCGCACATTCGGCTGCGGATGCGGCGGCACCTCGGCCCGTCCGCGGGCGCCGCGTTGTGGCGGTTCCCCCTCTGTGCGCGGCGCTGCCGGACGCGTGCCACGTGCGGCCGGTCGGCCGTC
>NZ_BDBP01000200.1 GCF_001613045.1 Nocardia lijiangensis NBRC 108240 | reverse complement strand
GACGCGTCCGCGCCGCGCGCCCACTCCTCGTCCAGCCTGCCGCGCCCGCAGACCGGGCAGGCGCAGTCACCGCTCGCGGCCGCGTGCTCGCGAGCGCGCCGCAGCAGTCCCAGCACCCGCAGGTCGGCCTCGGCGTCGGCGGTGGAATCCCGTGCCAGGGTGACCGCGCAGGCTTCCAGGCGGGTGGCGACCGCGTCCACCTCGGCCTCGGTGGGCAGCGCGAGCCGCACGATGGCGCGCAGCCCGGCCGGGCCGTCGGCGCCGTCGGTGCGGCCGAGCATGTCGCGGCCGACCGCGGTGAGGTCGGGTTGCGCCGGGCGCAGCAGGGTGGCCATGCGTGCCGCGCGGTCGTCGGCCAGTGTCTCCATGGCCGCGAGCAGCTCGAGCCGCTCCAGCCGGGAATCTCGTGCGGCGCGCTCCAATTCGAGCCTGCGTGCGCGAATTCGCTCCTGCGCCAAGGTGAGTTCATCGAGGCCGAGCAGCTGATGCAGTGCGTCGAACAGATCGCTCGGCTTGCCGTCGACCAGGGTGCCCAGCTCGCTGTAGGACAGGAACGGGCGGTACAGCTCGAGCACCGAGGCCCACCGTCGGGCATCGAAATCCGCAGGCGCGCCGTCCTTGCGGCGTTCGGTCCATTGCGCCTCGGTGAGATCGGCCGTCGGCGACCACTCCTTGGCGATGATCAGCTCCGGATCGGCGCCGCCCGCGAGCAATTCCAGTTCGATGCGGGCGGTCTCGCCGTCGTGCAGATTGCGCCAGCCCTCGCGCCACGCGGCCGAGCGGCCCTCCCAACGGCGGTTGCCTCCGGTCAGCGCCAGTTCGGCGGCCTCGGCGAAGCTGGACTTGCCGCTGCCGTTGCGTCCGACCACCAGGGTCAGGCCGGGGCCGGGCGGCACCTGCAACGTCACCTCGGGGCCGATGCCGCGGAAGCCGCGTACCCGGATCGCCCGCAGGAAGATGCCGGAATCGTCGAATTCGGTTGCCCGGTCACGGGAATCGACGGCGCCCAGCGCGCCGAGCACGGCGTGCGCCACATCGGGAGTGACCGCCGGGTCCTCGTTCAACCGTCGCGCGACCACGTCGGTCAGGCGCGGTACGGTCTCCGCCGTCGTGCCGACCGCGGGCTCCGGGTACACGTGAAACCCCCTACACCACCGCACCGGCGCGCCCTCCCGCATTCGCGCGCGGTGTCACCGTCGAAAGCTGAGCGAAACGCTACCTGATCCCTCCGCGTTCGCCCACCGGCGGTGGACGAACGAAGGAGAGGCGAACCTGCCCGCGGGGATGGATATGGCCATCGAACCGGCTGGGCCGCGCCTCGATGTCCACCCCTCGGCCAACCCCGGCGGGCAGCTCGATGGTGTGTCACCCGTTGTGGGTGGCTCGGACGGAGCCGAACAGAACAGGATGACAGACAACGGAATTCGGCGCAAGGAGAAGCGAGGCGCGAATCCGTCGTCGGCACAGTGTCTTCCGAGCGAAAGCCATGGGTACCTGCGGAGCTGTCGGTGCGCTGGGGTAGAAATCCGAATAACCACGAAACGGGAGACGAGGATGACGCACCGACGTTCGGGCGCCCGATGAACGCACCGTGGCCCGAGACGCGGGTCGGCGCGCTCGCACCGGATGCGAGCTCGCTCGCGGCGGCGCGCAACCTCGCCGACCGCTGGCGCGACACCGGATATCGAGGGGAGGCCGTGTGGGGCCGGTGCCGTGGCGGCGGTCCCGAACCGTACGACACGATCGCCGACCTCTCCGGCCCCGCGTACCAATGCACCTGTCCGAGCCGCAAATCGCCGTGCAAGCACGCGCTCTCGCTGCTGCTGCTCTGGTCACGAGGCGAGGTCGCGCCCGCCGCCGAGGTCGCGGAGTTCGCGGCGGAATGGCTGACCTGGCGCGCGGCCCGCACCGCGACGCCCACGACGGCGCGCACCGCCAACCCCGCCACCGCGGAGCAGCGGCGGGTGCGCGTCACCGCGGGCCTGGAGGAACTAGACATCTGGCTCGGCGACCAGGTGCGCACCGGTCTCGCCCAGGCCGACCGGTCCTACCAGGCGTTCGAGGCCATCGCCGCGCGCATGGTGGACGCGCAGGCCCCCGGCGTCGCCGGTGCGCTGCGCAGGCTGCCGCTGCTCATGGCGACCCGCGCCGACTGGCCCGAGCCGGTGCTGCGCGAATACGCCCGACTGCACCTGTTGGTCGCGGCGCACCGTCGCCTCGACGACCTGTCGCCCGCGCTGGGCGCCAGCGTCCGCACCCACATCGGCTATCCCAATCCGGCCGAGTCGGTGCGCGCGGAACCGGTCGTCCGCGATCAGTGGATGACCATGGGCGTGCGCAGCACCGAGGACGACCGGCTCTACACCCGCCGCACCTGGCTCTACGGCCGCCGGACGCACCGCTGGGCGCTGCTCGTCGACCATGCCTTCGGCACGCCCGGCTTCCCGGCCACCGCGCCCGTCCTCGGGAGCATGGCCGAGGCGGAGCTGCACTATTACCCGGGTGCGGCTCCGCTGCGCGCTCTCTGGGGCGAGCGCCACGGCGTCGACGAACCGTTCACCACCTTGCCCGGCGCTCCGATGGATTCCGCTCCCACGGCCACGTCCCCGCATGGTGCTGGCATCGGCGGCGACGCGTCCCGAGCGCGAGGCACAGCAGGCGAAACGATGCCCACCCCGCCCGGTAAGGCTGCGGAAAGCACCGTCCACGAGGCGCTCGAGGCACACGCGGCGGCGCTCGGCGCGGACCCATGGATCCGGTCGTGGCCGGTACTGCTGCGCGGCGTGACGCCGGTGGTCGCGGACGCGGGCTGGCAGGTGGTCGACGAACAGGGTGCGGCACTACCCCTCGCTCCCGGCGAACAGCCGTGGTCACTGCTCGCGGTCTCCGGCGGGCATCCAGTCACCGTGCTTGGTGAGTGGACGGTAGACGGACTCGTCCCGATCTCGGCGTTCGCGGTGGGCGAGATGATCGATGTCGAGAGCGAGCCCACGCCGCACCGGGACTCCCCCGCGCCGAGCGCCGAGCCCGACGACCTGATCTCGACGGCGCTGCTCGGCACCGCACGGCGGGCCATCGATCCCGCGCGGCTGCCCGCGCCGGTCACCGCCGCGGCCGCTCGCCTGCGCACCGAGCCCGCCTTCCTGCTCCTCGAATCCGCCGCGCTGCGAGACACTTTCGCGCGCGGCGGGGTCACATCGCGGGACGCCACCG
>NZ_BDBP01000199.1 GCF_001613045.1 Nocardia lijiangensis NBRC 108240 | reverse complement strand
TCGGCTGCGGCGGCGCGGACGACGCCTCGGGCCCGGATCTCACCGCACGGCCGAGCGGAGTGCGCTGGGAGCCCTACCAGGGCGTGGCGCTGCCGCACACCGACCAGGGGCCCGCGTCCCAGGCCGACGGCGCCGCAACGGGTTTCGAGCAATCGCCGCCCGGGGCCGCGGTCGCCGCCATCACCCACACCGTGCGCCTGTCGGTGGCCGCCGACAACCAGTGGTCGAAGGTGATCGCCGCCGAGGTGGTGCCGGGACCCGCGCGGGACGAGTGGGCGGTGAGCCGGGTGCAGTTGTCCATCACCGGGCCCGCCGATCCCGAGTACGCCCCGCGGCTGCTCGGCTACAAGATCACGGACTACACCGAGCAGCGCACCGCCGTCGACGTGTACACCGAGTATTCGGACGGCTCGAAGGCGGTGAACCACACCGTGGTCGAGTGGTTCGCCGAGGACTGGAGATTACGACTGCCCGACCCCGGTTCGACCGCCCGCCCCGTCGAGGCCATCGACGTATTACCCACCGACATCGTGACATTGGAGGCGCCGAAGTGAGTGAGAGGGAGTCCTCCGCGCGCGATCGCGTCTCCTTCGGCGCGATCGCGTCCGCGGCGCTGCTGGCGCTCATCGTGATCGTCGGCGCCACGGTGTATCTCACCCGCGACGACGAAACCACCGGCAACAACGAGGCCGAGCTCACCGCGACGACCGGCGAGGGTTTCGCGAGCCCGGACGTCGACCTCTTCGGCAGGCGCGTCGACATTCCGAACAACCCTGCGGGACAACCGCTTCCGCAGGATCCGACGCATCAGCGCAAGCCCTCCGACCCCGACTGGCTGACCGCGGCGCCCGAGGGCACCCTCGCCCCGCGCGGCTGGCAGCGGGTGTACGGCGCGTCCGTGCCGTTCTCCACCTCCGACGGGCCGTCCCGCATCGAGGACGGGCTCGCCGTCGGCTACGCGCACACCCCGCAGGGCGCGGCACTCGCGGCCGCGCAGATCACCTACCGGATCAACGCCCGCCCCGCCGACCGCGACCTCTACGTGCGGCAGGTGCGCGTCTCGGCGCAGCAGATCGCCGCCTACGACCGCGCGCTCGACGAGGACCGGCTGCCGAAACAGCAGCCGGGGACGGTGACTCGCTACTTCGTCGCCTCCGACGCGTTCAAGGTGGAGAACTACGCCGACGATCTGGCCATCGTCCGGTTCGCTTCGCGCGGGCCCGTCGTCGACGGCAAGCGGTTGTGGGCGGCGCTGCGACTGGTCATGGTGTGGGACGCGGGCGACTGGCGGCTCAAGCCCGCGACGAGCAATGGCGCGCAGACCGAGTACGTCGAGTCGCTCGAGGGGTGGACGACGTGGTGAGCGCCGGTCCGGGATCCGGTCGTGAGCGGCCGCCGCTCGGGCTGCTCGGCATCGGAGCGGCGCTGACGGTGGCGATCGCCGTCGGCGTGACCCTGACGGCGACGCGCGACGGCGGCATGGCCGCCGACGCTACCGAGACCGGCACCGCCTCCCAAGTCGTCCCCGGCACCGGCGCGGCAGGTCCGCACGGCTTCGCGGGACGGGAGACCGACCTCTTCGGCAGGCCGGTGGACGTCCCGGCGAATCCGGCGGGCGTTGCGCTGGAACAGGTTTCGGGCCTGCCCACGCGACCCGGCGAGCCCGGCTGGCTCACCGCCGCCCCCGCGCCCAGCGCGGGCGAAGGCATCTGGCAGAAACTGTTCGGCGGTCCGGTGGTGCGCTTCTCCGGCTCGGACGGACCGGCGCGCATCGACGGCAACGCCGCCGTGGGCTTCGCGCACACCCCGCGCGGCGCGGCCCTGGCGGCCGAGCAGATCTATTGGCGCACCAACGCCAATCCGCGCGATCGAGACCTGCTGCTGCGGCTGGTCGAAGTGAGTCCGCAGTACCTGGCGGAATACGACCGGCTGGTCGCCGAGGGCAAGGTGTCCGAGCGGATACCGGAGAAGCTCAGACCCCTGCTGTTCGCTTCGGACGCGTTCCGGATCGAAAGCTACGCCGACGATTCCGCGACCGTCCAGTTCGCGAGAAAGGCTCGAGAAACAGTTGATGGCCAACCAACATGGGTGGGCATGCGCCTTGTGGTCGTCTGGCGCGACGACGATTGGAAGCTCAGGCCGGTGACCGGCGAGCAGCAAATCCAGATCGAGTCCCTGCGGAGCATCGAGGGGTGGACACGATGGTGAAAAAACTAGTGACGATCCTCGCGGTCATCTTCACCGTGATGATCGCGACGCCGACGGTGGCCTACGGCCAGACCTACGGCTTCGACGAGACCTGTAACGAGATCCACGACACCCTCGACGGTGTCGGCCTGCCGGGGATCTCTCTCGGCGACGCGGCGTCCGCGGTATGCAAGGCGGGCAATGCCGGGTCGCACCCCGCCGAGGCCGCGGACGCCATCAAGGACAAGGCCTGGGACTCCACCTTCGGCAAGGTGGTGGATTCGCTCATGAACGGTCTCGGCGAGGCCATCATCCTGGCGCTCACGTTCTGGATGAAGGTGCCCAACGAGGCGGCCAGCGACAACGGATCGTTGTTCACCAGAATCAACGACTACACCTATCAGATCCAGATATTGCTGCTCATCGCCTCGGTCATCCTGTCGGGCGCGAGACTGGCCGAAGCCAGGCGCGGCGCGGCGGTCAGCGAGGCGGCCGAATCGTTCCGCATGTTCGCCAGGGTGGTGTTCAGTTCCTGGATGCTCGGCGCCATCATCGTGGCGGGCACGCAGGCCTCGGATCGCTTCGCCGAGTGGATCATCAACGACTCGACCAACGGCAATGCCAAGGACCTGGCCGAGCTGATGGTGAAAACCAGTAAGCTGCAAGCCTTCTCGCCGGGTCTGGTGCTGATCATCGCGATCGTCGGCCTGCTCGGCGCGCTCGCGCAGATCGTGTTCGCCATCGTCCGCCAAGGTCTGCTGATCATCGCGGCGGGTGTGCTGCCGCTGGCGGCCGCCGCGTCGGGCATGAACATCGGCAAGTCGTCGTATCAGAAGCTGATCGGCTGGATCATCGCCTTCATGCTGTTCAAACCGGTGGCGGCGATCGTCTACATGATCGCGTTCACCACCGCGGGCCACGTGGACGGGCTCACCTCGACCACCGGTCTGCCGGAAGGCGAAGAGGCGCAACGCATGCTGGTCGCCATCGTGCTGCTGTGCAGCGTGGCGTTCGTGCTGCCCGCGCTCATGCGCCTGGTCACCCCGGCCGTCGCGATCGTCGGTTCCGGCGGCTCGGGTCTGGCCTGGACCGGCGGCGCCGTGGTCGGCGCGCTGGCGCTGGGCGCCATGGGCACCAAGGCG
>NZ_BDBP01000198.1 GCF_001613045.1 Nocardia lijiangensis NBRC 108240 | reverse complement strand
GAAAAAGTGCTGCGTGGTGTGCCCGTGCCGTTCACGCTCGAGGATGCTGCGGTTCAACTGCGGCGGCCTGGTGTCAGGCTGGTCTTCCGGCATCGTGAGGGAGTGTTTGTTCGTGCAACGACATCAGTGCGCTTCAGGGGTGGCAGGAGTGAGTTGATTCTGAATTTCAAGAAGCCCAGCGGGGAACCCACAAATTCTTCGTTGAGCGCACTCAGGAAGTCTCAGGGTGTGAGCGAGGTGTGGGTTGACCAGCGTGACCTGGACCTGGCTGCGGGGGAGTCGCATTTCGGCGCGCAGTCCGAAGGCGTCGAACAGCAGCGGGATATCGATGAGCAGCAATACCCCACCGTGCGGTTGGAAGATATCGAACTGGGTGCTGATGACACCTCGGCATTTCTGGACGAAGATGACTTCGCCTGGCTGGACGCTTTGGTCCCGCCGGTAGATCCCTCTGGTGTAGTGGGTGAATCGGCGGCCGCGGAGACTGGCGAACTCGGCCATGTGCGGGCCGCGGCGGTGATCGGGCCGGATGTGCGAAACCTGTTCAGCGCATTGGGTCCGCGGTCGGCACTTGAATCGGACGTTGACGATGGAACCGCTGCCGTGGATGCGGATCTCGATGAGATCCGAGGAGTGCTGGATGGTGTGCCCGTGCCGTTCACGTTCGAGGATGCTGCGGTTCAACTGCGGCGGGCTGGTGTCAGGCTGGTCTTCCGGCATCGTGAGGGAGTGTTTGTTCGTGCAAGGACATCACTGCCCAGCAGCGGGGAATTGACTGTGAATTTCAAGAAACCCAGCGGTGGACGCACACACGTCTCGTTCGTCGGACTCGGGACGTCTCAGGGTGTGCGCGAGGTGTGGGTTGACGAGCGTGATCTGGACCTGGTTGCAGGGGAGTCGCATTTCGGCGCGCAGTCCGAAGGCGTCGAACAGCAGCGGGATATCGATGAGCAGCAATCCCCTACCGTGCGGTTGGCAGACATCGATAGGCAGCAGGATGTGCCGGTTGATGTTGGGCCGGGAGCTGCGGTGGCGGGCGCCGCGCTCGCTGAGGGCAGCGTGCTGGCTGGAACTGCTTCGGTGCGTTCGGAATTCGATGAGGCCCAAGAATTGCTGGGTGGTGTGCCCGTGCAGATCACGATCGAGCGTGCTGAGAAGTTGTTGCGCCGGTCTGGTCTCTGGATTGCCTTCCGGTATGAAGGCAGGCTGGTCCGTGCGACGACATCCAAGTCGCCCATGAGCTTGTTTTTAAGATTCAACGATGCCGAGGGCCGTAGATTGGGTCCCACGTTGAAAACCCTCCAGGAGCGGCAGGGTGTGCGGACGGTGTGGATCCGTCAGGGGCACCTGGATGTGGCTGTGCGGGAACTCGATGCGAGATCCGGAGACATCGATAGGCAGCAGGATGTTGCTGAGCCACAGTCGCGGTCTGTCGGCGCTGCGTATGGGCTCGGATCGAGTTCGGCCACTTCCGGGCCGGATATCGATCGGATCGCCGAAATGCTGGAGGGTGAGCCGAAGCCGGTCTCGCTGAAGGATGCTGCGTTTCAGTTGCGCTGGCCTCGCATTCGGATCGTGTATCAAGATGTCGATGGACAGTTTTTTCGTGCGACAACCAGTAGAAAATTTGCCGACAATATCGAAAAATGCAGCCGCACCATATTGATCAGCTATTCTTACGCCGAAGACGGAAAAATCGGGCGTACGAATAGCGCATTGGACAGCTTTCTGACGCGGCTGGCCGACCGGGGGGCAGGCGGGGTGTGGGTCGACGGGCATGGCCTCGATCAGCAGCCGGATGTGGATCCGGCATTGATACCGCGGGCGGATGTGGGGCAGCGGGCTCTCTTGGTGCGGGAGGGTTTGCGGGAGGTTGTGGTCGAGCCTTCTGGAGATTGTTTGTATGAGGCGGTCTTGCGTTCGTCCGCGGCGGAATTGTTGCCGCACGAGTGGCGGAGTGTCGTCGATCTGCGGCGGGCGGTTCTGCTTTGGCTGGTGCAGCAGCGGGTTTGGGAGAGTGACGCGTACGGATTGCGGGGCTGGTCGTACAGTCGGCTGGAGAGCGCTTTGCGACCGGGTCAGTGGGCCAATCCTGTTGCCGACGTTGCTCCGATGGCGTTGGGAGACCTGCTCTTCGGGTATGGGATTTCGTTGCGGGTCGTGTCTGATTCGGAATTCCGGACCGGCGCGGATGGGTCGAGCGAGTTCGTTCGCGAGGGCGCGGTTCACAGTTTCGGGCCGGCGGATTGCTGGCGGTTGACGGTCCTGCATGTGGGGCGGGCGCATTACAATGCGACAGTGACTGCGCCGGTCGACGAGGGGAACGTGACTGCGCCGGTTGACGAGGGGCCGGGTACGGCGGTTCCCGACGTGGACCTGGACAAGGTCCGAGAATTGCTGGGCGGAGTACCGAGTGAGATCTCGCTCGAGAATGCCGAGGAGATCAAGAGTGCTGAGGAGCGGTTACGGCCTGGTCTCCGCATTGTCTTCCTCTATGAAGGCAGGTTGATCCATGCATCGACAAGAATACGTAACACGGGTGCATTGACCCTGGAATTCGTGAGACCCAACGGGCGTAAAACAACTTCCAAGCTCAGCTCACTCGTGGCAACGCAGGGTGTCGGGAAGGTGTGGACTCTTCCGTTGGATCTGGGCTCCGCTGCGGGGGAGTCGCATCTCGGCGCGCGGTCCGCAGAGGTCGAAGGGCAGCGGCCGGAGATGGGCTTGCCGACCGGAGACGACCTGGATACGGCCATGGCCGACCCGTCCGCTGATGCGCCGATGGAAGAACTGGCCGCCGTCTCGGATCGACATGGCCAGCAGCGGCATATCGATGAGCAGCAGTACCCCACTCTGCGGTGGGAAGATATCGAACTGGCCGCTGAGGGCGCTTCGGCACGTGTGGACGACGATGACTTCGCCTGGCTGGACGCACATTTCCCGTCGGACGGCCCCTCTGGTGTAGCGGGTGGATCGGTGGCTGTGGAAACCGGCGAACTCGGCCATACGTGGGCTGCGGCGACGGTCGGGTCGGATGTGCCGAACCTGTTCAACGTTTTGGGTCCACGGCCGGAGCGTGAGTCGGACCTGGAATCGGAGATGCCCGGCCTGGATCGAGGATGGGCGCGTTCGACGAAGAAACGGCGTTCTCAGCAGCCGGCCATCGACGACGCTGACCAGGCGCCGCTACTCGGAGACTACGGCAGCTCCATGCCGGGAGATCGCATCGCTGCTCCCGACGAACAAGAGCGCCGGACTGACGAAAACACCGGACCGAGAGTCGATGACACTTCGGCAGCTCCGGACGGAATGGACGAGTGGTCCCAGTGGGTCGACCTGGAGAGCTTGGCCACCGAGAGGCAGTCAGCGGCTGCGGAAGCCGGCGAACTCGGCTATGTGCAGGCCGCGGCGGTGATCGGGCCGGATGCGCGGAACCTGTTCAGCGCATTGGGGCGACGGCCGGCACCGGAATCGGACGTGGAATCGGGGATGCCGTCCGGCCTCGATCGAGGATGGGCGAGTTCTGCGAAGAAGCGGCGCGGGTCGGTGTCCATGCGAGATGTCTCGACG
>NZ_BDBP01000197.1 GCF_001613045.1 Nocardia lijiangensis NBRC 108240 | reverse complement strand
GGGCGCGCCGTCCTCGGCCGCGCCCGAGGGACCCGCCGCGACCAGCCGCACCATCCAGCGGTAGCCGTCCACGCCGATGAAGCGCAGGTCCGCGCCCTCGGTGATGGCCAGGATCTCCCTGCCCCACGGACCGGTCTCCACGGCGACTCGCGCGCCGTCCTTGCGCAACGAGTCGGCCAGATCGGCCGCCACCGCGCGCCACTGGCCGGGCGATTTGGGCGCCGCGTAGGCGGCGACGGTGATGCGGCCGTGCTCGGTGGCCAGGTGCACCGCCTGCGGGGTGCCGTCCGGGGTCATCTCCACCTGTAGCTGGCCGCCCGGCGGCACCGGCAGGATGATCGAACCCAGGTCGAGACGCTGCTCGACCACCGCGTCGAGCAGCTCCGCTACTTCGTCGTAGTCGTAGGGGCCGGTCCGCTCGCCCTCCGGGCGGTCGTCGAAACCGGCTGCGTCCTCGACGGATTCGCCGTAGGACAGTTCGTCGTACTCGGCGTCGTAGTCCACGTCGTCGTACTCGGCGTAATCGTCGTACTGGTCCTCGGCGAACCGGTCCGACTGCTTCTTTCTCTTTCCGAACATCGCCTCACGCCTCCCGGCCGGTCGCCCGGCCCACCCCGTCGGCTTCCGTGCCCAGGACGGCGTGGCCGCCGCTGGACCCGTAGCCGCCCGCACCCCGCGTCGTCTCGTCGAGCCGGTCGACCTCGACGAAGTCCACCAGCTCCACCCGCTGCACCAGCAGCTGCGCGATCCGGTCGCCACGGCGCAGTTCGATGCGCGTGCGCGGATCGTGATTGATCAGGCACACCTTGATCTCGCCCCGGTAACCCGCGTCCACGGTGCCCGGCGTGTTCACCACCGACAGCCCGGCCTTGGCGGCCAGCCCGGACCGGGGATGGATCAGCCCGACCGTGCCGACCGGCAGCGCCACGGCGATACCGGTGCCGACCAGCACCCGCTCCCCCGGCTCCAGGATGACGTCCTCGGTGGTGCACAGGTCCACGCCCGCGTCGCCCTCATGGGCGCGCGTCGGCACGGGAATGCCGGGATCCAGCCGCAGCAGGGGTATCGGTGAAAGTGCGCTCACGTTGGTCGAGCCTACGCGTACCTCGGCGTTCCTCTGGCGGGACGGTGGCCTACTGTTGAGTCGTGTCGGACAGGCCCAACCCTTCGGTGACGGACAACGAGAAACGGACCCGCCAGCCCTACAGTGAGCGACTCTGGGTGCCGCTGTGGTGGTGGCCGGTCGCGTTCGGTATCGCCGGACTGCTCGCCGCCGAAATCCACATGGGCGCACCGGGAATCCGGGCCTGGCTGCCCTACGTTCTGCTGTTCCCGATCCCCGCGTGGGTGCTGTTGTGGTTGAGCCGCCATCGCGTGGCGGTGGCCGAGGACGCCCAGGGGACGCCCGAGTTGCGCGCCGACCGCGCGCATCTGCCGGTGAATTTCGTGGCTCGCGCCGCGGTGGTCGCTCCCACCGCGAAGAGCGCGGCCCTCGGCCGCCAGCTCGATCCCGCCGCCTATGTGCAACACCGTCCGTGGATCGGCCCGATGGTGTTGTTGGTCCTCGACGATCCGGACGATCCGACGCCGTACTGGTTGGTCAGTACGCGCCGACCGGAAAAGGTCCTTGCCGCGCTCGGGCTGCCGAGCGCGGACTGACAGTTACCCTCGGCCGAACCCCGGGGGTCCGGCCGTATTCGGCGATTGCGCGAACGATCAGGCCGCGCAATCCATGCAGATCATCTGACCGCCTGCCTCGCTGGCCAGCCTGCTGCGGTGGTGAACAAGGAAGCAGCTGGAACAGGTGAACTCGTCGGCCTGCTTCGGGATCACCCGGACCGAAAGCACTTCCTCGGACAGATCCGCGCCGGGAAGCTCGAACGACTCCGCGGTATCGGATTCGTCGATATCCACGACGGCGGACTGTGCCTCGTTGCGACGAGCCTTCAGCTCCTCCAGCGAATCTTCCGACACATCGTCGGATTCGGTGCGCCGCGGTGCGTCATAGTCGGTTGCCATGTCGTCTTCCCCTCGTCCTTACTCCGTATATCCCGGACCGGCTGCCGACACGCCGATTCCTTGCTGGAATCGGGCGTCCACACCGCCCCGCCGGTGGTGCACATCACACGTGCACCGGTCACCTATCAGGGAGGATCACTAGAATCCATACCCCGTAGCGCTCGGTAAACGCAGGACATGCCCTACTTGTTCCCGCGACCGACCACCGATTTCGCCGCTGGTGATTCGATCTGGGCCGCCAGACAATAGCGGACCGCGCGACAAAAGTCGCAATCAAAACACAGCCGAGTCGAAACTGTCGGGGAATCGACACCAACGCTGGAACTCGCCGAGACCTTCCGCACCGCCGCCGCGACATTTTCGTAGAGTGTGGCTCGTGGTTTCACTGATCACCGAAGGCAGCGCGACAGATTCGCAGGGGCAACCCTACGCTCGACGCCGCCCCCAGCCCTGGCTCATCATGCTCGGCGTCATGGCGCTGATCTGCGCGATCGTGTGGATCAAAGCGTTGACGACGCAGGACACCGACACCACCGCGATGGCCTGCAATGCGCCGAGCCCAGCCAGCGAACCCGGCGCGGCGCCGGCGCCGAAGCTGGGCCAGCGGGTCGGCTCGTCGCGCCTGCAGGACGTGGAACCCGCGCCGCTCGCCGCAAGCAAGGTGCGCGTGCTCAACGCGAACAACCAGCGTGGCCAGGCCGCGCACGTCGCGGCGCAGCTCGGTGATCTCGGCTTCGCGAGCGCACCGGGCACGCAGTACGGCAACGATTCCATATACGTCAACGGCGACCTGGAATGCGCGGGCCAGATCCGCTTCGGCGTGAACGGCAGGCCCGCGGCAGCCTCGGTGCAGCTGGTCGCGCCGTGCGCCGAACTGATCGAGGATCAGCGCGAGGACGACAGCGTCGACCTGGTGCTCGGTTCGCTGTTCCGGGACCTGCGGCCGAGCAACGACGCCGAAGAGGTGCTGCGTTCGCTGAAGAACCCGGCGCCGGGCGCGAACCCCGCGATCGACAGCGAACTGCTCGACGCCGCGCGCACCGCGCACTGCTGACCCCGCACGGCTGACCCCGCGCGCCGGCCGACGCGATCGATGCCGCATCGATCGACAAGCGGCCGCCCGGCGCATCACGCGGCAACGTGCCGCGCCACCTCCCGGCGGCGCGGCATGGGATCACCGATCCGGAATCGGCTCTGTCGCGCCGACTTCGGCCAGCAGCATGCCCAGTTCCCGTGCGATGCCGGGCGCGGCGGCGATGACGAGATCGCCCGCCGCTCCGGTCGCGGTCGCGGGCGGAAGCGTCAGGCGCGCACCCGCTTCCGCGGCGATCAACGCGCCCGCGCCCCAGTCCCAGGCGTGCAGCCCGTGCTCGTAGTACGCGTCGACCCGCCCGGCGGCCACGTGGCACAGGTCGAGCGCGGCCGCGCCGAAGCGACGGATGTCACGTACCCGGGGCAGCACGCGCGCGATCAGCTCGGCCTGCCGGGTGCGCCGGTGCACGCCGTAGCCGAACCCGGTGGCCACCAACGACATCGAGACATCCTCGACCGGGCTGCACCGCAGCCGCTGGACCGTGCCGTCGGCGGCCGTGGCCGTGGCGCCC
>NZ_BDBP01000196.1 GCF_001613045.1 Nocardia lijiangensis NBRC 108240 | reverse complement strand
CTGGTAGCGGTGGTGGTGGCGGTAGGTCCGGCGGTAGCGGTAGCGGTGGCGGTAAAGGCAGCGGCGAGGGGGGCGGATCCGGTAGCGGCAGCGGCAAGTCGAGCACCGGACCGGGCGGCGCTGGCAAATCCGGTATCGCCCCCCAATCATCATCTCGCGCACCATCTTCTGGGTCGGCCACCGCTGTTCCCGACGGCGCCACCGGCCCGACCGGCGGCGCATCCGGGCCGCTGTCGGCGCTCTCGAAAGCACTGCAGCAATTGGCGTCCGGGATGATGTCCGGCCCGTCGGGGCCTTGGGCCTCCGGTCCCTGGGGTGCCTCCGGGCCGCCCGGCGCATCCGGCCCGTTCGGCTTCGACATCAGCCCAGCCCGGGCAGGTGGTGGCTCACCAGGCGGCGGCTCGCCGACGGCGGCCAAACCTGCGAATCCGGTCGAGGACAAGCTGTTTCCCCGGGCAGGTTCGTCAGGAAACGCGACCGAGACGGTTGACGCGCGCGCCAGTATGGCTCCGTCGGCCGCGATGCCCTACGGCGGCTACCCGATGGGTGGCGGCATGGGCGGTGCTCCCGGCGGGCAACAGCAGCAGCAACAGCGCAAACGCGCGGCCTATCTCGACAGCACCGAGCACTTGGAGGAGGCCGTCGGCGAAGACCCTCTGTCGGTACGGCCCGTGATCGACCGCTGACCAGCCCATACTTCGAGCTGAATGTGAGCTCTGCCATGCGTTTTCATGTGGTGAACTTCCCCAATACACAGACCACCAAGCACTATCAGCCGTGCGCCTATACCCAGAAGATCCGGCGTTTCGCCGGGATGATGACGGCACTGGGCCACGAGGTGTTCCTGTACGGCGGCGAGGAGAACGACGCGGCGTGCACCGAGTTCGTCACCATCGCGTCGAAGTCGGAGCAGGCCGAATGGTTCGGCGGCAACGATCTCTACAAGGAACTCAACAACCTGACCTGGAATGCCTACGATCCGCACTGGACCACCACCAACGAGCGCGCCATTACCGAGATCGCCAAGCGCAAGTCGGACCGCGACTTCATCTGCGTGCTCGGCGGCACCTGCCAGCGGCCGATCGCGGAGACCTTCCCCGAGCTCATGACCGTCGAGTTCGGGATCGGCTACAGCGGGGTGTTCGCGAACTACCGAGTGTTCGAAAGCTACGCATGGATGCACGCTGTCTATGGTTCGCACGCCACGACTCCCGGCGTGATGAGCGCCCGCGGCCATTTCTACGATGCGGTGATACCGAATTACTATGAGGTGGAGGATTTCCCGTTCGCCGAAGCGAAAGACGACTACTTTCTCTTCATGGGCCGCCTCACCGAGGCCAAGGGTATTCAGATCGCCATCGACACCTGTCAGCGGCTCGGTGTGAAGCTGGTTGTCGCGGGCGCCGGTGTGGCGCCGCCCGCCGATGTCGCCGAGTATGTCGGCGTAGTCGATCACGTGCGCCGGGGTGAGCTGATGAGCCGGGCCCGTGCGGTTTTCGTTCCCTCGCTGTACCTGGAACCTTTCGGCGGCGTGCATGCCGAGGCGATGCTGTGCGGGACGCCGGTGATCACCACCGACTGGGGCGTGTTCACCGAGACGGTGCAGCACGGCGTACACGGCTTTCGCTGCCGCACGCTGCGCGAATTCTGCGAGGCCGCCGACGCCGTGGACAAGCTCGACTACCAGGCGATTCGCGAGTACGCGGTGTCGAAATTCTCCACCGATGTCGTTGCTCCGCAGTACGAGACGTATTTCGAACGTCTCGGCACGCTGTGGGGCGAGGGCTGGTACGCCGCATGAGGAGGTCGTGATGACGACAGCGGTCCGGCAGCCGTCCAGCGCATTTCGTGCCACCGGGCGACGGAGGAACTTGGTGGTGCTGCGGGCCGGTGACGCCTCGTTGCACGAACAATGGCTCGCCGGGCCGGTGCCTCGCACCTGGGACCTGGTCGTCAGCTATTTCGGCGACGACCCGCACCGGTATCGCACCGGCGACGTGCTCCGGCTGGACCGCAAAGGGCCCAAATGGCCTGCGCTGCACCATGTGCTCACCGTCGATCTGGCCGAGTCGATCGACGACTACGACTACATCTGGCTCCCCGACGACGATTTGGCCACCGACACCGCGGCCGTCAACGCGATATTCGAATACGCCGCGCGGTACCGGCTTTCGCTGTCGCAGCCCGCGCTCACCGAGGACAGCTACTACACCCACGAGATCACCCTGGTGGATCGCAGGTTCGACCTCCGGTACACGAATTTCGTCGAGATCATGGCGCCGTGTTTCCGCCGGGAATTCCTGCTGCGCTGCCTGCCGACATTCGATGCCACTCAGACCGGATGGGGTCTGGATTTCCACTGGCCCCGATTCGTCCCGGACACCTCGTCGATCGCCATTGTCGACGCGGTGACCGTCCGGCATACCCGTCCGGTCGGCGGCCCGAATCTCACGGCGGCGCGCGCGGCGGGCGTGAACCCGTGGACGGAGTACCACGACTACCTGGTGCGGCACGAGATCTCCGATCTGACCACCCGGGTGCACCGGGGCGTCGGCGCCGGGCACCGGCGACCGACTGACGAGCCGACCGCGATCTGCGTCACCGTCGACCGGCTTCGGCCGGGGCTGACGGCCTGGCTCGACCACTATGCGGCCCACGCGGATCTGATCATCGTCTACTCCGACGATCCGGCCGTGCGCGCATTCGCGGAGGCCGCCGAGCACCCGGTACTGGTGTGCGACAACGCGGTTCCCGACGCCGATCCGGTCGAACGCGAGGTGGCCAATATTCACGCCGCCGTCGCGACCGCCCGCGCCGCCGACATGGCATGGCTGCTCCCGCTCGGCCCGCGGGAACTGTTCTACGACGACGGCAGGCGCCGCTGGCAGATTCCCGGGGCCGGACAGGTCACTTTCCTCGCGCACGAGGCCGTACCGATGATGCACCCGGTCGACGACCCGTTCCGCGAGTGCACCGTATTCCGGGTCAGCGGGTGCTCCCCATTCCTCGATGCGCCCGCGAACCGCAGCGCCGTCCGCCTCGACTGCGATATCGCACCTGCCGACAAACACGGCTTCATCGGATTCACCGGGGCGAGCGGAACGGTGACGGCCCCCTTGATTTTGCATTATCCGTACCCGAGCTTCGAGAGCTGGATGGCCCGGGCCGCGGAGGCCGCGAGCAGCGGCGGCTCCATGGCGCGTCACTTCGCGCACTACTCCCGCGACCTGTTGCAGGTGGCCGTCGCCCACGGCCGCCTCGACGGTGCCCGTGCCTGCTTCCAGGCCGAAATCCCCTGCGAAGGAATGGTCGATCGTATGGTGCAAGCCGGCGAGCTGATGCGCGTAAGGGTGCCGGTCTGACCGCCGAGCCGGCGCGGAGACTCGGTTAACGGATGGTGTACAGACCGGGCTGCGGTCGTCTTCCAGCATGACCGGGCGGAGGTCCGGTGCTAGAAACTCAGGCGGACGCAGTGGAATTGACGGTAGGAGTGGGATGTCGTCGGGTGGGCCTGGTTTCGATCAGACGGAGTGGTCTGGGTTGTTGAAGGGTGCGCGGGACGGTCGGTTGAAGTTGTTGAATGTGGATGCGGGGGCGTTGCGGAAGCTTGTGGATGCGTGTCAAGCGTTTGTGGCTGATATTTTGGGGTTGATCGAGTCGTCGGGGCGGGATTTCGTGGTGCTCGAGTGGGTGTATGACAATAAGAAGGATGGGTCGCACGGCAAGGTCAGGCCGACGGTGACGACGTTGTCGAGTATGGGGTTGTTGTTCGAGAAGTTCGATCGTAAGCGGACGCGTGAGCTGGTGGATGTTCTGCGGAATCATCAGGCGATCGTCACGGTGATGGCGAATACTTTTCATGAGGCGCAGAAGTCGTATAGTTCGACCGATGACGATAATGCGGGTATGTTCCGGGTTCCGGGGGCGGGGACCGATCATA
>NZ_BDBP01000195.1 GCF_001613045.1 Nocardia lijiangensis NBRC 108240 | reverse complement strand
GTCGGGCCAGCGCGGCGAGGTCGGCGACCCCGAGGCGCCAGCGGGCACCGGTGAGCACGCGCACGGCCGCGCTGCCCGCGGCGGGCTCGGCGATCAACCGCAGGGTGGCGACGATGTCGGCCACCTCCGGCGTGGCGAGCAGGCCGCCGAGGCCGACGATCTCCACCGGAAGCCCTCGCTCGCGCAGGGCTTCCGCGAGCGGGGCGGCATCGGCGTTGCGGCGCACCAGGATCGCCGAGGTCGGCGGCGGCTCGCCTGCGGTGTGCCGCGCCGACCATTCGGCGGCGATCCGCTCGGCGACCCAATCCCTTTCCCCCGCGACGGTTTCGGTGAGCGCCATCGCGACGACGCCGGGTTCCGCGTTCGGTTTGGCGCGCAACGCGTCGACGGTGACCCCGCCCGCGTCGAGCGCGATGCGGCGCAGCGGCTCGGCGACCAGGTTGGCGAGGGCGAGAGCCTCGGGCGGATTGCGCCAGCTGGTCAGCAGCGGCAGGATCGGCGCGGGCGCGCCGGGCGCGAGCGGAAAGTCGGTGGCGAAGCGGGGCAGGTTGGCGGCGGACGCGCCGCGCCAGCCGTAGATGGACTGCATCGGGTCGCCGACCGCAGTTACAGCCAAACGCCGTGCGGCACTATCTGATTCGGGACGCGACACCGAGATCGCGCCGCCGAACAGCGCGGCGAGCAGGATGCGCTGGGCGTGGCCGGTGTCCTGGTACTCGTCGAGCAGCACCAACCGGAAGCGACCGCGCTCGGCGGTCGCCACCTCCTGGTGCTCGGCGGCCAGCCGCGCGGCCAGCGACATCTGGGCCCCGAAATCCAAGGCGCCGCGCCGCCGCAGCGCCGCGGCCAACTGCCGGACCAGCGGTAACAGCGCCACTCGCTCGCGCTGCACCTGCACGATGGACAGTAGCGCCTGGCTCGGCCCGCCGCGCTGGCGTGGACCGGCGGGCAGGGTGTGCACGAGCTTCTCCAGCTCGGTGTGCGCCTCGGCGAGCTGTTCGGCTTCCACCAGGTGTTCGGCGAGCTGGCCGGAGAGCGCGAGCACCGCCTCGGTCACCGAGACCGGGGTGCGGTCGGTGTCCAGGTCACCGTCCCAGGCCCGCACCACCTGGTGCGCGAGCTGCCACAGCTGTGTCTGGGTGAGCAGCGTGGCCGACGGCTCCACCGGAAGCAGCAGGCCGTGCTCGGTGAGCAGCCGCCCTGCGTAGGAGTGGTAGGTGCTGATCTCGGGTTCGGCCCCGGCGAGCTGCGCGCGCAACTCCCCCGACGCGTCCAGATCGCGCAGCAGCTGCGAACCCGCCAGCCGGGCCAGCCTGGTCCGAATGCGAGCGGTCAACTGCTGGGCCGCTTTTCGCGTGAAGGTCAGGCCGAGCACCTGATCCGGCAGTACCAGCCGATTGGCCACCATCCACACCACGCGCGCGGCCATCGTCTCGGTTTTGCCCGCGCCAGCGCCCGCGACAACCAGCGTGGGTCCGGGCGGTGCGGCGATCACTGCCGCTTGTTCGTCGGTCGGGGGTGGCAGGCCGAGCGCCTCGGCGATCCGCAGAGGCGTCACGGCGGGGTGACTCACTCGTCGGTCACCTGCCTTCCGGTGTCCTGCACCGGGCAGCTGCCCGCCACCGCGCAGTGACGACAGCCGTCGTTGCGCATGGCGAGGTAGCTCGGGCCGCGGGTGGACGCGGCGGCGTCGTGAATCGTGGTCTGCCACTTGTCCAGCGCCTCGCCGTCCAGCGGCTCCTGCATGCGCTGGGTGGCGCCCTCTTTGCTGCTCGGCTTGGCCACGTACACCAAACGTGCGCCGCCCGGCGCCACGGCGGACGCGGATTCCGTTGGCGTGTTCTCGGCGGCCGATCCGTCCAGCGCGCCGAGCGCGGCCGCCACCTGATAGGTCGCCAGCTGCGCGTGATCGGCGGCGGCCTGCTTGCTGATCGGCGTCTTGCCGGTCTTCACGTCGACGATCACGAAGCGGCCCATGGCATCCCGCTCCAGCCGGTCCACCCGGCCCTTGATGCGCACCGGCGGTTCGTCGTCCTCGCGCGGCGGCAGCACGCAATCGACGGGCACCTCGACGCCGGCCTGGGTGAGTTCGCCGCGGGTGTTGCGGACCCAGGCCATGAACGTCTCCAGCATCGCCTCGGTGCGCCGCAACTCCTGGCGGGAATGCCAGCCGGTGCCGGGATCGACGGCCTGCCACGCCCGGTCGAGCGCCGCCCGCACCTGTGTCTCGGGCACCTTGCCCGCCAGCGCTTGCACCAGGGTGTGCACCAGATTGCCCTTGACGGCGTGCGGATTGTCGCCGTCGGTGCCGCCGTGCCGTTCCAGCGCCCAGCGCAGCGGGCAGGTGCGCAGCAGTTCCACGGTGGACGGCGAGAGCGCGACCGCGGTCTCGCCGTCGTCCCACAGCGGGCTCAGCGAGCTGAGTTCCGCGGTGCCGTACCACTCCTCGGGGTGGGTGCCGCGCACTCCGGCGTGCGCCAGCCTGGCCAGCTGATGCGCCGCCCTGCGGCGGCGCTCCGGGTCGGCCTCGGCATCGCAGACCACGCCACGCAACTCGGCCACCAGCGAATGCATGACCAGGGCGCGACCGGGATCGGCGACAGGCAGGGCGCCCGGCTCGGTGTCGTCGTCGTGCCCGAGCAGCTCGGCGAGAAAGCGGGAGGGCACCAGATCCCGTTCACCCGAGACGGATTCGACCGCGGTCACCAGCAGCGAGCGCCGGGCCCTGCTGCACGCGACGAGCAGCAGCCTGCGCTCCTCGGCCAGGATCGGCGCGGCGCGGCTGACCGATTCGCCCGCGAGGCCGATGCCCGCGCTGAGGTCGACCAGATCCTCGGTGTGCAGCAGGGTGCCGCGCGGCCGCGGATTGGGCCAGATGCCCTCCTGCACGCCCGCGACCGCGACCACGTCCCACTCCCGGCCCGCCGCGGCGTGCGCGCTGAGCAGGGCGACGGCGTCTCCCGGCGCGGTCAGCGGCGCGGTGTCCTGCGGAATCTCCTGCTGGAGCAGGTATTCCACGAAACCCTCGATGCCTGCGCGGGGAATCCGGTCGACGTAGGCCGCCGCCGCGTCGAACAGGCCGACGGCGGCGTCCAGATCCCGGTCGGCCTGCATGCCGACCGCGCCGCCGCGTTCGGATTGGGCGACCCAGCGCCGTTCCAGGCGGGAAGCGGTCCACAGCGCCCAGAGCACGTCCTCCAGACCGGTGGCCCGCCCGCGCGCCTTGCGGCCGCGGTCCAACGCGTCGAGCACACGCTTCAGCGGAGCCGCCTCGACATCGGTGAGGCGATCGAGGATCGCCCGATCGCCGATGCCGACGAGCAGATCGCGCAGCACCTCGGCCGACGACTGCTCGAGCAGGGTGGGACGTGCGGTGTCGCCCGGGGTTTCGCCGGCAGCATCGGGCACGGCCCTGGCGTCGCGACCGGTGGGCGGACGCTCGTCGCCCTGACGGCTCGGCACGTAGTTGTCGTCGGCGTGCTCGGCGACCTCCAGGCCCCACTCGAGATCGGCTTCCCGCCATTCGGATTCGCTGACGACCCATTCCGGATCGGGCGGGCTCCAGTCCGGTTCGACGGCGTTCCATTCGGCGTCGTCCGGCGGAAATTCCTGCGGCAGTTCGGAGTTCGCTCCCAGCCGGTCGGCCGTCGAGGCACGCGGGAGCACATCCGGATCCGACGACGGCGGTTCCGTTCGAGGCGGCGCATCATCCCGCGGCGGCGCATCGTCAAGGTGCAGCACATCATCCGGCAGCGACACATCGTCCGGGTGCGGCACCTCGTCCAGTGGCGGCACATCATCCGCGTGCGGCACCTCGTCCAGCGGCGGCACATCATCCGGGTGCAGCACATCGGGTGACGGCGGCTCATCGATCGGCGGCATATCCTCGGCCGCCCACGCTTCTCCGTCGGCCTTCCTCGCCGCCCTGCGCTCCCCCTCCAGCACCGCGCGCCGGACACCGCGGCGCAAGCGCCGAAGGGTGATCTGGTCCGCGCCGCCCAGCGGACCGGAGAGCAGATCGAGCGCGTCCTCGGCGGAGAACATCGTTTCCCCCGCCCGCCGCGGCCGTTCGCCCGCGAGCAGCGCGCGCAGCGCGAGCAGCATCCAGGCCGCG
>NZ_BDBP01000194.1 GCF_001613045.1 Nocardia lijiangensis NBRC 108240 | reverse complement strand
ACACCCTCAGCCCAACCCACCCCATCAGCCGCAGCAGCGAACGACTTACACCGCCCATCAGCGGCCAGGCCCCGCTGGCGAGCGAACTCGACAAGAGTGCCGGGAGTCGACATCACCGTCACGCCGCCGGCCAGGGCCATCGAGCATTCGCCCGCCCGCAGCGCCGACACCGCCTGATGCACAGCCACCAACGATGACGAGCACGCCGTATCCACCGATAGCGCGGGCCCCACTAGACCGAGCACATAGGAGATTCGGCCGGATAGCGCGCTCGCCGCGTTTCCGGTCAGCGCGACGCCTTCCGCCTCCGGCGGCATATCGCCGATCCGCGGCGCGTAGTCGTAATACATGACCCCGGCGAAGACACCGGTTCGGCTGCCCTTCAGCGTGGTGGGATCGATACCCGCGTGTTCGATCGTCTCCCACGCCGTCTCCAACAACAACCGCTGCTGCGGATCCATCGCCAACGCCTCACGCGGCGAGATACCGAAAAACGACGCATCGAACTCCGCCGCGTCGTAAAGAAACCCACCCTCCCGCGCATAACTCTTACCCACCGCATCCGGATCCGAATCGAACAGATCCTCCCGCCAACCACGATCCTCCGGAAGCCCCGCGACAGCGTCGACCTCGTCGGACACTATGCGCCACAACTGCTCCGGCGAACCCACACCCCCCGGATAGCGACAACCCATACCCACGATCACGATCGGATCGTCGTCCACGGCAGCGACCACCGGCGCCGGTGCGATCGCGGCAACCGCCCCGGACACCTCGGCGGCCAGGTACCCCACCAGCTCCGCCACGGTCGGGTAGTCGAAGACCAGCGTCGTCGGCAGCCGCAACCCGGTCAGTTTGGTCAGCCGATTGCGCAGTTCGACCGCGGTCAGCGAATCGAATCCGAGTTCCTTGAAGGCTCGCTTGCCGACAATGTCCGCGGCGCCGTCATGACCGAGTACGAGTGCGGCCTCCCGGTTGATCAGTTCTGTCAACGCGGCGTGACGCCGGCGCTCGTCGAGCCCGGCCAGCTGCTGTGCCCATCCTGGTGCGTCGACGGCCTGATGTGCCGGAGCCGCGCGCAGGCGACGGGGACCAGAGCTGAGCAGATCGACATAGATGCCGTCGGTGAGATTGGCGCGGATCGCATCCAGATCCAGCCTGGCGGGCACCAGCATCGCCCCCGGCACAGTCAATGCGCGATCCAGCAGTGCCAGCCCTGCGGTGCGGCTCATCGCGAGCCACCCGCGGCGGTTCATACGCTGCCGGTCGGTCGCTTGCAGGTGTGCGGTGAGACCGCCGTCCTGTTCCCACAATCCCCAGGCCAGCGACGTCGCGGGCAAGCCCAAACCGTGCCGATACTGCGCCAACCCATCCAGGAAAGCATTGCCTGCGGCGTAATTGCCCTGGCCTGGGGAACCCAATACGCCCGCGACCGACGAGTACAGAATGAAGGCGCGCAGATCCAGGTCACGCGTCAGCTCGTGCAGATGCCATGCCGCGTCCACCTTCGGCGCCAGCACCCGCCGCAGTTGGGCATCGGTCAGCGAGGTGATGACGCCATCATCGAGCACACCGGCGGTGTGCACGACAACCCGTACCGGGAATTCCGGATCCACACCCGCCAAGACCTCGGCCAGCTGAGCGCGATCGGCCACATCACATGCCGCAGCGAGCACCGCGGTCGCACCCGCTGCGAGCAGCTCCTGCCGCAGCTCGGCGAAACCCTCCGCCGATTCACCGCGGCGACTCACCAGCAGCACCCGCCGCACGCCGTGGGCGGTCACCAGGTGCCGGGCGAGCACCGACCCCAGAGCGCCCGAGCCACCGGTGATCAGCACCGTGCCCTCGGCGTCCCAGACCGGCGAAACATCCTGAGCGAGTGGGCTACTCGCCCCGTCGACCCGTGCCAGGCGTGGTACCCGCACCTGCCCGGCCTGTATTATCAACTGCGACTCGCCACTGTCCAGGGCCGCGCCCAGCACTCGCCACGACTCGGGCGATCCATCGGTATCGACCAGTACAAACCGATCCGGGTGCTCCAACTGCGCCGATCGCACCAGGCCCCACACCGGTGAGTTCGCCAAACCCGACACCGAATCCGTGGCCTCGGAACTGGATTCGGTGCCGCCGATGCCGGAAGCATTGCGGGTCAACACGACCAGACGCGTGTCCGCCACCCGCGGTTCGGACTGCCATGCCCGCAGCAGAGCAAGCACCTCGGCGGTCCGCCGGTACACGCCCTCGACGACCGAACCAGTGAGCGAGTCAGCAGCGACTGCGGCCAACACCACCTCGGGAATCGCGTATCCGGTGTCGAGGGACTCGAGCAATCCAGTCAGATCCTCGAGCCGCGCCGCAGCCCCGGTGTCCGGGCCGAGTACGGTGGCGTCTCCGAGCAGTGCCCAACCGGTCCGATCCTCGGACACCGGTTGTGCCAGTGCGTGCTCGGTCCACTCGAGTCGGTACAGCGAGTCCTGACGGGTGGCAGCGCCGCCGTGCCGTTCCAGCTGCTCGGGGATGGCTCGCATGGTCACTGCGCCGATGGTCATGATCGGGCTGTCGTGATCATCGACCAGCCACACCGATACCCCGCCTGCGGCGACCGGGGCAATCCGCACCCGCGCGCGTTCGGCACCGCTCGCCGACACGCGTAGCCCGTGCCACGTGAAAGGCAGACCGGCCTGCGCGGCCGATTCGTCGATCCCGGGCAGCATCGCGTGCAGGGCGCTGTCGAGCAGCGCCGGATGCATCAGGAACGATCCCGGAACGGCGCCTGCCTCCGAGTGCAATACGACCTCGGCGAACACCTCGGGGCCGCGCCGCCAGGCCCGTTGCAGACCCCGGAATACCGGACCGTATTCGTACCCGTGTTCCGCCAACCGATCGTAGGCGCCTCCGAGATCGATCTCGACGGCGCCGACCGGCGGCCACACGCCCAAACCTCCTGGGGTGTCTGATGTCTCGGTGTCATCCGCAAGGACCGCACTGGCATGAAGCAGCCATTCCCCGGCGCCGGTCTCGCCGGTGTCGGGGCGCGAGTGCACGACCGCCTCGCGCCGACCGTCCGCATCCGGTTCGCCCACCACGATCCGCACCTGCACCGGGTCGGGTGACAGCAGCAGGGGTGTCACCAAAGTCAGCTCTTCGAGTAGCGCGCACCCGACACGGTCACCCGTGGCGATGAGCAGCTCCACGAATCCGGTGCCTGGCAGTAGGACCGCACCGGCGACCCGATGATCGGCCAGCCACGGATGGGAGCGCAATGACAATTCGCCGGTCACAACCATCCCACCGGCGGGCAGCTCCACAACGGCACCCAGCAGAGGATGGTCCGACACACCGACGCCGAGCGGACCTGCGACGGCGGCATCGGCCACCGGCTCCAACCAGAAGCGCTTGCGCTGGAACGCATACGTGGGAAGATCAACCCGCCGAACTACGCCCGCCGCGATCGAATCCACGTCCGCGGCCACAACACCGGTAGTGAACAACTCGGCGATGCTCGTCAAGAGGTACTGGGCTTCGTCACGGTCGCGGCGCAGCGCAGCGGTGACCGTGAACTCTCGATGCGACTGTGCCAGGGTGTCGGTGATCGCACCGGTCAAACTCGGATCCGGACCCAACTCCACGAACCCGCCGATCCCCTGCTCCGCCGCCACCGCGACCGCCTCCGCAAAGCGCACCGGAGCCAGAATCTGATCCACCCAATACCGCGGATCGGTCCACGCCTGCGAATCCAACAGCGTCCCGGTCGCCGTCGACACAATCGGCACCCTCGCCGGAGCAAACGACAACCCCGACAACACCCGAGCGAACTCCTCGATCATCGGCGTCATCAACGGCGAATGAAACGCATGACTCACCCGCAGCAACCGCGCGCGACCACCACGCTCCACCACCAAGTCCACCACGCGAGCGACCGCGTCGGCCGCACCCGAAACCACCACCGCCACAGGACCGTTCACCGCAGCGATCACAGGTGCAGCACCGGTCTCGGCGAGCACCTCGTCCAGCAGCTCCTGAACCTCGGCCTCAGTGGCGGTGACCGCAGCCATCGCACCCCCCACCGGCAACTGCTGCATCAACCGCGCACGCGCCGCCACCAACACACACGCATCATGCAAATCCAGCACCCCGGCCACATGAGCG
>NZ_BDBP01000193.1 GCF_001613045.1 Nocardia lijiangensis NBRC 108240 | reverse complement strand
GCGGTCACCTCGATCGGGCGCGCGGGCGCGGGCTGGCTGGTGCGCACCGCGTCCGGCCGCAGCCTGCGCGCCGACGCGGTGATCGCGGGCGCACACGTGCTCACCACCCTGGATCTGCTGCGCGCGGGCGGATTCGACGGCGCCACACTGGACGACTGGCAGCGCCGCATCCGGGTCGGGCCAGGCATCGGTATGGCGGTGCGCCTCGCGACGAGCGCGCTGCCCGGCTATCCGGGGGCCTCGGCGGCGGAATCCGCGCGCGGCCTCCAGTTCCTGGTGTCCGACCGCGCCCAGCTGCGGCGCGCGCACGGCGCCGCGCTGGCGGGCGACCTGCCGCCGCGGCCGGTGGTGCTGGCGATGAGCTTCAGCGCGCTCGATCCGAGCATCGCCCCGCCCGGCGAGCACCAGCTGACGCTGTGGGCGCAGTGGCACCCCTACCGGCTGGCCGACGGCGCCGACTGGGCCTCGCACGCCGAGCGCGAGGGTGACCGGATCATCGCCGAAGTCGAGTCCTACGCACCGGGTTTCACGGCGGGCGTGCGGCAGCGGTTCGTGCAGACGCCGGTCGACCTGGAGCGGGAGATGGGGCTGCGCGGCGGCAATGTCATGCACGTCGAGATGTCGCTCGACCAGATGATGCTGTGGCGGCCGCTGCCCGAGCTCTCCGGTCAGCGGGTGCCCGGTGCGCCGGGCCTGTATCTGACGGGTGCGTCCACCCATCCCGGCGGCGGCGTCTCCGGCGCGAGCGGGCGGACCGCGGCGCGGCTCGCTCTCCGCGACGCGCGGCGCAAGCGATTCCCCTTCCCGCGCAGACGATGACGGCCTCCGAAATGCGGACGACCGGCCACCGGACGAGCGTACAGCGGGCGTGGTCGCGGGTGCGTTCGGTGCGGCACCCCGTGCCGGTGTTGCTCGCGATCCTGCTCGTGCTCGCTCAGATCTGCTATCCGCTCACCGACGGGGCCGCACGAGACCGGATCACCGTGGTGATCGTGCTGCTGTCCGCGGGCACGGCGCTCGCGCACGCCGCCGCCACCCGCGGCACCCGCTATGCGATCGGCTTCCTGGTGATCGTCTCGGGCATCGGCCTGCTCGCGGAGATACTCGGGGTGGCGACCGGCATCCCGTTCGGCTGCTACGAATACGCCGAGAACCGGATCGGGCCCGCGCTCGCGGGCGTGCCGCTGCTGGTGCCGCTGGCCTGGACCGGCGGGATGTATCCGGTGTGGATCGTGGCGGGCATCGTGACCCGGCGGACCGCGGTGCGCGTCGCCCTGACCACGATCGGTGCGGTGGGCTGGGACCTGTTCCTCGATCCGCAGATGGTCGCCGACGGCCAATGGACCTGGTGCGACACCGATTCCGGGCTGCCGGGCCTGGCCGACATCCCGCTCACCAACTATCTCGGCTGGTGCTGCGTCGGTCTCGTGATGGCGTTGTTGCTCGCGGTCTGGGACCGTGCTGCCCCGGCCCCGACCCAGCCCCGTTCCGCCGCCTCCCTCGCCGTCCCCGTCGCGGTGTTCCTCTGGACCTGGCTGGGTTCCGTTCTCGCCCACGCAGTCTTCCTCGATCTCCCGGCCTCGGCCTGGTACGGCGCGCTCGGTATGAGTCCGCTCGGCGTGCCGTTGCTGATCCACCTGATCCGCCTCCGGTCCCGGCGCGAGCAATAGCAAAAGTGAGAGTGTCGGCTCGGCGCGGCGATCGGAGCAGGTCAGGTGAGCGCGGCGAGCAGGCGGCGAGTGCGCGCGGTCATCGCCTCGGCCGTCTCGCCCGGGTTCCGCAACCACCAGCCGACCAGCGCGGTGACCGTGCCCATCCATACGGCGGACAGCGCGGACAGATCGTCCGGATCGGTGAGCCCGCGACCGGCGAGGAATGCGCCGACACCGCGGTTGGCCTGCTCGGCGATCCGTCGGCGTGCGGCGCGCGCCGCGTCGGCGGCAGGACCCTCGTCCGGGTGCGAGCGATCGAAGACGACGTGCCAATCGTGCGGGCGCGGCTCCAGCGCGCCGAAAATGCCCGCCAGCGTGCGTTCGGCCAGCTCCAGCGTCGCGGGCCCGTCGATCATCGCCGCGTCGATCGCATCGCCGAGCACCGACGCCGCCCGTCGCATGCACGCCACGTACAGGCCGTCCTTGGTGTCGAAGTAGGCGTACACCAACGGTTTGGAGACCCCCGCCTTGGCGGCCACCACCGCGGGCGACAGACCCGCATAGCCGACCCGGCCGATCTCGGCGGCCGCGATGTCGAGGATCTGCGCCTCACGCTCGGCGCGTGGCACTCCTTTGGTTCCAGCGGCTCCCGCCACGCCCACTCCCACCTTCCACGAGCGCTGCCGACGCCCACCGTACGCACCGCAATTTACCAAACAGTCAATTGACTGAGACGGGCTCGGCGGCGGCGGGGCAGGCGCGCGGAGGAGCACCGTATATGAGCAGGCCGGGGTGCGGAGGCGTGTCGGAGGAGCCGGGCGTGCCGTCGTGTCGCGGCCGTCGCGTGGCGATTCGGGCGTTCGGCCTGGCACGATGTGAGCCGTGCAACCGAGTCCCGCCCTTCCGATGCCCGATGTCCCGGTTCGACCGACGCCGCGCGTGCCCCGCACCTGGGCGCGGGTAGCCGCGGCCGTGCTGCTCGCGACGCTGTTGGCGCCGGTGCTGGCCGGGTGCCTGCGGGTGCAGGCGTCGATGGGTGTGTCGTCCAACGATCGGGTGTCCGGGCGGATCGTGGCAGCGGTGGTGCCCGCGGGGCCCGACGACAAGGGGCCGCAGCTGAAGGCGCCGGAGTCGCTGGCGACGAAGGTGCGCGTCGAGCCCTACAACCAGGACGGGTACCTGGGCAGCAAGGTGTTCTTCGAGGACCTGTCCTTCGGTGAGGTGCAGCACCTCGGCCTGCTGTCCGAGCAGACGCAGGGCATGTTCCAGCTGAACTTCCAGCGCAGCGGCGACCTGGTCAGCCTGACCGCGCGGGTCGACCTGAAATCCGTTCCGCCGCACGGCTCCGACGTGCAGTTCACCATCGCCTTCCCGGCCAGGGTGGCCAAGACCAACGGCAACCGCGAAGGCGATTCCACCGTTTCCTGGAAGCTGCCGCCCGGCGATGTGTCCACCCTGCGCGCCGAGGTGAGCTACGCCGACCCGAACACCCGCTCCTTCGCGGGCTGGGCGGGCATCGTCGGCGGCATCACCCTCGCGGTCGCGGCCATCGTCGCCGCCATGGCTTACATGGACCGCAACCCGGCCGCGCCGGACGTCCCCCAGCACCAGTTCTCCTGGCGGCGGTGGTGGCAGTCGGTCAAGCAGCTGCGCTGAGCGGGCGAACCGCTCTGCGTGCCGGCGCGGCCGTCGCGCTCACGGGATGCGCAGTCGCGGTGCTCAATCGGTTCTCGATGCCGCGTCTGGACGCGAATGTCTCGGTGGCCGAGCCCGTCACCGTCTGCGTGCCTGCCCGGAACGAGTCGGACGAACTGCCCGCCCTGATCGCCGACCTGCGCGCCCAGACCGGCGTGCCGAACCTGCGGGTGCTGATCCTCGACGACGGCTCCACCGACGGCACGGCGGCGGCCGCGCGGGCGGCGATCTCGGACGATCCTCGCTTCGAGGTGATCCGCTCGGAGGCCGCGCCGCCGCCGGGCTGGACCGGCAAGGCCGCGGCGTGCGCCCGCCTCGCCGAACTCGCCGACGCACCGATCCTGGTCTTCCTCGACGCCGATGTGCGACTGGCCCCGCAAGCCGTCGCGGCGGCGGCACGCGCGGTCCGTGATCGCCACGCGGCCTTGATCTCACCCTGGCCCGCCCAGCAGTCCGGGACGCGCGCCGAGGCGCTCGTGCAGCCGCTGCTCTGCTGGTCCTGGGCGTCGACACTGCCCATCGTGCTCGGCAATCGCGGCCACCGTCCCTCGACGGCCGTCGCCTGCGGCCAGTTCCTCGCCTTCGACGCCGCCGCCTACCGCGCCATCGGCGGGCACGCCGCGGTGGCGGACAGTCCCACCGAAGATCTCGACATCGCGCGCGCCCTGCGCCGCGCGGGCCACACCACCCACCTCGTCGCCGCCGGACCGCTGGCCCGCACCCGCATGTATCGCGGCGCGGAGGAAGTCGAGGCGGGCTATACCCGCTGGCTCTGGTCCGCCTACGGCGGCTCGCGCCCGGCCGCCGCGGTCGTGGGAATCGTCCTGGCACTGGGCTATTGGCTCCCGCCGCTCGCCGCCCTGTGCGGCAGCGGGGCGACCCG
>NZ_BDBP01000192.1 GCF_001613045.1 Nocardia lijiangensis NBRC 108240 | reverse complement strand
GGCGCCCGCGAGCGGCGGCGGTATCGGCCCGGAACGCGATCGGGCGGCCGATTTCGCGGCGCTCACCGGCCGGGTGGCCAGCTTCTGTGCGACAGGCGATCTCGCGTGCGACGCGCCGCAGGGCGCGCCGATCCTGAAGGCGGTGGCCTCGGTGGCGGGCCAGGCGAAGCTCAGCGGCGGCGATCCCATCGCCTCGCTGGTCTCCATCTCCCAGGCTCTCGCGTTCACCTCGATCAAGACCGCGACCAAGGTCGTCGACGAGGACGTGCAGGGCACCTCGCTGGCGAATCTTTCGCTCTCCCCGAAGAAGTCGATCTCGCAGCGGATCGCCGACGCCTCCGATCCACGCGCCCCGCTGGATCTCGACGGCGCGCTGCGCGCCGTGCTGAAGGTCGGCTTGATCGGGCTCAACGCGGTCGCCACCGTCGTCAGGGCGGTGATCGGTCCGGCCGCGATCTCGGAGCTGGCCACCGCGGGACTGTCCAATCCGGCGGCCGGTCTGCTGTTGCTCGGTACCAAGTTGATCGGCGCCATTCCACAATTGATCCCGCCGACGACCGTCTCGCGGCTGGTCACCCAGGCGTTCGACGCGGTCGTGCAGAACATCACCGACAACAGCGAACTGCTGAACGTCACCACCTGGGTGCGGTATTGGGACACCGTACAGCGGCACGGCGGGTACAGCACCGCGGCGGTGGCCACCAACGGCGACGCGCCCACCCGCTTCGTGGCCGACTGGTTCGCCGCACTGGCCCGTGACCTGGCCGATCGCTTCGGCGCGGGCGCCGAGCCGCGGGGTGGAGCGGACAAGCCGCGCACCGGATTCTCCGGCGGAAGTACCGGCGCGTCGCCTACGCCGAATTCGTCCGGTACGGGACAATTTCCGTTCGGGACAGGAGCCGATGGCGCCTCATCCGGCGGCGCGACCTCGATTCCGCCCACCGAGCGACCCGGTACCGCCAACCACACCTACCCGTTCTCCACGAACTGATCGCCGAGAGGTCCGACGATGCGACACCACGTGCCTTCCTCTGCGGGAATGGGGGAATGTTGAAGTCGTACAAAGACTTGTCCCGGTGGTACGACCCGCTCGAACCCGACAACCTCGAACCCGACAACGGAGCGCCCGCGCAGGCACAGCAGGACGACGCCGATCTCGCAGTGGCCGAGGACGACGGACCGGCCCGGTATCCGCACTACATCCGCGACGAAGAGGACCCGGAGGAGGCGCGCGCGCGAAACGAGGTCCCGGCCGACCTGGCTTCACGGCGCGCGGAGTTCACCGGCGGCTGGTCGGATTGGGTCGCCGACCGCGCGCCGGGACCCGACGACGACTACGCCCCGCGCGACGGCGATCTGGTTCGCTTCCCGTGGCCCGAAGACGACGACTACGACGACGAGCCCCAGCCGCCCGTGCGCGCGCCGCGCGCGCTGCGCGACCACCCCGCCTCGCGCCGCGGCCGCATCGTCGCGGTGCTGATCGTTGCGGTCCTGTTGCTGGCCTTCGCCGTCGCGGGTGCGCTCTACCTGTTGCGGTCCTCGGGCAATCGCGCCGCCGTCGCGCCGACGACCCCGCCGATGCAGTTCACCGCGGGCAGCGCGCAGGTGGGCATCACCTCGGGGTGCCCGACCGAGCGCGCCGACCGGCTGATCCGCAGCGCGGGGCCGGGCGGCACGCAGAGCGGTCCGGACGTGGTGCTGGCCTTCCAGTACGCCTACTACGTGGAGCGATCCGGCGAGCGGGCGCGGGAATTCGTCGCGCCGGAGTCGAACATCTCGGCCGCCCCGACGATCCAGCGCGGGATCGACAGTGTTCCCGAGGGCACCACGCACTGCGTGCGCGTCGCGACGGTGACCGACACCATGTACTCGGTGGAGGTCACCGAGTACCGGCCTGGCGGAGCGCCCGCCACGTACAACAAGCAGACGGTCACCACCGCGGTGATCGGCGGCCGCGCCCTGATCACGGGTATTGCGGCCGGATGAAGGAGAGCTGAGAACGATGGGAGAGGACTGGAGCCGCTGGCTCGACGAGGCGCCCGAGGAGGGCGCCACGCAGGGTCGTCAGGCGCTCAAGAAGGCTCCGGTGGTGCGGTTGCGGCGCGGCAAGCGGGGAGACGGCGATGAGGACGCGGGCCCGACGCAGCGGCCGATTCTGGTGGTCGGCGGCTGCGGTGGCGCGGGAACCACCACGACCGCACTGGGTATCGCGGGTGAATTGGGTTCGGGCGGAACACCGACCGTCGCGGTGGACGCCACGGCCGCGGGCAGCGATCTCGCACTGCGCGGAGCCGACGAGCACCTGCACCCGATCAGCCTGCAGTCGTGGCTGTACGGGCGCGGCGACGACGAACCGGCCCCGCTGAAGGAGTGCCTGTCGCGCGCCACCTCGGGCATCGGCCTGCTCTGGCGTGACGCCGCCCCGCTGCGCCGCCGCGCCACGTATCTGACGGTCGCGCGCGCGGTGGAGGACGCGGGGTTCACTGCGGTCTACGACGGCGGTAACCCGATCGCGGGACGCCAGCTGCGTCCACTGCTCGACGACGCGGATGTCGCTCTGGTGCTTGCCATTCCGGCGCGGCCCGATGCCGCGAACCGGCTGCGCGTCGCCCTGGAATGGCTCGACGACGAGTTCGGCGATTCGGCCGAGGGACAGGGCACGGGCATCGTCGGCGATGCCACCATCGTGATCTCGCACCAGCAGCCGGGCGGCGATTCGCGGGTTGCCGATCATTTGCGTGAAAACCTGTCCGGCTGGGTCCGCGACATCAGGGAGATTCCCTACGATCCGCACCTCGCCCGTGGCGAACTCGTGCGGCACAGCGCGCTGGCGGCCGAGACCCGCCGCGCGTACGAGCGGCTGTTGTCGGGGGTGGCATCATGACCGCCGCCATGAAACTTCGTCGGAAACTCGATCCGCAGCCCGCCGGCGTCGTCGCGCCCCCTGAGTCTCGCCGCGCGCCGGTCTGGGACCGTCCGGTGCCCGGCGTCGGACGCGCGCCGCTGGTCTGGCTGCTGGGTGTGCACGGCGGCGCCGGAGCCACTACCCTCGCGCATGTGCTTGCGCCCGCGGCGGATTCGAGCCGCCGCTGGCCCGGCGTCTTCGAGCGTGAATCCCCTTTTGTCGTGTTGGTGGCCAGGGAGACGATCGCCGGGTTGACCCGCGCGCACGATCTGCTGCGCCAGCACCATTTCGGTTTCGGCGGCCCCTCCGAGGTGCTCGGCATGATCACGGTGGCCGCGCGCCCCGGCAAGATGCCCGCCGAGATCCGGCGCTACCGCGACGTGGTCGGCTCGCTGGCGGGCCCGCTGTGGCAGGTGCCGTGGTACGAGGAGTGGACCCTGGTCGAGCCGGAGCAGTTGCCGGTGTGGACGCCGGGCGATCCGATGCCGGAGAAGAAACGCAAGATCGATCCACTGGCCGAGGTCCCACTGGAGATGCGCGAGCTGGGCGTCGACATCGTCTCCGTGGTTCGTGAGAAGCTGGACAGCACTGCGGCTTTCGACGAGGGGGAGGAATCGTGACGGAGACCGGCGCGCGCAGCAATTTCGAGAAAGGCATCCGATGAGCATGTTCCTCCTTGCCGTGCAGGACACGTACGGCACCGTGCTGGCCCAGGTGGGCAATCCGACGCCGGAGGCGCCTCCGGGATCGGAGAAGATCATGCAGATGGTCCAATACCTGGTGTGGTTCGTGTTGCTGTCCGGTGTCTGCGGAATCATCTACGCCGGTGGCAGATTCGCCTGGGAGAAGTGGACGGGCGGCGGCCTCGAGTCGCCGAAGATGGTGGCGGGCGCGATGATCGGCGGCGTGGTCGCCACCAGCGCGGGCACCATCATGAACGCCGTCATCGGCACCTAGGACGACCATGTCCACCATGCGAATGTCGACGGAGCTGCTCGCCTACAAGCAGATGCCCTCCGAGGTGCTCGAACCGCTGATGCAGCTGCTGAACTGGCTGCTGTGGTTCGCGCTGCTGGTGTGCCTGACCTGGATGATCCTGTCCGCGGGCAGGCTGTGGATCGCCTTCCGCAGCGACCTGGCCGTCAACGACGCCACCCACGGCGTGGTGATGAGCCTGATCGGCGCGATCGTCGCCAGCACCGCCTCGGGGATCGCGTTGGCGTTCCTGCCGACGTGAGCCGCGGGACCCTGATGGAGACGGTTCGGACATGAACTGCACAGCGACGCGGCCGCATCCGGCAGCGCCCCCGCAACACGGCGCGGGGCGGCGGGGGCGGTCCG
>NZ_BDBP01000191.1 GCF_001613045.1 Nocardia lijiangensis NBRC 108240 | reverse complement strand
GAGCCGCCGCGCGTCCGAAAGGCGCTCCAGCAGAAGCATTCCCACACCCTCAGCCCAACCCACCCCATCAGCCGCAGCAGCGAACGACTTACACCGCCCATCAGCCGCCAAACCCCGCTGACGCGAGAACTCCACGAAGGAACCAGGGGTCGACATCACCGTCACACCACCGGCCAGCGCCATAGAACACTCACCCGCACGCAGCGACGCCACCGCCTGATGCAACGCCACCAATGACGAGGAACACGCCGTATCCACCGACACCGCCGGGCCCAGCAAGCCCAAGGCATAGGAGATTCGGCCGGATAGCGCGCTCGCCGCGTTTCCGGTCAGCGCGACGCCTTCCGCCTCCGGCGGCATATCGCCGATCCGCGGCGCGTAGTCGTAATACATGACCCCGGCGAAGACACCGGTTCGGCTGCCCTTCAGCGTGGTGGGATCGATACCCGCGTGTTCGATCGTCTCCCACGCCGTCTCCAACAACAACCGCTGCTGCGGATCCATCGCCAACGCCTCACGCGGCGAGATACCGAAAAACGACGCATCGAACTCCGCCGCGTCGTAAAGAAACCCACCCTCCCGCGCATAACTCTTACCCACCGCATCCGGATCCGAATCGAACAGATCCTCCCGCCAACCACGATCCTCCGGAAGCCCCGCGACAGCGTCGACCTCGTCGGACACTATGCGCCACAACTGCTCCGGCGAACCCACACCCCCCGGATAGCGACAACCCATACCGACAATGGCGACCGGCTCGCTCAGTCGACCCTCCACCTCACGAAGCCTCTCTCGCGCATCGCGCGCGTCGGCGATGGAGCGCTTCAGGTACTCACGGAGCTTTTCTTCGTTACCCATGTGTGGTTCAACTTCCTAACAACACCGTGAATCCGGCAAACGACATTATGTGCGAGATCAGTTCTTGTTTTCGACGAGCGCGAACAATTCGTCGTCGCTGGCGGCATCCAGATCCACGATTTCCGAGGATGACGACACGTTACAAAGATCGAGCATCCGACTGAGCCGGCTCACGATCTCCGAACGAATCGAATCGTCCGTCAGATAGGCCGGCAGGCTGGACCTCAGCGAATCGATGGTCTCCAGAATCGACTTCTGGCTGTCCCCGCCATCCGCCAGCAACTCCCCCAGATAGTTCGTAATGCTCTCCGCATTCGGATAATCGAAAACCAGTGTGGCCGGAAGCTTTATCCCGGACATTCTGGTCAGGCGGTTACGTATATCGACTGCGGTCAGCGAATCCATACCCAGGTCCTTGAAGGAACGATCTCCGGAGATTTCCGCAGCATGCTCGTGTCCGAGGGCCGATGCGATTTCGGCGACCACGAGATCGGACAGCATCGTATGCCGCTCCTCGACCGAAAGCGCCGCCAGACGGTGTCGAAGCACTGAACTGTCCACGGCGCCATTGGCGGCGCTGCGCCGGGCGGCGGTCTGCCACAGGTCGGTGAATATCCCGCCGATGCCGCTGGCGCGCAGGGCATTCAAGTCGAAGGTCGCGGGAACAACTGTCGGAGAGCCGATTCCGATCGACCGATCCAGCAGTGCCAAGCCGTCGGCCTCGGTCATCGCGATGAATCCGCGACTCTTCATGCGTTGGCGGTCACCATCCTGGAGATGCCCCGTCATGCCCGAGGCTTGCTCCCACAAACCCCACGCCAGCGAAGTGGCCGGCAAACCCAACGCGTGCCGATGCTGCGCCAACCCATCCAGAAACGCATTGCCGGCCGCGTAATTGCCCTGACCGGGAGAACCCAGCACACCCGACACCGACGAATACAGAATGAACCCACGCAGATCCATCTCCCGGGTCAACTCGTGCAGATTCCACGCCGCATCCACCTTCGGCGCCAGCACCCGCCGCAACTGGGCATCGGTCAACGACGTGATAACCCCGTCATCCAGCACACCCGCGGTATGCACCACCACTCGCACCGGAAACTCCGGATCCACACCCGCCAACACCTCGGCCAGCTGAGCACGATCGGCCACATCACACGCCACCGTAGTCACCGAGGCCGCACCCGCCGCGAGCAATCCCTCCCGCAACTCGGCGAAACCCTCGGCCGATTCACCACGACGGCTCACCAGCAGTACACGCCGCACACCATGGGCAGTCACCACATGCCGCGCCAGCATCGAACCCAGGGCACCCGAACCACCGGTGACCAACACCGTGCTGCGCTCATCCCACATCGGCGAAACATCCTGGTCAAGCTCACCATTCGCCAGACCGACGCGCGCGAGACGCGGCACACTCACCTGCCCCGCACGCAGAACCAACTGCGCCTCACCACTATCCACGGCGGCGCCGAACACCCGCCACGACTCCGCCGAACCATCGGTATCGACCAGCACGAACCGATCCGGATTCTCCGACTGCGCCGAACGCACCAAACCCCACACCGACGCACCCACCAGGCCAGACGCCGAGTCCCCCGTCGCGGAGCCGGATTCAACGGCTCCGATACCCGCGGCGCGACGCGTCACCACGACCAGGCGCGCGTCCGCGAACCGCGGCTCGGCCAACCACGCCTGCAGCAGACCGAGCGTGTCCTCGGCCCGCCGGTATACGCCCTCGACCATCGAATCCGCATGCGAGTCCGCCGCCACCGCCGCCAGTACCACCTCCGGAATCGCGTGTCCGGAATCGAGGGCAGCTGTCAGCCCGGCCAGGTCCTCGAACCGTGCGCCGACAGCTGGATTCTCCCCGCCCGGTCCGATATCGCCGCCCAGCAGGACCCACCTGTCCCGATTGCCGGAAACCGGTTGCCGCAGTGGGTAATCGGTCCAGTCGAGCCGGTACAGCGAGTCCTGCCGGGCGGCCGTGCGACCGCTCTGCCCCAACTGTTCGGGGATGGCTCGCATGGTCAAGGCGTCCACGGTGAGGATCGGGGCGTCCTCGGAATCGACCAGCCACACCGACACCGCACCGGATTCCGAGTCCGCGCCCACGGTGGCCGGAGCGAAACGGACTCGCGCGTGTTCGGGGCCGGTCGCGAATACCCGGACGCCGTGCCACGCGAACGGTAGACCCGCCTCCCCGGTGTACGCGTCGATCCCCGGCAGCATGGCATGCAGCGCGCTGTCGAGTAGCGCCGGATGCATCAGGAACGCACCGGGATCGGCACCCGTCTCCGAGGGCAGCGCGATCTCGGCGAACACCTCGTCCGCGCGCCGCCACACCCGCCGCAGACCCTGGAACACCGGGCCGTAGCCGTAACCGTGATCCGCGATCCGCTCATAGGCGTCGGTGAGGTCGACCTCGATGGCATCGACCGGTGGCCATGGACCCAAACCCGCTGGTGCACTGCCGCTCTCGGATTCGGTGGCCAACACCGCGCTCGCATGGAGCAGCCAATCCCCGTCGTGCGCAGCCGTGACGGGGCGCGAGTGCACACTCGCCTCACGGCGACCGTCCGCGTCCGGTTCGCCCACCGCGACCCGCACCTGGACCGGGTCCGTGGACAGTAGTAGCGGAGTGACCACCATCAGCTCGTCGAGTACCGCGCATCCGACCCGATCGCCCGCCGCGACGAGCAGCTCCACGAACCCGGTGCCGGGCAACAGCGCCACCCCGGCCACCTGATGGTCGGCCAACCACGGATGCGACCGCGATGACCATCTGCCCGTCATCACGACGCCACCGGCGGGCAGCTCCACCGCCGCGCCCAGCAGCGGGTGATCAGCCGCATCCACGCCCAGCGCGCCCGCGTCGGCGGCACCGGGTGTCGACGCCAACCAGAATCGCTTGTGCTGGAACGCATATGTCGGTAGCTCCACGCGTCGGACAGCACTGTCCGTAGCCGTCGCACTGTGCCAGTCGACGGGTACCCCCGCAGAGAACAGTTCGGCGAGGCTGGTCAACAGGTAGAGCGGTTCGGACCTGTCACGGCGCAGGAGGGCGGTTACCAGGACGCCTGAACGAGACGGCGCCAGCGTATCCGTGATCGCGCCGGTCAAGCTCGGATCCGGCCCCACCTCCACGAACCCGCCTATCCCCTGCTCCGCCGCCACCGCGACCGCCTCGGCGAACCGCACCGGACGCAGAATCTGATCCACCCAATACCGAGGGTCGGTCCACGCCTGCGAATCCAACAGCGTCCCGGTCGCCGTTGACACAATCGGCACCCGCGCCGGGGCAAACGACAACCCCGACAACACCTCGGCGAATTCCTCGATCATCGGCGCCATCAACGGCGAATGGAAGGCATGACTCACCCGCAACGGCTGTGCCCGCCCACCTCGTTCACGCACGACCTCCACCACCCGCGCGACCACATCGACTGCGCCCGAAACAACCACCGCCGCAGGACCATTCACTGCGGCGATCACCGGTGCAGCACCGGTCTCGGCGAGCACCTCGTCCAGAATTGCCGACACTTCGGCCTCGGAAGCAC
>NZ_BDBP01000190.1 GCF_001613045.1 Nocardia lijiangensis NBRC 108240 | reverse complement strand
GACCGGTGCGGTCACCGACACCCTGGCTCGGTCGCGTTCCGATATCGCGGTGACCGCCTTGTTGCGCCGCGACCGGTCCGAACCGCGCTACCTGCTGACCAGCCTGGCCGAATCGTTCACCGCCGGCGTACCCGTCGATTGGCACAGCGCGACGGCCACGGACAGCGCTGTCGGCATGGATGCGGATTCGGTTGCGGCGGTGGCTGTTCGCCGAGTGGGTCTGCCGACGTACGCGTTCCAGCGCCAGCGGTTCTGGCTGGAGCCGGTGGCCGGACGTGGTGACGCGAGTGCCCTGGGCGTGGAGGTGGCCGCTCACCCGCTGCTGGGTGCTGCCGTGGAGCTGCCGGCCGGTGGTGTGGTTGTGACTGGGCGATTGTCGTTGCGTTCGCATGAGTGGCTGGCGGACCATCAGGTCGCCGGTGCGGTATTGCTGCCCGGCGCCGGGTTCGTCGAGTTGCTCCTGGCCGCGGGTGATCGGGTCGGAGGCGCGGTCATCGAGGAGCTGACGGTGGTGACACCGATGCTGCTGTCGCCGGATCCGATGCAGGTGCGCGTCGCGGTGGGCGAACCGGATGCGGACGGACGCCGCGAGGCGAGTGTGCACTCACGCCCGGACGCACGCGCGACCGGTGGCGGAGAGTGGATGTTTCATGCGAGTGCGGTCCTGGCGACCGATAGTCAGACGGGTAGCACGCCCCCGGGTGTGGGTGTGTGGCCACCGGTCGATGCCGTCGAGGTGGGTCTCGCCGAGGCGTATGAGCGGGCGGCGGAGCACGGATACGGCTATGGTCCGGTGTTCCAGGGCTTGCGGCGGGCGTGGCGGCGTGGGGACGAGTTGTTCGCCGAGGTGGCGGTGCCGTCGGAGACGGGGACTGATCTCGGTGCGTTCCTGATGCATCCAGCGCTGCTCGACAGCGCGCTGCACGCGATGGTGCCGGGGATCGATGCCCAGGCCGGGACGGCGGGTCTGCCGTTCGGCTGGCGCGGAGTCCGGGTGTTCGCCACGGGGGCCGAGCACGCGCGGGTGCGTATTGCTCCGCTCCCTGCGGGCGGGGTGTCGGTGTTGCTGGTCGACGACCGGGATGTCCCGATCGCGAGCGTGGACGCGTTGAGTATGCGACCGATTCCGGAGAACCTGCTGGGCGGTGGCAGCGACGGGGTGGTGGATTCGTTGTACGAGGTGCAGTGGATCGCGCAGTCGCTGCCGGAGTCGGCGAAGCCGGATCGTTCGGGATGGGTGTTCTTGGGCGACAAGGACATCGATGGGTTCGAGGGTGCCGGTGGCCGGTGGTTGCCGGATGTGGCGGCGTTGACCGCTGAACTCGAAGCGAGCGGCGGCACCGTACCTCCGGTGGTGTTGGCTCCGCTCGATTCGGCGGGTTCGAGCGAGCCGGTGGTCGACGGTGTGTATCGGCGGGTCGATGCGGTGCTGGCGTTGTTGCAGGCTTGGCTGGCCGAGCCGCGGCTGGTTGACGCACGCTTGGTCGTGGTGACCCGCGGTGCCTCCGGTATCGGTGCGGTCGCGCCTGGTTCCGAGGCTGGCGATTCGGTGTCGGGTTTGGCGGGTGCGTCGGTGTGGGGTCTGGTGCGTTCGGCGCAGTCGGAGCATCCGGATCGGTTCGTACTGGTCGACACGGATGCCACACCGGAGTCGTGGCGGGCTCTGGGGGCGGCCCTGGACAGCGGTGAGTCGCAAGTGGTGCTGCGGGCCGGGCAGGCCACCGTGCCTCGCTTGACGCGGGTGAGTGTGCCGTCGGCCTTGACGATTCCCCAGGATCAGGCGTGGCGTCTGGGCGCTCCTGAGGTCGGATCGCTCGACTCCTTGCGGGTCCTCAGCGACCCGGCAGCCGACCATGCCGCGTCCGGTGCGTTGGCGCCGGGGCAGGTGCGGGTCGCGGTGCGGGCGGCGGGGGTGAATTTCCGTGACGTGCTGATGACTTTGGGCATGTATCCCGGTGCGGTCGCGCTCGGTAGCGAGGGCTCGGGTGTGGTGCTGGAGGTCGGCGCGGGGGTGTCGGGTTTCGCGCCGGGTGATCGGGTGTTGGGTGTCTTCCCGGATGCGTTCGCGGCGGTGGCGGTCGCCGATGCGCGGATGTTGGCGCCGATGCCGCCGGAGTGGTCGTTCGAGCAGGCCGCGGCGGTGCCGGTGGTGTATTTGACCGCGTACTACGGGTTGGTGGATCTGGCGGATCTGCGCGCGGGGGAGTCGGTCCTGATTCATGCCGGCGCCGGTGGCGTGGGTATGGCGGCGGTGCAGCTGGCTCGGCATTTGGGTGCGGAGGTGTTCGCGACGGCGAGTCCGGCCAAGTTCGGTGTGCTGCGTGAACTCGGTGTGGACGACGCCCATGTCGCGTCGTCGCGGACCACGGAGTTCGAGTCGGTGTTCGCGACCGCGACCGCGGGTCGTGGCATGGATGTGGTGCTGAACTCCCTTGCCCACGAGTTCCTGGACGCCTCCTTGCGATCGACGGCTGCCGGCGGCAGGTTCGTGGAAATCGGTAAGACCGACGTGCGCGAGATGGAACAGGTCGCTGCCCAGCATCATGGTGTGCGGTACCTGCCGTTCGATCTGTTCGGTTCCGCGGGTGCCGAACGTATTCAGCAGATGCTGGTCGAGCTGCTGGGGTTGTTCCGGACCGGGACGCTGCGGGTGTGGCCGGTGCGGGTGTGGGATGTCGGCCGGGCACGCGAGGCATTCCGGTTCATGCGTGAAGGTCGCCACATCGGCAAGAACGTGCTGCGGATGGATGGCGCGTCGCCGGTGTGGGACGACCACGGCACGGTGTTGATCACCGGTGGTTCGGGCGCTCTGGGCACGATGCTGGCCCGGCATGTGGTTACCGCGCATGGGGTTCGGCGCGTGCTGCTGGTAAGCCGTCGTGGCGAATCGGCGGAGGGCTTCGCCGAGCTTCGGCAGGAACTGCTCGCCGCCGGTGCGGTGTCGGTGCGCGCGGCAGCGTGTGATGTGGCGGATCGTGCTCAGTTGGCGGCGGTGTTGGCCGGTGTCGATCCGGAGTTCCCGGTGCGGGCGGTCGTGCACACCGCCGGTGTGCTCGATGACGGCGTGATCACGTCGCTGAGCCCCGAGCAGGTGCGGCGGGTTCTCGAGCCGAAGGTCGCCGCGGCGTGGAATCTACACGAGCTGACCCGGGATCTGGATCTGCGCGGATTCATCCTGTATTCATCGGTGACGGGCATCCTCGGTTCGCCAGGACAGGGCAACTACGCCGCGGGCAATGCGTTCCTGGATGGGCTGGCGCAGTATCGGAACCGCATGGGCTTGCCCGCTACCTCGCTGGCGTGGGGTCTGTGGGAGCAGACATCGGGCATGAGCGGGCATCTGAGCTCCGGCGATCGTCAGCGCATGAATCGCGGCGGATTGCTGGCTTTGAGCGAGGCCGAGGGCCACGGCCTGTTGGATCGGGCCTCGGCGGTGCTGTCGCAGACCCTGGTGCCTGCGCGTTTCGATCTCGATATGTTGCGCGCCAACAGTATCGGAGGTGCCCTCGCGGGACTGTGGACGACTGGTCGCGGTGCCGTCGGCCGTCCTCGTAGGGACCGCGCTGGGCTGGGCCGGCGGTTGGCGTCCTTGTCCGATGCGGAGCGTGCGCGTGTGCTGGCCGCGGTGATCGGTGCCGAGGTGGCGGCCGTGCTCGGCTACGAGCAGGGCACGTCGATCGCGGAGGAGCGGGCGTTCAAGGATCTGGGATTCGATTCGCTGACCGCGGTGGAGTTGCGGAATCGGTTGGTGAGGTTGACGGGTTTGCGGTTGCCGACAACGTTGGTTTTCGATTATCCGACGGTGGCGGAGCTGGTGGCGTTCGTCCAGGCGGAGATGTCGGGAGCGGTCGCCGCACCCGCGTCCGTGGTGGCGGCCGAGGTCGACGATCCGATCGCGATCGTGGGTATGGGATGTCGATTCCCCGGTGGTGTGGGTTCTCCGGAACAGTTGTGGCGCTTGGTCGCTGACGAGGTGGACGCGGTTTCCGAGCTTCCGATCGATCGCGGATGGCCGGAGGATCTGTTCAACCCGGACCCGGACGCGCCTGGCAAGACCTACGCCCGGGCAGGCGGATTCCTCTACGACGCTGCGGATTTCGATGCGTCGTTCTTCGGTATCTCGCCGCGTGAAGCGTCGGCGATGGATCCGCAGCAGCGGCTGTTGCTGGAAACGGCTTGGGAGACGATCGAACACGCGGGCATCGATCCGACCAGTCTGCGCGGCACCCAGACCGGGGTGTACGTCGGGGCGATCGCGCAGGACTACGGTCCGCGGGTGGGACGTGGTCCGGCTGATGTCGAGGGTCTGTCGCTGACCGGTATCACCCTGAGCGTGGCGTCGGGTCGAGTCTCGTATGTGCTGGGACTGCTCGGTCCGGCGGTGTCGGTCGACACTGCGTGCTCCTCGTCGCTGGTGGCCCTGCATCAGGCCGTGGCGGCGTTGCGGGCGGGCGAGTGTTCGATGGCCCTGGCCGGTGGCGTGACGGTGATGTCCACCCCGGGCATGTTCGTGGAGTTCTCGCGTCAGCGGGTGATGTCTACGGATGGGCGGTGCAAGGCCTTCGCTGCTGCGGCTGATGGTGCGGGGTGGTCGGAGGGTGTGGGAATGCTTCTGCTGGAGCGTCTTTCGGATGCGCGGCGGCTC
>NZ_BDBP01000189.1 GCF_001613045.1 Nocardia lijiangensis NBRC 108240 | reverse complement strand
CTCCACACCCCACGCCACCAGCAGCTCGTACAACGCCACCTCGAGCGCGAACAACGCAGGCTGCGCCAACCCGGTGTCGTCCAGGCCCGCACCCGAGGCGATCACCCCACGAAGCGAGACACCCACCAATGGATCCAAGACGGCACAAACCCGATCCAGGGACGCGGCAAAGGGCGGGAACACGCACAGGCCCAAACCCATACCCACCCGCTGCGAGCCTTGACCCGAGAACACCACTGCCACATCGGAACTCGTACCAGCGGCCGCGCCGACGACGATACCGCCTCCGGCCGTCTCCTCCCGCAGCACATCGATGCCCTCGCCCGTTGCTACCCGCGCCAATCCGGCCAGCAGTGTCTCGCGGTCCTGGCCGATCACCACCGCACGGTGGTCGAACAATGCGCGCGATTCGCGCAGGGCCCTGGCCACCTCCGCGGGCCGAAGCTCGGGACGGTCCTGCACATGATCGCGCAGCCGCCCTGCTTGAGCACGCAGTGCGGCAGCGGATTTCGCCGAAACCACCCATGCCGCCGGCCCGTCCGAGATCACCCGGTCCGACGCTGTGGACTCGCCTGGCGAGTGGACATCGTCCGCGTTCGCCGGTTGTTCGAGAATGACGTGCGCATTCGTGCCGCTCACCCCGAAGGACGACACCGCGGCACGGCGCGGAGCGTCGCCGACGGTGTCCCACGGACGCGAGGTGGTCAGCAGATCGATCGCACCGGCGGTCCAGTCCACGTGCGGGGACGGCGCGTCCACGTGCAGGGTCGCGGGCAGCAGCCGGTGCCGCATGGCCATCACCATCTTGATCACACCGGCCACTCCGGCGGCATGCTGGCTGTGACCGATATTGGACTTCACCGATCCCAGCCACAGCGGCCGCTCCGCGGGCCGATCCTGCCCGTAGGTGGCCAGCAGGGCCGCGGCTTCGATCGGATCGCCCAGCCGGGTACCGGTGCCGTGGGCCTCGACCACATCGACCGCGGCGGCGGACAATCCCGCGTTGGCCAACGCGGCCCGGATGACTCGCTGCTGGGACGGACCGTTCGGTGCGGTCAGTCCGTTGGAAGCGCCGTCCTGATTCACGGCGGAGCCACGCACCACCGCCAACACCTCATGCCCCAGTCGGCGGGCGTCCGAAAGTCGTTCCAGCAGCAGCATTCCCACGCCTTCAGACCAGGCCACACCATCCGCGACGGCCGAGAACGACTTGCACCGGCCGTCCGGGGCCAGACCCCGCTGACGCGAGAACTCCAGGAACATGCCCGGTGTCGACATGACGGTCACGCCGCCCGCCAGGGCCATGGAGCACTCGCCCGCCCGCAGCGCCGCGGCGGCCTGATGCAGTGTCACCAGCGACGAGGAGCATGCGGTATCCACCGAGACCGCGGGCCCCATCAAACCGAGCACATAGGACACGCGGCCCGTCGCGATACTTCCCGCGCTTCCGGTGAGCACGTATCCCTCGAAATCCCCCGAGCCCACCAGGGGTACGGCATGGTCCGAACCGGTCACACCCAGGTAGACGCCGGTTTGGCTGCCCCTGAACGTGGTGGGGTCGATACCCGCGTGTTCGATCGTCTCCCAGGCCGTTTCCAGCAGCAGCCGCTGCTGTGGATCCATCGCCAGCGCCTCACGCGGCGAGATACCGAAGAACGAGGCATCGAAATTGCCCGCGTCGTAAAGGAATCCACCCTCACGCGCATAGCTCTTACCGGTCGCGTCCGGGTCCGGATCGAACAGATCCTCCGGCCACCCACGATCGACCGGCAACTCCGATATTGCGTCCACCTGATCGGCGACCAGGCGCCACAACTGATCCGGCGACCCCACGCCCCCTGGGAAACGACAGCCCATCCCCACGATCACGATCGGATCATCGAGCGTGGCCTTGGTGCGGACGGCGACCGCGGGCGCAGGCGCGGCCTCGGCCACCGCTCCCGATATCTCGGTCGCCACGTAGGCCACCAGCTCCGCCACGGTCGGGTAGTCGAAGACCAGGGTGGTCGGTAGCCGCAGCCCGGTCAGTTTCGTCAACCGGTTGCGCAATTCGACGGCCGTCAGCGAGTCGAGACCCAGCTCGCCGAAGGCCACCTGGTCACCGACCGCGCCGGACTCGTATCCGAGCACCTCCGCGGTCTGTGTGCCGATCAGATCGGTCAGTGCTTGCACCCGCTGCGCCGGGTCCATCGCCGTGAGCCGGGCGATCAACGTGCCGTCGCCGGCGGTGTTCGACCTGCTTCTGATCGAACGACGGCTCGCGCCCGCCGCGATATTGTGCAGAATCGCGATTCCGCTGTCGTGGACCTTGTCCACATCCAGCCGCACCGGCACCACATTCGGCAGGGTGCTCGCGGTGGCCGCGTCGAAGAGCTGGAGTCCCTCGGTCTCGCTCATGGGGATCAAACCGCCACGGGTCATGCGGTTCCGATCAGCCGCCTGCAACTGTCCGGTGATCCCCGCGGCCTGCTCCCACAGGCCCCACGCCAGCGAGATCGCGGGCAGACCCAATCCGTGCCGGTACCGCGCCAATCCGTCCAGGAACGCATTGCCTGCGGCGTAGTTGCCCTGGCCGGGCGCACCGAAGGCGGCCGCCGAGGACGAATAGAGAATGAATGCGCGCAGATCCAAGTGCCGGGTCAGTTCGTGCAGGTTCCAGGCCGCGGCGACCTTCGGCTCGAGGACGCGCCGCAACTGCGCCTCGGTCAGCGAAGTGATCACACCGTCGTCCAGCACACCCGCGGTGTGCACCACCACCCGCACCGGGAACTCCGGATCCACCCCGGCCAATACCCCCGTCAGTTGCGCGCGGTCGGCCACATCACACGCGGCTGCGGTCACCGACAGCGCACCGGCCGCGAGCAACTCCTCCTGTAGACCGGCGAATCCCGCCGCCGATTCACCGCGACGACTCACCAGCAGTACATGCCGCACGCCATGCGCGGTGACCACATGCCGGGCCAGCATGGAACCCAGGGCCCCCGAGCCACCGGTGATCAACACCGTGCCCTCGCCATCCCACATCGGCGAAACATCCTCGGCGAGAGCGTCATTCGCGGGTACTCGCTCTAGGCGCGGCACGCTCACCTGTCCCGCGCGCAGCACCAGTTGCGACTCACCACCGTCCAGGGCGGCGCCCAGCACCCGCCACGAGTCCGGCGAATCATCGGTATCGACCAGCACGAACCGATCGGGGTTCTCGGTCTGCGCCGAACGCACCAGGCCCCACACCGCCGCACCCGCCAGGGACGACACCGAATCGACTGCCGCGACACCGGATTCGGAGCCACCGATACCGGAAGCGGTGTGGGTCAGCACCACCAGGCGCGCCTCCGCGAGCCGAGGATCGGCCAGCCACGTCTGCAGCAGCGCCAGCACCGCGTCGACCTGCCGGTACACGACCTCGACCACCGCGTCGCTCGTACGCGCCGCACCGACCGGCGCCACCACGACCGCGGGAACCGGGCCACCGGCCTCGAGCTCAGCGGTCAGCGCTGCCAGATTCGGCAACCATCGACCGCCGTCCGCCGTGCCGGTGTCATTGTCGCCCAGGAACACCCAGTCGGAGGTGTTCTGCTCGATCGATTCCGGCACCAGCTGCCCGATCCACTCGACCTGGTACAGCGAGTTCTGCGGCAGATCACGATTCGGTTGAACCAGCTGCCGCGAGACCTCGCGCACCGTCATCGAATCGACCGTGACGATCGGTCGGTCATCCTCGCCGGCCAGGCGGATCGCTACACCCCCATCCGCGGCGGGCGTAATCGACACACGTGCGCGGGCCGCTCCGGCGGCATGTATCCGAACCCCGTTCCACAGGAACGGTAGTCCCGCGCTGCCAACCTGATCGTGTCCGTCGCTGACACCCGGCAGCATGGCATGCAGTGCGCTGTCGAACAGCGCGGGGTGCAGGAGGAACTCCGCGGCCCGCGCACGCTCCTCCTCGGGAACCGAGATCTCGGCGAAGACCTCGCCGGGGCGGCGCCATACGCGGCGCAGACCTTGGAAGACCGGTCCGTAATTGTGGTTGGCAATGCGCTCGTAGACGTCGGCGAGGTCGATCTCGGTGGCGTCAGCCGGCGGCCACGATCCCAAACCCGCTGCCGCGGTGGTGGTCTCGGGCTCCGGAGTGAGCACAGCGGCGGCATGGAGCAGCCACTGACCGGCACCGCCGTCCCGGCGTGAGTGCACACTCGCCTCGCGGCGGCCATCCGCATCGGGTTCGCCTACCGTGACCCGCACCTGCACGGATTCGAGAGACAGCAGCAACGGTGTGACCACCGTCAGCTCTTCGAGCACCGTACATCCGACACCGTCGCCCACGGCGATGAGCAATTCCACGAATCCGGTGCCGGGTAGCAATATCGCACCGGCGACCTGATGGTCGGCCAGCCATGGATGCGAGCGCAAGGACAACCTGCCGGTCGCCACGACTCCACCGGCGGGCAGCTCCACCACGGCGCCCAGCAGTGGATGCCCCGCCGCACCGACGCCCAAGGCGCCCGCGTCACCGGCGGGGTCGACCGATTCCAACCAGAACCGCTTGCGCTGGAACGCGTATGTCGGCAGTTCCACGCGCGGAACAGGTATTCCCGCAGTCGAATCCGAGCCCGGGTCCGCGATCGAACCGGCAATACCGGCGCTGAATAGTTCGGCCAGGCTGGTCATGAAGTACTGCGGATCGGACCTGTCGCGACGCAATGCGGCGGTCACCACGAACTCCGGATGCGACTCCGCCAGGGTGTCGGTGATCGCGCCGGACAG
>NZ_BDBP01000188.1 GCF_001613045.1 Nocardia lijiangensis NBRC 108240 | reverse complement strand
GCCGGTTGCGCCCGCGTGGCGCCGCGCCCGCGGTAGCCGGGGCGGGAATCCGGCGCGCTGTCCGGGAGTCGCACGCGGCCGATCAGGACGAGATGGTCGTTTCGGCGCGCAAGTTCGCCGAGTACGCGCTGCGCGTCACGCTGGAGGTGCTGGATCAGCGCAGGCCGATCGGGCAGCTGGGGTCGGTCGCGGAGGTCGCGGTGGTGTCGGCGGTGCGCACCCTGATCGCCGGGGATCTCGCGCCGGGCCGCACCTTGGGCGTCGCCGTGCTGGCGCGCGTCGCGGTGACTCCCGTCGACTCGCGCACCGCCGAGGTCTGCGCCGGATACGACCGGGGGCGGCGGCGATTCGCATTGGCGGGCCGCATCGTGCACAGCCGCACCTCGGGGTGGCGGCTGACCGCGTTGCGCATCCGGTGAACCGGCCGGATCAGCGGGGGCCGTTGGTGTTCAGGAACAGCACCGGACCCGCGCCGAAACCGCCCTCGGCGTTGCGGGCGAGCAGCGCGGCCAGTGCCTTCGCGGTGTACACCGGCTCGAGGGCGAGTCCCTCGCCGTCCTCGGCGGCCCTGGCGGCTTCGGCCGCCGCCGGGATCGGATGGCCGTAGCCGGGCCCGAGCCAGTCCCGCGTGAGCTCGAGATCGTCCGCCGTGATCGCCGGTGCGTCGAATCCGGCGCCGCGCTTGCGCAGCAGAGCGGCGGTGCGGCCGGTCAAGCCGAGCAGCGCCGGTGCGTCGAGGCGCAGGGTGTCGTTGACGACGACGCCGAACACGCGGGTGCGCAGCCCGGCGAGCCGCAGGCCGAGTATCAGCCCGGCCGCCGTTCCTCCGGAGCCGATCGCGGTGACGACGTGCGAAGGCTCGGGCAGCGTGCCCGCGCGGACCTGGGCGGCGATCTCCAATCCCGCCTCGACGTAACCGAGTGCGCCGAGCGGCGAGGATCCTCCGGCGGGCAGGTAGTACGGGGCCGCGCCCGGCCGCCAGTGCTTGGCGTACAGCAGCGGAGCGGCGAGCACGGTGCGCAGTTTCGTATGCGTGCGGTGGATTTCCGCGCCGGAGGCCTGTAGCCGCGCCAGCTGCGCCCGTACGTGTTCGTCGACCGGTTGGTCGATGAGTGCGAGCACCGTGTGCAGCCCGAGGTCGCGCCCGTACAGTGCGGCGGCCAAACCCCAGTTGGTGCCGACGCCGCCCACCGTGAGCAAGGTGCGGCGGCCGGTGCGGACCGCTTCGGGCAGCAGCCATTCCAGCTTGCGCACTTTGTTGCCGCCCCAGCCGCCGTCGCCGTAGGCGCTCTCGTCCTTGAGCCAGACCGGAGCGCCGCCGCCGGTCAGTCCGTCGAGCGGTCGCACCGGTGTCGGCGCGGCGCCGAGCCGGTGGAAGGGGAGGGTGCTCGTGACCTCGGGAAGACGCGCGTGTATCAGCGGTGTTGGGCAATTGTCCAATTCCATGGTGTCGTCAGCCTACGACGCCCCGGTCGTGGGCGAGATCGAATCGTGCCGCTTTCCCACCCTCCGACACGCACATCCCCATAATCGACCAGCGGACGGCTCACTGAACTACCTTTGACCTGGTGCGACACGGCACAGGTGCGGTCGAGCTGATCACGGCGTTCGTCGCCGCCGTGGCGGGTGGACTTGCGCTCACCACGCCGATCTCGCTGGCCTGGGCCCGCGGGACGGCGACGCTGGAGATGCAGCTGCTTGCGCACAACATGCCGAGGGCGACCGCGATCGGCTTCATTGTCGCCGTGATTGCCGCGGTCTTCACCTACACCGCAGACTCGGCGGTGGTGGCGTGGCTCGTGGCGCTGTTCGGCACGGTCGTGCTGCTGATCAACCACCTGTTGGGCCGCAGCTTCTCCAATCTGGCCCCGCTGACCACACTCAACGACATCGACTCGTTGGCGGGCGGGATGCTGCTCGGCGGGTTGATGACGGCGGCGCAGCGGCACATGGTGTTGGCTGGCGCGGCTACCCTCGGCGCACTCACCAGCATTGTCATCGGCGATTTGAGCGTGCCCGGTATCGGTCATCCGAGCGCGCCGGAGGTGCCCGCTGGAGTCGTGACGGACTCACCGCCGCTCTGGCTGCTCTGGCCGACCGCCGCACTGGTACTGATGTGTGCTGTATTGAACCGGCATCGGCGCCGCGAAGCGGTGATCGCGGTCGAGCTGCCGCTGCGGCCGATCGTTGCCGTGCTGCTGACCATGCTGATCACCCTCGGCAGTTCGGAGTGGTTGGTCAGCCGTGGGTCGACGCTGTTCGAGGTGCTGCTCGTCGCCGCCATCACGGTGGTCACGGTGCTGGCGGCGGCGCTGTTGCTGCCCGGCCGCGACGGGGTGATCGTCGCCCTCAGCGCGGCCATCGCGGCTGTCGGCGGCGCGATCGTGGCGACCGCGCTGTCGGGGTGGACCGTGCCGCTGCTGATCGGCGCCACGGTGGGCGGCATGATGCTCGGCATGTCCCGCCCGATGCCGCTGGCTGGGCTGGCGGCCACCGCGGTGCTCGGCGCATTCGCCGCGGCCACCGCGCGGCCCGAAGGACAGACGCCCGCGGCGACCCTTACCGGCTGTATGGCGATAGCGCTGATCACCGGATACTGCTTCGGCACGGCACAGCCGATCCGGAGTCCGAGCAAGGTGCTCGCCCTCTCGCTGCTGTTCGTGCCCGGCGTGGTGGTCGTACTCCAGGGTCGCATCTTCGGCGGTGAGCTGGACATACCGCGCGGCTACGCCAATCCCGACCGGCTACTCGCCATGGTGCCCGGCCTGACGGCGATCTTGATCACCGGCGGTTGCACGCTCGTTGTGCTGCTGCTGCACCGGCTGCGCAGCGAGGAGTCCGAGGCGGAGCCCGCCGAGGCCACGCGCTAACGTCGCCTGCATGCGGCTTCACGTGGGATGTGCGATGTGGACGCACGCGGCATGGCAGGAGCGGCAGCTGGGGCCCGCGGAGAAGTTGCGCTGGTACGCCGATCGCTGCACCGCGGTCGAGGGCAACACCACGTTCTACGCGACACCCGCGCGCCACACCGTCGAATCCTGGGCCGAGCAGACCGCGCCCGACTTCCGTTTCGTGTTGAAGCTGCCCAAGCCGATCACCCACGAGCGCAGGCTCTCCGGCGCCGACCGGGAACTGCGCGCCTTCCTCGCGGCGATGGAGCCGCTGGGGCCGCGGCTGCACACGCTGTGGGTGCAGTTGCCCGGCTCGTTCGGTCCGGCCGAACTCGGCGCGCTCGCCGCCTTCCTGCGCGAGCTGCCCGCGGCGTACCGGTGCGGCGTCGAGGTCAGGCACCCGGCGTTCTTCGCGGACCAGCGCGCGGGCCAGGCGCTGGAGCGGGTGCTGGGCCGGGTCGGCGCGGAGTGGATAACCTTCGACACCACAGTGCTTTTCGAGGGCGTCGCGGCGGGGCCTTCGGAACAGGAGGCGCGGTCGAAGAAGCCGCGCGTGCCGCGGCGCACCGCGGCGCTCACCGAATTCCCGGTCGTGCGGTATCACGGCCGCGACGACGTCGACCGCACCGTCGCGGGGTGGCGTCCTTGGCTCGACACGGTGACCGCCTGGCTGCGCGAGGGCCGCTCGCCGACGGTGTTTCTGCACACTCCCGACAACGCGGGCGCCTTGGATCTGGCCAGACGCTTTCACGACGAGATCCGCGCCCGGCTCCCGGAACTCGACCCGCTGCCCGAGCCGACGGCGGACGAACCGATGACGTTGTTCTGACTCAGCAGCGAAGCCCCAGCACTGTGGCCGCGAAATCCACGAACAGCGGCGCCAATTCGGGCACCCGCGCCGGTCCGTCCGAGACCAGCGTGCGGCGGGTCCGCTCGCCGATCGCCTCCGGGATCAGCGCGATCAGGTCGTCCGCCGGCTCCGGCAGGGCGGGGTCGGCCGCGCGCGCCTGGTTGTAGAAGGCGCGGTACAGCTCGGCGAAGCGATCGACGGCCAGGTCGCGGTAGGCCACGGCGGCCTGGTCCACCTTGAACGATTCCACCAGCACGACGTTCGCGAAATCCGGTTCGGCGGCGACCATTTCGCAGTAGGTGTCGACGATGGAGCGGATCTTGGCGAGGGCGTCGGCATCCGGCGGGAGCTGGGCGAGTTCCTCGGCGATGCGGGTGGCGACGATGTCGATGCCGGTGTGCACGGCCTCGACGAAGCACTCCTCCTTGTTGGCGAAGTGCTCGTAGAACGTGCTGCGCGAGACCCTGGCCCTGCCGACGATGTCGGAGAGCGTGGTCGCGGAATAGCCCTTGGCCTGAACGCTTTCCACCATCGCGGCGATGAGCCTGCCCCACTGCGAGGCGAGGACCGCTTCGCGGGTCGCGCGGTGCCGCTCGGCGAACCCGCTTCTCGGTGACGCTGCCGGACGTACGGTCGTCTGCTCTCGGCGCATGTGTGCCTCTCTGTCGAAACGATCGAGATCGGACACGGTCTCGCCGATCGTGTCGCCTCGAATCCCATCGGGGCGACGATTATTCGTGAACCGCCTTGTTCGTGAACACCGCCCGCAACCGGCGCGCTGTTGCGACAGCGGCACCCCCCACCGGTGCAGGCGAGGGTACCGGAACCGGAACACCGGGGTACCGCACGGTCTTCCGCCTCTCTGCATCATTCGTCCGTCATTTCCGGCGCATCTGTGCAATCTTGTTATTGCGCAATGGCATTGATACGGAGGGTGCGGCGGAGTCATGGCGTCGAACGCGTTCGATCTCGGCAGCCACACTGTCGCGCGTCGTGGTGCGCTGCGCCGTGGGCGGGACGCGGCCGCGGTGCCGTTGTGGCCGGGCATGATTCCGCCGCAGCAGGTCGGGCCGCC
>NZ_BDBP01000187.1 GCF_001613045.1 Nocardia lijiangensis NBRC 108240 | reverse complement strand
GGCCCGGTTCGGGGCCGGGGAACGGCTGCGTCGGATAGTGCGGCGGCTGGTGCGCGCTGGGGGCAGCCCATGCCGCGTGCTCGGCCCCGCCCGCGGCCGGGAAATGCTCGGGCGGCCGGGGTCCGGAGGCGTCCGCCTTCCCCAGCTCCCCGTCGCGGTTCTGGAAATCCTCCGTCATGGTTTCTCGTTTCTCCTCACGTCTGTCGACCAGCGTGCCGACGACGGCTTAGAGCCGACTGAGACCGTGCTTTCAGTTCTCCGAGATCTGCTGAGCGGTCGCGGGGCCATCACCCTCACCTGGTAACACGATACGGACCCGCGCACCCCCTCGGTCCGAAGTGTCGATCGTGATGGTGCCGCCGTGCTTGGTCACCACCTGCTTGACGATGGCCAGTCCCAGCCCCGAGCCGGGCATCGACCGTGAGGCGGTGGTCCGGTAGAACCGCTCGAACACCAGCTCCCGTTCGTCGGCCGGAATGCCGGGCCCCGCGTCGTCCACCGCGATCTCGAGCAGACCCCGTCCCGCCTCGCGCATGGTGACCAGAACCTGGGCGCCCGCGGGGCTCCACTTGGCGGCGTTGTCGAGCACGTTCAGCACGGCCCGCTCGAGTCCGGCCTCGTGGCCGTAGACGAACCACGGCCGCAGCTCGGCGACGAACTCGATGGACCCGCGCCTGCGCCGGGCGCGCTCCAACGCCCGCTCGGTCACCTCGCCGAGATCGATCCGGTCGTAGACGGTCTCGGGGGCGTCCTCGCGCGCCAGGTCGACCAGGTCGCCGACGAGGGTGGACAGCTCCTCGATCTGGGCCATCACGTCCTCGCGCAGCTCGGCCATGTCCTCCTCGGGAATCTGCGGCGCACCCGGCCTGCTGGAGGCGATGAGCAACTCCATGTTGGTGCGCAACGAGGTCAGCGGCGTGCGCAGCTCGTGCCCTGCGTCGGCGACCAGACGCCGCTGACGGTCGCGTGATTCGGCCAGCGCCCGCAGCATGGTGTTGAAACTGTCGGTGAGCCGGGCCAATTCGTCGTCGCCGGTGACCGGGATGGGCGTGAGGTCGTCGGTGCGCGCGACCCGCTCGGTCGCGGCCGTCAGCCGTGCGATGGGTCTGAGCCCGGTGCGGCCCACCGCCGTACCCGCCGCGGCGGCGAGCACCACGCCGCAGCCGCCGACCACGAACAACAGCCAGGCCAGCCGGTCGAGCACCTCACGGGTCGGCTCCAACCGCTGCGAGATGACCAGCGTCGCACCGGAATTCGTGCGCACCGCGAGCACGCGCTGATTGCTCACCGTGCGCAGCGAGGAGGTCAGCGTGCCGTCGGCGACGGCGAACTCCTGCTCCCCCACCGGCGGAATCGTCTGCTGCGGCGGCATGTAGGGCTTGTGGTCGGCGAAGATCAGCGCGACGCCGACGTCGTTGGAGAACAGCCCGGCCAGGATGATCGACTGAAAGCCCAAGCTCTCGAAGTTGTTGTCGATCATCGTCGAGGCCCGCGCCCGCAGCTGCGCGTCGACGTCGGCGTAGAGGGCGCGCGCCACCATCGCGTAGGCGGCGATCGAGGTGAAGGCGACCGCGATGGCCACCACCGAGGCGGCGAGCAGGGTCACCCGCCAGCGCAGCGAGACCGAGCGGGTCAGCGGCATCGGCGGCCGCATCTCGGTCGAGTCGGGCTGGCCCAGGGTGGCGATGACGGGTCGCCGGGGAACACTTCGTGCCATTGTCGCGCGGCCTAGGGTGGAGTTTCGCGTAGCACGTAGCCGACGCCACGCACGGTGTGGATGAGCCGCGGCTCGCCCTCGGCCTCGGTCTTGCGGCGCAGGTAGCCGATGTAGACCTCGAGCGCATTGCCGGAGGTCGGGAAGTCGTAGCCCCACACCTCTTCGAGGATGCGGCTGCGGGTGAGCACCCGGCGCGGGTTCGACATCAGCATTTCCAGCAGCGAGAACTCGGTGCGGGTCAGGCTGATCGAGCGGGAACCCCTGGCGACCTCGCGGGTCACCGGATCGAGGGACAGATCCGCGAAGAGCATCGCTTCGGAGGTGTCGCCCTGTTCGGGCGCGCGGCGGCGCAGCAGCGCGCGCAGCCGCGCGAGCAATTCCTCGAGCGCGAATGGCTTCGGCAGATAGTCATCGGCTCCGGCATCGAGCCCGGCAACCCTTTCGGAAACCGAATCGCGCGCCGTCAAAACCAGAATCGGAAGATCGTCACCGGTGCTGCGCAGCCGTCGGCAAACTTCGAGCCCATCCAATCGCGGCATCATCACGTCCAGCACGAGGGCGTCCGGGCGTTGGATTGTGGCTTTCTCCAAGGCGTCCACGCCATCCACCGCGAGATCGACCGAGTAGCCGTTGAAGGTCAGCGACCGACGCAGCGATTCACGGACGGCGCGATCATCGTCGACTACCAGAATGCGCATGCCACCAGTTTGACCGCATCGACTGAGAGCCGACTGAGAGGCCACCCCCGACACGCCGCGGACACGCCGCGAACCGAGCCCGGTCGGCGACACACCAGAGCACCACCGATGACCAGCGGCTTTCATCGGCGCGCGCGGATTCCGGCCGTCGCGACTCCTCGCTTCAGTACCGAAAGATGTTCTGCTTAACCATATTAGAGAATTATCAAGCCGAATCCTCCAGATTGCCGTTATACGGCCAGCACGGTATGTTCCCTGCGGTAAAAACAAGACCTCGAGTTGGTTCTCAGCGGGTTGGTCCCATACCTATGTGAAACAGCCACTAGCCATCCGGGGAACCCGCGCGGAGTGGAGGCGACGGAAGCGGATGGATGCAGCACCGCGTTCCCGGCAATTCAGGCTGTCTAACTGGTCCGTCACCCGCAAGGTCGGGATCGTGCTACTGCTGCCGGTGGTGCTCGCCTCGACGTTCGCGGTTTTGCGAATCAACGACGAGCTGAACACGATCGGCGACCTCGACGCGGCGACCGACCAGGCCAGGATCATCCGGCCGATGCTCGGTTTCGCCTCGGCCACCGAACAACTCGCCGTCACGACGGCGACCACCTGGGAGGATCAGACCACCGACGCCGACCTGGACCGCATCGCGGGCCGGTTCGACCAGGCGGCCGCCGATCTCCAGACGTCCCTGCGCTCGACGGGCGCGCCGACCGACGTCGTCAACGAGCTCGACGCGGCGCTGACCGCGGGCCGCGCGATGCGCAACGGCCTGCGAAACAGCTCGCCGGTGGCAATCGGCCAGCAGGCCGACGAGGTCGCCGCCCGCATCGGCAACGCGATCGCGCGTTCGACCTCGCTGGAAGAGATCACCATTCAGCGGTTCTTCCTGCAGCTCGGTGTGACCACCAACGCACGAAGGCTGCACACCCAGCAGTACCTGCTGATCGGTTCGCCCGGCGCGGACCGGAACCCGGCCGTGCGCCCGACCGTCTTGATCACCGCGGGTGGTGAGCTGGTGTTGCTGAGCCAGTTCGCCCAGATGCAGCCGTCTTCGGCGCTCAACGCCAGCGTGCTGATCGATGCGGTGAACGTCCGCCTCGGCGCCTTCAGCCAGAATCTCGGCGATCCCTCGGCCAGTCAGCCGGTCATCGATTCGCTGCGCACCAGTGCCACCGCCTACGACCAGACCACACTGAACCTGGTCGACACCATCGACGCGCGACTTGCCGACCGGACCGCCGAAGTCCGCGGCATCGTGTTGCGCGATATCGCGATCGTGGTCGCGACGCTGCTGGCCGGTCTCGCCCTCGCGCTCGCGGTCGCCCGCTCGCTGGTCGTCCCGATTCGCCGCCTGCGGCACGGCGCACTCCAGGTCGCGCACGTCGACCTGCCCAACGAGCTCGAGGTCGTGCGTTCCGGCAACGCCACGCCGGAACCGACCCGCGTCGAGGTGCACACCACCGAGGAGATCGGCCAGCTGGCCCGCGCCGTCGACGACATCCACAACGCCGCGCTCCACCTCGCCGCCGAGCAGGCGCGTCTGCGACTGCAGATCGGCAGCATGTTCGAGACCCTCTCGCGCCGCAGCCAGTCGCTCGTCGAGCAGCAGCTGACGCTGATCGAGGAACTCGAGCACGACGAGGACGACTCCGAGCGCCTGCAGAGCCTGTTCCGCCTCGACCACCTCGCCACCCGCATGCGCCGGAACGGCGACAACCTGCTGGTGCTCGCGGGTACCGCGCTGCGCCGCGGTCATCTGCCGCCGGTGCCGCTGTCGGACATGCTGTGGAGCGCGGTCTCCCAGGTCGAGGACTACCAGCGCGTCGAGATCGGCAGCGCGCCCGACGGCATCGTGCCCGGTGAGCCCGCCGTCGACGTCGAGCACCTGCTGGCCGAGCTGATCGACAACGCGCTGCGCTACTCGCCGCCCACCACCCCGGTGGCGGTCTCGGTGGCCCGCGCGGTGGACGGCGGCTACCTGATCGAGATCATCGACCGCGGTCTGGGCATGTCCGCCGAGGACCTGCAGACGGTCAACGAGCACCTCGCCTCCGGTGGTGAGGTCACCGTCGAAACGGCGCGCCGCATGGGTCTTTTCGTGGTCGGCAGGCTCGCCAAGCGGCACAACATCACGGTCAACCTGCGCCGCACCTCGGCGATGGCCCAGCAGCCCGGTATCACCGCGAGCGTGCACCTGCCCGGCACCCTGGTCTCCCCGGTGCCGATCACCGACAAGGCTCCGCAGCTCACCGCGCCGCAGCCGATGGAGAGTGCGCACGAGCCCACGGTCGCGCCGCCGCGCATGCTGGTGCCGGTGCCGAGCCTGGCGCTGCCCGAGCACACTTCGGGCTTCGAGATGAGCAACACCGGTCTGCCGCAGCGCCGCCCGGCGATCCGGGTGGCCACCCCGGCCGACCGCGCGGCGCCGGTGATCGACGCCGAGACCACCGATCCCGGCCGCGGCGGCCCGCTGCCGATGCGGGCGCGTACCGAGAACGGCACGCCGCGCCCC
>NZ_BDBP01000186.1 GCF_001613045.1 Nocardia lijiangensis NBRC 108240 | reverse complement strand
TGCGCGGACGAGCCCGTGCGCGCACCCGATCCGCTTGCCGCACAAGAGGTCATGGCCCGCACCGACGCCGCGGCGGCCACCGCGGCGATCGCGCTCACCCCGCAGCGGCAGACCGCGCTGAGCACGATCGCGACCGAACGCACCGCGCACGCGGACGCGTTGCGCGCCGAAATCGCCCGCGTGGTCGGCGTCTACGGCGACGGGACCACCCCGGCACGCAAGACCAGGGACCCGGCCGCGCCGTTCGCCGCGACCACCACCGGCCCCGACGCGACGGGTACGGCCGTGCCACCGATCTCGCCGCCGAGCATCGAGCAGCTGCGTGAGCAGCTCGCCCGCTCGCGCAAATCCGCGGCCGATCTCGCCGTCACCCAGTCCGGCTACCGCGCTGGCCTGCTCGCCTCGGTCAGCGCGGCCTGCGCCGCCCACGCGGGGGTGTTGCTGGCATGACCGACGCCGAACGCCAGGCCCTGCTCGACGCGCTCGCCGCCGAGTACGCCGCGGTCTACGCCTACGGCGTGATCGCCGCCTTCGCCTCCCCCGAACGCGACCGCCTCATCGCCGAGAACACCGCGGCGCACCGCGCCCGCCGCGACACCACCGTCGACGCGCTCCGTGCGACGGGGACGACCGCGCCGCCGCCCGAGCCCGCCTACACCATCCCGTTTCCGGTGGACGATCCCACGGCCGCCGCGCGGCTGGCCGTCACCGTCGAGAGCGACACCGCCGTCGCCTGGCGCGCGGTGGTCGAGAACGGCGAGTCCGAGCAGACGCGCCGCATCGGCGTCGACGCGCTCACCGAATGTGCGCTGCGGATGGGTGCCTGGCAGGCGATCCTCGGTGTGAACCCGCCGACCGTCGCCTTCCCCGGGAAGCCCTGACCCGAGCGGCGCTCTCGGCGAGTCCACGCCGAATGCCTTTTCCGGCGCGGCTCTCACCCGAGCGGCACTCACAGTGAGCACGCCGAATGCCTACGCCGGCGAGTCCGCTGCCGCTCCCGGCAAGCCTCCCGCCGCACGCAATCTCGGCACGTCCTACGCCGAGCCCTCGGGCGACCAGGTCCCGACCGGAGCGATGCGGCCGAAACCGGGTACGGCCGAAGCGAACTCGGCCGTACCCGTGGCGCTCAGGGGCGCATTTCGTAGGCGCCGTCGTAGGACGCCACCTGCGCCCACACCCGGTCGAAGCGCTCCCGGTCCACGACCGGGGTGCGCAGCGCCGCGACGGCCCACTCCCGCTGCGCCGCGGTGGCGGACGCCTTGCCGTACAGCGTGGTGGCGTGCACGTTGAAGTCGCGGATCTGGAAGTCGAAGATCCGGTCGAGCACGTCGCGATCCAGACCGGTGATCGCGGCCTGCTCCAGGATCAGCTGGCCGTAGACCACCAGGGAGAACAGGTGGCCGACGGTGAGCATGAAGTCCAGGTCCTGCTGCTGCGCCTCGTCGGGGGCCGCGGTGGCCAGCAGCTCGCGCAGCGCCTTGGCCTGGTCGTAGAAGCGCGCCACATTCGGGACGTCGGAGTGCTTCTCGTACACCGGGTTCCAGTCCGCGAACTGCACCCGGCCCGCGCCACGGGCCGGGCCCTGCCGCCAGAAGAACTCGTCGTCGGCCGCGTCCTGGCGGGTGCCGACCTCCGGGTACTCCTTGGGGTTGAACAGGTAGTTGGGCAGGAACTTGAGGATCTGGCCGACGTTGACGTGCACCGTGCCCTCGAGCCGGGGCAGGGTGTTGATCAGGCGCTGCACCTCGTTGAAGTAGGTGTTCTTCTCGAATCCCTTGGCCGCGAGCACATCCAGCAGCAGGGTCATGACCACTTCGCCCTCGGAGGTCACCTTGGACTTGGTCATCGGGTTGAACAGCAGGTAGCGCCGGTCGTCCAGGCTCGCGCTGCGGAAGTAGTCGACGGCCCGGTCGCTGAACAGCTTCATCGCGACGATGCGGGCGTAGGCGTCCACGAAATTGCCGCGCACATGCGGGAAGTCGGTGACGAGCTTGCCGTAGAGCACGCGGTTGTTGGCGTGCGTGATGGCCTCGTAGAAGGAGTGCTCCACCATGCCGATGCCGCCGTGGCAGAGGTTGAACTTGCCGACGTTGACGGTGTTCAGCGCCGCGGAGAACGCCTCGGGACCGGTGTGCAGGATGTCCTCGGCGCGCACCGGGTAGTTCTCCAGCCGGAACGTGCTCACGTACATCTGCTCGTTCACGACATTGTCGATGAGGTGGTAGTTCTCGTGGCGGCTGTCCGCGGCGAACCAGATGTAGCCGTCGGCGCCCTCGATGTCACCGCGCCGGGAGAACACCGAAACCATGCTGGCCACATTGCCGTTGCCGATGTAGTACTTGGCGCCGTTGGCGCGGAACAGGATTCCGGCCTCGGCGTCGGCGCTGCCCGGCTCGGTCGGGGTGAGCACCATGTCGGTGTTGTAGATGTCCGCGCCGTGCGACTGCTCGGACAGCGCGAAGGCCATTACCTGTCCGTCGGCGAGGTCGGCGGCCGCGCGCCGCTTGGCCGCCTCGTTGTCGCTCTGCCAGATCGGCCCGAGACCGAGAATGGTCACCTGCTCGGCGTACCAGTAGGCCAGGCCGTAGAAGCCGAAGATCTCCGAGAGCGCGGCGTTGCGTGCGGCGTCCCAGCGGCGGTTCGAGTCGCCGTCGGCGTAGGCGGCGGGAGTCAGGAAGGTGGCGAAGAGCTTCTCCTTCGCGACGAACTCGAGGAAGTCGGCGGTCCACACGGAGCTGTGGTCGTCGGCAAGCAGTTGCCGCTTACCGCGGCTCTCGAACCACTCGATAGTGGCCTTCAGCAGCCGCCGGGTCTCCGCGTCCAAATGCTGCGGATCGTAGGTGGCCGGGTTGAACAACAACGCCTCGGAGTTCGTCATGCCGGTTAACTTACCAGCGGGTAACAGCAGCGTGTGGCAGGTATCCCGGTTCTCCTATCAGCAAATACAGCCTACGGAAGCGTAAGGAGAGGGCAACTGCCCCACCTTCTCACACGGGAGGCTCCGGAGCCGCGGTGCTGGAGCGCTGTTTCGCAGTCTCGTGCGGCAGTGCGGCGATGCGCCGGCGGCGATGCGGTCGGTGGGCCGAGAACGCATTCGACCGCGGATCGCGGGCGGCGCTATGGCGGCCCGCAACGAAAGCCGCCCCGGTCCGCGTGCGGGACCGGGGCGGCGAACGGGTGTGAAGCGGATCAGCCGCGAATCTTCGCGACCACCGTCTCGACCGCAGCGGCGGCCGGAATCTCCTCGGCCTCGCCGGTGAAGCGGTTGCGCAGCTCCACCTTGCCCTCGGCCCAGCCGCGGCCGACGACGAGAACCCAAGGCATGCCGAGAAGTTCGGCATCCTTGAACTTCACGCCCGGTGAGGCGGTGCGATCGTCGAAGAGCACATCCAGCCCCTGGGCGTGCAGGCCCGACACCACGTCCTCGGCGCCCGCGCGGGCGGCCTCGTCCTTGTTGGCGATGACGACGTGCACGTCGAACGGCGCGATCTCCGCGGGCCAGCGCAGGCCCTTCTCGTCGTGTTGCTGCTCGGCGACCACCGCGACCATGCGGGACACGCCGACGCCGTAGGAGCCCATGATCAGCCGCACCGGCTTGCCGTTCTCGCCGAGCACGTCGACCTCGAAGGCGTCGGTGTACTTGTAGCCGAGCTGGAAGATGTGCCCGATCTCGATGCCGCGGGCGGAGACCAGCGCGCCGCGCCCGTCCGGCGAAGGGTCGCCGTCGCGGACCTCGGCGGCCTCGACGGTGCCGTCGGGGGTGAAGTCGCGGCCCGCCAGCAGGCCGACCACATGCCTGCCCTCGCTGTCCGCACCGGTGATCCAGGACGTGCCGCTGACCACCCTGGGGTCGACCAGGTAGCGGATGCCGTTCTCCTGCAATCCCTTCGGGCCGATGTAGCCCTTCACCAGGAACGGGTTGGCGACGAAGTCGGCTTCGGTGAGCAACTCGACCTCGGCGGGCTCGACCGACGCGGCGAGGCGCTTGTCGTCCACCTCGCGGTCGCCGGGGACGCCGATGCCGACGATCTCGGTCTTGCCGTCCGGGTGGCGCAGCTTGACCATCACGTTCTTCAGGGTGTCGGCCGCGGTGACCGGCCTACCGTACTGCTCGGCGATGCCCGCGGAGTTGGCCCAATCGACCAGGGTGGCGATGGTGGGAGTGTGCGGGGTCTCGTGCACGACGGCAGCGGGCCTGCCCTCGATCGGCTGCGGCTCGGGAGCGGGCGTGACCACGGCCTCCACGTTGGCCGCGTAGCCGGACTCGCGGCAGATCACGTAGGTGTCCTCACCCACCGGGCTGTCGGCCAGGAATTCCTCCGACGCGCTGCCGCCCATCGCGCCCGAGGTGGCCGCCACGATCACGTACCGCACGCCGAGCCGGTCGAAGATGCGCTGGTAGGCCTCGCGATGGGCGTTGTAGCTGCCCTTCAGGCCGTCCTCGTCGAGGTCGAAGGAGTAGGAGTCCTTCATGATGAACTCGCGTCCGCGCAGGATGCCCGCGCGCGGGCGCTCCTCGTCGCGGTACTTGGTCTGGATCTGGTACAGCGTGACGGGCAGATCCTTGTAGGAGTTGTACTCGCCCTTCACGGTGAGCGCGAACAGCTCCTCGTGGGTGGGGCCGAGCAGATAGTCCCCGCCCTTGCGGTCCTGCAGCCGGAACAGGCCGTCACCGTATTCGGTCCACCGGTTGGTGGTCTCGTACGGGTCGCGCGGCAGCAGCGCGGGTAGCGAGATCTCCTGCGCGCCGATGGCGTTCATCTCTTCCCGGACGACGTCCTCGATCTTGCGCAGCACCTTCAGGCCCAGCGGCAGCCACGAGTACACACCGGGAGCGACGCGGCGGACGTATCCGGCGCGCACGAGCAGTTTGTGACTGGGCACCTCGGCGTCGGCGGGGTCGTCGCGCAGGGTACGCAGGAAGAGTTGGGAGAGGCGGGTGATCACGGGTGCACAGCGTAGTCGCTGGCCACGGGGCGTCCGCAACGCGTTATCCGTTTTTGCGTGCACCGTGAGGCCGCCAAGATCACCCTGCGCTACCGGCTTCGGCCCCGACCAGCT
>NZ_BDBP01000185.1 GCF_001613045.1 Nocardia lijiangensis NBRC 108240 | reverse complement strand
GATGTTCCGGCGGTGTCCTACTCTCCCACACCCTGTCGAGTGCAGTACCATCGGCGCAGGTGGCCTTAGCTTCCGGGTTCGGAATGGGACCGGGCGTTTCCCCACCGCTATAGCCGCCGTAACTCTATGAAACTATCCACACGAACAGCGCTCACACAACCCGGGAGTTGTGTTGTGCTGCAGTGTCTGTGTGTTGTTTCAGATACCGCACAGTGGACGCGTAGCTTCTTTGTTGGTAAGTCCTCGGCCGATTAGTACCAGTCACCTCCACACGTTACCGTGCTTCCAGTTCTGGCCTATCAACCCCATGGTCTGTGGGGGGCCTTACCCCCTCGAGGGGGTGAGAAACCTCATCTTGGAACAGGCTTCCCGCTTAGATGCTTTCAGCGGTTATCCCTTCCGAACGTAGCTAACCAGCAGTGCCCTTGGCAGGACAACTGGCACACCAGAGGTTCGTCCGTCCCGGTCCTCTCGTACTAGGGACAGCCTTCCTCAAGTTTCTGACGCGCGCGGCGGATAGAGACCGAACTGTCTCACGACGTTCTAAACCCAGCTCGCGTGCCGCTTTAATGGGCGAACAGCCCAACCCTTGGGACCTACTCCAGCCCCAGGATGCGACGAGCCGACATCGAGGTGCCAAACCATCCCGTCGATATGGACTCTTGGGGAAGATCAGCCTGTTATCCCCGGGGTACCTTTTATCCGTTGAGCGACACCGCTTCCACTTGCCGGTGCCGGATCACTAGTCCCGACTTTCGTCCCTGCTCGACATGTCTGTCTCACAGTCAAGCTCCCTTGTGCACTTGCACTCGACACCTGATTGCCAACCAGGCTGAGGGAACCTTTGGGCGCCTCCGTTACATTTTGGGAGGCAACCGCCCCAGTTAAACTACCCACCAGGCACTGTCCCTGAACCAGATCATGGTCCGAGGTTAGAGGTCCAATACGATCAGAGTGGTATTTCAACGACGACTCCACGAATACTGGCGTACCCGCTTCACAGTCTCCCACCTATCCTACACAAACCGTACCGAACACCAATACCAAGCTATAGTGAAGGTCCCGGGGTCTTTTCGTCCTGCCGCGCGTAACGAGCATCTTTACTCGTAATGCAATTTCGCCGAGTCTGTGGTTGAGACAGCAGAGAAGTCGTTACGCCATTCGTGCAGGTCGGAACTTACCCGACAAGGAATTTCGCTACCTTAGGATGGTTATAGTTACCACCGCCGTTTACCGGGGCTTAAATTCTCAGCTTCGCGCCGAAGCGCTAACCGGTCCTCTTAACCTTCCGGCACCGGGCAGGCGTCAGTCCGTATACATCGTCTTACGACTTCGCACGGACCTGTGTTTTTAGTAAACAGTCGCTTCTCTCTGGTCTCTGCGACCACCACCAGCTCACGGGGCAAGCCCGGTCACCAGCGTTGGTCCCCCTTCTCCCGAAGTTACGGGGGCATTTTGCCGAGTTCCTTAACCACAGTTCTCTCGATCGCCTTAGTATTCTCTACCTGACCACCTGTGTCGGTTTGGGGTACGGGCCGTGTACCAACTCACTAGAGGCTTTTCTCGGCAGCATAGGATCACTGAATTCGCCTCAATCGGCTACGCATCACCTCTCAGGCACATGTTGTGCGGATTTGCCTACACAACGCCCTACAGGCTTACACCAGTACAACCACTGACTGGCCCAGCTACCTTCCTGCGTCACCCCATCGCTTGACTACTACAGCCAGGGTCCCATGCAGCCCCCTCAGGTCTCCCGAAGGAGATCCGTCCGGTTTTGGATGGTTAGCACAACTGATTCGCCACTGGGCGCGGATACACGGGTACGGGAATATCAACCCGTTGTCCATCGACTACGCCTGTCGGCCTCGCCTTAGGTCCCGACTCACCCTGGGCGGATTAACCTGGCCCAGGAACCCTTGGTCATTCGGCGGACGAGTTTCTCACTCGTCTTTCGCTACTCATGCCTGCATTCTCACTCCCGCAGCCTCCACAACTAGTTCACACTGCTGCTTCCCTGGCTACAGGACGCTCCCCTACCCAGCCACACCACTGCACCACCCCCCGTAGAGGATGGCGGATGTATTGTGCGACTGCCGCGGCTTCGGCGGTGTACTTGAGCCCCGCTACATTGTCGGCGCAGGATCACTTGACCAGTGAGCTATTACGCACTCTTTCAAGGGTGGCTGCTTCTAAGCCAACCTCCTGGTTGTCTTCGCGACCCCACATCCTTTTCCACTTAGTACACGCTTAGGGGCCTTAGCCGGCGATCTGGGCTGTTTCCCTCTCGACTACGAAGCTTATCCCCCGCAGTCTCACTGCCACGCTCTCACACACCGGCATTCGGAGTTTGGCTGACTTCGGTAAGCTTGTGGGCCCCCTAGGCCATCCAGTAGCTCTACCTCCGGCGTGAAACACGTGACGCTGCACCTAAATGCATTTCGGGGAGAACCAGCTATCACGGAGTTTGATTGGCCTTTCACCCCTACCCACAGCTCATCCCCTCAGTTTTCAACCTAAGTGGGTTCGGGCCTCCACGACGTCTTACCGTCGCTTCACCCTGGCCATGGGTAGATCACTCCGCTTCGGGTCTAGAACATGCGACTCAAAACGCCCTATTCGGACTCGCTTTCGCTACGGCTACCCCACACGGGTTAACCTCGCCACATGCCACTAACTCGCAGGCTCATTCTTCAAAAGGCACGCCATCACCCACAGTGCACTAAAGCACTCGCAGGCCCTGACGGATTGTAAGCGCACGGTTTCAGGTACTATTTCACTCCCCTCCCGGGGTACTTTTCACCTTTCCCTCACGGTACTAGTCCGCTATCGGTCACCAGGGAGTATTCAGGCTTACCGGGTGGTCCCGGCAGATTCACAGCAGATTTCACGGGCCCGCTGCTACTCGGGTACTCACTACAACAGAGCATGCATTTTCGCTTACCGGACTCTCACCGTCTACGGTTGGCCGTCCCAGACCAATTCAGCTAACACACACTTTTCTGACTGTTGCTCGCCACGGCAGTGACAAGAAAATGAGCCCCACAACCCCACAAACGCAACGCCTGCCGGCTATCACACGCCCATGGTTTAGCCTCATCCGCTTTCGCTCGCCACTACTCACGGAATCACTGTTGTTTTCTCTTCCTGTGGGTACTGAGATGTTTCACTTCCCCACGTTCCCTCCACACACCCTATATATTCAGATGCGGGTAACACGACATCACTCGTGCTGGGTTTCCCCATTCGGAAATCCTCGGATCTCAGCTCGGTTGACAGCTCCCCGAGGCTTATCGCAGCCTCCTACGTCCTTCATCGGCTCCTGGTGCCAAGGCATCCACCGTACGCTCTTAAACACTTACTAACAAAGATGCTCGCGTCCACTGTGCAGTTCTCAAACAACACACCCACTCAGAATCTGTTTCGAAGCCGGCCAGAGCACATGCCCTGCGGTACTAACCGAAGATCCGAGCGGATCGTCTTCTTGCCTGGAAAGAACGTCTGTTCTTTCAGGACCCAATAGTGTGTCGATATATCCACCGCGACCGAAGACATGGCTCCGACCGAGTGCGATGAAGCTTGTCAGCGTTCCACCCATGAGCGTCCGCAGTCCCACTGTCGGAGACTAAACGGTCTCTGGCACAACCACCCTCGACTATTCGAGGCGTCGTGCAGAAGTGCTCCTTAGAAAGGAGGTGATCCAGCCGCACCTTCCGGTACGGCTACCTTGTTACGACTTCGTCCCAATCGCCAATCCCACCTTCGACGGCTCCCTCCCACGAGGGGTTAGGCCACCGGCTTCGGGTGTTACCGACTTTCATGACGTGACGGGCGGTGTGTACAAGGCCCGGGAACGTATTCACCGCAGCGTTGCTGATCTGCGATTACTAGCGACTCCAACTTCACGGGGTCGAGTTGCAGACCCCGATCCGAACTGAGACCGGCTTTAAGGGATTCGCTCCACCTCGCGGTATCGCAGCCCTCTGTACCGGCCATTGTAGCATGTGTGAAGCCCTGGACATAAGGGGCATGATGACTTGACGTCGTCCCCACCTTCCTCCGAGTTGACCCCGGCAGTCTCTCACGAGTCCCCGCCATTACGCGCTGGCAACATAAGATAAGGGTTGCGCTCGTTGCGGGACTTAACCCAACATCTCACGACACGAGCTGACGACAGCCATGCACCACCTGTACACCGACCACAAGGGGGCCTACATCTCTGCAGGTTTCCGGTGTATGTCAAACCCAGGTAAGGTTCTTCGCGTTGCATCGAATTAATCCACATGCTCCGCCGCTTGTGCGGGCCCCCGTCAATTCCTTTGAGTTTTAGCCTTGCGGCCGTACTCCCCAGGCGGGGTACTTAATGCGTTAGCTACGGCACGGATCCCGTGGAAGGAAACCCACACCTAGTACCCACCGTTTACGGCGTGGACTACCAGGGTATCTAATCCTGTTCGCTACCCACGCTTTCGCTTCTCAGCGTCAGTTACTTCCCAGAGACCCGCCTTCGCCACCGGTGTTCCTCCTGATATCTGCGCATTTCACCGCTACACCAGGAATTCCAGTCTCCCCTGAAGTACTCTAGTCTGCCCGTATCCCCTGCAAGCTCACAGTTGAGCTGTGAGTTTTCACAGAAGACGCGACAGACCGCCTACAAGCTCTTTACGCCCAGTAATTCCGGACAACGCTCGCACCCTACGTATTACCGCGGCTGCTGGCACGTAGTTGGCCGGTGCTTCTTCTACAGGTACCGTCACTTGCGCTTCGTCCCTGTCGAAAGAGGTTTACAACCCGAAGGCCGTCATCCCTCACGCGGCGTCGCTGCATCAGGCTTTCGCCCATTGTGCAATATTCCCCACTGCTGCCTCCCGTAGGAGTCTGGGCCGTGTCTCAGTCCCAGTGTGGCCGGTCACCCTCTCAGGTCGGCTACCCGTCGTCGCCTTGGTAGGCCATTACCCCACCAACAAGCTGATAGGCCGCGGGCCCATCTCGCACCGATAAATCTTTCCACCAGAAACCATGCAGTCCCTGGTCATATCCGGTATTAGACCCAGTTTCCCAGGCTTATCCCGAAGTACGAGGCAGATCACCCACGTGTTACTCACCCGTTCGCCGCTCGTGTACCCCGAAGGGCCTTACCGCTCGACTTGCATGTGTTAAGCACGCCGCCAGCGTTCGTCCTGAGCCAGGATCAAACTCTCCGTTGAAGACTCACAATCACACCCCGAAGGATGCAATCAGATCTAAACTAGAGTCCGAAAACCTAGCAAAACAATCGCCAGCCGGAAATTAGCTGACTAAATGTCCGACCCTCCACACGGGGGGTGAAGAGCCGGAACCAAATATCTAAAATTTGGCACTGACATTCATCGACACACTATTGAGTTCTCAAAGAACACACGCACAC
>NZ_BDBP01000184.1 GCF_001613045.1 Nocardia lijiangensis NBRC 108240 | reverse complement strand
CGTCATCCTCGAACAAGCTCCGATCGAGCCTGTTTCGGGGCAGGTGCCCGGAACTTTCGTCGGGTCGGGTCAGCCCCACGTGTGGGTGGTGTCGGCGAAATCCGCTGCAGCGCTGGTCGATCAAGTGGACCGCCTGCTGACCCATGTGCAGGAACGGCCGGAGGTGGATCCAGCCGATATCGGTTGGACGCTCGCGAGTTCACGCACGGTATTCGACGACCGTGCGGTGGTGATCGGTGCGGACCGGGAGTCGTTGCTGGCAGGGCTGGCAGCGGTTCGAGACGAGCGTCCGCACGACAGCGCACTGCGCGGGTCAGCCGATACCGCGATCGCCGAAACTGTCTTCGTTTTCCCAGGACAGGGCTCGCAATGGCAGGGCATGGCTGCTGAATTGCTCGACACCGCACCGGCTTTCGCCACCCGAATGGCCGAGTGTGCGGCGGTCGTCGATCCCCTGGTCGAATGGTCGCTGCTCGATGCGGTGCGCGGAACCGAGGCCGCCGCATCCCTCGATCGGATCGATGTGCTGCAACCGGTCCTTTTCGCCGTCATGGTGTCGCTTGCCGAGCTGTGGCGTTCGTATGGCGTCGTCCCCGCCGCGGTGGTGGGAAGTTCGCAAGGCGAGGTCGCGGCCGCCTGCGTGGCAGGAGCCCTCTCGCTCGAGGACGCGGCCATGATAATCGTGCAGCGCTCCCGGATCTTCTACGAAGAGCTCGCCGGTCACGGTGCCATCGCGGCGATTTCGCTGTCGGAAGCCGAGATCGTGTCACGTCTGGAGCACTACGACGCGCTCTGGCTCGCCGGTGTGAACGGACCGTCGTCGGTATCGGTCAGCGGCGGACTCGCAGAACTGACGCGCTTGGTATCGGATATGGAAGCCGGTGGTATCAGGGCACGCATTGTGCCGCTGACGGTCGCCTCGCACTCACCGACCGTGGAGCCGCTGAAACAGTCGATTCTGACCACGCTGGCATCGGTCGCGCCGCGCGCGAGCGCCATCCCCATGTACTCGACCGTAACCGGCGGCATTGTCGCCGGGACCGAACTCACCGCGGCCTACTGGTACGACAACTGCCGGGAGCCGGTGCGATTCGAACAGGCCGTGCACGCCTTGCTGACGGACGGGTACACCGCATTCGTCGAATCCAGCCCGCACCCGGTTCTCATGACGGGCATCGAACAGATCGCGGACGAGCGCGAGGTGACCGCCGCGATCGTCGGATCGCTGCGTCGCGGCGACGGAGGCATGTCTCGAATCGTGCGGTCCGCGGCGGAGTTGTTCGTCGCCGGTGTGGATGTGCGCTGGGCTGAGCTGTTCGCCGATCGTGGCGTGCGGCGCGTGGGATTGCCGACGTATGCGTTCCAGCACAAGCGGTTCTGGTTGGAGTCGGTGGCCGGTGCCGGGGATGCGGGTGCGCTGGGAGTGGACACGGCCGAGCATCCATTGCTCGGCGCGGTGGTCGAGCTGCCCGGCGGCGGCGTGGTCGTGACCGGTAGGTTGTCCTTGCGGTCACATGCCTGGCTGGCCGATCACCAGGTGGCCGATGTGGCTTTGCTGCCCGGGACCGGATTCGTGGAAATGCTTCTCGCTGCGGGTGATCGAGTCGGGTGCACGATGCTCGAAGAGCTTTCACTGGTGACACCGTTACTGGTGTCCGCGGACGCGGTGCAGGTGCGGGTCGCGGTGGGTGAGCCCGAAGCCGACGGTCGCTGCGAGGCCAGTGTGCACACACGCCCGGATTCCGATGAGTCCGGTGCTGGGGAGTGGGTGCTGCACGCCAGTGCGGTCCTGGCGACCGACCGTGGAATGACCAGCACCCCAGTGGGTTTGGGTGCGTGGCCGCCGATCGACGCCATCGAGGTCGATGTCGTCGACGCGTACGACCAGGTGGCCGATTACGGCTATTGGTACGGTCCGGTGTTCCAGGGTCTGCGGCGAGTGTGGCGGCGCGAGGACGAGATATTCGCCGAGATCGGATTGCCGTCGGAGCCGGGTAGTGCGGCAGACGGGTTCCTGATGCATCCGGCCCTGCTCGACAGCGCCCTGCACGCCATGCTGCCCGGCATCGGAGAGAACGCGGGAGAAGCCGGGTTGCCCTTCGCCTGGCACGGAGTCCGGGTGTACTCCACCGGTGCCGAGTACGCGCGTGTGCGTATCGCGCCGGTTGCCGAGGGTGGTGTATCGGTGTGGTTGGTCGATGCGCACGATGCGCCGATCGCGAGCGTGGACGCGCTGACGATGCGGCCTGTTCCGGAGAGTTTGCTGCGCGGTGCTGCAGGTGGCGTGACGGATTCGTTGTACGAGTTGGAATGGGTCGCGCAGACTCGGCCGGAGCCGCAGGGTCGGGACCGTTCGGCATGGATATTCCTGGGCGACAAGGGCAATCGGACTCTGGAGCTGTCCGATGGCCGCTGGTTGCCGGATTTGGCGGCATTGACCGCGGAGTTGGATGCCGGTGGTGTGGCGCCGTCGGTAGTACTGGTCCCGATTGCCGTGCCTTCGGGTGAGCCGGTGGTCGAGGGTGTGTACCGTCAGGCCGACGAAGTGCTCGGATTGCTGCAAGCTTGGTTGTCCGAGTCTCGGGTGGCGGATTCGCGACTGGTTGTGTTGACTCGCAACGCTTCCGGAATCGGTGCGCTCGATACCGATGCTGCGGTCGATTCGGTGTCGGGGTTGGCGGGTGCGTCGATATGGGGTCTGGTGCGTTCGGCGCAGTCGGAGAATCCGGATCGGTTCGTGCTGGTAGACACCGACGGTTCGCCGGAGTCGTGGCGGGCGCTCGACGCCGCGCTGGACGGTGGTGAGTCGCAGTTGGTTCTCCGCGCCGGGCAGGTGAGTGTGCCGCGCCTAGCGCGGGTCGCGGTCCCGAGTGATGGACTCGCCGAGGGTATGTCGCCGATGTGGGATCGCGACGGTACGGTGCTGATCACCGGTGGCTCGGGGGCCTTGGGCTCGATGCTGGCCCGGCATATGGTCACGACCCATGGCGTGCGACGGGTCCTGCTCGTAAGCCGTCGCGGTGCTGCGGCCGAGGGGTTCGCCGAACTACGCGACGAATTGCTCGCGGCGGGTGCGGCTTCAGTGCTGGCGGCGGCCTGTGACGTCGCCGATCGTGCGCAGTTGGCAGCGGTATTGGCCGGTGTCGATCCGGAATTCCCGGTGCGGGTGGTGGTCCATGCCGCCGGTGTCCTCGACGACGGGGTCATCACCTCGCTGACCGACGCCCAGTTGCGGCGGGTGCTCGCGCCGAAGGTGGATGCCGCCTGGCACCTGCACGAGCTGACCCGGGATCTGGATCTGCGTGGATTCATCCTGTACTCATCCGTGTCGGGAATCCTGGGTTCGCCGGGCCAGGGCAACTACGCCGCGGGTAATGCATTCCTGGATGGATTGGCGTCGTACCGGCGCCGGTTGGGGTTGCCTGCAACCTCGTTGGCGTGGGGCCGGTGGGAGCAGGCGTCGGGAATGTCGGAGCACTTGCGGGCCGGTGATCACGCGCGCATCAAGCGTGGCGGCTTGGTCGCCATGAGCGGAGCAGAGGGACACCAGTTGCTGGATCGGGCGCTGGCGGCATCCGCGGCCACCCTCGTCCCGGCACGACTGGATCTGAAGGTTCTGCGCGACAACGGGGTTCGCGGGGTATTCACCGATCTGCTTCGTACGAAAGCCCGGCGACGGGTAACCCTGGGCACTGCGGACACCGGGGGATGGCAGCGGCGGCTCGCGGGATTGGCGGCGCAGGAGCGTATCGGTCTGCTTACCGAGCTGATCACGGTCGAGGTCGCGGCGGTGCTCGGACACGATGACACCTCCGACATCGGCAGTGAGCGCGCCTTCAAGGACCTGGGATTCGATTCGCTCACCGCGGTCGAACTGCGTAATCGGTTGAGCCGGTGGGCCGGAATCAAGCTGCCTGCCGCCTTGGTCTTCGACTACCCAACGGTCAGTGCGCTGGCCGACCGCATCGACGACATGCTCATCGAGCGCGGTCCGTCGACGAGCCGGGCGAAGTCCCTGTCCGAGGAGTTCGAGACGTTCGCGGCTGCCGTGTTGAAGGAGTCGGCCGACTCGATCGAACGCGCGAACGTCATTGCCCGGCTCGAAGATCTGCTGCTGCGTTCTCGGGCAGGTCAGGACTTCGACGAACCGATCGCGGATGAGCAGGCGCTCGCCGCGGCGAGCGCCGAGGAATTGTTCTCGATCATCGACGACGAACTCGAATCGTACTGATCCGCACCGGGTTCGGTAGAAGGCACTGGAACAAGATGACTGACAATGTTGAAGCGAAGACGGTCGAATACCTCCGGCGAACCACCGCCGAACTCCGCAGTGCGCGGCGCCGAGTGCGTGAGCTGGAGGGCCGTCTGAGCGAGCCGATCGCCATTGTGGGTATGGGTTGTCGGTACCCCGGCGGTGTGGGTTCTCCGGACCAGTTGTGGCGCTTGGTCTCCGATCGGGTGGACGCGGTTGCAGCGATGCCGATCGACCGCGGATGGCCGGAGGATCTGTACGATCCGGATCCGGACGCGCTCGGCAAGAGCTACGCGCGCGAAGGCGGGTTCCTCTACGACGCTGCCGATTTCGACGCCGACTTCTTCGGGATCTCCCCACGCGAAGCACTGTCGATAGACCCGCAGCAGCGGCTGTTGCTGGAGACCGCCTGGGAGACGATCGAACATGCGGGGATCGACCCGATCAGTCTGCGCGGCAGCAACACCGGCGTCTACACCGGAATCATGTACGCGGATTACGCGTTGCGGCTGGGTTCGGTTCCCGAGGGATTCGAGGGCTTCCTCGGCCACGGTAGCGCCGCGAGCGTGGCCTCCGGGCGGGTGGCATACGTCTTGGGTTTGGTGGGTCCGGCGGTGTCGGTGGACACCGCGTGCTCCTCGTCGCTGGTGGCCCTGCATCAAGCCGTGGCGGCGTTGCGGGCGGGCGAGTGTTCGATGGCACTGGCCGGTGGCGTGACGGTAATGGCGACGCCCGGGCTCTTCGTGGAGTTCTCGCGTCAACGCGGGATGTCTCCGGATGGGCGGTGTAAGTCCTTCGCTGCAGCGGCTGATGGTGCGGGTTGGTCCGAGGGTGTGGGAATGCTTCTGCTGGAGCGTCTTTCGGATGCGCGCCGTTTGGGGCATGAGGTGTTGGCGGTGGTGCGTGGTTCGGCGGTGAATCAGGATGGTGCGTCGAATGGTTTGACTGCGCCGAATGGTCCGTCGCAGCAGCGGGTGATTCGTGCTGCGTTGGCGAATGCCGGGTTGCCTGCGAGTGCTGTCGATGTGGTGGAGGCGCATGGCACTGGTACTCGGTTGGGTGATCCGATCGAGGCTGAGGCGTTGTTGGCGACTTAT
>NZ_BDBP01000183.1 GCF_001613045.1 Nocardia lijiangensis NBRC 108240 | reverse complement strand
CGAGGCCGCCGACGCGTTCGCCCTGGCCGACGCCATCGCCGACGCCGCGGGCGTGACCATCGAGCGTCGCACCGCCGCGTACCTGCCCTGGCATCCCGGCCGCTGCGCCGAGCTGGTGGTGGACGGCGTGGTCGTCGGCCATGCCGGTGAGCTGCACCCGGCCGTGCTGGAACGCTCCGGCCTGCCGCCCCGCACCTGCGCGCTCGAGCTGAACCTCGACGCGCTGCCGCTGCGCGAGGCCCGTCCGGTGCCGGTGGTGTCGCCGTTCCCTGCGGTGTTGCAGGACGTGTCGGTGAGTGTCGAGAAGTCGGTGCCCGCGGGCTCGGTCGAGGCGGCGCTGCGCACCGGCGGCGGCGAGCTGCTCGAGGACATCGCCCTGTTCGACGTGTACGAGGGCGCCCAGGCGGGTGAGGGTCGCAAGTCCCTCACCTACGCGCTGCGCTTCCGCGCCGCGGATCGCACGCTGACCGAGGACGAGGCGAGCGCCGCCCGCGATGCCGCGGTAGCGTCGGCCGCCGAGGCGGTAGGAGCGGTCCTGCGCGGTTAGGCGTACCTCCGGCCGTGCGCGCCGAGGGCGGATGTCGTCCGGCTGCGTGATCTATAGCGAGACCCGTACAGGAACCAGGCCGTACGGGTCTCGCTGTATCCGGGTCCCGCCGTCGCCCCTGGGCCCTGTGCTGGTGCCGCGTCCAGAATGGTCGGCGCGGTAGCCGAACGAAGGCCCCCTTCATCCCGCCAGACCGACTGGACGTGACCTTCGTTCACTCGACCTTCGTGCCCGGTGAACCGACCGAGGGCGACCTTCATTGCGGTGAGCCGATCGACGGTGACATTCGGTCGGATTCTGTGTCCAACCTTTGTGGACGGGGCACTGGCCGTGCGTATTCCGGTATCGAGGCTCGCGGCAGCGGACCGGGCTGTGATCGGGAGTAGCGTGGCGGATGGCAGCTTCCTCCGACGACCCGGGAGGTCCGATGACCGTGCGAGCGGTATGGCGCGAGACGGTGCTCGCCGAGAGCGACGACACCGTGGTGGTGGAGGGCAATCACTACTTCCCGGCGGACGCCGTGCGCCGCGAATACCTCGAGCCCAGCGAACACCACACGATCTGCCCCTGGAAGGGCACCGCTTCCTACTACACGGTGACCGTCGACGGCGAGCGCAATCCCGACGCCGCCTGGTACTACCCGACACCCAAGCCGGAAGCCGCGATGGTGCGCGACCGCGTCGCATTCTGGCGCGGTGTCGATGTGGCCGTGGGCGACTGACCCCCGTTCGACATACCGGGCGTGCCGTCCTGGTTCGGCTCACCGTAAAGTGCTCGGTCCTTCCGCGGTGACGAGTCGTGCGCGAATCGCCGGTCGAACGCCCTGACGCTCGACGGCGCGGCGCGCGGGGGTAAGAACGTCTGCATGCGACACCCCGCGGCTCGGATTCTCAACGCGCTGACCTATCTGCCGGATCGGCAGATCTTGCAGACGCCCGCCGCGGTCGGCCTCGACTACATCGACCTGGCGCCGCGCACCGAGGACGGCGAGACGTTGCACGCCTGGTGGCTGCCCGCGCGGCGGCCGATCGGGCACGTGCTCTTCGCGCACGGCAACGCGGGCAATCTCGGCGATCGGGTGGCGATCTTCGCGCTGCTGGTCGCCGCGGGTTTCGACGTGCTCGCCTTCGACTACCGCGGTTACGGCCGCAGCACCGGGCGGCCCAGCGAGCACGGCACCTACCTGGACGCGCGGGCGGCGCGCGAGGCGCTGCTCGCCCGGCCCGGGGTGGACCCGGATCGGGTGCTGTACCTGGGCAAGTCGCTGGGCGGCGGTGTGCTGCTCGAACTCGCCGAGGCGCACCCGCCCGCCGGACTCGTGCTGATGTCGACCTTCACCGGCCTCCGCGACGCGGCCGGGGCGATCTACCCGTTCCTGCCGCGCCCGCTGATCCCCGACGCCTACCCGAGCCTGCGGCGGATCGGCAATCTCGCCGCGCCGGTGCTGATCATGCACGGCGATCGCGACGAACTGCTGCCGCTGCGCAATGCGGAGCGGTTGTACGCCGCCGCGTCCGAACCCAAGCGGCTCGTGGTGGTGCCGGGCGCGGGGCACAACGACGTCATCGCGCTGCTCGGCGCCGAATGGCCCGCCATGCTGCGGGCCTGGGCGACGGAGGTGCTCGCCGGATAGCCGGAAAACGCGACCGGGGCGAGCGGTCTGTTCTGGTGCGTAGCCTGGCGTTATGAGCGATACGAGGGAAATCGTCGCGCGGCTTGCCGCCCTGCCGGACGCGGAATTGGTGACGGTGCTGCGCGCCGCGGTCGAAGGGCGCTCGGCTCTCTGGGCCGTGCGCGCCGCACTGGACGAACTCGCCGGTGCGGCTCATGCGGGATCCGATCCCGATGTGAGTCCTGCCACGCCCGACGCTTCGGCGCATGACAGCGGTGTGGGCGCGGTGGCATCCGGGCAGGTCGGAGCCGGTTTCCCGGTACCGGCGGTACCGATTCAACCGACCGGTATGCCCACGCTGCCCGAGACCGGCGGATATTCGCCCTCGGGGGTACCTACTTTCGAGTCGGTTCGCGATAAGGTCGAGCAGCGTTTCGGCACTGCGGAGGGGATGGGTGAGCTCGACCGGCAGACCCCGGCGGGCCGCAGCGCCGACGAACAATTCGCCGCGCGCGAGAAGGCCGCGCGGGAACGTCTGGACCAGATACGGAAATCGTTGCGCGGCAAGAGCGCAGACTGACGTGCGCTGGTCCGGGGTGCTGGACCGAGATGAATGGTGGATTTCGATGACCGAGCCGCGTGAGATCGCCGAACGGCTCTTGGATGCCCAGGTGGAATTCCTGCTGGCCGAGGTGACCGGCGACCGATTCGCCGAGGTCGTCGCCCGCGATGTCGAGGCGGTGGTCGGCGTGGCCGACACCCTGGTGTTCCGCGAGGTGGTGCAGCTCGACCAGGCCAAGCAGACGGTCGCGACGGTCGTCGACCTGATCGGCGGCAGCCCCGTGCTCGCCGACATGGTCGGCGTGTTCGCCGACTCGATCTACGACCACATCGCCGCCAACAACGACTACACCCTGGGCGAGGTGGTGGAGCGGGAACCGGTGGAGGCGTTGCTGGAGAAGATCTTCGGCATGCACCAGGCCCAGGAGCGCATCCTGGACCGGCTCACCGAGAGCCCGCTGGTGGCCACGGTGGCCTCGAAGTTCGTGGACAAGCTGATCAACGACTTCATGCAGGCCAACCGAGAGCGCGCCGAGAAGATCCCCGGCGTCTCCTCGCTGATGTTGCTGGGCCAGTCGGCCGCCAACCGGGCCAAGAAGGTCGCCGACGGCACGTTCGTCGGCGACCTCGCGGGCAAGGGCGCGATGTTCGCGCTCAAGCGCACCAACAACGCGATCCGCGAGATGCTGCGCGACGCCCCTGTGCACTCGGCCGCCATGGAGTTCTGGGATCTGCACGCCGACGAGCCGGTCAGCGGCCTGCGCGAGTATCTGACCCAGAAGGAACTCAACGAGCTGGTGCTGCTGTGCTACGAGATCGCGGTGACCACCCGCGAGAAGGAGTACTTCGGCCTGCTCGTCGAGGAGTGCGTCGAGGTGTTCTACGCCAAGTACGGCGAGTACACGCTGGCCGCCATGCTGCCCGAACTCGGGCTTTCCGGTGACGACATCGCCACCGAGATCCTGCGCTACGGTCCCGCGGTGATCGAGGGCGCGAAGCGAAACGGCGTGCTGGCCAAGCTGATCCGGGAGCGCTTCGAGCCGTTCTACACCTCGGACGCCGTGCTCGGCATCCTCGGCGACGCGATCGGCTAGCCTTCGCCGACGCGATCGGCTGAGGCTTCGGCGACGTGTTCTGAACCACCGACGCGGTGTTCGACAGCGGCGGCGCGGTTTTCGACGATGCCCGCGCGGTTTCGAAGGCGCCGTCGCGGGTATTCGAGGGCAATGGCGCGGTATTCGACGTGTCGCGTGTGGTGTGCTTCACCCGCGCGGCGGTCACCGTCGGGCGCGGCGCGGTGTGAGCGGATCGAAACCGCGAAAATACTGGATTACCAGCGTGTTTAGAATCCCTGCTCGTGTCTGATTTGCCCGATTTTCGCGTTGACACCGCCTGCGGGCTGTGACAGCTTGCTCCTGATTCCGCGGGTTCGACTTCGAACCGCCGCGGTCGCAGTTCGCGAGGAGCGGGGTGGTGCGTGTGCGTTCGAGGCCGCAGGCAAGCGGCGCGGTGACGGCTTCGGTCGCCATTCCGGAACCGGCTGGTGTCGGAAGGATAGTTCGGCCGCGCACCATTCGGGGCCGATTGGCCAGAATTCTTGCCGTCTCACTGACTTTGGTGCTCGCGCTGCTCGGCCTCACCCTCGCCAGGGAGATCCAGTCGTACCAGCGCAGCGGCGACACGGTGGCCGCGGTCTCGCTCGCCTTGGTGGTGCAGGATCTGTTGCACGAGGCGCAGCGTGAGCGCGGTCTGAGCAACGGCCTGCTCGGCGGTGACGTCCGGCTGCGGCAGGCCGTCGCGGACCAGCGCGCGGCGACCGACCGCGCGTTGCGCGCACTCGAAGCCGAATTATCGGGCGCGGCAGCCGGTTCCAGCGAGATCCGGGCCGCGGTCGGCCAGTTCGCCGGGTTGCCCGCGGTCCGCGCCCAGGTCGACGCGGGCCGGATCGGCCGGGCGGCCGCGTTCCAGTTCTACACTGACGCCATCGACGCGCTGAACCGTCCGCGACTCGGTCTCGACCAGGCCCGCGATGCCGAGGTGCGGCACGGTCTGCTCGCGCTGTACGCGCTCGGCGAGGCGAAGGAGCAGACGGCGCGCGAGCGCGGCTTCCTCAACGGGGTGTTCGCCGCCGACGGTTTCGAGCCCGGCGAGTACGTCCAGTTCCTCGACATCCGTGCCGCCAAATCGGCAGGGCTCGCCGCCTTTGCGCGCGACGCCACCGTCGCGCAACGGGATCTGCTCGACACCGCGTTGCGCGGCGACGACGCGATGCGTGCGGCCGAATCCGAGCGCGTCGCCATCGATTCCAGCGCGGGCCCGCTGGTCCGTCCGGTGGATCCGAGCGACTGGTGGACGCAGATGACGGCCGTCATCGACGAGCAGCGCGTCGTGCAACAGGCGGTCGGCGACGCGGTGCGGCAGCGCGCACACGACCTGCGCCAGGTGGCGGCGCTGACCTTGGCCGGGTTCCTGATCGCCGCGCTGTTCGCGATCGCGATCGAGATCGCGCTGGTGGTGGCGGGCGTGCGCGCCATCGTCCGCCCGTTGGCCGCGCTCGCCGCCGAGGCCGACGACGTCGCGGGGCGACGGCTGCCCGAGGTGATCGCCGCCTGGCACGCCGGTGGCGACACCCA
>NZ_BDBP01000182.1 GCF_001613045.1 Nocardia lijiangensis NBRC 108240 | reverse complement strand
GCGGCTCGAATCCGGCCGCGGCGCAGGCGCGTTCGAAGACGCCGCGCAGGCCGGTGCCCGGGGGCAGGCAGATCACCGGCTGGTCGCGCAGCGCGGCGAGCGGGATGCTCGCCCCGTGGGATCGGTCGTCGGCGGCGACCGCGGCGACCACCGCGGTGTCCAGCACCACCTGCTTGCCGAGCCCGGGATCGAGGCCCGCGCCGCTCAGGCCGACCAGGGCGATGTCGAGTTCGCCGCGGCCGAGGGCGGCGAGCATGCGTTCGGAGGTGTCCTCGGTCAGGCTGATGCCGACCTCCGGGTGGTCGTCGTGGAAACCGGCGAGGACCGCCGCGACGTCGAATTCCTCGGGGGCGGCCCCGGAGATGAGTCCGACGCGCACCTGACCGCGCAGCAGGCCGGTGAACTCGTCCACCGTGTCCGCGATGCGCTGGGCCGCGGCCAAGGCCGCCTTGGCGTGCGGCAATACGGCCGCGCCGACCTCGGTGAGCGTTACCGTGCGCCCGCCACGGTCCAGCAGCGGCTGGCCGAGTTCCCGTTCGAATTGCCGGATCTGGGCGCTGAGTCCCGGCTGGGCCAGGTGCAGGCGCGCTGCGGCGCGGGTGAAGTTGGCTTCTTCCGCCACGGCGACGAAGTAGCGCAGGTGGCGCAGTTCCATAACTGATGATTCTAGTATCGATAGAAACCATCTGTTGTACTTCTTGCTCGACGGCGAGCATCGTCGAAGCCATGACAGACAACGCGACGCAGAGCACCGATTTCCCCGTCTTCACCGGGCAGGTGTTCCGGCCGGGCGAGCCCGGCTACCAGGCGGAGATCGCCGGATTCCAGACCGCCTACACCCATCGGCCCGCGCTCGTGGTCGCCGCCGCGCACGCCGAGGATGTCCGCGCCGCAGTGGAATACGCCGCGCGCCACGGACTCCCGGTCGCCGTGCAGGCGACTGGGCACGGACTCTCGGTGGCCGCCGAGGGCGGGGTGTTGATCGGCACGGCGCGGATGACGAGCATCCGCATCGATCCCGAGGCGAGGACCGCGCGGGTCGCCGCGGGGGTGCGGGCGGGCGCGCTCGTCGAGGCGGTGGCGGAGTTCGGGCTGGCCCCGCTCAACGGCTCCTCGCCCTCGGTCGGCGTGGTCGGCTACACGCTCGGCGGCGGACTCGGTTTGCTGGCAAGGGAATTCGGTTACGCGGCCGATCATGTGCGGATGATCGAACTGGTCACCGCGGACGGCCGGATGCGCACGCTGCGTCCCGGCGACGAACTGTTCGGCGCGGTGCTGGGCAGCGGCGGGAACTTCGGCGTGGTGACGGCGCTGGAAATAGACCTGGTTCCGGTGCGGACGGTCTACGGCGGGCAGCTGGTGTTCGACACGCCGCTGGCCGTCGCCGCGGTGGAGGCCTGGCGGCAGTGGACCGCGACGGTGCCCGATCAGCTGACCTCGACCGTCGCCACGCTGACCTACCCCGACATCCCGCAGGTTCCCGAGGGTTTGCGCGGCCGTTACGTGGCCTCGATTCGTATCGCGTTCGACGGCCCGGCCGCCGAGGGTGAACGCCTGGTCGCGCCGCTGCGCGCGGCCGGGGCGCGGCTGCGCGACGATCTGCGCGAGCTGCCCTACACCGAATCGCACACCATCCACAACGATCCGGATCGCCCGCACGCCTATGCCGCGACCAATGCCGTGCTCGGCGAGCTCACCGAAGAGGCCCTGGCGGCGCTGACCGCCGCCACCGGTCCCGGCGGTGCGATCGATGCCGTGGTCGACATCCGCCACCTCGGCGGCGCGCTCGCCAAGCCGGGCTCCGACAGTGTCGCCGTCGACCGGCGCGAGGCCGCGTACGTGGTCCGCGTGATCACCATGCCCGCTCCCGGCGCGGGTGCCGCGGTGCCCGGCGAGCACGACGCGATCCGGGAAGTGCTGGCGCCGTGGACGATCGGGCACAGCCTGGCCTTCCTCTACGGCGCGGGCGACGGGGTGGACGACGCGCAGACCCGCGCGGGATACGCGCCGGACACCTACGCGAAGCTCGCGGCGCTGAAGGCGAAGTACGACCCGCACAACATGTTCCGCTTCAACCGCAACATCCGGCCCGCGGCCTGAGCGTGCGGTGCGCCCGTCGGCGATAGGCAGGCGGGCGCTTGCGTGCTATCTTGGTGATATCACTCTGATACCGGGAGGATGTCATGAAACTCAGGCCCGCATTCCACGTCAACGGCTTTCTGGTGCTGTTGTCCTGGTTGGTGCTGACCCTTTTCTTCGGCGGCGCGGCCGTTCTGGGGTACGTCGCGGCAGCCAAGGGCGGGAACGTGCCCGCGCTGATCGCGGCGATCGCGGCGACCGTGGTCGTGGTGGTGCTGGCGCTGCTGGCCACCGGGTTGGTGATCGTCAACCCGAACGAGGCCAAGGTGGTGCAGTTCTTCGGCCGCTACATCGGTTCGGTGAGCGAGCCCGGCTTCTTCTCGGTGGTGCCGCTGACCGACCGCAAGAGCATCTCGCTGCGGGTGCGCAACTTCGAGACGCAGAAGCTGAAGGTCAACGACGCCGACGGCAATCCGGTGGAGATCGCGGCGGTGGTCGTCTACCGGGTGGTGGACAGCTTCAAGGCCGCGTTCGCCGTCGACGATTACGAGGAGTACGTGGAGACCCAGTCCGAGGCCGCGGTGCGGCACCTGGCCACCACGCACCCCTACGACGCGCACGACACCGAACGCACCAGCCTGCGCGACGGCGCCGAGGTCGCCGAGGAACTGACCGTCGAGCTGCGGGAACGCACCGAGATGGCGGGCATCGAGGTGCTCGAGGCCAGGATCACCCACCTCGCCTACGCGCCGGAGATCGCCCAGGCCATGCTGGTCCGTCAGCAGGCCGCGCAGGTGGTGGCCGCGCGCACGCGCATCGTGGAGGGTGCCGTCGGCATGGTGAGCCTGGCGCTGGATCGCCTGACCGAGCAGGGCGTCGTCGAACTCGACGAGGAACGCCGGGCCGCGATGGTGTCCAATCTGCTCGTGGTGTTGTGCGGCGATCGCGCGACCCAGCCCGTGGTCAACGCCGGAACGCTCTACAGCTGAGCCGGGCTCATGGTCGAACGCAAGAAGCTTCTGCTGCGCCTCGACCCGGCCGTCCACGAGGCCCTGGCCAAGTGGGCGGCCGACGACCTGCGCAGCATCAACGCTCAGATCGAGTACGCCTTGCGCCTTGCGCTCGAACAGGCGGGCCGCAAACCGAAGCCCAAGTGAGCCGAAAGCAATGCAGCGCCTTCCGTTACGGAGGCGCTGCTTTCGGCGTGGGCGAACGGTCAGTGCGCGAGTTCGGCGATCAGGCGCACGCTGTCGTCGTAGAGCGCCCGCTGGGTCTCGCGATCGTAGGAAGCCGCGGAGGACGGACGATCGGCGCGGCCGACGAAATGGCGGCCGGTGGTCGCGGCCAGGGCCGAGTCGGTGATCAGGCGGGCGAGATCCGCGCCGGACCGGGCGGGGGTGTTGACGCCGGGCAGCAGCACCAGGGCCTTGGCCACCGAGCCCCACAGCGCCTGCGCGAACCGGCTTGCGTCCCTGGCCAATCCGGTGCCCGGCATCAGGCCGGGGTCGAAGGCGTTCACCGTGACGCCCTCGTCGCCGAGCCTGCGCGCCAGCTCGTAGGCGGTCTGCAGATTGGCCAGCTTCGAGGTGCTGTAGCGGCGGCGGCCCTCGCGGTGCGCCGGTTCCGTCGCGGCGGGCGGGTGGGCGAGTTCGCGTGCCGTCGCGGAGAGCGGATGCGGCATGCCGGTGAAGCGGCGCGGGTCGTGCGTTCCCGAGGTGACGAACACGATCCGCGCCGGCGCGACCAGATCGGCGCGCAGCGCCTGCACCAGGGCGAGGTGGCCGAGGTGATTGACGCCGAAGGTGGCCTCGACGCCGTCGGCCGTGTAGGCGCGGCGGGTGAATTGCAGTCCGGCATTGCAGACCAGGCCGCGCAGCGGGGGTAGGTCCGCCGCGCGTAGTTCGGTCGCGAAGTCCTGTACCGAGGCGAGCGAGCCCAGATCCAAGGCCATGCCGCGGGCACCGATTTCGGCGGCTTCCCGCTCGGCGCGCACCGCGTCCCGGCCGGTCACGACGACGGTCCAGTGCGGATCGGCGGCCAGCTCCCTGGCGCATTCGCGACCGAGTCCGCTTGTGCCGCCGGTGATCACCACTGTTCTGTCACTTGTTGTCATATGGCACAGTGTGCCACTTTCTGCCATGCGTGACAATGCTTCCATGTCGTTGCGGGATCGGAAGAAGGAACGCACCCGGCGCGCGATCGCGGATGCGGCGCTGCGGTTGTTCGCCGAGCGCGGGTTCGAGGCGGTGACCATCGCCGATATCGCCGCCGCGGCCGAGGTGGGCACCCGGACCTTGCACCGGTACTACAGCAGCAAGGACGAACTGCTCTTCGCCGAGGACGACGAGCACCGCGCCGAACTCACCAGGCTGCTCACCGAGCGCCCGGCGGGGGAGGACCCGGAGGCGACGCTGGCGGCCGTCATCGGACCGATGGTGGCGCACTTCGCCGACCGGCTCGACGAATTGCGCACCCGCGACGCGCTGATCGCCGCCAACCCGGCACTGCAAGCCCGCGATCTCGCCAAGCGCGGCGCCATCGAAGCACTGCTCACCGTCCACCTCGCCGACCAGATGGGCGTCGACCCCGCCGCGGATGTGCGCCCGCTGCTGTGGGCCAAGGTCGGTATGTCCTGCTTCTTCGCGGGCTACGAGATCTGGCTGCGCACCGGCGGCGAGCTCGCCGACCACGTCACCGCGGCTCGCACCGCGTTGGTCACCGAACTCGGCGCCGCCGGCCGCGACTGAATGACCGGCTGCGTCTCCCAGCCCGGCCAGCGCGAGGCGGGCGAAGAACGACCTCATCGCCTGGATAACCCGCGCCGAACGCTGACCGCCTCGGCTTCCGCCGAGGCCGAGCGCGTTCGTTACGGCGGGGTCAGGTGATCCCGAGCGCCCGCGACAGCAGACCGTGCCGGGTGCGCACCCCGCATTTCGCGAGTATCGCCTTCACGTGATCGTTGACCGCGTGCTCGGAGAGCGCCAAATCCTGTGCCATGCGGCGTGATTCGAGCCCGCCTGCGAGCAGGCCGAGCACTTGGGTCTCGCGGGCCGAGAGCGCGTGCGCCCGCCCGAACAGATCCAGTCGCTCCACGGGGGTGCTCGGTGCCAGCGAGACCGCGATGTCCTCGGCGCCGAGCCGGTCTGCCTTCACGGTGAGCCAGCGGGTGCCGCCGAGGTGGATGCGCGACCACGGTGGACCGACCGGGGTGCCGTACTCGGCGGCCAGCAGCGCGGCGCCCACGTTGTAGACCGAGTTCGGGATCGGCGGCATGGCCTCCTGCGGTGGATTCAGCCGGAGCAGCGCCGCCGCGGCGGCCGGGGTCTGGCCGCGCATCCGCAGGTCCGGCCCGAGGACGACGACCGCGGGTTCG
>NZ_BDBP01000181.1 GCF_001613045.1 Nocardia lijiangensis NBRC 108240 | reverse complement strand
GTCCCACCTGCACCGCAGCACCCCGCCGCCCCGCCGCGGGACCACGCCGCCCCACGTCCGGGCCATGCCGCGCCGCCTCCGGGGCGCATCCCGCCGGGTGGCAACGCCGCGCCGCGACCGAACCATCCCGCTGCTCCGCCGCACGACCGACCCGGCGTGCCGCCGCAGGGCCGCGGCTCCGTACCCGGTCCCGGCGGAGCCGACGCCTCGCCTGGTCACGCCGCCGGTGCGGGTCCAGGCCATGCCGCCGCGCACGGCCACAACGCTCCACCACCTCGGCCGCGCTCTTCTGCGGACCACGCCGCTGGCCCGGGAGCCATCCCGCGCGACGCCGCCGCACCCCACGGCCGCCCGCCGCAGGGACAACCGGCCGAGCACGGCCATCCCAGCCCTTACCCCGTCGAACGAACCAAAGTCCTGCGCCGCGACGGCGCCGATCCCCACGCACAACAACTGGCCTACTCGCGGGTCCCCCAGGAATCGCACGAGGCGCCGCCACGGATGCGCAAGGCGGAGCCGGAGTACGCGCCGACGCAGCAGCCGGAGCCGTTCCACGATCCCGTCCCGCGCACCCACGCCCCGAGCCCGCGCGGACGCCGCGGCACACCACCACCGCCGCCTGCCGCCCCGCCGCACGCCGCCAGTGCCCCGCGCCCGCGACGCAAACGGCATCCGTTCCGGTGGTTCCTGGTGTTCCTGCTGGTCCTGGTGGTCGCCTCGGTCGCAGCGGTGATCAACCTCGACGGCAAACTGACCCGCATCGACGCCTTGGCCGGATACGCCGACCGGGTCGGCAACACACCCGGCACCAACTGGCTGCTCGTCGGCTCCGACGGTCGCAACGGGCTCTCCCCCGACCAGGAACAGGAGCTGGCCACCGGCGGTGACGTCGGCCCCGAGCGCACCGACACGATCATGCTGGTGCACATCCCGAAGTCGGGTCCCACCACCTTGGTCAGCCTCCCGCGCGACTCGTACGTCGGCATCCCCGGCCACGGCAAGGACAAGCTCAACGCCGCCTTCGCCATCGGCGGGCCGCAATTGCTCGTGCAGACCGTGGAGACCGCGACCGGCCTGCGCATCGATCACTATGCCCAGATCGGTTTCGCCGGTTTCGCGAGCATCGTCGACACGCTGGGCGGCATCGACGTCTGCGTGCCGAAACCCATCGATGACCCGCTCGCCGGAATCAACCTGGAGGCGGGCTGCCAGAAGCTGGACGGCCCGGAGTCGCTCGGTTTCGTGCGTAGCAGGGCGACCGCGCTCGCCGACATCGACCGGATGAACAACCAGCGCCTCTTCATGGCCGCACTGCTGGAGAAGGCGACCAGCGGCGCCACCCTGGCGAATCCGTTCACACTGTGGCCGCTGGCGGGTGACACGGCGCGCTCGCTGAAAGTCGACGAGGACGATCACATCTGGGACCTCGGCCGTCTCGGCTGGGCGATGCGCGGCGACACGGTCGCGACCACGGTGCCGGTCGGCGGGTTCGACGATGTCTCCGGCAGCGGCAACGTGCTGTTGTGGGACAAGACGAAGGCGAGCGCGTTTTTCGATGCACTCGCCAACGACAGATCCATCCCGGAAGAGCTGCTCACGCGGTAGCGTCGAAGTATGTCCGACACCGATGGCGCCCAGCCCTTCCCGGCCTTGCTGCGCGATCAGATCCGGCACGGCTTCACCGTCGCGCAGCAGTATCTCGCCGCCGCGGTCTACTTCGACGCGATCCGGCTTCCGCAATTGGCCAAACATTGTTACGCCCGCTCGGAGGAGCACCGCGGGCACTCGATGCGCATCGTGCAGTACATGCTCGACCGGGATATGGGGGCGCGGGTCGGGGACCTGGACTCGATCCGCTCGGACTTCGAATCCCCGCGCGCGGCAATGGCATTCCTGCTCGAGGCCGAGCGTGCCTGCACCTCGCAGGTGACGGCGCTCGCGAAGGCCGCGCGAGACAGCGGCGACTACCTGGGCGAGCGGTTCCTCCAGTGGTTCCTGAAAGAGCAGGTGGACAACGTCGCCGGGGTGACAACGCTGCTGACGGTAATCGACAGGGAAGGCAACCTGTTCGACGTCGAGCAGTTCGTGGCGCGCGAGGTGCGCGCACCGGCAAAGCCAGACATTTCCGCGCCGAAAATGGCTGGCGCAGCGAACATTTAATTAGGCAATACTAGCCTCAATAAGGGTGCACTTGGATGACACGCGCCCTGACCAGCGATAATGTGGCGACATGTCCAGCCATCCGGAGTCCCCACGCAGCAAATTCCACAGTCTGCTCCACGACCAGATCCGGCACGAATTCAATGCCGAACACCAATACATCGCGATCGCGGTGTGGTTCGACAATGCGGATCTGCCACAGCTGGCCAAGCGGTTCTACGCGCAGGCCGTGGAAGAACGTAATCATGCGATGATGATCGTGCAGTACTTCCTCGACCGGGATATCAGTGTCGACCTTTCCGGTGTCGATGCGGCGAAGTCCCATTTCGACAATGTCCGGGAGCCGATCGCCCTCGCGCTCGCCCAGGAGAAGACCGTCACCGACCAGATCATCCGGCTGGCCAGCACGGCCCGCGAGGAGGGTGACTACCTCGGCGAGCAGTTCATGCAGTGGTTCCTGAAGGAGCAGGTCGAAGAGGTCGCACATATGACGACCCTGCTCAACATCGCCGACCGCGCAGGCTCGAACCTGTTCGATCTGGAGAATTTCATCGCGCGGGAGATGAGTACTCCGTCCGATACCTCGGGTGCACCGTCGACAGCGGGCGGTTCCCTCTAAAAAGGTCATTCGGCAAACAGGCCCAGCTCTTCGCGACGAGCTGGGCCTGTTCCGACCGAGATGGTTGCCTCAGCTGGCGCTCAACGAGCTGAGCAGCGTCTTGAGCAGCGCAAGAATGGCGTCCATGGTGTTTCCTACTTTCCTCATCTGTGCGGTGAGGTAATCCTCACCATCACCAGTAACGGTGATGGTGAGAACTTAACGCGCGGCAGAGTCTGAAAGAGGCGTTTTTCACAAAATTCCTCCGGGAAATTTCCGGAGTCAGCGCAGGGTCACCTGACGCGACCGCAAACCGTCGCGCGAACGACGCTCGTCGGAAGTCAGTGGCGAATCGGTGGCCAGCGCGGCGAGCAGGCGGGCGCCGAACTCGGCGGCCTGCTCGTTCCACTCGCTCGGGTGGCGCTCCGGATCCAGGTCGAACACCGGCACCAGCAGTCCGTGCGTGCGGAACGAACCCGCGAAGCGCGAACCTTCACCCATGTGCAGCCCGCCCGAGGCGTGCAGCCGGGCCAGCGCCTGCATCAGGTCGTCCTCGTTCTCCGGACGCACCCAGCGCACGTGCGCCTTCTCGCCCGCGTCCACCCACCAGGCCGCGCCGACGGAATCGGCGCCGAGCTCCAGCCGCGCCGACGGCATGATCGCCTGCTTGGCCTGTTCGATGGTCTGCGCGACCTGCGCATCGGGCGTCACGCCCTCCGGCACCCACCAGTCGAAGTCCTGGTGCACGGTGAGTTCCAGATCCGCGCCGGGATCGATCACATCGGCGAGTCGCGGACCGCCCGCGACACTTTCGACGGAAGTGAGCGAGTCGCCGGGCTCGGCGGACTGGGTCCACAGGATCGCCGCGGCGAGATCGGCGGCGGGATCGGGTCCCTGGAACTGCACCTGTGTGCCGACGTAACCGGTCGGCTGATCGCCCGCGCGCACCAGCGCGGCCACCGCGCCGGGTAGCACCGTGGCGAGCACGACGGAACGCTCGGGGGCCACCTCGGGCGACAGCTTCAGCGTCGCGGTCGCCGACGGCACGAACTCCCGCAGTGCGACCAGATCGCATTCCGCGGCCAGCCCCTCGAACGGCCGGGTGACGGCCTGAGCCGCCTGCTCCAGCGCCGCCTTTCGCTCGGCGAGACGCTGCGCCCGGTTCCCTCCGGGCTTCGGACTGTTGCGCTTGCTCTTACCCACGAGGGCTCAAACTACAGGGTGCTGTGACCACCGCCGCAATGCGCGCCGATAGCGTGGCTCAGGCGGCTGCGAGCAGGGTCTTCGTGCGGCCGGGATGGTTGGTCGCGACCCAGCTGACGCCGAGGTCGGCGCACAAACGCACGTCCTCGGGGTCGTCCACCGTCCAGCAGTAGGTGGCGCGGCCCGCGGCGGCGGCCTTGTCCACCAGATCCGGGTGCTCGCGCAGCGTCTTCACCGACGGGCCGACGGCCGTGGCGCCGACGGTAGTGGCGGCTCCGCCGCCGAGGTACCGCGAGGACTCGCCGAGCAGCACGGTGGGCAGCAGCGGCGCCGCGCGGCGGATGCGCCACACCGCGGTCGCCGCGAACGACATGACCACGGCGCGCGAATGATCCGCCGAGGCAGGCGTGGCGATACCGAAGCGCTGGAGCTCGGCGAGCAGCTTGTTCTCCACCAGCGCGCCGTAGCGGACCGGGTGCTTGGTCTCGATGAACAGCTTGGTGGGCCTGCTGCGCCAGTCCAGGACCAGTTCGATGAGCTCGCTGAGGGTGAGCACCGCGGCGGGCTCGCCGTCGGCGCCGAAATCCAGCGTGCGCAACTCCTCGAGCGTCATCTCGCTGACCAGCCCGGAGCCCGACGACGTGCGGTCGACCGTGCGGTCGTGCACGCAGACCAGATGTCCGTCCCTGGTCAGCCGGACGTCGCATTCCACGCCGTCGGCGCCTTCTTGGAGTGCGAGATCGTATGCGGCGAGCGTGTGCTCGGGAAGCGCCGCCGAAGCGCCCCGGTGCGCGACGACGAACGGTGCGCGACTGCTCTGGCTCACTTGGCCATGACCTCCTCGTGCTGAACAGCACCGTTGTCGGTATCCCGATCCTTTGCGATCACGGCGCCGGCCGCATCCCGTGGCCGCGGCTCGGCCGCATCCCGTGCCTGCGGCTCGATGCTCGCCGCGCCGCCCGGATGCACCGGCTCGATGACCGGCACCGCCGGATCGACCGCGACCACCCAGCGGTGCGCCAGCCGGATCCTGCCGAACAGGTCACGCCCGTCGAGCAGCCGGACCATCCAGAGCGTCGACACCGTCACGGCCGCGGCGACCGCGTCCGTCCATGCCGTGAACACCACGCCGTCCGCCTTGACCTGCAACGAGTCCGCGGTCCGCCAGAGCAGCGCGGCCGCGACCGTCAGCCCGCCGAAAACCCAGGCGAACCACCAGACACGGACCGCCCGCAGCACTCTCGGGTCGCCGCGTTCCGCGGCGATCTCGGTCAGGAACACCCCCGGCCACACCAGGTTGGCCACCGGAATCAGGCAGCCGAGCACGAGCAGCGCCGCGGGGCGCGGATCGCTGCGGCCCGCCCGCGCGAACACGGCGCGCCGAGTCTCGATCAACCAGCCGAGCAGGGCGATGGCGCTGCCGAGCGCCAGGGCGAGCGCCAACAAGGACGACCCGGTGAGGAGCCAGTCCGAGAAACGCAGCGCCAGCGGGTCGATGAGGCGAGTCCGGTTGACCACCAGGATCACGTAGCGCACCAGTTCGGCGACCGCGGCCAGCGCGAACATCCCCGCGGTGACGAGCAGCAGCGGCGTGACCCAGCCGGCGAGCGTGGCGGCT
>NZ_BDBP01000180.1 GCF_001613045.1 Nocardia lijiangensis NBRC 108240 | reverse complement strand
TCGTCACCGCGAGCGCGGGCCTCGACCCCGGCTGCCGTCTGTTCACCGACACCGCGGTGCCGCCGCTGATCATCACCACCGCCACCGCGCCCGCCGACCGCAAGCTCGCGCTGGCCGAGGCGGGCGGTGTGGTGATCGAGGCGGGCGGGGTCGCGGTGACGCCGAAAGGCCTGCTCGCGGCGCTGGCCGAACGCGGGCTGACGCGCGTGCTGTGCGAGGGCGGCCCGCACCTGTTCGGCGAACTGCTGGAGGCGGACGCGATCGACGAGCTGTGCCTGACCACCGCGCCGGTGCTGGTCGGCGGCACGGCGCGGCGAATCTCGCTGTCCGCGCACGAGTTCCGGATGCCGATGGAACGTAGGCACATCGTGCTCGACGCCGACGGCACGATCCTGACCCGATGGGCCCGTCGGTGAAACGCACGCGCGAACCTGGCAGGCTGTAACGCATGCGCTGGACTCGAGCCGCCGTGCTGGCCTCGGCACTGTCGATGATGATCGCCGGATGCGGTGCGGGCCCGTCCGACCGTCCCGTCGTCGCGGTCGAGCATCCGGCCGTGGGCGGCGGGGAGCCCACGGCGTCGACGCCGCCCCCTCCGCCGAACGCCGAGCTGCCCAAGACCGACCTGAGCTGGCGCGACTGCACCGCGCCGACCCTGAAGCTGCTGGGTCTCGGTCCCGCGCCCGCCGGTCTGGTGCTCGACTGCGCGGAGTACTCCACGCCGATCGATGCCGCGGGCAGCGTGCTCGGCAGCTTCCGTACCGGTGCGATGCGGGCCCGGCTGGCGCAGACCCCGGCCGATGTTCCGCCGCTGGTTCTGACCTCGGGCACGGATCGCTCGTCCACCGCGACCCTCGCCGGTCTCGCCGTCGGACCGGGGAGCGCGCTGCTCGGCGCGCGCCCGATCGTCGCGGTGGACCGGCGCGGTCTCGGCACCTCCCAGCCGATCGACTGCCTGCCGCCCGACATCCGGCGCGGCCTGGCCGACAACGCCCAGTTCGGCCCCGACGCCGCGGATCCCGTGCAGGCGGTGGCCGCGCTGAGCCGCGAGGCCACCATCTCCTGCCGCGACTTCCTGCAGCCCTACGAGGGCACCTTCGACGCCCCGCACGCGGCCGACGACATCGAACAGTTGCGCAGGCAGTGGCAGGTCGAGCACATCGACCTGATCGGCACCGGCAACGGTGCTCGGGTGGCGCTCAGCTACGCGCGCAAGTTCGGCGATCACCTGTCCCGGCTGGTGCTCGACTCCCCCGAGGCCGTCGGCGCCGATGCCGTGACCGCCGAGGAGCAGCGCCTGCAGGGCGCGGAGGCGGCGCTCACGCGTTCGCCCAGCGCTGCACCGGGCTCGGCTGTTCGCTCGGTCCCGACCCGCGCGCGGCGATCACCGACCTGGTGCGCCGGGCGGGTGAGGGCGGGCTCGGCGACATCTCCGCCAACGCGCTGCTCACCACGATCAGCGGTTTCCTCGGCGATCCGCGCGCCGATCAGGCCACTCGGGTCACCGAACTCGCCGACGCGCTCTCGGCGGCCGGTCGCGGCGACCGCACCGCCCTGGGCAACCTGGTGCTGCGCGAATCGGCCGCAACCGCGAGCGACGGCCAATTCGTCAACCGCTGCACCGACATCCAGCAGCCGCCGACTCCCACCAAGGCCGCCGAGCTGACGACCGCATGGGGCCAGAAGTACCCGGTGTTCGGCAAGAACGCGGCGATCGCCCTGATGGGCTGCTCGGCCTGGCCGGTCGCGGGCGCCCCGCCGCTGCCGGAGAAATTCACCCTTCCGGTGCTGGCGCTGGGTGGCATCGCCGACCCGGTGGTCGGCAACGGCGGCCAGGCTTCGGTGACGGGCGCGCTGGGCGCCGCGGGCGCGCGGCACGCCTCGGTGAACTGGCAGGGCTGGGGGCATCCGGTGTTCACCCATTCGGGGTGCGCGCAGCGCTTGCTGCTGGACTACCTGAAGGAGGCGCGGCTTCCGCAGGACGGCAGCGCCTGCCCCGCCTGACCAGGGCGGTCATAGCAGGTCGGCATGATAATCCGGCCACGCCGAGACATATCCCGGCAACCTACTCGCCGCCCATCCGGTGTACCGTGCCCCAGTGTTACTTCGACAGCTCGAGCCTCGCACCGCTCGCACCACCGCCGAGGTGATCAAGTTCGCACTCTGGCCTCTCGCGGTCATGACGGTGCTGAACAGGGTTTTCATCAAGGCTGTCAACGGTTTCATCACCGACGACTACAAGCCGGTCTACAACGCGTCGCTGGCCTTCCTCAACGGCCGCCCGGTGTACACCGCCAACTTCGACTCCGTCGACCCGCACTACCTGTATCCGCCGGGCGGCACGCTGCTCATCGCGCCCCTCGCGCTGATCGACCCCGAGAAATCGCGCTGGTGCTTCATTCTGCTGAACGCCGCCGCCATTCTGCTGGCCTGGTACCTGTTGCTGCGGCTGTTCAAGTACACGCTGAAGTCCGTGGCCGCGCCCGCACTGCTGCTGGCCATGTTCATGTCCGAGACGGTCATCAACACGCTGGTCTTCACCAACGTGAACGGCTGCATCCTGCTGGCCGAGCTGCTGTTCCTGCACCTGTTGCTGGCGCGACGTGATCTGTGGGCGGGCGCGATACTCGGGTTGAGCATCACCGTGAAACCCACGCTGGCGCCGCTGGTCTTGGTCGCGGCGGCACGCGGGCAGTGGAAGGTCTTCATCACCGCCATCGGCGTGCCCGTCGCGCTCACCGCGATCGCCTGGCCGCTGCTGAACGATCCCGGGCAGTTCTTCAGCAGGACACTCCCCTACATCCTGGAGACCAGGGACTACTTCAACAGCGCGATCGCGGGCAACGCCGCCTACTACGGCCTGCCGGACGCACTGACCTGGGGAATTCGCCTGACGATGGCCGCGCTGGTGGCGATCTCACTGTGGATCCTCTACCGCTACTACCGCGACGACGAGCTGTTCTTCGTCACCACGTCGTCGGGCGTGCTGCTGACCGCGGAGTTCCTGCTGACCGGCCTGGGCCAGATGTACTACTCGATGATGCTGTTCCCGTTCCTGATGTCGGTGGTGCTGCGCAACTCGGTGCTGCGCAATTGGCCCGCCTGGCTGGCGATCTTCGGGTTCATGTCCTACGACAAGTGGCTGTCGGACCGCTGGCAGAGCTTCGGACGCAACCTCGAGTACCTGCGCATCACCTTCGGCTGGGGCCTGCTGCTCCTCGTGGTCTTCTGCGTGCTCGGCGATCGGTACCTGGCCGCTCGGCGGGAAGGCCGCCTGCCTTTCGGCATCGACCCGGCCTGGATGAAGAACGCGCCGGACAGTCGCGACGGCGCCGAAGAGGCCGCGGTGGCGGCCGATCAGGCGGAGTTCCCCGGTTCGCCCAGCTCACCCAATGGGACGGCGCCCGCGGAGGAGAAACGTATTAGCGTGGAGCAATGAGTTCCGACGCCGAAACGTCTTTCCCCGCGCCGCGGATCCAGCTGACGCCGCAGCAGTGGCGGGCCAAGCTCGATCCCGAGGAGTATGCGGTGCTGCGCGAGGCCGCGACCGAACGTCCCTTCACCGGCGAGTACACCGACACGAAGACCGAGGGTGTGTACAGCTGTCGCGCCTGTGACGCCGAATTGTTCCGCAGCACTGAGAAATTCGAGTCGCACTGCGGCTGGCCGTCGTTCTTCGATCCGGCGAAATCGGACGCGGTGATCCTGCTTTCGGACGATTCGCTGGGTATGCACCGGGTCGAAGTGCTGTGCGCGAATTGCCACAGCCACCTCGGCCACGTCTTCGAAGGCGAGGGGTATCCCACACCTACCGACCAGCGCTATTGCATCAACTCCATCGCGCTGCGGCTGCACCCCTCGGACAGCGCAGCCGGGTAGCCGACCGAACGCTCAGCGCAGAATACGGGTCACGCGATACGCCGCGCATGCCCCGAAAACTCGGGGCACGCGCGGGTATTCGGCGATGCGGGCGCGATCGGCAGTCGACAGGGCCCGTCGTCGATCAGGGCCGCATGCACCATGCGATCAGGGCCGCATGCACCATGCGATTCAGGGCAGCGCCGCGATGAGCTTGTCGATCTCCACCCGCGGGCCGGTGAAGAACGGCACCTCTTCGCGGACGTGCAGGCGCGCCTCGGTGGCGCGCAGGTCGCGCATGAGATCCACGATCCGGTGCAGCTCCGGCGCCTCGAAGGCGAGGATCCACTCGTAGTCGCCGAGCGCGAACGAGCTCACGGTGTTGGCGCGCACGTCCGGGTAGCCGCGGGCGGCCTTGCCGTGATCGGCCAGCATCTTGCGGCGGTCCTCGTCGGGCAGCAGGTACCACTCGTAGGAGCGCACGAACGGGTAGACGCAGATGTAGTTGCCCGGGTCCTCGCCGGCCAGGAAGGCCGGGATGTGGCTCTTGTTGAACTCCGCGGGGCGGTGCAGCGCCACGTTGCTCCACACCGGGTCGCTGGCCTTGCCCAGCTCGGTGGTCCTGCGGAAGTCCGCGTACGCGGCCTGCAGGTCCTCCACCCGCTCGGCGTGCGTCCAGATCATGAAGTCGGCGTCGGCACGCATGCCCGCCACGTCGTAGATGCCGCGCACCACCACGTCGCGCTCGGCCAGCCCGTCGAAGAACGCTCGCGCCTCCTTGACGGCGGCCTCACGATCCTCGCCAAGCACACCCGGCTGCACCTGGAACACCGAGAACATCAGGTAGCGGATGGTGGAGTTGAGAGCTTGATAGTCGAGTCGCGCCATGATTCCTATCGTGCCACTGGGGCCGCGCCGCCCCGCCGCGGGGCGGTCTTAGGCCCTGTGTCGAAGTCCCATCCGGCGCCTCCGCGGCCCAGATCGCCGCCTGGCCGCGTTGTCGTCGTCACCGATACAACCCCGGTATCGGCTCCTCCTCCGCCTTGCCAGGCGACGATCTGAGCCACGGATGCATCCGGCCGGACTTCGACACAGGGCCTAGCGCGGCGCGATCAGGAGAGGGACTCGGCGATGCGGCGGGCGGCGGTCTCTCCGGAGGCGACGCAGGCCGGGACGCCGACGCCGTGCAAGTACGCGCCCGCGAGCGCGATGCCGTCGAGTTCGGCTGTGGCGGATTCGATCTCGGCGATGCGGTCGACGTGACCGACGGCATATTGGGCAAGGCCGCCCGGCCAGCGCTGCACGACCGCTTCGACGGGGGCGATGACGGCGCCGGTGACGGTGGCCAGGTCTTCGGTGGCGGCGGCTATCAGGTCGGCGTCGGACCAAGTGAGCGGGGCGTCGTCGCCGAACTTGCCGAAGGAGGCGCGCACCAGCGCGGTCTTGCGCTCGGCGAGATGCGGCCATTTGCGGCTGGACAGGGTGAAGGCCTTGGCGCGCAAGGACTCTCCGGTGGCGACCAGGATGCCGGAGTTGTCCGGCAGCGCGGTGTCCTGCGGCAGCGACAGCGCGACGACGACGGAGGAGGACAGCTCGATCCCGGCGGCCGCGTCCGCCGCCTCGGGCGCGACGTAGCGGAGCAGCCGGGCGGTGACCGGCGCCGGGGTGGCCAGCACCACGGCGTCCACGAGGCCGAGGGGGTCGAGCACCCAGCCGCCGGTGGCGCGCGCGAGCCGGGTGGCCGGGGTCGCGGTGACGAACCGGGCGGACGCGGCGTCCGCGAGCGCGTCGAGCAGCACCCGGTATCCGTCGCGGATGCCGCCGAACACCGGTGCGTCGGACGGCGGTGGCAGCGCGGCGGCGACGGCGTGGGTGAGACTC
>NZ_BDBP01000179.1 GCF_001613045.1 Nocardia lijiangensis NBRC 108240 | reverse complement strand
CGTCCAGCGCGGCCGGGCAGGTCGTGCCCGCATCCGTGCCTCAGAACAGCGTCGGCTCGCCGAACCCCGGTGTGCGCTCGATCTCCAGCAGCCGCTCTTTGGTGGAAATCCCGCCCGGCGCGGAGAACCCGTGCAGCGCGTTGTCCGCGGCGAGCACCCGATGGCACGGGATGATGAGCGGAATCGGGTTGCGCCCCAACGCTTGACCTACCGCCTGCGCGCCGCCGGGCGCGCCGACGCGGTTCGCGACCTGGCCGTAGCTGAGGGTGTGGCCGGGGTCGATGGCGCGGGTCACCGCGTAGACGGCGCGGTGGAACTCCGGGAGCGCGGCGATGTCCACCGGGATCCAGCGCAGGTCGTCCAGCTCGCCCGCGAGGTGAGCGCGGATGCCTGCGATGGCCTCGGCGATCACGGGGGTCGGTGCGCCCTCGGGCACCTCGGCGCCCGCGCGCCGCCGGGTGATGCGGGCGCGGGTGGCGTCCCGGTCCGCCTCTGGCAGCTGGAATCGGAAGACGGCGTCGCCGCTCCATGCGATCGCGCAGGCACCGATGGCGGTGTCGAAAAGCGCCGCGGCGGCCGGGCGAGCGGACTCACTCATACCGTCAGTGTGCACCTTGGCACCGACAGAACCCGTGGACGGCGGATATCAGGCCAGTTTTCCAAAACTGGCCTTACTTGCATTCTGGCAGGCGCCGAGGCTGCGGCGCAGCGCGGCGACCCGCGGCGCCCGGGACGGCGAAACCTCCGGAACCAGCTCGTCGCCGCGACCGTGCACGGCCGCGAGATCCGAGTATTGCCGCAGGTCATCGTAGTGTGCAGCGCGATGGTCGGTGAGCGAGCCGAGCGGACGGAACCGCTCGAGCTCGAACAGGTCCTTGGTCTGTTTCGGCGCGTAGTGGTAGATCGCGTAGCAGAACGCGGTGACGACGAGGAAGGTGAGCAGGGCGGTCATACCGAACAGGCTCCGCCAACTGGCCTTGCCAATAAATATCCAATCCCTTAATACTGGACTGTATGGCGACACGAGTGATCGGCGCGGCCAGCCTGGCGCGCGACTTGGGCAGCTGGCGCAGCGCCGGTGACGACGACCCGGCGCGGCGTGCGGCCCGCCCGGCATACCTGGCACTGGCCGAGGGCATCCGCTTGCTCATCCACGACGGCCGCGCGCCCCTCGGCGTCGCCCTGCCCAGTGAGCGCGACCTGGCCGCCACCCTCAGCGTCAGCCGGACCACCATCACCTCCACCTACGCGCTGCTGCGCGAGCACGGCTATCTGATCAGCCGCCAGGGCTCGCGCAGCACCGTGGCGTTGCCCCCGGCCGTGCCGCACGACGGCAGCAAACCGGCGCGCAGCATCCTGGCGCTGATGGCGCAGCCGGAGCTGACCACCATCGACATGACCTACGCCGCGATGGCCGCGCCGCGCGAGATGCAGGACGCGTATTCCGCCGCGCTGCAAGGACTCCCGGCCTATCTCGGCACCCACGGCATGGATCCGGTCGGCGTGCTCGCGCTGCGCGAGGCGGTGGCCCGCCGCTACACCGAGCGCGGACTGCCCACCGGGCCGGAACAGATCCTCATCACGCTCGGCGCCCAGCACGGCCTGCGCCTGCTGCTCAATGTGCTCACCGCGCCGGCCGCCCGGGTGCTGATCGAGCACCCGACCTACCCGAACGCCATCGAGGCCATCCGCGATGTCGGCGCGCGTCCCGTCCCGGTGCCGCTGCTGCCGGAGAGCCCGCACTCGGGCTGGGATCTGGATGGAATCCGCAGCGCCGCAAGGCAAACCGCGGCCACCCTGGCCTACCTCGTGCCGGACTTCAACAACCCGACCGGCATGCTGCTCGACGCCGAGGGGCGCGCGGAACTGGCCGCCATCGCCCGCGAAACTCGCATGACGGTCGTCGTCGACGAATCGATGGTGGACCTCGGGCTGGACGTGGACACCCTGCCGCCGCCGGTCGCCGCGTTCGCCAGGAACTCCGAGATCATCACGATCGGTTCGGCGTCCAAGTCGTTCTGGGGTGGTCTGCGGGTCGGCTGGATTCGCACCAACCAGACATTGATCACCAAGCTCCTCGGCATCCGCTCCACCGTCGATCTCGGCACGCCGGTGATGGACCAGCTCGCCACGGTGCACCTGCTGGAGAACGCCGGCACCATTCTCGACCGCCGCCGCGATCAATTGCGTTGTCAGCGAGCCGCTTTGCTCGCCGCGTTGGCCGAGGAATTGCCGGATTGGCGGGTCAGCACGGGTGTCGGCGGCATGTCGGTCTGGGCCCAGCTGCCCGCCCCGGTCTCCACCGCGCTCGCCGCAACCGCACCCAACCACGGTGTATTGCTCGCCGCCGGACCGCGTTTCGGCGTTCAAGGCGCCTTCGAGCGTTTCCTCCGGCTACCGTATACCCACCAGGAGGCCGACCTGCGGCTGGCGGTGAAAGCGGTCGCCTCCGCTTACGAAGGGCTGACCCCACGCGCGGCCGACCCACTGAATCCACTTACCTGCTACTGATTTACGTGCGCCGACCCGGTGCGCGGCCGGCGCACTGAACCCGCTTTACCTGCTCGGGCCATCGGATCGAAGCCAAAATCGGCTCGCCGTTGAAGCCAGCGCGTCGGGAGCAGCCGCCCCATGGAGCTATGCGGCTCGGCGGCACTCGTGAAAGGCTCTGTGCCCGAGGGGAAAGCCGTCCGCCAGCCCTGCCTCGACGTTCGTCAGCGCGAGAAAGCGAACGCCCCGCGGCCAATCGACCACGGGGGATCCGCCGACGAAATATCAATCCGCCCAGACGGATTCGATCGGCGTCGCCTCGGTCGGCGGCGGGGTCGGGATGGCGGCCGGGGTGCGCGAGAAGCGGGGCGCGGGCGCATGCTGCACCACGCCGTCGATGTCGACGAGACCGTTGCGCGCGACGATGTGCGCGTTCTCGGTGGCCTCGGTCAGCGTGAGCACCGGGGTGGTGCAGGCGTCGGTGCCGTCGAAGATCGCGGCCCACTCGTCGCGGGTCTTGGTCTTGAACTTCTCCGCGAACAGCTTCTTCAGCTCGTCCTGGCCGTTCGGGTCGATCTGCATCGGCAGGCCTTCGGGGTCGATCTCCAGACCCTTCAGCAGCTCGGCGTAGAACTGCGGCTCGATCGCGCCGACGGCCATGTACTTGCCGTCGGAGGTCTCGTAGGTGTCGTAGAAGGCCATGCCGGTGTCGAGCAGGTTGGTGCCGCGCTCGTCGGACCACAGGCCGACCCCGCGCATACCCCAGATCATGTGCGAAAGGGCAAGTGCGCCATCGATCATCGCGGCGTCGATCACCTGGCCCTTACCTGAACTCTGCCGTTCCATCAGCGCGGCCAGGATGCCGAACACCAGGAACATCGAGCCGCCGCCGAAGTCGCCGACCATGTTCAGCGGCGGCACCGGCCGCTCGCCCTTGCGGCCGATCGCGTTGAGCACGCCGGTCAGCGAGATGTAGTTGATGTCGTGGCCCGCGCGGTCGGCCAGCGGGCCGTCCTGACCCCAGCCGGTCATCCGGCCGTACACCAGCCGCGGATTGCGCGCCAGCGCCTCGTCGGGCCCGAGGCCCATACGCTCGGTGACGCCGGGGCGGAAGCCTTCGATGAGCACGTCGGCCTTTTCGATCAGCCCGAGCACCTTCTCGATGTCGGCCGGATCCTTCAGGTTCGCCTCGACGATGGTCCGCCCGCGCCACTGCGGACGCTCCATGAACCCGGGCAGCATGTTCGGCCGCTGCACCCGCACCACGTCGGCGCCGAGATCGGCCAGCAACAGCGCGGCATGCGGACCGGGGCCGATACCGGCCAGCTCGACAACTTTGATGCCCGCGAGCGGGCCCTGCTTGGTGGCGGTGGATGGTGTGGTCACGCCTTACCTCGGTTCGTCGTTGATCCCTGCGCACCGACCGGCGGTGCGGTCCCCCGGGCAGCGCCCGCGGATGTATTGACAGTATGACAATAACGCCGCCACCTTCTATCGGAACCCTCCGTCGTGCACCGGCCCGCCGGGTGGGTGAGAATCCCACTAGCGTGCCGATGCGCAAAACGGGAGGAACCAGCAGTGAGCGAGCGGAGTGAGCGCCAGCGCGCCACGCGTATGCCGCAGCCGAGCGTCGGCGAGGTGCAGGTATGTCGCAGTAGGCGAATCGCGCGCCGGGCCACGTGCATGCCGGAGCTGATCGCTAGCGAGGTGCAGGCATGAGAGATCGCAGTAGGCGAATCGTGTACCGGGCCACCCGCATGCCGGAGCCGATCGCTGGCGAGGTGCAGGCATGAGCGTGTGGGGCGAGGTCGTCATCGGCCTGCTGATCCTGGTCGGCCTGCTCGGCATCATCGTCCCGATCCTGCCCGGGGTGATCTTGATCTTCGGCGCCATCCTGGCCTGGGCGATCATGACCGGCGGAGCCACCGCGTGGACCGTCTTCGCGATCAGCACGGTCTTCCTGGTGCTCTCCGGAATCATCAAATACACCTGGCCCGGCCGCAAGATGAAAGACGCGGGCGTCTCCAACCGCGCCCTGTTCCTCGGCGCCGTCCTCGGCATCGTCGGCTTCTTCGTCATCCCGATCGTCGGCCTCTTCGTCGGCTTCGTCGTCGGCGTCTACCTCTCCGAACTCCAACGCCTCGCCCAGACCCAACCCGCCTGGCAAGCAACCAAACACGCCCTCAAGGGCGTAGGCCTCTCCATGCTGATCGAACTCCTCGGCGCCTTGTTGGCCACCGCCACCTGGCTCACCGGCGCCTTCGTCGCCTAACCGACAGCCAAGCGCGGTCTTCGCAGACCTTTCACACGCTGCGCAGAGGCCGCAACCTCTGCGAAGCGTGTGAAGCGTCTGCGAGGACCCTTTCCTGGGACCGTGCACGAGTTGTCCACAGGCCGTGGGTTGTCCACAGTTGGTGCCGAGCTGGGCCTCAGGCCCAGCGATTTGCGGGACGATCCAACGTATGGACAAACCGGTGCCGATACAGCGGGGGCGGGCGATCGCCGAAGGGCTCACCGATCGGGAGTTGCACGGCATCAACTGGCAGCGCGTGCGGCGCGGTGCGTACATGGACGCTGGACGGGTGGCCGAGTTGTCGGTCGAGGAGAGGCATCTGGTGCTCGCCCGTGCGGTGTGCCAGGCCTCCAGTCCGCACGCTGTGGTCAGTCATATCTCGGCCGCGTTCGCGCATGGCTTGTCGCACTGGGGTGTACCGACGAACCGGGTGCATTTGACCCGAGACCGCGCGGCGGGCGCTCGAACGGCGCGGCAGGTCGTCTTGCATGCCGCTCGTATCGAGTCCGATGACGTCGTGCGCTGCGGCGATCTCACGGTGACCAGCCCGGCGAGGACGGTAGTCGACCTCGCGCGCACGATCCCGTTCGAGAAGGCAGTTGTGATCGGCGACAGCGCATTACGGCTCGGCGCAGTCACCCCGGACCAACTGCTCGAGCAGTTGGACCGCTCGAAGTGCCGACCGGGCAATTCCGCTGCCCGCCGAGTGATCGCCTCCCTGGACGGCCGCTCCGAAAGCGTGGGCGAGTCACGAAGCCGTGTCGCCATCCAGGCAGCCGGGCTGCCGACTCCTGAGCTGCAGGCGCGGATCATCACCCCGGACGGCATGGTCATCGCCCGAGTCGACTTCCTGTTTCCCGAGCTGGGCGTCATCGGCGAGTTCGACGGCCTCATGAAATACCGTGCGGCGCATCGGGGGCCGCACACGGCAGACGACGTAGTCGTCGCCGAAAAGGTCCGCGAAGACGCGCTGCGCGCACGCGGCTGGCTCGTAATTCGTTGGACCTGGGCCGAACTCGACGCGTCCGACACCCCGTGGCTGACCCGCTTGGCGCGCGCGGCTGGACTGGCCCGCCCCGCTCGCCGCATCGGCAGCTGGTACCCCGCAGACCTTCCACACGCTTCGCAGGCGCAACAACCTCTGCGAAGCGTGTGAAGGCTCTGCGAGGACCTAGCT
>NZ_BDBP01000178.1 GCF_001613045.1 Nocardia lijiangensis NBRC 108240 | reverse complement strand
CACCGACGTGGGCGTCCGTCCCCGGCTCGTCGAGCTGGTGCGCACCACCGCGGGTGCCATCTCCCGCGACCTGAGCGCCGAGTCGCCGCGGGCGCGCCCGTGAACGCCGCCGAACGCGGCCGCGGCCGCTATGTGATGGCCATCGACCAGGGCACCACGTCCAGCCGGTCCATCCTGTACGACGCCGCGGGACAACTGGTTTCGATCGCCCAGCGCGAGCATCGGCAGCTGTACCCGGCCGCGGGACGAGTCGAGCACGACGCCGCCGAGATCCGCCGCCACGTGGCCGCGCTGGTCGATCGGGTCGTCGCCAAGGCGGGCGTGGCCACCGAGCAGGTGGTGGCGATCGGCATCGCCAACCAGCGCGAGACCACGGTGCTGTGGGACCGCGAGACCGGCGCCCCGATCGGTCACGCGATCGTCTGGCAGGACACCCGCACCGAGGACCTCGTCGCCCGGCTCGCCCGCCGTCCCGAGGCCGAGGAGGTGGTCCGGCGCTGCGGCCTGCCGCTGCTGAGTTACTTTGCGGCGCCGCGCATCCGGTGGCTGCTCGACCGGGACGAGCGGCTGCGCGAGCGCGCCGAACGGGGCGCGGTGCTGTTCGGCACGATGGACAGCTGGCTGATCTGGAATCTCACCGGCGGCCCGCGCGGCGGCGTGCACGTCACCGATGTGACCAATGCCGGGCGCACCATGTTGATGAACCTCGCCACCCTGGACTGGGACGACCGGCTGCTCGACTTCTTCGACATCCCGCGCGCCATGCTGCCCGAGATACGGTCCAACGCCGAGGTGTACGGCCACACCGTGGCGGGCATCCCGATCGCGGCCGCGCTGGGTGATCAGCAGGCGGCCTTGTTCGGCCAGACCTGCTTCGCCGCCGGCGAGGCCAAATGCACCTACGGCACCGGCAGTTTCCTGCTCACCAACACCGGCGACACGCCGGTGCGCTCCACCCACGGACTGCTCACCACGGTGGCGTTCCAGATCGGCGGCGAACCCGCCAGGTACGCACTGGAGGGTTCGATGGCCGCCACCGGGACGCTGGTGCAGTGGCTGCGCGACCGGCTCGGGCTCATCGAGGCCGCGCCCGAAATCGAAACGCTCGCAAGCACTGTCGAGGACAACGGCGGCTGCTACGTGGTGCCCGCCTTCTCCGGTTTGTTCGCGCCGCGCTGGCGGTCCGAGGCGCGCGGGGTGATCGCCGGCCTCACCTCTTACATCACCAAGGGGCATCTGGCCCGCGCGGTGCTGGAGGCCACCGCCTGGCAGACCAGGGAGGTAGTCGACGCGATGAACGCCGACACCGGCTACGCGCTCGCCGAACTCCGCGTCGACGGCGGCATGACCTCCAACAACCTGCTCATGCAACAGATCTCGGACGCGCTCGGGGTGCCGGTGGAACGGCCGCTGTTCTCCGAGACGGTCTCGCTCGGCGCGGCCTACGCCGCGGGTCTCGCGGTCGGCCTCTGGCCCGATATGACCGGACTGCGCCGCAACCGCCGCACCGCGAGCCGGTGGCTGCCGACCATGCCGGAGCAGCGGCGGGATCGGGAGTACCGCCGCTGGTCGCGCGCCGCCGACCTCACCTACAACTGGAACGAGCCGGGCGAGGTCTGATTCCGGCGAGTCGGCGCGTCCGGTGAACCGTTCGCCGCGCCGACGCTACGGTGCAACGTGGCAAGGCTCGAGTTCATCGCGCCGACGCGTCGGCGCTCACCGAGGAGGGGCGTTCTGCTCATTGTCGTCCAGATACTCGCCGTGCTCGCGGCGCTGCTGCACGGCTATATCTTCGTGCTCGAATCACTGCGCTTCACCGAGCCGAAGGTGTACGCGGGGACGTTCCGCGTCGAGCGAGGCGATCTCGCGGCCGTGCAACCGTGGGCCTTCAACCAGGGCTGGTACAACCTGTTCCTCGCCATCGGCACCCTGGTGGGCGCACTATTGCTGCCCACGCTCCCGGACGCGGGCTGGGCGCTGGTGCTGATGGGTTGCGGATCGATGATCGCCGCCGCGGCCGTGCTCGTGGCGACCGATCGGCGCTTCGTCAAAGCCGCGCTGATCCAGGGCACGCTGCCTACCTTGACTGTGGTCGCCAGCCTGACCCAGATCTGAACGCGGGGAGGGCCGCCCACGCGCCCCTCCCCGAGGACGACTCGCTACGGGTTCAGGTACACCGGCAGGCGGTGGTGACCGTTGGAGATGAAGCTGGGCACGGTACCCAGTTCCGCCGACTCGGCGGCCAGTCGCATGTTCGGGAACCGTTCGAAGATCGCGGGCAGGGAGACGGCGGCCTCCATCCGCGCCAGCGGAGCACCGAGGCAGTGGTGCGCACCGTAGCCGAAGGCGAGGTGATCCTTGCCGGCGCGGTGCACGTCGAATTCGTCGGCGGTGTCGCCGTGCACCTTCGGGTCGCGGCTGGCGGTCACGTAGGACGCCAGGATCGGCTCGCCCTTCGCGATGCGGGCGCCGCCGTCGAGCTCGATGTCGTCGACCGCGAAGCGCAGCGGCAGGTGCGCGACCGGCGCCTCGAACCGCAGCGACTCCTCGATCACATCGGACCAGGCCGCCCGCTCCGCGAGCACGTCGGCGCGCTGCTCCGGGTGGGTCAGCAGCGCGTGGATGGCCTGGTCGAGCAGGTTCACCGTGGTCTCGTGGCCCGCGCTGATCACCAGCAGCAGCGTGTCGATCAGCTCCTGGTCGGTGAGCTGGGCGCCGTCCTCCTCGTCGCGGTGCGAGATGAGCAGGCTGGTCATGTCGTCGCCGGGGTGCTCGCGCCGGTGGGCGACGAGCTCACCGAGGATCCGGTACATCTCCATGTAGTTGGCCTGCGACTGCTCGGGGGTGAGCGAGGTGTCGAAGATGCCGTCCACGCAGGTGCGCAGTCCCGCGTTCAGCGATTCCGGCACACCCATCAGCTCCGAAATCACCTGGATCGGCAGCGGATAGGCGAATCCCTCGCGCAGATCCACCGGCTCCCCGGCCGGGGCTGCGGCGAGCTCGTCGAGCAGCGCCGCGGTGATGGCCTCGATGCGCGGGCGCATGGCCTCGGTGCGGCGGTGCGTGAACGCGGGCGCCACCAGCTTGCGTAGTCGCCGGTGGTCGGCACCGTATGCGGTGAACATGTTGGTCACCGCCACCCACAGGAACAGCGGCCAGTCCTGCGGGATCTCGCCGTTGATGAACGCGGGCCAGTGCTGGCGCGCGTCCTTGGACACCCGGGGATCGACCAGCAACTTCTTCAACAGTTCGGCATCGGTCACCGACCACGCCTGCACGCCACCCGGCAGCTCGACGAGAACGACCGGTCCGCGTTCACGCAGACGTGCGGACTCACCCTGGATATCGGCGCCGGTGGGATCGAGGACGAGGGGCTGACTGTCCATCGGGGCACTCTCCTTAATACAGGTTCAGCGGAGGGGATTTCGGGAAGGTGACCGGAAGGGACACCAAAGCACGATGGAAAGGCCCCGGCCGCCAGGTCAATTGATCGACGGACACCGCGAGTCGCAATTCGGGCAATGCGTCGAGCAGCTGGTCGATCGCGTCCTGGGCGATCAGGTACGCCGCCGACTTCGCCGGGCAGGCGTGCGGACCCGCGCTCCACGCCAGATGCGAACGGTTGTCGGTGTAGTCGCCCGCGTCGATGGCCGGATCGTTGTTGCAGGCCGCCATGCTGATGACCACCGGCTGGTGCGCGGGCAACCAGGTGTTGTCGATCAGGATGGGCTGCCTCGGATACGAGACGCAGTAGTTCGACATCGGCGGGTCGGTGAACAGCACCTCGTCCAGCGCGTCGCGGGTGGAGAGGCTGCCGCCCAACAGGTTTCCGGCGAACCGGTCGTCGGTGAGCATGAGCAGCAGCGTGTTCACGATCAGGTTCTGCTCCGGCTCGATGCCCGCGCCGTACAGGGTGACCAGCTGGTGGATCATCTCCACGTCGTCCAGTCCGGCCGCGTGGCCGATCAGCCGCGAGACGATGTCGTCGCCCGGTTCACGGCGTTTGCGGGTGGTCAGCTCGTGCAGCGCGTCGGTGAGCATCGCGTTGCCCTTGTCGGCATTGACGCCCTCGAAGATGGCGGCCATACCGGTGGCCACCTGCTGGCCGATATCGGCTGGACAGCCGAGCATCTCGTTGAGCACGGCGAAGGCGAGGGGGAAGGCGTACTGGCTGATCAGGTCCGCCGCGCCGTCCGCGCAGAAGGCGTTGATGAGCGGGATCGCCACCCGCTCGATGGTCGCGTGCATGGCGTGCAGGTCGACCTCGGTGAGCGCCGCGAGGTTGGCCTGCCGGTAGCGCGTGTGCTCGAGGCCCGCGCTGCGCAGCGCGTTGGGCCGCCATTCCAGCATCGGCAGGATCGGGCACTCGCCCGGCACGTGCTGCTGCCAGGTGCGCGGGTCGGCAGGAAAGTGCTCCGGGTCGTTGAGGATTCGCAGCGCGGTGTGATACCCGATCACCAGGGTGGCGGGCACGCCGGGCGACAACTCGACCGGCACCATCGAACCGTACTTGCGGCGCATCTGCCGGTAGGCAGCGTGCGGGCCGGCGGCGAACTCCTCGGTGTAGAGCGGCACCCGCGGACCGTCGGTGTGGATCGGCGAACCGTGCGGGACGGGACAGACACCGGCGGCGGCCGCGTGCGGAGACGTTGTCACAGTCGAGACTCCAGACGGTGGAACAGAAATTCGACGAGCGTGATGAGCGATTGCAGACACGTACCGCGATGTCGCGCGTCCAGGATCGTCAGTGGCGTTCCTTCAGCGAGGTCCAGCGCGTCGCGGACCTCCTCGAGCGGATACTGCTTGGCGCCCTCGAACTGATTGACCGCCACCGAATACGGCACACCGCGCTCCTCCAGCACCGAGAGCACCTCGTCGGCCTTCTCGATGCGCCGGGTGTCGACGAGCACCAGTGCGCCCAGCGCGCCGCGTGCCAGCTCTTCCCACAGCGGAACGAAGCGCTGCTGGCCCGGCGTGCCGAAAAGATACAGCGCCAGTTGCGGATTCAGCGTGATGCGGCCGAAGTCCATCGCGACGGTGGTCTGCGTCTTGCCGGGCAGGCCCGCCATGTCGTCGATGCCGATGCTGGCCTCGGTGATGGTCTCCTCGGTGCGCAGCGGCTTGATCTCCGAGATGCTGCTGACGAACGTGGTCTTGCCGACGCCGAAGTTGCCCGCCACCAGCAATTTGACCGATCGGGTCACGGTCTCCGGCACATAGTCGACGACACGTTCAGGCCGAGAGAGCGCGGAGCCCATTCAGTACCTCCTCCAACAGGGCTATCTCCGGCAGGTTCTCAGCCGGGGTCGGGGTGGTCAGATGGCCGCCGTCCATGAGATCGGCTACGACGATCTTCACCACGGACGGCGGCAGGTCCAGGTAGGCGGCTAGTTCGGCGATGGACAGCACGCCGCGACCGCTGCACAGATTCATCACGCGGCGCGCGTCCGGGCTCGCACCCGGTGGCGGCGCCAGCGCCGTGACCACGAGTGTCACCAGGTCCAGCTCGCGCGTAGCACGCGAGCGCCCGCCGGTGCGCACATAAGCCCGAACGAGGTCGGGGTCGCGGCGGGACCTTGTCATGGCTGGCTGCTGTCCGACCTCTGCCGCGACTGGCTGCCGAGTTCGTGCCCGACGCGACCGGCCAATTCGTTCATCCGGTGCGCGATGAGGCTGACGTCGATCTCCGCGGTGGTGGAGACGCCGAGCAGCGCACCCTCCCCCGCGGCGGTGATGAAGATCATCCCGTCGTCGTATTCGGTCATGTTCTGGCGCAAGCCCGTTTCCAGCCCGCCGCAGAACTCGCCGAGCGCCTTGCCGAGGGACCGCAGTCCCGAGGCGGCCGCGGAGAAGCGTTCGGCGTCGTCGCGGGCGATGCCCTTCGAGTGCGCGATGCGGAGTCCGTCGTCGGATAGCAAGACCGCGAAACGGACGCCTGGAATGCTGAGATCCTCGAGTAGCCAGCCGAGCTTGTTGCTGCTGTCGGCCACGGTGGTAGTCGGTGTGCCCATCAAGGTGTCATCCCTTCCGTGTGTTCTGCGGCGGCGGCGCGGCCGCTCTTGGAACCGGTGTGCCATGCGGCTGCGATATCCGGCCTGCCGATCAGGGGCTCGGCGTCGGAATTCCTTGCGCGTGTACCGATCGCGGGCGCCACCGGGCGGCGGCGCCGTTTCGGTAGGCCTCCCTCGGTGATCTCGTGCACCGCGAATGCGGTGTCCGCCGGCTCCTCCTGGCGCGGCGCGGGCGCCGGTTCGGGC
>NZ_BDBP01000177.1 GCF_001613045.1 Nocardia lijiangensis NBRC 108240 | reverse complement strand
CGTGCGGCGATCGCCGCGGGCGCGCTGGCCGTGCCCGCCGACGCGCGCGGCGAGGTCCGCGAGATCGGCGACCGCGCCGCGGCCATCGCCGCAGCGGTGGACTGGGCGCGGCCCGGCGACGCGGTGCTCATCGCGGGCAAGGGGCACGAGGCGGGCCAGGAGATCCAGGGTGTGAAACATCCGTTCGACGACCGCGATGTCACGGCGGATGCCTTGTCGCGCAAGGTGGATGCGGAGGCGCGGGCATGAACTTTCAGGCGGCACAGCATGTTCAGCGAGCACAGCGAAGTCCGCACGGGACGGACGCGGAGGACTTGACGGTTTCATGATCGAGATGACACTGCGGGAGATCGCGGACGTCGTCGGCGGCACGCTGCACGACGTACCCGACCCGGAGGTGCGAGTGACCGGTTCGGTCGAATTCGATTCGCGCCGAATCGGTTCCGGTGATCTGTTTCTCGCCCTGCCTGGCGAGCGGGTCGACGGGCACGAGTACGCGGCGGCCGCGGTGGCCGCGGGCGCGGTGGCGGTGCTCGCCGCGCGCCCGGTCGGCGTGCCCGCCATCGTGGTGACCCCGAGCCCGGGCACGGTGCCCGCGACTTCCGTTGCGCTGATCCATGATTCGGACGGCTCCGGTGCCGCGGTACTCGCCGCGCTCGCCGCTTTGGCTTGCGCCAGCGTCGAACGGCTCACCACCGAAGGCAGCCTCACCGTTGTCGGGGTCACCGGGTCCTCCGGCAAGACCTCCACCAAGGATCTGCTCGCCGCGGTGCTCGCGCCGCTCGGCCCCGTTGTCGCGCCGCCCGGTTCGTTCAACAACGAACTCGGACATCCCTGGACCGCGCTGCGCGCCGACGAGAAGACGCGATTCCTGGTGCTGGAGCTCTCCGCGCGCGGGCCCGGCCACATCGCCGCGCTCGCCCGGGTGGCGCCGCCGAGCATCGGCGTCGTGCTCAATGTCGGCACGGCGCACCTCGGTGAGTTCGGCAGCCGGGAAGCCATCGCGCAGACCAAGGGCGAACTCGTCGAGGCGCTGCCCGCGACCGGTCTCGCCGTGCTCAACGCCGACGACCCGCAGGTGGCCGCGATGGCCGGGCGGACGAAGGCCAAGGTGGTGCGGGTCGGGCAGGCCGCCAACGCCGACATCAGGGCCACCGACGTGCGCCTCGATTCGGAGGCGCGTGCCGGGTTCACGCTGCACACCCCGGTGGGCAGCACGCCGATCCAGCTGGCCGTGCACGGCGAGCATCAGGTCGGCAACGCGCTGTCCGCCGCCGCGGTCGCGCTGGCCTGCGGCGCCGACCTGGCCACCATCGCGCAGGCGCTCTCGGGCGCCCAGCGGGTGTCGGAGCGCCGGATGGACGTGCGCACCACCGCCGATGGCGTCACCGTCGTCAACGACTCCTACAACGCCAATCCCGACTCGGTGCGCGCCGCGCTCAAGGCGCTGGTGACGATGTCGCGCGCGGGAGAGACGCCGCGGCGCAGCTGGGCGGTGCTCGGCGAAATGGCCGAACTGGGTGAGGAATCCGTGATCGAGCACGACGGTATCGGCAGGCTCGCGGTGCGCCTCGACGTGGACCGTCTCCTCGTCGTCGGCACCGGAAGGCCCTCCCGCGCGATGCACCAGGGAGCGGTGATGGAAGGCTCATGGGGCGAGGAGTCGGTCCTCGTGCCCGATATCGGCGCGGCCATCGCGCTGCTCGACGACGAGGTCGAGGCGGGTGATGTGGTGCTGGTCAAGGCGTCCAAGTCGGTCGGCCTCTGGGCCGTCGCCGAACACTTGACCGGCGCGGAACGTGCCACGGGGCGCGGGGGCAGTAGCGCGGAGGCAGGGCAGTGAGCGAGCGGAGCGAACGAGCCATGGGCACAGAGGTGAGGTCGTGAGGCAGATCCTATTCGCGGCGGCGATCGCCCTCGCGGTGTCGATTCTGTTGACCCCGCTGCTGATCAAGTTCTTCGCCAAGCAGGGCTTCGGCCAGGAGATCCGGGTCGACGGTCCGGCCAGCCACCAGGCCAAGCGCGGCACACCGACCATGGGCGGCGTCGCCATCCTGATCGGCATGTGGGCCGGTTACCTCGGCTCGCACCTGATCGGCATCGGCTACGACGCCGAGGGACCGACCGCGTCGGGCATGCTGGTCCTCGGATTGGCCACGGCGCTGGGCGCGGTCGGCTTCACCGACGACTTCATCAAGCTGCGCAAGCAGCGCAACCTGGGCCTCACCGCCGCGGGCAAGTACATCGGCCAGCTCACCTCGGCCGTGATCTTCGGCGTGCTCGCCCTCCAGTTCCGTGGCGAGAACGGCTTGACGCCCGCCAGCCGCCACCTGTCCTACGTTCGCGACATCAACACGGTGTCCGCCGGGGTGATCATCTTCCTCGCGTTCGTCTGCTTCGTGGTCGTCGCCTGGTCCAACGTCGTGAACCTCACCGACGGCCTGGACGGACTGGCCGCGGGATCGATGAGCCTGGTGCTCGGCGGCTACGTGATCATCACGTTCTGGCAGTACTACCACGCGTGCGCGACCAAGCCCGAGACCGGTTGCTACAACGTGCGCGACCCGCTGGACCTGGCGCTGGTCTGCGCGGCGGGCGCCGCGGCGTGCATCGGCTTCCTGTGGTGGAATGCCGCGCCCGCCAAGATCTTCATGGGCGACACCGGTTCGCTGGCCCTCGGCGGTCTGCTCGCGGGCATCTCCATCACGACCAGGACCGAGCTGCTGATGATCGTGATGGGCGCGCTGTTCGTCGCGGAGGGCGTGTCGGTGGTGTTGCAGGTGGCGGTCTTCCGCACCACCCGCAACCGGTTGTTCAAGATGGCGCCGTTCCATCATCATTTCGAGCTCAGCAAATGGGCCGAAACGACTGTGATCATTCGGTTCTGGCTCTTGGCCGCCATGGCCTCCGCAGTCGGCCTCGGCCTGTTCTACAGCGAATACCTCTCTGCGGTCGGGTGAACTAGCGATGGTCGAACATTCTCCGCGGGCCCTCCGATCTCCGGGGCCCATGCTCGAATTCCTGCGCGGCCGTGACGTGCTCGTCGCGGGCTGGGGCGTCTCCGGTCGCTCGCTGGTGGAGCCGCTGCGCGATATCGGCGCGCATCCGGTGGTCACCGACGCGGGCGCCAAGGCGCTCGCCGAGGCGGCCGAACTCGGCCTGGAAGTGGCCAGCTGCGTGGAACTCGAGTCCGCCGACTTGAGCCGCTTCGCGCTGGTCATCACCAGCCCGGGCTGGCGGCCGGACTCGCCGGTGCTGGTCTCCGCGGTCACCGAGGGCATCCCGGTGTGGGGCGATGTCGAATTCGCCTGGTGGGTCGACCAGGCCAGGATCTACGGCCCGGTCCGCAAGTGGCTGGTGGTGACCGGCACCAACGGCAAGACCACCACCACCCAGATGACCCACGCGATCCTGCGCGCCGCGGGCATCGCCAGCGTCGCCTGCGGCAATATCGGCACCCCGATCCTGGACGCGCTGCGCCGCAATCCCGGCCCGCAGGTGCTCGCCGTGGAACTGTCCTCGTTCCAGCTGCACTGGGCGCCTTCGGTCCGGCCCGAGGCGGGCGTGGTGCTGAATGTCGCCGAGGATCACCTGGATTGGCACGGCGGGCTCGACGCCTACGCGGCCGCCAAGGCGCGGGCGCTGGTCGGCCGGGTCGGCGTGGTCGGCCTGGACGATCCGGTGGCGGCCTCGCTGGCCCGCCGCTCCAAGGCTCGCCGCACCGTCGGCTTCCGCATCGGCGTGCCCGCCGACGGTGAGCTGGGCGTGGTGGACGGCAAGCTGCTCGACCGCGCGTTCACCAAGGCCGCGATCCTCGCCGAGGTCGGCGACATCAGCCCGCAGGGGCCCGCCGGTGTCGCCGACGCGCTCGCCGCGGCCGCGCTGACCAGGGCCATCGACGTGGCGCCGCAGTTCGTCAAGGAGGGTCTGCAGGAGCACAAGGTCGGCCCGCACCGCGCGGCCTTCGTGCGCGAGCTGGCCGGCGTCGATTTCGTCGACGACTCCAAGGCCACCAACCCGCACGCCGCGCGGTCCTCGATCCTCGCGCACCCGCACGTCATCTGGGTCGCGGGTGGCCAGCTCAAGGGCGCGGGGGTGGAGGACCTGATCGAGGAGGTCGCCGACCGGCTCGTCGCCGCGGTGCTGATCGGGTCCGACGCGCCGGTGATCGCGGCCGCGTTGGCGCGACACGCGCCCGAGGTCCCCGTCGTCGAGGTACGCGCGGGGGACGATGCTGTGATGGCTGACGACCCGTCGAGATCCGACAAGGCCGACGCCGTCATGGCGCAGGCCGTCCGCGTCGCCGCCGGATTCGCCCGCTCGGGAGACACCGTGCTGCTGGCTCCCGCGGCCGCCTCCCTCGACATGTTCGCCGACTACACCCACCGCGGACGCAGCTTCGCCACCGCGGTGCACACGCTGGAAGACGGTGACATCGGGCGGCCGCTATGACGAAGACAGCGCCCGCGGCCCGGTTCGTGGCATGGCTGGCGCGCCCGCTCGCGTCGTTCCACCTGATCGTCACCATCGCCACCCTGCTCACCGTGCTCGGGCTGGTGATGGTGCTCTCGGCCTCCAGCGTCGAGGCCTACGCCGAGCGCGGCTCGGCGTACTCGCTGTTCGTGCAGCAGGCCATGTTCGCGGCCCTCGGCTGCGTGCTGTTCTATCTCGCGCTGCGCATCCCGATGCGCAGGATGCGGCAGTGGTCGTTCCCTGTCTTCGCGCTGTCGGTGCTCGCGCTGGTGCTGGTGCTCATTCCCGGCATCGGCAGCGAGGTGCAGGGCTCGCGGCGCTGGTTCGACCTCGGGCCGGTATCGGTGCAGCCCTCCGAGATCGTCAAGGTGACGCTCGTGGTGTGGGGCGCGCACCTGCTGGCCTCGCGCCGGTCCGAGCAGGCCGCGCTGAAAGACATTCTGGTGCCGCTGGTTCCGGCGGGCATGCTGGTGTGCCTGCTGGTGGTGCTCGAGCCCAACCTGTCCACCACCATCGCGCTCGGCATCGTGCTGGCCGCGCTGCTGTGGTTCGGCGGGCTTCCGGTGCGGCTGTTCGTCACCATCGCGGTGTCCGGCATGGTGGCCGCGGCGGTGCTCGCCCTGTCCGCCGGCTACCGCTCGGATCGCATGCGCGCCTTCTTCAATCCCGGCGCGGACCCGCAGGGCATCGGCTACCAGGCGCGCCAGGCGCAATACTCGCTGGCCGACGGCGGCATCTGGGGTCGCGGGCTCGGGCAGAGCCGGGCCAAGTGGAGCTATCTGCCCAACTCGCACAACGACTTCATCTTCGCCATCATCGGTGAGGAACTCGGGTTCCTCGGCTGCGCGCTGGTGCTCGGGCTGTTCGCGCTGTTCGTCTACACCGGCCTGCGCATCGCCACCCGTTCGGTGGACCCGTTCCTGCGGCTGCTGACCGCGACCGCGACCACCTGGATCACCGCGCAGGCGCTGATCAACGTCGGGTACGTGGTCGGCCTGCTCCCGGTGACCGGTCTGCAGCTGCCGCTGGTCTCGGCGGGCGGTTCCTCGCTGGCCATCACGCTGTTCATGTTCGGTGTCATCGCCAACGCCGCCCGGCACGAGCCGGAGGCGGTGTCGGCGCTGCAGGCCGGGCAGGACGGGCGCTTCAGCCGTCTGCTGCGGCTACCCAAACCCGAGGCATACTCGCCCGCCAAGGCGGAGGCCGCCAGGGCCCGCAACGCCGCCAAGGCCGCGGCGCAGCGGGCCCGCACCGAACGATCCAGGCAATCCGACCGGTCGCGCCAAGCGCCGCCGCCGCGGCGCGGGCAATCCGGCGGGTCGGCGCGGCGCCGCTCGCCGGAGAGCAGGGGCACCAGTTCGCTGCGTGCCACCAGGGCCTGGGAGCCGAACTATCCGATGCCACACGCAAGAGAACGGGGAAGATCCAGGTGAGTGAACCGCGGCGCGAGCGACGGGCCCGGAGGAGGCAGCGCAGCGTGACCACGGAGGGATCAGGACTTTCGGTGATCGTCGCAGGCGGTGGCACGGCCGGACATGTCGAACCGGCCCTGGCCGTCGCCGATGCACTGCGGCGCCTCGACGATTCGATCCGGGTGACGGCACTGGGCACCGAGCGCGGTCTGGAGACCCGGTTGGTGCCCGAGCGCGGCTATCCCCTCGAGCTGATCCCGCCGGTGCCATTGCCGCGCAAGCTGACCGCGGATCTGCTGCGGCTGCCGGGCCGGGTGCGCGCCTCGGTGGCCAGGACGCGTGCCGTCATCGATGCGGTGCAGGCCGACGTGATCGTCGGCTTCGGCGGCTACGTCGCGCTGCCCGCCTACCTGGCCGCGGGCGGGGGAGTGCTGCGGCGCCGACGCGCGGTGCCGGTCGTCGTGCACGAGGCCAACGCCAAGGCGGGCATCG
>NZ_BDBP01000176.1 GCF_001613045.1 Nocardia lijiangensis NBRC 108240 | reverse complement strand
CCCGCGCCGCGCCGTCGCCTGCTCGGCGGGCGGCAGTTCCACCAGGTGCCGCACCCCGTCACCGTCCACCGCGACGACCAGATCGGCGCCGGGCGTCCAGACGCGATCCGCGATCCCCTCCATCGCACCCGAAACCGGTTGCGGGCAGCGCAGATCCGCGATCACCTCGGTGCTGCGGTAGCGGTGCATGCCCGCCCGCCCCTCGGCATCGACGGGCAGCCGGATCCTGGTGCGCCAGCCGCCGGTCGCGTCGTCCGGGTATCCGGCGATCGGTTCGACCGTCACCTCGCGGTCGATCCTCGCCAGCCTGCGCAGCTGCTCGGCGACCACCGCCGCCTTCAGCCCGCGCTGCGCGGCGGGAGTGGCATGCGAGAAATCACAGCAGCCCGCGCCGCCCGGCCCGGAGACCGGACAGGTGGCGGGCACCCGATCCGGCGAAGGCTCCAGGATCCGCACGGCGTCGGCGCGGCAGAACGAACCGCCGCGGTCCTCGGTGACCGTGGCCCGCACCAGCTCACCGGGCAGCCCGTGCCGCACGAACACGACCCGGCCCTCGTGCCTGCCGACGCAGAACCCGCCGTGTCCGGGCGGGCCGAGCCGCAGGTCGAAGGTCCAGCCGAGCCAGTCGGTCATCGCCCGGACCCGCTCGCCGCGCGCCGCGCGCTCATACCCGGTCCTCGTAGCCACGCCGCACCGCGCCGGGTGCGTTGATCTCGCCCGCCTGCTTGGCCCGCGTCGTCGACGAGGTCAGCTGCCATGGCACCGAGGTCACCATGACGCCCGGCTCGAACAACAGCCTGCCCTTGAGCCGCAGCGCGCTCTGGTTGTGCAGTATCTGCTCCCACCAGTGGCCCACCACGTACTCGGGGATGAACACCGTCACCACGTCGCGCGGTGCGTCGCGACGCACCCGCTTGACGTAGTCGAGCACCGGCTTGGTGATCTCGCGATAGGGCGATTCGATCACCTTCAGCGGCACGGTGATATCGCTGTTCTCCCATTCCCGCACCAGCGCCCTGGTGTCGGCCTCGTCAACGTTCACCGTGATCGCCTCGAGCGTGTCCGGGCGGGTGGCGCGGGCGTAGGCCAGCGCCCGCCGGGTCGGCAGGTGCAGCCGCGAGACCAGCACGATCGAATGCGAGCGGCTCGGCAGCACGCCGTCCCACTCGTGCTCGTCGAGCTCCCTGGCCACCGAATCGTAGTGGCGGCGAATCATCTTCATCACCACGAAGATCGACACCATGGTCAGGATCGCGATCCACGCGCCCGCGAAGAACTTGGTGATGAGCACGATGATCAGCACGGCGCCGGTGGCGCTGAGGCCGATCGCGTTGATCACCCGGGAACGGTGCATCCTGGACCGCTGCGCCGGGTCGGTCTCGGTGCGCAGCAACCGCGTCCAGTGCCGGAGCATGCCGGTCTGGCTGAGCACGAACGAGACGAACACGCCGACGATGTAGAGCTGGATGAGCTTGGTGACCTCGGCGCCGAAGACGACGACGAACGCGATCGCAGCGCCGGACAGGAACAGAATGCCGTTGCTGAAGGCCAGCCGGTCGCCGCGGGTGTGCAGCTGGCGCGGCAGATAACGGTCCTGGGCCAGAATCGAACCCAGTACAGGGAAGCCGTTGAAGGCCGTGTTGGCGGCGAGCACCAGGATCAGCGCGGTGACGGTGGTGATGAAGAAGAAGCCGATCGGGAAGCCCTGGAACACGGTCTCGGCGATCTGGGCGATCAGCGTCTTCTGCTGGTAGTCCTCGGGCGCGCCGATCAGGTGTTCGGTGTTGTGGGCGTACACGATGCCGAGCTTCTGCGCCAGGATGATGATGCCCATCAGCAGCACGATCGCGATGCCGCCCAGCATCAGCAGCGTGGTCGCGGCGTTTCGCGACTTGGGTTTGCGGAACGCGGGCACGCCGTTGCTGATCGCCTCCACACCGGTCAGCGCGGCGCAGCCCGAGGAGAACGCGCGCGCGATCAGGAAGGCGAAGGCCAAGCCGTACAGGTGCTCGTCCTCGGCCTCGAGCTGGAACCCGGCCGACTCGGCCTGTAGATCCTCGCCGAGCACCACGGTGCGGAACAGTCCCCAGGCCAGCATGACGACCATGCCGAAGATGAACGCGTAGGTCGGGACCGCGAACGCCTTGCCCGATTCCCGCACGCCGCGCAGGTTCATCGCGGTGAGCAGCGCGATCGCCACCACCGCGAACAGCACCTTGTGGGTGGCCACGAACGGGATGGCCGAGCCGATGTTGGACGCGGCCGAGGACATCGACACCGCGACGGTGAGCACGTAGTCCACCAGCAGGGCGCTGCCGACCGTGAGTCCCGCGGTGGGCCCCAGATTCGTGGTCGCGACCTCGTAGTCGCCACCCCCGGACGGGTAGGCGTGCACGTTCTGGCGGTAGCTGGCCACGACGACGGCCATCACGAAGGCGACCGCGAGACCGACCCACGGCGCGTACACGTAGGCCGAGACGCCTGCCACCGAGAGCACGAGGAAGATTTCCTCCGGCGCGTAGGCGACCGACGACATGGCGTCGGAGGCGAACACCGGAAGCGCGATTCGCTTCGGCAGCAGCGTGTGCCCCAGCGAATCGCTACGGAAGGGCCTACCCAGCAGCATCCGCTTGGCTGCCGTCGTCAACTTGGACACTGGAGCGAGCATAGATCCCCTGACCGCCGATCGCCCGTGGGGTGGCGCTACGCGTCTGCCCAGGCCCACGCGTCACAAACAGGTTTGCCCGCCCCCCTAAGGGGGAAAGTGGGCCATGGGCACATCCGGCGGGTACGGTTCTGCGGACAGGCAAGTAGACCGAACGCCAGTGGTCCAGGAGCGAGGTTGCACGGTGTACGTAGTGATCATGGGATGCGGACGCGTCGGTTCGTCGCTGGCCCGCGCCCTGGTCCGGGTTGGCCACGAGGTCACCGTGATCGACCGGGACCCGAGCGCTTTTCTGCGGCTCGGTGACGATTTCCCCGGCGAGCGCTTGGTCGGCGTCGGCTTCGATCGAGATGTGCTGACGCGCGCCGGAATCGAACGGGCCGACGCGTTCGCCGCGGTCTCCTCCGGCGACAACTCCAACATCATCTCGGCCAGGGTGGCCCGCGAGACCTTCGGCATCGAGCGCGTGGTGGCCCGGATCTACGACGCCAAGCGCGCCGCGGTCTACGAGCGGCTCGGCATCCCGACCATCGCCACCGTGCCGTGGACCACCGACCGCTTCATGCGCACCCTCGTCGGCGATTCCAGCACCACCACTTGGCGCGACCCCACCGGGACTGTCGCGGTGACCCAGCTGACGCTGCACGAGGATTGGTACGGGCGCACGGTGCGCGATCTGGAGCGCGCGATCGCCGTCCGGGTGGCGTTCATCATCCGGTTCGGCCAGGGCCTGCTCCCCGACAGCAAGACCATCGTCCAGGCCGACGACATCGTCTACGTGGCCGCGAACTCCGGCAACGTCGGCGCGGCCGTCGCGATGGCCGGCAAGCCCCCTGCTAGCGAGGACTGATCATGAAGGTGGCCATCGCCGGGGCAGGCGCCGTCGGCCGATCGATTGCCCGGGAACTGCTACGCAGCGGACATACGGTGATGCTGCTCGAGCGTCAGCTCGACCACATCGACCCGGACGCCATTCCGGACGCCATCTGGGTGCATGCCGACGCGTGCGAGCTGGCACTGCTGGAAGACGCCGGACTGGAGACCTACGAGGTGGTCATCGCGGCCACCGGCGACGACAAGGCGAACCTGGTGCACAGCCTGCTCGCCAAGACCGAGTTCGGCGTGCGCCGGGTGGTCGCCAGGGTCAACGACCCGCGCAACGAATGGCTCTTCGACGGGTCGTGGGGCGTCGACGTGGCGGTCTCGACCCCGCGCCTGCTCGCCTCCCTGGTCGAGGAGGCGGTCTCGGTCGGCGACCTGGTCCGGCTGATGACGCTGCGCCAGGGACAGGCGAACCTCGTCGAGATCACCCTGCCCGCCGACACCGCGCTGGCGGGCAAGCCCGTGCGCGCCCTGACCCTGCCGCGCGACGCCGCTCTGGTGACGATCCTGCGCGGCGGCCGGGTGATCGTGCCGCAGGCCGACGACCCCTTCGAGGGCGAGGACGAGCTGCTGTTCGTGACGTCGACGGAAGCCGAGGAAGATCTGCGGGTAGAGCTGGCCCACCACGGCATCAAGCCGTAACTCCCCGATACGGGTTGCTGCCGCGGATCGGGCTCAGGAGGCCATCTCGAGCTGCGCCCGCAGCTTGCTGAGGGCGCGATGCTGCATCACCCGGACCACGCCGGGGCTGGTGCCGATGGCCTCCGCGGTCTGCGCGGCCGACCAGCCGAGCACGATCCGCATGACCAGCACCTCGCGGTGCGCGGGGGCGAGCACCTTCATCAATTCCCTGGTGGCCGAGCGGCGTTCGAGCGCCAGCGCCCACTCCTCGGGGCCTGCCGCTGACGACGGGGTGTCCGGCACCTCGGCCACCGGATAGGTCGGGTGCATCTGCGAGCGCCGGTACGCGTCGGCGATCTTGTTGGACGCGATGCCGTAGACGAACGCCAGGAACGACTTGCCCTGATCCCGGTAGCGCGGGATGGCGTTGACGGTGGCCAGCAGGATCTCCTGCACCACGTCGTCGGCGGTGACCTGCAGGTGGGCCGTATTGCCGAGACGCGCACCGCAGTAGCGGCGGATCAGCGGATGCACGACCCGCACGATCTCCGACACCGCGCGCTTGTCACCCGCGGCGGCGGGGCCGATCAGCTTGTCCAATTCCGCCGCCACCCGGCGGCTCTCCGACAGCGCGGGGCTGGGGTGGGTGTGGGACTTGGTGGTCGAAACCTGGTGCTCGGTAGCCAATGTCCGAGTCCTTTCTCGCCGATCGTTGCGTTTTTCGTCTCGCAAACGATCCTCTGACGAACTCGGCTCACCGACCAGGCACCCCAGGGTGGAGAGTGCCCCACCTCTGCGGTGGGAGCGGCCCCACCCTGTTCTGCGTCAGGCCTTTTCGGCGGAGGTGCGCGGCAGATGACCGGCCCGGCGCACGGCCCAGACGGTGACCGCGAAAGCGACCGCGGTCAGCGGCCAGCCCATCCCGATCCGGGCGACGGCGAGCCACCCGGTGCGATCGGTGTCGTAGAGCTGGGACTGCACCAGGTACCTGGCCGCGAAGACCACGACGAAGGTGGCGGTCGCCAGGTCGTAGAGGCGCACGGCCCTGCGATCGGCGCGCCATTCGGAGCCGTGGCCGTTGAGCACGCCCCAGATCACGCCGACCAGCGGCCAGCGCACCAGGATCGAGGCGAGGAACACCCCCGCGTAGAGCAGACTGGTGTAGATGCCGAACAGGAAGAAACCCTTGGCCTCACCGACCCGGTAGGCGATCAGCGCGCAGACGCCGACGCCGAGGAAACCGGAGATCGCGGGTTGCACCGGGCTGCGCCGCACCAGCCGCCACACCAGCACCGCGGCCGCGACGCCCAGCGCCGTCCAGATCGCGACGGTGAGCCCGGCGAGGGTGTTCACGGGAACGAAGACGAGCACCGGCAGCGTGGAGTAGATCAGGCCGCTGAAACCGCCCATCTGCTCGAGCAGCGACGGTGCGGCGGGTTTCGCCCGCTCGGCCGACGCTTCATCGGCCTCGGCGTATCCGCCGCCGCGGCGCGGAACCGTGGCGTCGATCGGTCGCTCGATATCGGTCGGCGTGCCGAGTTCGGCGCCGTGGTCGTTGCTCGATGGCATACGTGTCAGCTGTTCCCGCGCAATTCGTAGTAGGGGTTGAAGATCACCTTACGGCCATCGCGGTCGCCGACCCTGCCGCGAACCAGGATTCGCCGTCCCGGTTCGATACCGGGGATACGCCGGCGACCGATCCACACCAGGGTGATGGCATCGGTGCCGTCGAAGAATTCTGCCTGAACACTGGCGCCCGACGACTTGGGGCAGGCCTCCACGCTCCGTAGTCGACCCAGCATCGTCGCTTCGTCACCACGACGACACTCGGACGCCCGGCAGGCGCCCGACGCCTCGGCGGTCTCGGCCAGCTCCTCGGCATCGAGTTGGTCGATGTCCTCGGTCAGCCTGCGGCCCAGACGTCGAAAATACCCTGAGGCTGCGGATGGCATTGCACGCTCTCCTGCTACCTGATGGCGCGGGTCACACGCCATCGTGGTTGTTCTGTGACGACCGGCTGTTGGCCGTACACCCGCCACTGTAGATGCCCGTGGCCACCCCCGCTACGCTCGACCCGGTGTTCGACTCCCCACCTGTCGCGAGGGCCACTCGACCTGCGGTTCCCCTCGTCGTCGCGCTTCCAGGCACCGGCTCCGACGCCGATTTCGCCAGGCGCGCCTTCGGTCCCGCGAGCGCGGCCCGCGGGTTCGAGCTGATCGCGGTGGAGCCCGATCCGCGGGCGGTCGTGGCGAGCTGCCACGCCGCGCTGGACGAGGCCGCCGCGCGCGGACC
>NZ_BDBP01000175.1 GCF_001613045.1 Nocardia lijiangensis NBRC 108240 | reverse complement strand
CACCGGCTCCTCCTACCCGCCGCCGCCCGGTCCCGGATACACGCCTCCGCCCGGCGGTGGCTACCCGCCGCCGCCCGGCCCGGCCACTGCGCAGCAGCAGGGCGCTGCACCGCAGCAGGCCGCGCAGCCCACCGGCGAGGTGAGCCTGAGCAAGGACCGCCCGGTCAGCTTGCAGAAGGGGCAGCGCGTCACGCTGCGCAAGGAGGGCGGCCAGGCGCTGACCTTCGTGAAGATGGGTCTCGGCTGGGATCCGGTGCAGAGCCGCGGGATGTTCGGCAACCGCACGGTCGACATCGACCTGGACGCCTCGGTGATCATGTTCGCCGACGGCAACCCGGCCGACTACGCCTACTACGGCCAGCTGTCCTCCAAGGACGGCTCGGTGCGCCACCAGGGCGACAACCTGACCGGCGAGGGCGAGGGCGACGACGAGGTCATCCTGGTCGACCTGACCAGGATCCCGGCGCACATCACTTCGCTGGTGTTCATCGTGACCTCCTACAAGGGCCACACCTTCGAGCAGGTGCGCAACGCGTTCTGCCGCTTGGTCGACGGGGCCAACAACGCCGAACTCGCCAGGTACACCATGGCGGGCGGCATGGCGTTCACCGCGATGGCGATGGCGAAGGTGTTCCGGGCAGGTGGCGACTGGAAGATGCAGGCGCTCGGCGAGGGCTTCCCTGCCAAGCATCCCGGCGAGGCGATTCCCCAGCTGGGCCGCTTCCTCTGAGGAAGGTTCACCGGGGGAACGCGCGAAGAGCATGGCAGACAACGTGATTCAGCTGAAGGCAGGCCAGAACATCCCGCTCTCCGGCGAGGTGCTCCGGTTCAGTGCGAAAGCCGGTGCGGCGCTGGATGTTTCCGCGCTGGTGGTGGCGGAGAACCTGCGCGTGTCCGACGCGTCCGACTTCGTCTTCTACAACCAGCCGAGCACCGGCGGCGTCGCGCTGACCGGTGACGAGGTGACCATCACCCTGGCCGAGGTGCGCGCCGACGCCAAGGCGGTGCTGCTGGTGGTCAGCGCCGATGCGGCCGCGTCGAGCGGCGGCGGGCTCGGGCCGGTGACCGCCTCGCTGTCCGAGAACGGCACGATCACAGCCGAATTCGCGATCGCGCCCGCGGCGGGCGAGGCGGCGCTGATCTGCCTCGAGGTCTATCGGCGCGGTGCGGAGTGGAAGGTCCGCGCCGTCGGCCAGGGCTACGCGGGCGGGCTGCCGGTGTTGCTGCCCGCGCACGGCGTCGAGGTGTCCGGCGGACCGGACGCCGCGGCGCACGCGCCGCACCAGGCCGGTGACCGCGCCGCCATCGCAGGTCCACAGCAGGCCCAGCATCCGACCGACGCTCCCGTGCTGGAGGTGTCGCACGGGCTGGAACGGCTGTGGATGATCTTCGAGGACGCGGCGCGCTCGGCCGCCGCGCTCATCTCGGCGCGGGACTACGCCGCCAAACGGCTGGACGAGGAGCTCTCTGCCGCGGTCTCCGATCCCGCGACAAGGAACACACCGGCCGCCGATGCCAAGCGCCGGGAGGCGCAGCGGCGCAGCGACGAACTCGCCGCCGTCGCCGAGGGCAACCACCGGCGCGACAGCGAGCATCTGATGCACGAGCTCGCCGAGGCCGACCGGTTGCTGCCGCCCGCGCTCGCCTCCTGGTCGTCACTGGCCTGGGAGGGCAATGCCAAGCCCAGCGACGGGATTCGTCTCGGCGAGCTGTACGCGATCGAACGCGGCCCGCTGCGGATTCCGTACTGCGTGCCGGTGCCGCTGACGCGGCCGCTGTGGATCGACACCGAGCGGTCGGCGGCGGTCGTCCCGGTGGTCGGCGCGCTGCTTGCCCGGCTGCTCGTCGCCGATCCCGGCCGCCGCACCCGCATCGACGCCATCGACCTGACCGGCGCGTTCACCGGACTGCTCGCGCCGCTGGGTCCGGTGCTCAACGGTCCGCCGATCACCGACCACGGCGATATCTCACCGCGGCTGCAAGCCCTGGTCGACGCCGCGGAGCTGGCCGAAATGGCTTACACCAGCGGTGCTTTCACGCCGCCCACCGAGCATCGGGTGCTGCTCGCCGCCGACTTCCCGCACGGATATCAAGCCTCCGACGCCCAGCGCATTTCGGCGCTGACCCTGCGCGGCGATCTGATCGGACTGTCCATCGTCATCGTGGGCAGCGACGAATCCGAATCGCCGGACGGGACCGTGGCGGCGCTCTCGCAGGCCTGCCGTCATCTGCCGACCGTCGAGGACACGCCGCTGTTCGATCCGTGGACCGGTAGCGCGTGGCAGCTGGAACTCGATCTGCTGCCGCAGGATCCGCAGCGGGTGGCGAAGCTGTTGCGTTCGGAGTAGTTGCTTTCCCAACGGCGTGCGGCCTCCCACCGCCTCGGCGGGTCAGCCGGTGCGGACGTGCACGGCCTTGGGCCGCAACGGTTCCGGCAGCCAGGGCAGCAGCGGGTCGGCGGTGCGGTCGATGACGCCGCCCACCGGGTCGTCCACGAAATCGCGGCGCACCAGGTCTTCGCCCGGCCGGTAGATCTGCCAGACGACCAGTGCGCACAGCCCGATCACCGCGAGATCGCGCAGGACGACGGTGCCGGTGAACCACTGCTCGGGCAGGCCTTTTCGGTCGAGGCCGAGGTAGTAGAACATGCGGGGCGCCCAGACCAGCGCGTCGATCGTCATCCAGGCCAACAGGATCCGGCGGTGCGGCAGCGCGAGCACGGCGAGCGGCACCAGCCACAGCGAATACTGCGGGCTCCACACCTTGTTGGTGAGCAGGAACGCCGCGATGACCAGGAAGCACAGCTGGGCGAGGCGCGGGCGGCGCGGCGCGGTCAGCGCGATGTAGGCGATCGCGGCGCAGGCCACCACGAACAGCAGCAGCGAGACCGTGTTCAGAACGCTCGGCGGCTCACCGTGATTCAGCTCGCCGTCGAAACCGGGCCAGCCGGTGAACGAGGTGATCACGTTGTAGATGGAGTCCGGGTCGGCGTGCCTGGTGGTGTTGAGCCGGAAGAATTCCCGCCAGCCGTTCGGATACAGCAGCGCGATCGGCAGATTCACCGCCAGCCAGGTGCCCACCGCGGCCACCACCGTGATGATGGCCGCGCCCAGCGGGCGGAAGCCGAAGAACTGGATTCGGTAGGGCGTTTCGCGCAGCCAGGTCAGCGCCGCGCGCCAGCCGTCGATCTCGCGCATGCGCAGCCCGAGCCGGGTGCTCGGCACCCGGTGCATCGGATCGACGCGCAGGCACAGCATCACGATCGGGCCGAGCAGCAGCAGCGGATAGAGCTTCGTCGCGCCGCCGAGCCCGAGCAGCACACCGGCGAGCACCGGCCTGCGCCGCGCCCAGGCGAGCAGGCCGGTGGCGGCGAAGGCGGTCGCCAGCGGATCGAAATTGGTGAACGCGTGCACGATCACCAGCGGCGAGCACGCGATGAGCGCCGTGTCCCAGATCCGGCGCCCGGCGAGCAGCGCCGAGGCCCACACGGTCACCAGCCAGGCCAGTGCCAGGCCGAACGCGACGACGTTGAAATAGATGACCACCTGCAGCGCGCCGGGCAGCGGCAGCGCGTCCCAGGTCTTGGCGAGCTGCATCGACACGTATTGGTACAGGCCCGAAAGCACCGGGTATTCCATGTACCTGGTCTCGCGGCCGCCGTCCGGGGTCTGCTCGACCCAGGACTTCTTGTACGGGAACGCGCCCTCGTCCAGGCGTTCGGCGCCGTACAGCGGCACCGTGTCCGAATAGCACATCGCCACGTACTGGCGGCCGTTGCTCCAGTCCAGGGTCAGCGAGCCGTCGCCCGCGTCGGTCTGCTGGATGCAGCCCGCCTTGGTGGCCCAGCCCAGCGCGAGGAACACCACGGTGAAGGCGAGGATCACCCGCAGCGGGGTCCAGAAGCGGACCCGGCCGATCAGCGCGTGATCGCCGACCGGCCCGCCGACGACGGTGCTCAGTTGCGCGGCGAGGGAATCGTTGCGGCTCGGGCGATCCCGCGCGTCGGCCGAGCGCAGATCCGGCGCCAAGGGTGCGGGCGCCGCGTAGTGTGTGCCGCCGCCCGAGCCCCCGCCGGAGCGCGCGGGCCGGCTCGTCCGCGCGTCCACCACTTGCTGATCGGTCACAGAACCCGAGCCTAATAGGTCCGTCCGAACGGCTCCCGAGCACAGGCCCGCCCCGGGCGGTATGTCACCACCCGGGGCGGGAATCGTGGGTCTATCGGCTGCGCGTCGGCCGAGGGCTGTCCGACCCCTCGTCTTGGCCGCCGCCGTTGCCGTTTCCGGTTCCGCCCGGACGCGGCGAGCCCGTTTGGGTCGGCGAGCTGCCATCGGTCGGCGCGACCGGCTGGCCGGGCAGCGGGCCGGGGTCCTGCTCACGCTGCTGTTGCTGCGGGCGCTGCTGCGGGTTGGGCTGCACGCCGGGGACCGGGATGGTGATACCGGGCAGGATCTCCACCTGGGTCGGCGCGATCACGACCGGCGGCACCGGGGCGTCGACGGCCGACGGCGGGGTGTAGGGCGCGGTCCACTCGGGAACGCCCGCCTGGCCCTTGATCGGCGCGGGCTTCGGGAAGGTCTCGGTCGGTGTGCCTTGCAGCGCACCGTCCATGGTGTACTTCCAGATGTCCGACGCCAGGCCGGAGCCGTAGATCATGCCGCCCGCGTAGTTGCGCAGCGGCGAGTTGTCCACGCTGCCGACCCACACGGCGGTGGACAGCGACGGCGTGTAGCCGACCATCCAGGTGTCCTTGTTCTCGCCGGTGTCGCCGAGCTGGGCGGTACCGGTCTTGGACGCCGATTCGCGGCCGCCTGCCAGGCCGTGGTTGCGCGAGTAGCCCGCGATCGGCTTCATCGCCGCGGTCACGTTGTCGGCGACGGCCGCCGAGACGCGCTGTTCGCCCGCGACGTCGCCGCGGTCGAGCAGCACCTGGCCGTCGGCGGTCACCACCCGCTGCACGAAGTGCGGCGCGTGGTACATGCCGGAGGCCGCCAGCGTGGCGTAGGCGGAGGCCATATCGAGCGCGCGGGCCTGGTACTGGCCGAGCACGATGCCGTTGTTCGGGCCGGAGCCGTCCGGCTCGGACAGCGTCTTGCCGACGCCGGGCAGCTCCTCGGGAATGCCGAGCTTGTGGCCCATGTCCGCGATCTTCTGCGGACCGTTGCCCATGTCCAGCTGCATGCGGTAGAAGCTGGTGTTCAGCGAACGCTTGAGCGACTCGGCGATGGTGCACATGCCGCAGGACTCGCCCTCCACGTTGGTGATCTTGATGCCGTTCACCGTCAGCGGGGAGCTGTCGTACATCTGCGACAGCGGAACGCCCTGTTCGAGGTTCGCGGCCAAGCCGACCACCTTGAACGAGGAACCGGTCTGCAGCGGCGCGTTGGCGAAGTCGTAGCCCTGACCGTCGTTGCCGCCGTAGTAGGCGCGCACCGCGCCGGTGCGCGGATCGATCGACACCACCGAGGTCCGCAGCTGCTCGGGCTCGCCCTGCATCTTGCTCGTCGCGGCCTCGACCGCGGCCTGCTGCGCCTTCGGATCGATGGTCGTGGTGATCTGCAGACCGGCGGTGTTGAGTTGCTGTTCGCTGATGCCCGCGGACGCGAGCTCCTCGAGCACCTGGGTCTTGATCAGGCCCTCGGGTCCGGAATCCAGCGTCTTGTCCTGGGTCTGCGCGAGGGCGGACACCTGCGGGTACTGCATGCCCTGCCGGTCGGTGGCCTTCAGGTTGCCGCCGTCGACCATGCCGTCGAGCACGTAGTTCCAGCGTGTCTTGGCGCCCTCCGGGTTCTTCTCCGGATCCAGCAGCGAGGGCAGCTGAATGGTGGCGGCAAGCACCGCGCCCTCGGCGACGGTCAGGTCCTGCACCGGCTTGTTGAAGTAAGCCTTCGATGCCGCGTCGATGCCGTACGCGCCGCGACCGAAGTAGATGGTGTTCAAGTAGGCGGCGAGGATCTCGTCCTTGCTCCACTGCCGCGCCATCTTCGCGGAGATCACCAGCTCGTGCATCTTTCGGGTGAGCGAGCGCTCGTCACCGACCAGCGCGTTCTTCACGTACTGCTGGGTGATCGTCGAGCCACCGCCCGCGCTCTCCTTGCCCAAGACGTTGTCGCGGGCCGCGCGCACGAAACCGGAGATGGAGAAGCCCGGGTTGGTGTAGAAATCCCGGTCCTCGGCCGCGATCACGGCGTTGCGCACGTGCGGCGGGATCTGCTCGATGGTCACGTCGGTGCGGTTGCCCTGCGGCGGAACCACCTTGCTCAGCACCGTGCTGCCGTCGGTGGCGTAGATCATCGCGACCTGGTTGGTCTTCAGGTCGCCCGGCTGCGGCACCGACACGGTGCTGTAGGCCACCAAGAAGACGGCGCTCGGCACCACGACGGCAAGAGCCACCAAGACGTAGAGGGTTCGGCGGAGCAGCTTCCACGGGATCTTCTTCATTCCTGGACGCTTGCCCGCTCCGCCGGAACCACCGCCACCGCCGCCATTGCGACGCGGCGGCGGACCCGACGGCGGCTGGCCGGACTGCGCGCGGCGCTCGCCGGTGACGGGACCGTTCGGACGACGGTTGCGGTCGATCGCGGGCCGCTGGCCGGTGTC
>NZ_BDBP01000174.1 GCF_001613045.1 Nocardia lijiangensis NBRC 108240 | reverse complement strand
TTGCCCGACGCGCAGCGAGCCGGCCAGGATCGGGGCCCTCGACCCGGCCGTCGGCCGGCAGGTCGGTGCTGCCGCCGTCGATGGCGGCGGAGGACCGTGCCGCACGCACCGCCGCCTCGGCCGCGGTGGTCGGCCAGCCGCGCCGGTTCGCCTTGTGCCGATGCACCGCGGCCAGGGCATCGCGGGCGCGGTCGGCGGCGTCGCGCACACCGGGCAGGTCGACGAGGGGCTGCAGCGGGTCGGTCACGAAGTACGAGGCTACTTGCGCGGCCGCCTCACCCCGCGAGCAGATCCCGCCCCGGGATCGCGTCGAGCAGCCGTCGCGTGTAGTCCTCGCGCGGACGGTCGAACACCTCGTCGGCGCTCGCCGCCTCGACGACCCGACCCTGCTGCATGACGAGCACGTCGTCCGCGATCTGACGGACCACGGCCAGGTCGTGCGAGATGAACAGGTACGACAGGCCGAGTTCGGCCTGCAGGTCGTTGAGCAGGTTCAGGATCTGCGCCTGCACCAGCACGTCGAGGGCGGACACGGCCTCGTCGCAGACCACCACCTCGGGAGACAGCGCGAGGGCCCGCGCGATCGCGACCCGCTGACGCTGGCCGCCGGACAGCTCGTTCGGATAGCGCCGTTGCACCGAGGCGGGCAGCGCCACCTTGTCCAGCAGATCCCGGACCACTGCGGCGCGCTCCTTCGACGTACCGATCCGGTGGGTGCGCAGCGGCTCCTCGATCGTGCGGAAGATCGAGTACATCGGGTCGAGCGAGCCGTACGGGTCCTGGAAGATCGGCTGCACCCTGCGACGGAAAGCGAAGGCGCCCTTGCGATCCAGCCGGGCCACGTCGCGTCCGTCGAAGGTCACGGCGCCGGAGGTCGGCGCGAGCAGGCCGAGCACCATCTGCGCGACGGTCGACTTGCCCGACCCGGATTCGCCGACGATGGCCGTGGTGGTGCCGCGGCGCAGCCGGAACGACACGTCCTCGACGGCGCGCAGCTCCGAGGACTTCCATGGCGCGCCACCACGAATCGGGAACACCTTGGTGAGACTCTCGGCGACCACCACGTCGGGCGCGACGTCCTCGGCGACCTGTTCGGCGGCCTCCACCGCCTGCTCGCGGATCTCGATCCGCTTGCGCACCGCGGAGAGCCGCTGCGAGGCGAGCGAGGGCGCGGAGTTCACCAGCTTCTTGGTGTAGGCGTGCTGGGGATCGCGCAGAATGCGCAGCGCGGGACCGGATTCCACCACCCGCCCTCGATACATCACCACCAGGTGCTCGGCCCGCTCGGCGGCCAGGCCGAGATCGTGGGTGATGAGCAGGACGGCGGTGCCGAGTTCGGCGGTCAGTCCGTCGAGGTGATCGAGGATCTGGCGCTGCACGGTGACGTCCAGCGCCGAGGTCGGCTCGTCGGCGATGAGCAGCTTCGGACGGCAGGACAACCCGATCGCGATGAGCGCACGCTGCCGCATGCCTCCGGAGAATTCGTGCGGGTACTGATTCACCCGGCGCGCCGCGTCCGGCATGCCCGCTTCCTCGAGCAGTTCGACGGCCCGCCTGCGCGCCTCGGATCCTTTGGCGATTCCGTTGGCCTCCAGCGTTTCCCGCACCTGGAATCCGACCTTCCACACCGGATTCAGGTTGGACATCGGATCCTGCGGCACCAGTCCGATGCCGCGCCCGCGCACCGCGAGGATCTCCTTCTTCGACGCCTTGGCGAGGTCCTTGCCGTCGAACACGATCGATCCCGAGGTGACCCGGCCGGTGCCGGGCAGCAGGTCGATGATCGCGTGCGCCGTGGTGGTCTTCCCGGAGCCCGACTCCCCGACGATCGCCACGGTCTGGCCCGGGTACACGGTGAGGCCGACGTTCTGCACCGCGGGCACCTGCCTGCCCTCGGAGCTGAAACAGACCCCGAGATCGCGGATTTCGAGCAGCGGACGGTCCGGCATCGCGGCGCTCACCTCTTCCTGGCCTTCGGATCGAGCGCGTCGCGCACCGCGTCGCCGAGCATGATGAAGCTCAGCACCGTGATGGCGAGCGCGGCGGCGGGATAGAACAGGATCGGCGAGGTCCGCAGATCGTTCTTGGCCCTGGCGATGTCGCCGCCCCAGGACACGATGTCGGGCGGTAGTCCCACCCCGAGGTACGACAGCGTCGCCTCGGTGACGATGAAGACCCCCAGCCAGATGGTGGAGACCACGATGAGCGGGCCCGCCGCGTTGGGCAGCACGTGGCGCACCAGCGTCCCGGTTCTGGAGACGCCCAACGCCTTTGCCGCCGTGACGTATTCGCTGTTCTTGGCCTCGATGACCGCACCGCGCGCGATGCGGGCCGCCTGCGGCCAGGTGAACGAGGCGAGCACCAGGATCACGTTCCACATGGTCGCCGGCCGCAACATCTGCAACAGGACGATCGCGGCGAGCATCATCGGGATGGCGTAGAAGATCTCGGCGATGCGCGAGACGATCTCGTCCAGCACTCCCCCGAAGAACCCGGCCGCCGCGCCGATCGTGCCGCCGATCAGCACGAACAGTGTGGCGGCGGCCAGCCCGACGAGTACGGAGGCCCGTGCGCCGTAGATGGTGCGGGTGTAGACGTCGCAGCCCTGCCGGTCGAAGCCGAAGGGATGCCCGGGGCGCGGGGGCGCCATGATGTCGTCGCCGAGGCAGCGGCGCGGGTCCTGGTCGGTGAACAGTCCCGGCCACAGCACCACCACCGTCACCGCCACGATCAGCAGCACGGCGACCAGGAAGATCGGGTTGCGCCGCAGCTGCCGCCAGGCGTCGCCCCAGATGCTGGTCGGCTCGCCCGACGCGCGGACGCGGTCGGTGGCCAGCACCTCCACCTCGTCGGGCGGCGCGACGTAGTACTCCTGACCGGGCCGGGTCGCGCGGCTCGTCTCCTTCTCGAGCTCAGGCATAGCGAATCCTCGGGTCGAGTGCGGCGTAGAGCAGATCCACGATCAGGTTGGCGAGCAGGAAGATCACCACCAGCACGGTCACGAACGAGACGACCGTCGGCGGCTCCACCCGCTGGATCGCCTGGTACAGCGTGCCGCCGACGCCGGGAATGTTGAAGATGCCCTCGGTGACGATGGCCCCGCCGATCAGCGCGCCGAGGTCGGCGCCGAGGAAGGTCACCACCGGGATCATCGAATTGCGCAGGATGTGCACGGTCACCACGCGGCGCCTGCGCAAGCCCTTGGCCGTCGCGGTGCGCACGTAATCGGCGGACATGTTCTCCGCCACCGAGTTCCGCGTCAGCCGCAGCACATAGGCGAACGAGAGCGAGCCGAGCACGAACGCAGGCAGCAGCAGTTCCGTGAAACTCGCGTTCCCGCCGACGGTCGTCGGCGCGATGCCCCACTTCACACCGAACAGGAACTGCGCGAGATAGCCGACGACGAAGACCGGCACGGCGATGATCACCAGGCTGGCCACCAGCATCGTGGAATCGAACAGCTTGCCCTTGCGCAGCCCGGCGATCAGGCCGAACGCGATCCCGAACACGCCTTCGATGAACACCGCCATGACGGCCAGCTTGATCGTGATCGGGAAAGCCCGCGCCAGTTCGTCGCGGACAGGACGACCCGAGTACGCGGTGCCGAAATCTAAGGTCAGGATGCCTTTCAGGTAGAACAGGTACTGCGTGAAGAAGGGCTCGTCGAGGTGATACCTGGCCCGCAGCTGGGCCTCGACGGCAGGGGTGAGCGGCTTCTCACCGGCCAGCGCCTCGATCGGATCACCGGGGATGAGAAAGACCATCGCGTAGATGAGCAGCGTCGCGCCGAGGAACACCGGGATCATCTGGAGCAGGCGCCGCAGGACATACCAAGCCATATTTCCTCCGGAAAGTGCCGAGCCGGACCGACTTTCACCGTCGGCCCGGCCCCGCCCCGTCTACTTCTCGATGCCCTCGAAGTCGAACAGGCCGTTCCATGCCAGGCGGGCGTTGCGGACCCGGTCCGAATGACCGGCCGCCGCCACGTAATCCAGCACCGGGATGTCGGCCATGTCCCTAATCAACATGGCCTGGGCCTGGGCGATGATCCGGTAGGACTCCTCCTGGTTCTGCGCGGCGAGCGCGGCGTCGAGCAGGCGGTCGAATTCGGGGTTGTCGTAGTTGACGTTGTTGGTTTCGGAGTAGCTGTAGTACTGCGAGGTGAGGAACTGCAGCATCGTCGGGTAGTCACCCTGCCAGCCGTAACGGAAGGACTTGCCGATGGTTTCGGCGTTCACCTCGTCGCGGATGTTCTTGAACGTCGGGTAGGGCACCGCGATGGCGTCGATGCCGAGGGTGTTCTTGACGCTGTTGGCCACCGCTTCCACCCAGGCCTGGTGCCCGCCGTCGGAGTTGTAGGCGACCTCGTAGCGGCCCGACCACGGGCTGATGGCGTCGGCCTGCGCCCACAGCCGCTTGGCCTCCTCGGGGTTGAACTTCAGCACCTCCGAACCGGGCAGGTTGGCGTCGAAGCCGGGCAGCGTGCTCGCGGTGAAGTCGCGGGCCGGGATACGGGTGCCGTGAAAGATCTTCTCGCTGATCTGTTCCCGGTTGATCGCCATCGAGATGGCGCGGCGGCGCAGCAGTCCCTCTTGGCCCGCGAAGTGCGGGACGTTGGACTGGACGCCGATGTGCTGGTTCTGCGCGACCGGCTTGGAGATCGCGCGATCGCCGAGTTCCTGCTTGTACACCGAGAGCGCGCTGGACGGAATGGTGTCGAGCGCATCGAGATTGCCGGACTGCAGATCGGCGTACGCGGTGTCGAAGGACTGGTACATGACGAACCGAAGGCCCTTGTTCTTGGCCGGACGGCCGCCCTGGTAATCCGGATTGGGCACCAGGTCGATCTTGACGTTGTGCTCCCACGCGCCCGCGTCGGCGAACTTGTACGGGCCGTTGCCGATCGGGTTCTCGCCGAACGCCTTCATGTCCTTGAACGCCGCCTCGGGCAGCGGATAGAACGGCGCGTAGCCGAGTTCGCTCTCGAAATCGATGGACGGAGCCTTCAGCTCGACGGTGAAGGTGCGATCGTCGACCACCTTCAGGCCCGACATCGTCTGGGCGGTGGGCTTTTCCGCGGACACCTCGTCGAAGCCGAGGATCGGCGAGAAGACGTAGCTCTGCAGCTGCGCGTTGGTGCCGAGTGCGCCGTAATTCCACGCGTCCACGAACGACTTGGCGGTCACCGGCGTGCCGTCGGTGAACTTCCAATCCGGTTCGATGGTGATCCGGTAGTTCTTCCGATCGGTGGTCTCGATCGACTGCGCCATCTCGTCGTGCGCCTTGCCGTCGGCGTCGTAATACTTCAGCCCGGCGTATAGCCGGTCGACCACCCGGCCGCCCATGTTCTCGTTGGTGTTGGTCGGCACCAGCGGATTCTGCGGTTCGGCGCCGTTGACGGTGACGATGTCGGCATCGGCGCCGCCATCGGAGGAACAGGCGGACAGCCCTAGGCTCGTGGCCAGCAAGACCGCCGCGCCGAGCGCGGTAACTCTGTGGAATCGCAACGCGTACTCCCGATTTCGAGAAGGTCGAAGGCGGCTGTACGGCGCCCGTGCCTCGTGATCCTCTCCAGCGCGTGCCCGCACGTCCCGCCTCGGAATGCCAAGGACGTTAGCCATCGGCGGGGGACCTTGTCATCGGATCGCCCTATGTTCGTTTCACTTGTTACCAATCCGGCAATATCGGCGAAACACCGAAACTATGTCACCGCGGCGGCGCGATCCGGTGCGTACTCCTCGGCGCGGCGCAGGTCACAGTTGGCTAGTGTCAACGTTGGGCAGAGCCGACGCGAAAGAAGAGACGTGATGACCGAAACCACCGCCGACCACCGGGACTCGTATCCGCCCAGCGCGGAGTTCGCCGCCGCGGCGAATGCCGATGCCGCGCTGTATCGGGCGGCCGCCGACGATCGCGATACCTTCTGGGCCGAACAAGCCCAGCGGCTGCACTGGCATCAGAAGTGGAACCAGGTACTGGACTGGAGCGAGGCGCCCGTCGCCAAGTGGTTCGTCGAGGGCAAACTCAACGTCGCCTACAACTGCGTGGACCGCCACGTCCTCGACGGACACGGCGACCAGATCGCCATCCACTGGGAAGGCGAACCCGGCGACTCCCGCGACATCACCTACACCGAACTACTCGCCGAGGTCTCCCGAGCCGCGAACTACCTCACCGAACTCGGGCTCGAAGCAGGCGACCGAGTCGCCATCTACATGCCGATGGTGCCCGAAGCCATCGTCTCCATCCTGGCCTGCGCCCGCCTCGGACTCACCCACTCGGTGGTGTTCGCCGGCTTCTCCCCCACCGCCCTGCGCCAGCGCGTCGACGACGCGCGCGCCCGGCTCGTCATCACCACCGACGGACAGTGGCGCCGCGGCAAATCCGCCCCACTCAAAGAAGCCGTCGACGAGGCGCTCTACGCAAACGGCGATGTGCCACCCCGCCCGAACGGTCAGGGCTCGGAGGAGGAAGCCCGCGTAACCACGGAGAGCCCCCGCTCGGGCGAAAATGGACACAGCGTCGAGCACGTGCTGGTGGTGCGCCGCACGGGCATCGAGGTGCCCTGGACCGAGGGCCGTGACCTGTGGTGGCACGACACCGTCGCGGCCGCTTCCCCCGAACACCAAGCCCAGCCC
>NZ_BDBP01000173.1 GCF_001613045.1 Nocardia lijiangensis NBRC 108240 | reverse complement strand
TGGTCACCAACGGCAAGCCGGGCCCCGGACTGCTCGGCGCGCTCGCCGAGGTGGCCCGCTACGCCTGCGGCCAACTGGAACTCGCCGATCTGGACGCCTCCCGCGCCCGGCTGGACCGCGCCGAGGTGCGCGCGCTGCGGGCGCAGATCAGCCCGCACTTCATCTACAACGCGCTCAACACCATCGCCTCGTTCGTGCGCACCGACCCGGGCAGGGCCAGGGAACTCATCCTCGAATTCGCCGACTTCACCCGCTATTCCTTCCGCGCCGCAGGCGAATTCACCGTGCTGTCCGACGAACTGCGCAATATCGAGCGCTACCTCGCGCTGGAACGCGCCCGCTTCGGCGACGCGCTGCAGGTGCGGCTGCAGATCGCCCCCGAGGTGCTCGGCGTCGTGCTGCCCTTCCTCGCCCTGCAACCGCTGGTCGAGAACGCGGTGCGGCACGGCATCGCGGGCAGGCAGGGCGGCGGCACCATCGCCATCGTGGCCACCGACGCGGGCACCGACTGCCTGATCAGCGTCGAGGACGACGGCGCGGGCATGGACCCGGACCTGCTGCGTTCCGGCGCGCTCGACGCGATCGAATCCGGTTCCGGCCCGGCGGGTTCCGGCGAGTCCGCGCACGTCGGGCTGGCCAATGTGGACGATCGGCTGCGCGCGGCCTTCGGCAACGACTACGGGTTGATCGTGGAGACCGCGCCCGGCGCGGGCACCAAGGTCAGCATGCGGGTGCCGAAGTTCCGCCCCGGCGTGCGCGCCTGACGCGACGCGCACCCGGCGCGCCCGGCTGCCGCTCGATCCGCCCGCGCGGTATTCGGCCAGGTCGGGACATCCGAAACACGCCCGATCACCATGCCCTTACGATGGCAGGGTTGTGACGCAGAACACCGATGGGTCGGCGGGCCCGCTGCGCGTGCTCGCCGTGGATGACGAGAAGCCCGCTCTGGACGAGCTGGTGTACCTGCTGCGCACCCAGCCGGGGGTGGGCGAGATCCACACCGCGGGCGAGGCGACCGGCGCGCTGCGGGTGCTGCGCACCCATCCGGTCGACGCGGTCTTCCTCGATATCAATATGCCGGGCCTCGACGGCATGGAGCTGGCGGGCATCCTCTCCGAGTTCGCGAACCCGCCCGCGGTGGTGTTCGTGACCGCGCACGACGACAAGGCGGTGAGCGCGTTCGATCTCGGCGCGGTGGACTACCTGCTCAAACCGCTGCGCGAGGCGCGCCTGGCCGAGGCGGTGCGGCGCATCACCCAGTCGCGCACCGCCGCGCCGCCGCCCGCGGCGCCCCGCGCCGACCCGAACGCGGTGATCCCCGTCGAGCTGGGCGGCGTCACGACCCTGGTGCACCGGTCGAGCGTGAGCTGGGTGGAGGCGGACGGCGATTACGCCAGGCTGCACACCAGCGCGGGCTCGCACCTGGTGCGGATTCCGCTCTCCGCCCTCGAATCCCGCTGGGAGAATGCCGGTTTCCTGCGCGTGCACCGCTCTTATCTGGTGGCGCTGCGGCTGGTCACCGGCCTGCGCGCAGTGGGAAGCGGCACGGTGGTGTGCCTGCGCGGCGAGGGCAGCGCGGCGGCGGTGGAGCTGCCGGTGAGCCGCCGCCAGGTGCGCGAACTCAAGCAGCGGCTAGTGCACGGGCCGCGTCACAACTGGACGACGCGGTGACCGGGCCGCAGCGGCCCGCTCGGCAGCGGGTGGTGCTGGCCGAGCGGCGCGGCGCGCGCCGGGTGCGCACCCGCGTGGAGGTGGCCGAGCAGACCGAGATCGGGGAAGCCTTGATCGGCGGTCTCATTCGCGCCCAGCTCGGCCTCGCGCTGCGGCTGGCGGTGGTCACGGTCCTCGTGCTCGGCGCGGTTCCGCTGCTGCTGCGTTTCGAGACGCTCGCCTCGGCGGTGATCCTCGGCGTGCGCCTGCCGTGGCTGCTGCTCGGTCTCGCCGTGTTCCCGGCGCTGTACGGGGTCGGCCGCCTCTACGTCCGGTTGTCCGAGCGCAACGAGGAGGACTTCCTCGACCTGGCCGGGGACTGACGTGGGCGCGCCCGCCCTCACCGTCGCGGCCCTGCTGCTCGCGGCGCTCGCCACCGTGGCCATCGGCGCCTACGGTGTGCGGCTGTCGCGCACCACCTCCGATTTCCTTGTCGCGTCGCGCAGCGTCGGTCCCGGCTGGAACGCGGCGGCGATCTCCGGTGAATACCTCTCGGCCGCCTCGTTTCTCGGCGTGGCCGGTCTGATCGCGAAGTACGGCGCGGACGCGCTGTGGTATCCGGTGGGATTCACCGCGGGCTACCTGGCGCTGCTGCTGTTCGTCGCGGCCCCGCTGCGCCGGTCGGGTGCGTACACCGTGCCGGACTTCGCCGAGTTCCGGCTCGGCTCACTGCGTTTGCGCAGGCTCGCCGCGGTCGTGGTGGTGCTGGTGTGCGCGGTCTATCTGATCCCGCAGTTCCAGGGAGCCGGGCTCACGCTGCGGATTCTGCTCGGCGTGCCGAGCTGGGTCGGCGCCGTCGCGGTCGGGGCGATCGTGATCGCCAATGTCACCGGCGGCGGGATGCGGTCGATCACGCTGGTCCAGGCGTTCCAGTACTGGCTGAAGTTCACGGCCGTCGCACTGCCCGCGCTGGTGTTGCTCGGGCACTTCCTGGCCCAGGACCGGGAACTGGGACCGGCCGCGCCGCCGGTGGTCACCGAGCGCACCACGGTGGATGTCACCACCGACGTGGTGGTGCAGGTCGGTGCGGGTCACCAGGTGTCGATCACGGGCACGGTGGACGGCCACCGCGTCGACGGCCCGGTGGCGCTGACGCCGGGCGAGCACGAGCTGGCCGCGGGCACCGAACTGGTGCTCGAATCCGGTTCGGCGGTACCGGTGGTGGCGGGCGCGCCCGCCGACGGCGCCAGCTGGTTGTCGCCCGGCGGCGGATTCGGCGGCTCGCACCCGACCTATCAGGTGTACTCGCTGATCATCGCCACCTTCCTCGGCACGATGGGACTGCCGCACGTGCTGGTGCGGTTCTACACCAATCCCGACGGCCGGGCCGCGCGCGCGACCGCGCTCGCCGTCATCGGTTTGGTCGGCACGTTCTACCTGTTCCCGATCCTGCTCGGGGTGTTCGCCCGGCTCTACGTGCCGCAGTTGCTGATCACCGGAACCTCCGACGCCGCGGTGCTGTTACTGCCCGGCTCGGTGCTGGGCGGATTGCCCGGCAAGATGCTGGCGGCGCTGGCCGCGGCGGGCGCGATCGCCGCGTTCCTCTCCACCTCCTCCGGGTTGCTGGTCAGCATCGCGGGCGTGCTCAGCACGGACATGCTGCGCGGCCGGATCCGGGACTTCCGCATGGCGGCGCTGGTGGCGGGCGCTGTCCCGCTCGGTCTTTCGCTCACTGTCGCCTCGCTGGACCTCTCGCGCACCGTCGCCCTGGCGTTCTCGGTGGCCGCATCGACACTGTGCCCGCTGCTGGTGCTCGGCATCTGGTGGCGCGGGCTCACCGCGAAGGGCGCGGGGGCGGGCCTGATCGCCGGCGGCCTGGTCGCGGGCGGGGCGACCGCGGTGTCGGTGCTCGGCGGGGCGTCCGAGTCGGTCGCCGACGGCTGGCTCGCGGCGATTCTCGGCTACCCGGCGGCAATCAGCGTGCCGCTGGCCTTTCTCACGATGGTCTCGGTGAGCTCGGTGACGCGCGGCCAGGGCCCCCGCACGGTGCGGCGGATCTTCGTGCGCATGCACGCCCCGGAGCGGCTCGGCATGGGCGCCGACCGCGAGCGCAGGCTGCGCACCGGCTGACGGTCTCGCCGCCGGAGCGCCGACCGTTCGTCGCGCCGAGCCGACCGCTCACCGCACAGATCCCCACCTTCACAGAGTGACCTGCACCACAACGCATATCGGAGCCTCGATCGGTCTACTTTCACCGCAGTAATCCACGTCACAAGCTAGGACGCTCCGATGACCAGTACCGACCTCGACGGCACCAAGCCACCGCGCACGCCGAGCGCCGAGGACTTCGCGGCCGTGCAGGCCAGCCCGCAATTCCAGGAGCTGCGAAACCGCTTGCGGCGCTTCGTGTTCCCGATGACGGCACTGTTCCTGACCTGGTACCTCGGCTACGTGCTGCTCGGCGCCTACGCGCACGACTTCATGGCCACCAAGATCGTCGGCGACATCAACGCCGGGCTGCTGCTCGGCCTCGGCCAGTTCCTGTCCACCTTCGTGATCACCGCGTGCTACGTCCGCTTCGCCAACAAGGAACTGGATCCGCGCGCCGCGGCCATCCGCGACTATCTGGAGGGTGAGCGGGCATGACCACGCAGTATCTCGCCGCGGGCACCGTCGGCAATCCCGTCGCGAACATCGCCATCTTCGGCCTGTTCGTCGCCGTCACGATGGTGGTGGTGATCAGGGCAAGCCGCAACAACGCCAGCGCCGCGGACTACTTCACCGGCGGGCGCGGCTTCTCCGGCCCGCAGAACGGCATCGCCATCGCGGGCGACTACCTCTCGGCGGCAAGCTTTCTCGGCATCGCGGGCGCCATCGCCGTCTACGGCTACGACGGCTTCCTCTACTCCATCGGCTTCCTGGTGGCCTGGCTGGTCGCGCTGTTGATGGTCGCCGAGATGCTCAGGAACACCGGCAAATTCACCATGGCCGACGTGCTGAGCTTCCGCCTGCGGGAACGTCCCGTGCGCACCGCCGCGGCGCTGTCCACGCTGACCGTCTCGCTGTTCTACCTGCTGGCGCAGATGGCGGGCGCGGGCGGTCTCGTCGCACTGCTGCTCGACATCGACGACCGGGCCGGGCAGTCGGTGGTGATCGCCGTGGTCGGCGTGCTGATGATCGTCTACGTGCTGGTCGGCGGCATGAAGGGCACCACGTGGGTGCAGATCATCAAGGCGGTGCTGCTCATCACCGGCGCCGCGCTGATGACGGTGATGGTGCTGGCCAAGTTCGGATTCAATTTCTCCGACATTCTCGGCTCGGCGCAGCAGATGGTCTCCGACTCCACCAACAAGGCCGTCGCCTCGCGTGACGTGCTGGCCCCCGGCGCGCAGTACGGCGCGAACGAGACCTCGAAGCTGAACTTCGTCTCCCTCGGCCTGGCGCTGGTGCTCGGCACCGCGGGTCTGCCGCACGTGCTGATGCGCTTCTACACGGTGCCGACCGCCAAGGAGGCCCGTCGCTCGGTGGTATGGGCGATCGCCCTGATCGGCGCGTTCTACCTGTTCACGCTGGTGCTCGGCTACGGAGCGGCCGCGATCGTCGGCCCGGACAAGATTCTCGCCGCGGCGGGCGGCCAGAATTCGGCGGCGCCGCTGCTGGCCTTCGAACTCGGCGGGGTGGTGTTGCTCGGCGTCATCTCCGCGGTCGCGTTCGCCACCATCCTCGCCGTGGTCGCGGGGCTCACCATCACCGCGGCGGCCTCGTTCGCGCACGATATCTACGGCAGCGTGCTCAAGCGCGGCAAGGCGGACGAGTCGGCGCAGGTGCGGGTTTCGCGGATCACCGCGGTGGTGATCGGCGTGCTCGCGATCGGCCTCGGCATCCTGGCCAACGGGCAGAACATCGCGTTCCTGGTGGCGCTGGCCTTCGCGGTCGCGGCGGCGGCGAACCTGCCGACCATCGTGTACTCGCTGTTCTGGCGGCGCTTCAACACCACCGGCGCGCTGTGGAGCATGTACGGCGGCCTGGTCTCCACCATCGTGCTCATCGTGTTCTCGCCCGCGGTGTCGGGGAGCAAGAGCGCCATGCTGCCCGGCTCGGACTTCGACTGGTTCCCGCTGTCGAATCCCGGAATCGTCTCCATCCCCTTGGCTTTCGCGCTCGGCGTGATCGGCACCTTCGTCGGCGGCCGCACACCCGAGAACCCGGCGAAGGCCGCCGAGATGGAGGTTCGCTCGCTCACCGGAGTGGGCGCGGAGAAGGCGGTCGTGCACTGACCGTCCCGGTCCCGGCGCGCGCCGGGACCGGACAGGACTCGCCGCAACGGCGCGGCGTCCGTCGGGTCCCGGCGCACACCGGGGCCCGACCCCTGTTCCCGTTGCCGCTCAGGCTTTTTCGATTGGAGATGTGACTTGTCCAGCGCCACCACCGAACCGGACGCCGCGGCGCCCGTGGCCTACCCGCCGAGCCCCGAGTTCGCCACCGCGGCGAATACCGATGCCGCGCTGTATCGGGCGGCCGCCGACGATCGTGACACCTTCTGGGCCGAACAAGCCCAGCGGCTGCACTGGCATCAGACGTGGAACCAGGTACTGGACTGGAGCGAGGCGCCCGTCGCCAAGTGGTTCGTCGAGGGCAAACTCAACGTCGCCTACAACTGCGTGGACCGCCACGTCCTCGACGGACACGGCGACCAGATCGCCATCCACTGGGAAGGCGAACCCGGCGACTCCCGCGACATCACCTACACCGAACTACTCGCCGAGGTCTCCCGAGCGGCGAACTACCTCACCGAACTCGGTCTTCGATCGGGTGACCGGGTGGCGATCTACATGCCGATGGTGCCCGAGGCGATAGTCTCGATGCTCGCCTGCGCCCGGCTCGGACTCACCCACTCGGTGGTGTTCGCGGGCTTCTCCCCCACCGCCCTGCGCCAGCGCGTCGACGACGCGGGGGCGCGCCTGGTGATCACCACCGATGGGCAGTGGCGGCGCGGCACCGCGGCACCGCTCAAGGCCGCCGTCGACGAGGCGCTCGCCGACGGGAATTCGAGTGCCGAGCATGTGCTGGTGGTGCGCCGCACGGGCAGCGAGGTGCCCTGGACGGAGGGCCGTGACCTGTGGTGGCACGACACCGTCGCGGCCGCTTCCCCCGAACACGAGGCTCAGCCT
>NZ_BDBP01000172.1 GCF_001613045.1 Nocardia lijiangensis NBRC 108240 | reverse complement strand
CCGCGATGCGGGCCGTCGCACCGGCGAGGACCGCCTCGCGCAGCGCCCCCTTACCGCCGACGTACCGGTAGACCGTGGCGCGCGAGCAGCCCGCCCGCATCGCGACGCGGTCGATGCTCAGTCCGGCCATGCCCTCGCGGGCGATGAGGTCGGCCGCGGCGGCGTGGATGCGCTCGACCGCCAGCGCGCGGCGATCGCCGCCGGCCAGCCAGTCGGGTTGTCCGGGCATCACGCCCCCAATTCTCGGTGGATACGGTCCAAGAATTTTGTCTCACGATGAGACGTCTTGCCAAGAGGTCTCGGACAAGCAGGCAGGTCGGAGCGAGCCCACGAGACGCGCTCCGACCAGGCATTTCGGGCCGCGGATCTCACTTTTCCCCAGCCATTGACGCGGACCGATGCGACGGCGAAACCTGGTGGAAGACATCGCTGTCGGAGTGCGAAAGGCGGAGCGGATGACCCGCACGATGGATGAGATCGACCTGTTCGACCCGGGGTCGCTCGACGACCCGTATCCCCTCTACGAGCGGCTGCGCAGCACGGCGCCGGTGCACCGGGTCGAGGGCACCGATTTCTATCTGGTGAGCCGCTGGGATCTCGTCACGGAAGCGACCGCCCGGCCCGCCGACTTCTCCTCCCACCTGACTGCCGCGCTGGTTCACCACGCCGACGGCACGGCCGCGGTCTTCGACATGGACGGCGAAGGGCAGGCGGTGCACGTGCTCGCCACCGCCGACGACCCGGAGCACATGCGCCATCGCAAACTGGTGCTGCCCGCCCTCGTCGCGAAACGCGTTCGCGCACTGGAGCCCACGATGGCGGCGACCGTGCGGCGGCTGTGCGCCGAGGGTGTGCACGGCGGCCGCATCGAGTGGATGGCGGCGATGGCCGACCGTCTTCCGATGACCATGGTCGCCGGTCTGATCGGCCTGCCCGGCGCCGACGTTCCGCGATTGGTGGAGTGGGGCTACGCCTCCACCGAGCTGCTCGGCGGGGTGGTCACCACCGATCGGCTCGCGGTTGTGATCGCCGCGGCGGCCGAACTCGCGGGCTATCTGTACCGGGCGTTCACCGCGGCGTGTGCGGCGCCCGGCGACGATCTGCTCGGCGACCTGGCGAGGGCGTGCGCAGCGGGCGATCTCGAGCCGCAGGTCGCGGTGTTGATGCTGGTGCAGCTGGTCGGGGCGGGCGGGGAATCCACCGCGGGCCTCATCGGCAATGCCGTCCGCTTGCTCGCCACCGATCCCGCTCTGCAGCAACAGCTTCGGGAGGATCAGGAGCTGCTGCCCGCCTTCCTCGAAGAAGTGCTGCGGGTGGAATCGCCTTTCCGCGCGCACCATCGGCACGTCGTCGCCGGCACCACGCTCGGTGGCGTGGACCTGCCCGCGGGCGCGCACCTGCTGCTGCTCTGGGGCGCGGCCAACCGTGACCCCGCCGTCTTTCCCGACGCCGATCGGCTTCGCTTGGATCGCACCGTCCAGCGCGGTCACCTCGCGTTCGGCAAAGGCATTCATTTCTGCGTCGGCGCCGCGCTGGCCCGGCTGGAGGCGCGGGTCGCGCTCGGGGCGCTGCTCGCCGGCACCGCGTCGTTCGAGCTGGCACCGGAAGCCGATGCGGCCCTGTGGGTTCCGAGCATCTTCGTCCGGCGGCACGCGCGACTGGAGCTCGTGCTCCGTTGAGTTCGGTCAGTGCGGGTGCTGGGCGGCGTAGCGAGCGCGTTCCAGCTCCCGCTTGCGCGCCTGCTCCGGGTTCTCCAGATCGGCGGGCAGCCCGTGCTTGGTCAACCGGTGCGCGCGGTTCATCGGCATGAACGCCGCGGTGTAGAACAGCGCGAGCAGCATCGCGAGCAGCACCATCGACCCGCGCAACCACAACTCTCCGGGAAAGAACAGGAAGACCGCGAACAGCGGCGTGAACGGGACCATGCCGCGCACCAGATGCCTTACGACGGCGTGCTTTCCGGTCAAGTCGTCGCGCACCCAGTCGCGCAGGGAATCCGGCAGCCTGCGCCCGAAGGCGTAGCCGATCCACTCGACGGGGTTGGGGCGGCGGCGGGCGCGGGTCATGCGTCGGCTCCTGTCGTTGCGGGCGGCGGGTCGGCGAGTACCGAGCGACGGGCGGCGTCGTTGACCCGGGTCAGCACGTCGCGCAGTTCTTCGAGGTCGGCCAGGGTGACGCCGAGGCGCTGCACCACCGCGGGCGGAATGCGCTCGGCCTGCGCGCGCAGCGCGGCGCCCGCCTCGGTCAGGTCGATCACCAGGTTTCGTTCGTCCCGCGGGTCGCGTCCCCTGCTGATCAGTCCTGCCGACTCCAGGCGCTTGAGCAGCGGCGAGAGAGTGGGCGAATCGAGCTGGATGGCCTCGGCGATCTCCTTCACCGACATCGGCGCCTCGCCCCACAGCGCGAGCATCACCAGATACTGCGGGTGCGTCAGGCCGAGCGGTTCCAGCAGCGGGCGATAGACGGCGAGCACCGCGCGATTGGCCACGGCCAGCGCGAAACACACCTGCCGGTCCAGCCGCAGCGGGTCCTCGATCTCGGTCTCCACGGTTCCTCCTGAGGTCTCGGCTAGATTAACGCACAAATAGTTAGTGCGTTAAGTGTATGTGCGCGATCTCTCCAGCGGACCGGCCGGTTGACGGACTTCGCCAGGCAGCGCCGCTACTGTCGGAGCATGTACGACGTCGACGGGCGCGAGCGCATTCACGAACTGGACGCCGTCCGCGGATTCGCCCTGTGCGGAATCCTGGTGGTCGACATCTGGCAGATCACCGACATGACGGCCACCGTCGCCTCGGGCGAAGACATGGTTCCGCTCCGGCACTGGCTCTCCGTGCTGGCCGAGGGGCGCTTCTTCCCGCTGTTCGCGTTCCTGTTCGGCCTGAGCTTCGCGATGTTCCTGGACAGCGCCGCCGAACGCAGCGCACGTCCGCGACTGGTGTTGGCGCGCAGGCTGATCGCGCTCGGCGTGCTCGGGCTGATCCACCAGCTGTTTCAGCCGGGCGAGGCGCTCCTGCCGTACGCGGTCGTGGGATTGGTGATCCTGCTGCCCGCGTCCGCGCTGCCGCGGTGGCTGATTCTGACAGGGGGACTGGTGGGCACGGCGGGCGTGGCGCTCACCCTCAGCGGCGGCCTCGCCCTCGTGCCCGGTGTCTTCCTGCTCGGAGTGGCGGCCGACCGATTCGGTCTCGTCGACGACCTGCATGACCGCACCTGGCAGATCGTGGCCGTCTTCGCGGTCGCGCTGCCCGCTGCCGTCGTGGCGGCCGTATGGCAGTGGCGCACACCGTATCTGGAGCTGTGGACCAGCTCGATCGAGCCGATCGCGGGCCTGCTCGGCGCGCTCACCTACCTGACCGGCTTGTTGCTCGTGCTACGCACCGGGTTCGGCGAAGTGCTCGCCGAGATACTCGAGCCCATGGGGCGCATGGCGCTGACGAACTACGTGTCCGCGACGGCGCTGATCCTGCTCGCGGAGGGGCGCCTGCATCTCGGCGGCACCACGCGCTACGCCGCGCTGCTCGGTCTCGCCGCCGGGATCGTGCTGCTGCAAGCCTTCGTCAGCTACCTGTGGCTGTCCTGGTTCCGCTACGGCCCGCTGGAGTGGGTGTGGCGGTGCGTCACCTGGTGGCGCATCGTCCCCCTCGGCGCGGAAGGCATGGCTTCGATGGGCCTGTCCCGCAGGTGATCCGAGGTCCGGGTACGCGGAGCCCGCGCGGTCAGGCGAGCGCGACCGGCAGGATCAGCGGCCCGCGGTGCCGGAAACCGGAGCGCCACGGGATTTCTCGCGCGGGCGTGGTCAGGGTCGTCTCCGGCCAGCGGTCGAAGAAGTGCTCGAGCACGGACCCGGCGACGCCGTGCACGAGGGCGGTGCCGAGGCAGGAGTGCGGGCCGTGGCCGAGGCCGAGCTGGGCGTTGCGGGCGCGGGTCGGATCGAACCGATCGGGCCGATCGAAGACCACCGGGTCACGATTGGCGCCCGCCAGACACAGCAATACGGTCTGCCCGGCCCGCACGGTGTAGTCGCCGATATCCAGATCGGTTGTCGCGAAACGCGGTCCGGTGAGCACCTGCGGTGAGAGGTAGCGCAGCAGCTCGTCCACGGCGCGGCGCCGGTCGGTGGCCGCGCGAAAAACCCTGCGGTGCGTGGGATCGGCGACCAACGTGAGCAGGGCGCCCGCGATCAGGTCGGCGAGCACCTCGTACCAGACGAACAGCAGGTAGAACAGCACCCCCGCGAGCTCGTCCGCGGTCGGCGAACCGGTCTCGTCGCGCGCGGCGACCAGTCGCCCGACCGCGGTGCCGGCGTGGGCCCGCGCGGTCACGGCGTCGACGAGAGTGCGCATGGTGGCGAGGGTGTCCCTGGCGCGCGGGGCCGTTGCGCCGGGCAGCAGCGTCGAGTTCGCCCAGCCCAGCAGGGCTTCGCGTTCCGCATCGGCCAGCCCGAGCAGGTCGCCGAGCACCGCGGCGGGTAAGGGGATCGCCAGCCGCGCGACCAGATCCACCTTCGGATCGGTGTCGGTGTCGCGCAGCAGCGAGTCGATCAGATCGCCTGCGCGCTCGTCCCATTCGGCCGTTCTGCGCGGACCGAGTTCGGCGGTGATCAGGCGGCGCAGCCGCGCGTGGTCGTCGGCGCCCGCGACGAGCAGGGCGTCCAGTGGGGGCGGGACGGCGAAACCCGCGTAGTCCACCGGCCCGGCCTTGGTGACGTCGGTGGTGAGGCGCTCGTCCGAGAGCGCGGCGCGCACGTCGGCATGCCTGGTCACCAGCCAGGCGGGCGGGCCGTCCGGCGTGCGGACCCGGTGCACGCCGCCCTCCCGGCGCAGCGCGCTCAACACCGGCCACGGATCCGCCGCGAAACCGGCATCGAAGATCTGTCGCACCCCAGCCCCCATCCGCTTTGTCCGCCAACACTTCTCGGCACCGTTCGGTGCGCACCAAAGTACTCCGCTCGCGCCGCGTGCGCCGCACGGGTCGTCGGCGGCCTCTCCGCAGTTGCTGCCGCAGCCGTACGCGGCCGCGCCGGACCTCGTGGCGGCAGCTCGCGGAGAAGTGGGGCCGACGTGCTCGGCGCCATCGTGGACCCGCCCGATCCGGCGGCGGCGACAGCGCTGGCCGGGCGGCTCGGCCTTCCGCGCAGCCTCGTCGTGCTCGGCGGGGAAGACCCGTTCAACGACATCACCGCGATCGTTATCTACGAGCCGGAACGGCAGCTGTGGGGCCGGGTGGTGCGCGCCGGGGAAGGGCTGGCGGCCCGTTGCGAACCCGGGCCGCCGCATCTCGTCGACCGAGTGACCAAACGCCTCGATCTCGGTTCGACTCGCCGAGCGTGTCCGCCGCTACTTGGCGAGGACACCCGCCTGCCGGATCGCGTTCAGGATCTCGCCGTAGCTGAGGGTGGTGGAGTTCACCGAGATGGTCTCCGCCACGCGGTCGACGTCGACGGAATCGATGCCGCCGAGGCCGCGCAGCGCGTTCTGGGCGACGCTGGCGGATGCGTCCGAGTAATCGGTGAAGTCGAAGGTATAGGTCATGGTGTCGGATTCTCCTTGGTTGCTGATCGATCGGTCCGGTCAGTTCTGCGCATACACCGAAACCGCGCGGCCCAAACGTTCGCGATGGGGGTGAGTTTGATCGCGCCGGAACCGGGAATAGCGGATTCGTAATACAACTTTTCAGCGCACCAGGATTCTCATGATCATTCTCATAGGGCTGATCGTCCTGATCGGCGCCGTGGTCGTCGGAGTCGCCGCTGTGGCGGCGAATACCGGCGAGCTACGCACGTCGGCGGGCGACTTCGCCGTTTTCGACTATCAGTTCACGGCCTCCGCAGGGGAGGTGTTCCTCTACGGCACCGTGATCGGCGCGGCGGGCGCGATCGGGCTGGTTCTCCTGTTGACCGGGCTGTGGCGCACCTCCCGCCGCGGCAGCGAGGCACGCAGGGAGCTTCGCAGGTCACGCCGGGAGATCGCGGCAACTCGCCGCAGTGTCCCGCCGCCGCCTCCCGCCGCGCCGCCGCCCGGCAACAAGCCGGTCTGGAGCGCCAACCGATTCCTGCGCAGGCTCTCCGGAACCGCGCCGCTGGCGGGCGGCAAGGCGAAGGCACCGACTACCACCTGACACGTCGACGGTCGACCGTGCAGAAAGGAATGAGACCGTGATTATTCTTGGATTGATACTTCTGATTGTGGGCTGGTTGCTCGGAATCGGATTGCTGACCACCGCGGGCATCATCGTGCTGATCATCGGCGCGGTGCTCTGGATCGCCGGTTCGGCGGGCCGTCCGATCGGCGGCCGCAGGCATTACTACTGAGGCCGCCCGATGAACGCCGAAAATTCCAGGCACACCCGCCGTTTCGATCACCGAATTCAGGCAGCACGTGGTCGCGTGAAGAAATTCTTCGGACGTGCGACCGATAATCCGCGGCTGTCGGCGGAGGGGCGGCGGGACCAGATCGTCGGGAACCTGAAACAGGCGGCCGACAAAGTGCGAGACGCATTCCGGCGGTGACCGATCGATGTCGGCCGAGGTCACGGACTCTCGGCCGGCATCGGCATGTGCGGGTCTCGATGCCGCGCAACGGTCTTCGCCCAGGCGCTCCGGCCGTACACACAGTCGGCGGACCGTGCGACTAGTACCCCTCCGAATCGCCGGAACGCTGGCGCAGATCGGCCGCCGCGCTGTCCAGCAGATCGCACACCTGTGCGTCGTCGACCGGGGCGAAATCCCCGTACCACCTGGCGATCGAGGTGACGACGTTCGCACCCTCGAGGCAGACGACCTGGTCGACCTGTCCGCTCAGCGCACGAATCGCCGACGCCGCGGCGACCGGCGCCGCGAGCGCGACGCGAGCCG
>NZ_BDBP01000171.1 GCF_001613045.1 Nocardia lijiangensis NBRC 108240 | reverse complement strand
GGTTTTCGAGGCCATCGCGCGCAGCTGAACCCGCCGGGAGCGGCGTACCCGGTCGCATGAGGGGGATCGGGTACGCCGCCACGGGCCGTCGAAAGATCTTTCCCGAATGCCCCCTTCGTGTCTACTATGCCCTGTAGTAGACACGAAGGGGTGCCACATGCAGACCATCACCCTCGACCGGGTGATCGCCGACGTCTCGATCCGGCAGGCGGTACGCGCCGGATGACCCTCGGGATTCTCCTGTTGCCGTGGGCACGGCGAACCACGGCCGTCCCCCTCGAAGGGAAACCCGCTGCCGTCGAGGCCCTCTCGTCCCGCGAGCGTGCTCCGCGAGCAACGGCAAGGATGGCCGCTCGCGCCCCGGCGATTGAACCGTCGCCCACCCCATGACGTGATCAGTGCGAACGGCGATTTCGGGCGACGCAGAGCTCGACCTCGCTGCGGCGCCACCGAATTCGCCGCCACAGACCGGGGATCCGCGGCTCGCGGCACTTCCCGGCACCGGCCGATTTCGGGAGCCGACGACATCATCGTTCGAACGGAGGTCGACATGGACAACGACAATCGGGTGCTGGACCGCCGCACCGTGGTGGCGGGAGCCGGAGCACTCGCCGCGGCCGCCACCGCACTCGCGGCGTGCGGCGGCTCCGGCGACAACGCCACGGCGGCGTCCGCCCCCGCGCCCGCCGCGCGGTCCGGTGGCCCGACGGTCCTCGCCAAGACCGCCGACGTGCCCGTCGGCGGCGGCGTGATCGCCGGGGACACCGTGGTCACGCAGCCGAGCGCGGGCGTCTTCGTCGGCCTGGACAGCACCTGTACGCACGCGGGCTGCCGGGTTCGCGAGGTGGCGGGCGGCACCGTCAACTGCGCCTGCCACGGCAGCAAGTTCGGTCTCGACGGCTCGGTCGTCGCCGGTCCCGCCCAGCGTCCGCTGGCGTCCAGAACTGTTCGGGTGGAGGGTGATTCGGTCGTCGCCGGATGAACTCAGTCGTCGCCGAACATCTCCGCCATGCGCCGGTCCATCTCCTCGGGGGAGATGTCTTCCACGTGGGTGGCCACCGTCCAGCGGTGTCCCCACGGGTCTTCGAACGCGCCGCTGCGATCGCCGTAGAACTGGGTGGTCATCGGGGTCAGTTCCCTGGCGCCGCCCGCGAGGGCCGCGGCGAAGGACGCGTCGGCGTCCTCGACGTAGACGTAGATGTTGACGGGTGTGCCGCCCACCGTCTTGGGATCGAAGAATTCCATGTCCGGCGCCGGATCACCGAGCATGATGACCGAATCACCGAGCGTCAGCTCGCAGTGCGCGATCTTGCCGTCGGGGCGCGGCATGCGCATCCGCTCCGCGGCGCCGAACACCTGCTTGTAGAAATCGATCGCGGCCGCGGCGCCGTCGATCGCCAGGCCCGGCGACACCGCCGGATATCCGTCGGGGATGGGTTTCACATCGGACATGGGAGACCTCCGGTCGAGGCGTTTGTCGGATAGGGCGAGCCTATTACCGAAAAGCCCCGAAATCGCCCGATCGGCCGAAAGATCTCGTCTCCGGTCTCACGGCCCGGCGACGCCGCGCAGCCTGGCCACCTGATCGGCCGTCAGATCGGTCAGCGCCGCGGGCTCCACCGACTCCGGCGCGGTAATGGTGACCTGCGCCAATACCGAACCGACCTGAACAATCGAGACGAGCGAGATCAGGGTGAACCCCGCGCTGCTCGTACGGAGTTCGAACGCCGTCGAGGCGTCGCCTGCGGGCGGTTGATACAGACCGCCGAGCCGGTATTCGATCGCCGTCCCGTCTGCGTCGTTACCGGAATATACGGTGCATTCGCGCAATGTCTGCTGCACCGTGGAAAAGGCCGCCGCCAATTTCTCCGGCGAATAACTCGCGGCATCGATATCGATGCTGGAGAAGTTCGGGCCGTTGTAGGCGACGGTATTCCAGGTCAGCGGATCGGTGTCCTGCTCGGCCAGCGGCAACAGCACCCGCGCGCACTGGGCGGGCCGCGTCTCGGCCGTCGGCCCGGCAGGCTCGGCCTGTCCCGGACCGCGGGGATCGGGCACCGGCGTCATGCCGGGCAGGTCGGCGGGACCGAGCAGGCGCCGCGTCAGCTCGCCCGGATCGGTTGTCGGCGAACCGGTCACCGGCGCGGCGGCCACCACGGGACCGAGCGGCGGCAACGCGGGAAGGGACGGATGCTTCTCCTCCTCCGAACCGCAGCCCGCGACGACGACCGCGCCCGCCACCGCCGACAGCAGCGCGCGCCTCACTCCGCCCACGACACCTGCGTGGTGATGGTCTGCTGCAACATGCTCGCGCTGCGCGGATCCCGGTAGGCCTGGTGCCCGCCGACGGTGATGGACCCGGCCACCGGCAACGGCAGGCCGAGGTCGACGGTGATGGTCCCGGTGCCCTGCATCACGTAGTCCTCGATGTCGAGGGTGCCCGCGTTGTTCGGTAGCGACCACTCCGAGGATTTCGGCGTCTGCCGCACGTTCAGCTCGATGGTGAGCCGGTCGCCGTCGCGCTCGGTCAGCGTCGCGGTGGTGACCTGGTCGAGCGTCACGCCACCGGTCACCTCCTGGTGCACGGTCCACACCGCGCCCTCGCCGACCGGTTCGTCGGGGAACATGATCGAGCGATACACGGCCTGGTAGAACGCCTGCTCCAGCGCGGCGCGGGCGGCGTTGGAGGTGTCCGGCGACGGCGCGAGCCGCAGCGCGGTGATGGCGCCGTCGTCGCTGAAGTCGAAGCCGGCGTGCGAGCCGTCGGCGGCGGTGAGCGCCTTGTTCAGCAGCGGGTCGGGGGTGGACACCGCGCCGATGACGAGGTCGACGCCCTCGGCGCTGGTCTCGGCGGTCATCGGAATGGTCAGCGCGGGCGTCGAGAAGTCGCGCTTGGGCTGATCGTTGATCTGCTGCTCGATGCGGTGGTCGGTGCGCAGCGTCACTCGCTGGTCGGTCCCGACGACGAAATGCGGCCGCAGCACTTCGCGCGGCTCGGCGCCGGGCTCGATGAGCGTGGCGGCCGAGGCCGTGATCGGCACGGTCACTTCCTTGCCGATGCCGAGCGGCTCGGTGCCTTCGGTGGCCGCGGGCGCCTCGGCGTCGTCGCCGCAGCCGACACCGAACGCGGAAAGCCCCACCGCGAGCACGACGAGCAGCACACTCGAACGCGCGAAGCGGGGCAGGTGAGAAGAAGACAACACGGTCACGAGCAACACGATACGACCGCTTCCTGAGTGTCAGCTGGGACATTCGCGTCGCGCGCCGCCGAGCGCGTTTCGAACACGCCGCGAGGAGGCGCGGCGCGGCGCGTACGGCGCTCGAGAGATGATGATCGCGTGAGTGACGACCGGCCGCCCGAGGACAACCCCTCCGACCCAGCGCAGCAGACGACCCAGCCGCTACGGCTGCGGACCCTGCTGATCATCGCCGCGGTGTTGTTCTGCCTCGACCTGCTCACCAAGACGATCGCGGTCGCCAACCTCGAGCCGGGCGAGCCGGTGTACCTCGTCGGCGATTTCGCCCGCTTCACCCTGGTGCGCAATCCGGGCGCCGCGTTCTCGATGGCCACCGGCATGACCTGGCTGCTGACGCTGGTCGCGGCGGCCGTGGTGATCGGAGTGATCCGCATCGGCCGCACGCTGCGCTCACTGTGGTGGGCGATCGGCCTCGGCATGGTGCTCGGCGGCGCGCTCGGCAACCTGATCGACCGGCTGTTCCGCGCGCCGGGACCGCTGCAGGGCCACGTCGTCGACTTCGTCGCGATCGGCTGGTGGCCGGTGTTCAATGTGGCGGACTCGGCGATCGTCTGCGGCGCGATCCTGCTCGTGGTGCTGACGGTGTTCGGTTTCGAACCCGACGGCACCCGGACCGGGCACGGCGCGGCCGATGAAGAGCAGGCCTCGACGGCGCAGGCCGAACCGCCCGCCGAGACCGAAACGACGAAGGACGAGCCGAAGAAGAACGAGCCGGGCGGCACCGGAGAGGAGAACGCGGCATGAGAGAGACCAGGACCATGCCGGTGCCCGACGGACTCGACGGCATGCGGGTCGACGCGGGCCTGTCCCGGCTGCTCGGGCTGTCACGCACCGCGGTGGCGGCGCTCACCGCCGAGGGCTCGGTACAGCTGGACGGCATCCCGGCGGGCAAGTCCGACCGGCTCGTCGCGGGCGCTTGGCTGGAGGTCGAATTCCCCGAGCCCAAGCGCGAACTCACCATCGAGGCCGAGCCGGTGGAGGGCATGAAGATCCTCTACGCCGACGACGACATCGTCGCGGTGGACAAGCCGGTCGGCGTCGCCGCGCACACCGGCGTCGGCTGGACCGGCCCGACCGTGGTCGGCGGACTGGCCGCCGCCGGGTACCGGATCTCCACCTCCGGCGCGCACGAACGCCAGGGCATCGTGCACCGGCTCGACGTCGGAACCTCCGGTGTGATGGTGGTCGCCCAGTCCGAGCACGCCTACACGGTGCTCAAGCGGGCGTTCAAGCAGCGCACCGTGGACAAGCGCTATCACGCGCTGGTGCAGGGACATCCGGATCCCAGCAGCGGCACCATCGACGCCCCCATCGGCCGCGCCCGCGGCAACGACTGGAAGTTCGCGGTCACCGCCGACGGACGGCCCAGCGTCACCCACTACGACACCGTCGAGGCGTTCCAGGCCGCAAGCCTGCTCGACATCCACCTGGAGACCGGCCGCACCCACCAGATTCGCGTGCACTTCTCGGCGATCCGGCACCCCTGCTGCGGTGACCTCACCTACGGCGCCGACCCGCGCCTGGCCGAACGCCTCGGCCTGTCCCGGCAGTGGCTGCACGCCCGCTCCCTCGGCTTCCACCATCCCGCCGACGGACGCTGGCTGGAGATCACCAGCGAGTACCCGGACGATCTGAAGAACGCGCTGGACGTCCTGCGCAATGCGTGATCGGCCCGGGTCCGGTGGGAAGCGTCGCGAGGGCGACGCGGCCGCCGACGGGCCCGAGAACCCCGCTGCCGGAGCGCACCCGGAGCGAGAGACCGCAGGCGAGGGCGACGTCGATTCCGGACGACCGCAGGACCCTGTCGCAGAGGAGCACCAGGGTCGCGCGGCATCGGATCGCGTGGACGCCGAGGACGAGGAGCGCCCCCGCGGCCGACGGGAGCGGATGCTTCGCGGTGCTCTCGCCGGGGCGCTGGCGGTCGGTGTCGTCGTGTTCATGGCCGTGCTCGGTGTGCTGAATCCGCCGCGCGAACTCGGTGTCGGCACCGACCGGCTCGGCCCGGACCGCGCCGAGCCGGTCGCCGGCTACCTCGTTCGAGCCCGAGATTCGCTCTCGGGCGCCGACACCGAACCGCACTGGGCGCTGGTGTCGTTCACCGAACCGATAACGCCACAGGCGATTCCCGCGCACAGCGGCGGACTGCGCATCGGGCAAGTGCTGCACCGCGTTCCGATCCCGGGCGTGCAGACGCCGCTGGTCTCGGTGGCGGTGCCCGCGGGCGACGCGGTGGCCGTGGCGTCCGCCGACGCGGCCGCGTGGCAGATACAGGACCAGCTGGAGCGCACCGGCGCGATCGACGAGCGCTACCCGCGGGTCATGACGGTCTCCATGTCCCGCCTGCGGGCCGGATGCGCCTGCACGGTCGGCCTGGTCGTCCGCGGCACCCTGCCGGAACTTCGAAACCTCGCCTCGGTCAACGGCATCCGCGCGGTCGAAGCCTTGCCCGCCGATGCCGTGGCAGGCCACTTCGCGGTGAGCCCGCTGCTGCCGGAGTACATCGAGACCGTCGTCCCCGGACCGGACGACGCCCCTGTCCCCGACAACTGACCGGCAGCGGTGCGAGATTCGGCGCACTGTCCGCACAACCACGGGCAAGCGCCACGACACTCGGCGCACCGCCCGCACAACCGACGGGCAAGCCACGAGATGCGGCGCACGGTCCCACGGGAGAGTGCCACGAGATTCCGTGCACCGCAGCGCTTCTCACGTGGCGGGTGTAACGAGCCCCGCCTCGTAGGCCGCGATGACGAGCTGGACTCGATCGCGGGCAAGCAGTTTCGCCAGGATCCGGCTGACGTGCGTCTTCACGGTCAACGGACTGAGCACCAGGGTCTCGGCGATCTCGGCGTTGGTCAGACCGCGCGCGACGAGGACGAGCACATCGAGTTCGCGATCGGTGAGTGCGCCCAACGTCGGGCGCGGCGCGGGATCCGGCGCGGCCCTGACCCGCGCGATGACCGCGGCGGTGGCGCTCGGCGACAGCAGCGCTTCCCCGGCCGCCACCGTGCGGATCGCGTCCAGCAGCGCGGCGGGCTTGGTGTCCTTGATGAGGAATCCGCTCGCGCCCGCGCGCAGGGCAGCGAGCACGTTGTCGTCGGTGTCGTAGGTGGTGAGCACCAGCACCCGGACACCCGCGAGGTTCTCGTCGGCGGCGATCGACGCGGTCGCGGCGATACCGTCGAGATCGGGCATGCGGATGTCCATCACCACCACGTCGGCCCGTTCCGTACGGGCCGTTGCCACCGCCTCGCGCCCGGTCGCGGCCTCCCCCACCACCGTCATATCGGGTGCCGAGGCGACCAGCAGCGCGAACGCGCCGCGCACCAGAGCTTGGTCGTCGGCGAGCAGCACCCGGATCACGAAGCGACTCCGGTGGTCTCGCTCGGCTCGCCGTCGGCTCGCAGCGAATCAGCCACCGCACCGATCTCTTCGGGCGCCTCCGGAATCGGCAGTTCGGCGGTGACGGCGAAACCTCCGTCCGTGCCGAGCGTCCGCAGCGAACCCCCGACCGCCTCGGCTCGCTCGACCATGCCTCGGATGCCGAAACCCGCTGCGGCATCCGAGGTTCCGCGACCATCGTCGGTGACGCGCACGATCAGCCGATCGGCGCCGTAGTCCAGCCACACCGTGGCGCTGGTGGCCCGTGCGTGCTTGGCGACGTTGGTGAGCGCCTCCTGGACGATCCGGTAGGCGACCATCTCGACGGTCGGTGCGAGCGCACGGGCCGTGCCGCGGGTCTCGAACGCGACCCGCACCCCCGCCGCCTCGGCCGGTTCGGCCAGCGCGGACAGCTGCG
>NZ_BDBP01000170.1 GCF_001613045.1 Nocardia lijiangensis NBRC 108240 | reverse complement strand
CGGTCGCCGCGGCCAGGCTCCAGGTGCCGGGCCCGGATCGCGCCTCGCGCGGTTGCGCGCCGCGTTCCGCCATGAACAGCACCCCGAGGATCGACACCACCAGGATGGTGCCCTGCAAGAACAGCGTCACCCCGTCGATGGCCACGGCGCCGGCGATCGCGGTGGACTCGGTGCCCGCCAAGCGGACGACGGCCGCCAGCGCCGCCGCGAGACCGGCCAGGCTGAGTATCACCTGGGTGCCGTAGCGGAATCGGCGCGCGACGAACGCCTCCACCAGCACCGTGGCGACCGCGACACCGAACACGATGAGCATCGGGGAGAGCAGGCCGTATTCGATGTCCGGCGTCGGCACGGTCGCGGCGAGTGGGATCGGGTGCGTGGTCACTTGTGCCCACCTTCCTGAAGGTTCGCCGCGCCTGCCTCGGGCGCCGGAACCGTCGGCGCGGGATCGTGGCGGCCGATGGTGGTCAGGGTCTGGCTCACCGCCGGATCGATGAAGTCCAGCACCGGTTTCGGATAGAGGCCGAGGAACAACAGCGCCGCGATGAGCGGTGCGACGACGGCCAGCTCACGGGGCACCAGATCGTGAATCTGCTCGTTGCCCTCCTTGACCGGGCCGGTCATCATCCGCTGGTAGAGCCACAGCACGTAGATCGCGGCGAGCACCAGCGCGCTGGCCGCGATGACCGCGGCCGCCTGGTAGCGGCTGAAAGTGCCGATGAGGACCAGGAATTCGCTGACGAACGGAGCCAGTCCCGGCAGCGACAGCGTCGCGAGACCGGCGATGAAGAACGTTCCGGCCAGCACCGGCGCGACCTTCTGCACCCCGCCGTACTCGGCGATGACCCGGGTGCCGCGCCGCGAGACGAGGAACCCCGCGATCAAGAACAGTGCGGCGGTGGAGATGCCGTGATTGACCATGTAGAGCGTGGCACCGGTCTGCCCCTGGCTGGTCATGGCGAAGATGCCCAGGATGATGAAGCCGAAGTGCGAGATCGAGGTGTAGGCGATCAGCCGCATCACGTCGGTCTGGCCGATCGCCAGCAGTGCACCGTAGACGATGCCGATCACGGCGAGCGTGATCACCAGCGGCGCATAGGTTGCCGACGCATCCGGGAACAGGAGCAGGCAGTAGCGCAGCATGCCGAAGGTGCCGACCTTGTCGACCACCGCCATCATCAACACGGCGCCGGCCGGTGTGGCGGCGACCGCGGAGTCGGGGAGCCAGGTGTGCAGCGGCCAGAGCGGAGCCTTCACGGCGAAAGCGAACATGAACCCGAGGAACAGGGCGTTCATCACCGCCGGACCCGCGCCGAGCTCACCGGAGTTGGCGGCGGCGACCACGGCACGGAAGTCGAAGGTGCCCGCGCCATCCCCGCCGAGCCCCTCGCGCGCCGTCACCACGTAGAGGCCGATCACCGCGGCCAGCATGATCAGCCCGCCGAACAGGTTGTACAGCAGGAACTTCACCGCCGCCCGCGAACGCTGCTGGCGCAGCTGCACATCCGCGGTCCGCGGCCCGAAGCCGCCGATGAGGAAGTACATCGGGATGAGCATGGCCTCGAAGAATACGTAGAACAGCAGGATGTCCAGCGCCACGAAGGAGATGAGCACCATCGCCTCGACGAGCAGCATCAGCGCCACATAGGTGTGCGTCACGCGCCTGCCCGCGCCTGCCGCGCGATCGTCGTGCCAGCCCGCCAGGATCAGCAGCGGCACCAGCGTGGTCGTGAGCAGCACCAGCACCAGCGCGATGCCGTCCACGCCGAGGGTGTATCCGGCGCCGAAAGCGGGGATCCACTCGTGCGATTCGACGAATTGATACTGCTCGCCGCCGGGGTCGAACCTTGTCGCGAGCACGACGGCGACCACCAGCACGGCCACCGAGAAGGTCAGTGCCACACCGCGTGCCAGCACCCGCCGCGCCGCGGGCAACGCCAGGACGACGACCGCGCCGACGACCGGAAGCAGCCAGAGGGTGGTCAACCAGGGATAGTTATTCACCAGATCCTCACCGCCAGCAGGGCGGCGGCCACCAGGGCCGCGCCGGTGAACATGGACAGGGCGTAGGACCGCACGAATCCGGACTGGACCCGGCGGATGCGGGCCGAGAGCCCGCCGATCAGGGCGGCCGTGCCGTTGACCATCCCGTCGATGCCGCGGTTGTCGACGAACACCAGCGACCGGGTGAGATGCTGGCCGGGACGCATGAACACGCCCTCGTTGACCGCGTCGCCGTAGAGATCGTTGCGGGCGGCGACGGTGAGTACCGTGACCTCCTCCGGCGCCGTTTCCGGGATGTCACGCTGCGCGTACTGGCTGTAGGCGACGGTGACGCCGACCGAGACGACGGCCAGCGCGAGTGCGGTGACCACACCCGCGGGCACGACCTCCTCGCCGTGGTGCGCGCCGACCACGGGCTCCAGCCAGTTCACCAGCGCGTTGCCGAGCACGAACAACAGGCCGGAGGCGACCGAGCCGATGGCGAGCAGGATCATCGGTCCTGTCATCACCGCGGGCGCCTCGTGCGGATGCGTGCCGGGCTTCCAGCGTTGTGAGCCGAAGAAGGTCATCAGCATCACCCGCGTCATGTAAAACGCGGTGAGACCCGCACCGAGCAAGGTGACCGTGCCGAGTGCGAAACCGGCAGCGCCGCCCTCGTTGAAGGCCACCTCGATGATCTTGTCCTTGGAGAAGAACCCCGCGAACGGCGGCACACCGATGATCGCGAGGTAGCCGATCCCGAAGGTGGCGTAGGTAATCGGCAGCACTTTGCGCAGACCGCCGTAGCGACGCATATCGACCTCGTCGTCCATCGCGTGCATCACCGAGCCCGCCCCGAGGAACAGACCGGCTTTGAAGAAGCCGTGGGTGAGCAGGTGCATGATCGCGAAGGCGTAGCCGGCGGGGCCGAGGCCCGCGGCAAGCACCATGTACCCGATCTGGCTCATGGTGGACGCGGCCAGCGCCTTCTTGATGTCGTCCTTGGCGCAGCCGACGATCGCACCGAACAACAGCGTCACCGCACCGACCAGCACCACGGCCAGCTGGGCGTTCGGCGCGAGGTCGAAGATCACGTTGGACCGCGCGATCAGGTAGACGCCCGCGGTGACCATGGTGGCCGCGTGGATGAGCGCCGACACCGGTGTCGGGCCCTCCATCGCGTCACCGAGCCAGGACTGCAGCGGCACTTGGGCGGACTTGCCGCAGGCGGCCAGCAGCAGGAGCAGGCCGATCGCGGTGAGCGTGCCTTCGCTCGCGCCGGGCGCGGCGGCGAACACCTCGCCGAAGCCGATCGAGCCGAATGTCGCGAACATCGTCATCATGGCCAGCGCCAAGCCCATGTCGCCGACCCGGTTGACCACGAAGGCCTTCTTGGCGGCCGTTGCGGCGGAAGGTTTTCCGTACCAGAAGCCGATCAGCAGGTAGGAGGCGAGACCGACGCCTTCCCAGCCGAGGTAGAGCACCAGGTAGTTGTTCGCCAGCACCAGCAGCAACATCGCCGCCAGGAACAGATTGAGGTAGGCGAAGAACCGCCGCCGATCCGGATCGTGGCTCATGTACCCGATCGAGTACAGGTGGATCAGCGAGCCGACACCGGTGATCAGCAGCGCGAAACACATGGACAGCTGGTCGATCTGGAGTCCCATGTCCACCTGGAGACCGGTCACCGGCACCCAGCTGAACAGATCGGCGTGCACGGCTCGCTCGGCGCTGTCACGCCCCAGCATGATGACGAACGCCCACACGGCAACGCCGAAGGAGGCCAGTGCCATCGCGCAGCCGAGCAGATGGCCCCACTTGTTCCCGGCGGGCCCGAGGAGCAGCAGTACGACGGCCCCGGCCAGCGGCAGCGCGGGCAGCAGCGTCAGGATCGCGGTATCCACGTCAGAACTTCAGCAGGTTGGCGTCGTCGACCGAGGTCGAACGGCGGGCGCGGAAGATGGTCATGATGATGGCCAGGCCGACGACCACTTCGGCTGCGGCGACCACCATCGTGAAGAACGCGAACACCTGGCCGTCCAGGTTCGCGTGCATCCTGGCGAACGTGACGAACGCGAGGTTCACCGCGTTGAGCATCAGCTCGATGCACATGAACACCACGATCGCGTTGCGCCGCAACAGCACTCCGGCCGCGCCGATCGTGAACAGCAGGGCGGACAGGAACAGATAGTTCTCGGGGGTCACCGGGTGCCTTCCTCGTCGGCGGGATCGTGGCCGTCGGTCTTCGCGTCGCCCGCGCCGGAGCCGACCGAGATGACGGCCGCCTCGGTCAGCGCCCTGGTGCGGCGATGCCGCAGGATGGTGCTGACCGAAAGCTCCTCGAACGAGCCGTCCGGCAGCCGGGCGGGAATGTCCACGGCGTTGTGCCTGGCGTAGACGCCGGGCGTCGGCAGCGGGGTGGCGCGGCTCTTGCCGTCGCGGAATCGCCTGCGGGACAGTTCGCGCTGATCCATCCGCGGGCCGAAGCGCTCCCGGTGCGCGAGCACCATGGCGCCGATGGTGGCGGCGATGAGCAGCGCGCCGGTGAGCTCGAAGGCCCACACGTATCGGACGAAGATCAGTTCGGCGAGTTCGCCGATCACGTCGCGACCGGCGAAACCCGTGGCGGGGAAGCTGATTTCGGAGTTTCGGACGCCGGTGGCGATGCCGGTGACGAACAGGATGCCGAAACCGAGCCCCACCGCGGCGGCGGCGAAGCGCTGGCCGCGCAGCGTTTCCTTCAGCGATTCCGCGGAGTCGACGCCCACCAGCATGAGCACGAACAGGAACAGCATCATCACCGCGCCGGTGTAGACCACGATCTGCACCACGCCGAGGAACAGCGCGTCCTGGGCGATGTAGAACACGGCCAGCGTGATCATGGTGGCGGCCAGGCAGATCGCGGAGTGCACGGCCTTGGCCGCGAACACCATGCCGAGCGCGCCGAGCACGGCGAGCGGGGCCAGTATCCAGAACTGTACGGCCTCACCGGTGGACGTGCGGGTCAGTGGCTCGGCGGCCATCAGTATCGTCACCGCGTCCCTCCTTCCGCGCCTGCTGTCGCGGGCTTCTTCTCGTCGGATTCGGTGGCCGCGCCGGGGACCGTGCCGCGGTAGTAGTCGCCCTCGGTCGATCCGGGGTACATGGCGTGCGGCGGCGGGGTCATGCCCGGTTCCATCGGCGCGAGCAACCGGTCCTTCTCGTAGATGAGGTCGGCCCGGTTGTCGTCGGCGAGCTCGTACTCGTTGGTCATGGTGAGCGCCCGGGTGGGGCAGGCCTCGATGCACAGGCCGCAGCCGATGCAGCGCAGGTAGTTGATCTGGTAGACGCGGCCGTAGCGTTCGCCGGGGGAGAAGCGTTCGGTCTCGGTGTTGTCGGCGCCCTCGACGTAGATCGCGTCGGCGGGGCAGGCCCAGGCGCACAGCTCGCAGCCGATGCACTTCTCCAACCCGTCGGGATGCCGGTTGAGCTGGTGGCGACCGTGATAGCGGGGCGCGGTCGGCACCTTGTGCTCCGGGTAGAACTCGGTGTTCGGCTTCTTGAACATGGTGAGCGCCGTGACCGCGAAACCCGAAAGCGGTTCCAGCGGATGGCCTTTCGTCGCGTCCACGTGGCGGACGCCGGCGGGCAGCGGCGGTGTCGGGAAGCCGAGGAAGACGCCCTCGCCGCTCGGTGCGTGCTCGCCCACCGGCGGCTCGTCTGGCAGTGGCCCGGCACCCGGGCGCCGCCCGGCCCGCAGGAACATCCCGATCATCAGGGCCGTGATCAGCAGGCCCGCGACGATCATGGCGGCGGTCGCCCAGGCGAAGCCCTCGGCGTCGAGCACGCGCGCCGCCGCGACGAGCATCACCCACAGCAGCGACACCGGAATGAGCAGCTTCCAGCCCAGATTCATGAACTGGTCGTAGCGCAGCCGGGGCAGCGTGCCGCGCAGCCAGATGAACACGAACAGGAACGTCCACACCTTGGCGGTGAACCACAGCAGACCCCACCAGCCCGTGTTCGCGCCCGGCCACATGTTGATCGGCCACGGTGCGTGCCAGCCACCGAGGAACAGCGTGGTCGCCAGCGCCGAAACCGTGGCCATGTTGACGTATTCGGCCAGCATGAACATGGCGAACTTGAGCGAGGAGTACTCGGTGTGGAAGCCGCCGACCAGTTCGCCCTCGGCCTCGGGGAGGTCGAAGGGCGCCCGGTTGGTCTCACCGACCATCGACACGCAGTAGATGAGGAACGAGGGCAGCAGCAGGAAGACGTACCAGGTGCCGTCTTGGGCGGCGACGATGCCGGAGGTCGCCATGGTGCCCGCGTGCAGGAACACCGCGGCGAAGCAGAGCGCCATCGCGATCTCGTAGGAGATGACCTGCGCCGTCGAACGCAGGCCGCCGAGCAGCGGGTAGGTCGAGCCGGACGCCCAGCCCGCCAGCACGATGCCGTACACGCCGATCGAGGTGATGGCGAGGATGTACAGCACGCCGACCGGCATATCGGTCAGTTGCAGCGCGGTGCGCTCGCCGAGGATGGAGACCTCGCCGCCGAACGGGATCACCGCGAAGGCCATGAAGGCGGGAATGACCGCGAGGATCGGCGCAAGGACGTAGATCGGCTTGTCCACGATGGCGGGGATGATGTCCTCTTTGAGCGCCATCTTCACGCCGTCGGCGATGCTCTGCAGCGAGCCTTTGGGGCCGACCCGGTTCGGGCCGACGCGCATCTGCATGCGCGCCACGATCTTTCGTTCGGCCAGCACCGCGATCATCGGGGTGAGCAGCAGGAAGACGAAGATCGCCACCGATTTCGCGATGACGAGCCACAGGGGGTCGTGGCCGAAGACGGCGAGCGTGTCAGGCCCGGAGGCGGTAGCTTGCGTAGCCACGGAGGGCCCCACGGTCGCCGTGACGAACAGAGCGGGATCACTCATGGCGGTGTTCCTTCATCCTCTCGTCGGCGCGGCGTACGTGCACGACGCCGCCCGGCTGGGTGGCGAGCTGTTCGGGCACCGAGCTGCCTGGCGAATTCAGCGGCAGCCACACCACCCGTTCGGGCATCTCGGTGATGAGCAGCGGCAGCGTGAGCATGCCGCGCTCGGAGGAAATGGTGACCGGATCGTCGTCGGCCGCACCGATTTCGGCGGCGGTCGCGGGCGAAAGCCGGATCACCGGCGGACGGGCGATACCCGCCAGGTTCGGCTCGCCGTCCTGCATCCGGCCCCGGTCGAGCAGCATCCGCCAGCTGGCGAGCACCGCGGCGCCCTGCCGTGGCTGGGTGATCGGATGCGGCCGGTGCGCGGGCGGTGCGACGGGCTGGCCGTCCCAGGTGCCGAGCTCCGCGAGTTCGGCGCGGGCCGCGGCGGTGTCGGGCAGGCCGAGTGGCACCCCCATCTCGTCGGCGATGGCCTGCAGCACCCGCTGGTCGGAGAGCGGCGCGGCGGTGCGGCGCACGGTGGACTCGCCGAGCGCGGCGTCGAACCGGCGCGGCCTGCCCTCCCAAGTGCGGAAGGTGCCGGACTTCTCCATGGTCGCGGCCACCGGGAACACCACGTCGGCGCGCTCGGTGACGGCGCTGTGCCGCAATTCGAGGCTGACCACGAAGCGGGCCGAGTCGATCGCGGCGAGCGCCGCGTTCGGGTCCGGCAGATCGCTGACATCCACACCGCCGACCACCAGCGCGCCGAGTGTCGGCGCGTCGTCCAGGATGGCCGTGGTGTCGCGCCCGGCGGTCACGGGCAGCTCGTCCACGTTCCAGATCGTGCGAACCTGTTGCCTGGCAAGCGGATCCGCCACGGGACGGCCGCCGGGCAACAGGCCGGGCAGCGTGCCCGCTTCGACCGCGCCGCGCTCGCCAGCGCGCCG
>NZ_BDBP01000169.1 GCF_001613045.1 Nocardia lijiangensis NBRC 108240 | reverse complement strand
CTCAGCGCTCCGCTGCCGCCCACCGCCCGCCCCGGCGGCAGCGTGTGCATGAGCGCCGCGAAGCCGACCATCGGGGCCGTGCCGGGTTCCGACATCGGCGGACCGGACTGCGCGCCGAACCATGCCAGCGACGCCTTGAGCCGTTCGTCGCGAAACCAGCTGTCCAGCAACGCGTCCCCGGACTGGAGGAATTCCCTGGACAGCGCGCTGCCGCCGCCCTCGGCATCAAGTCCCCAGAACGATCGCACGAGGTGGCCGGGCCCCGGCGCGCCGCCGAAGGCGCGCATCACCCGGGCGCTGCGCGGACCCCACACCGCCACGAACCGCCGATACGCGTCGGCGTCGGCCGTGCCGCACGCCGCGGCGATGGACGCGCAGGTCGCCTCGACGTCGCGATGGAAGACGAGAGGCGGGCGACCCGCGGCGTCGGCGGGGGTGAAGCCCCAGGGATCGCAATCGATATAACGGAGTCCGAAGCGCTCCAGCTCCAGCTCCTCGATGATCCCGGTGTGCCGGATCATGATGTGCGCCGAGGAGCCGCGGTCCACCAGGTGGCCGGGGAACCGCTCGACCGTCGACACCGCGCCGCCGAGCACCTCGTCGCGTTCCAGCACCTCGACCGCGTGTCCGTCGCGCGCCAGATAGCAGGCCGCCACGAGCGCGTTGTGCCCGGAGCCGACGACTACGACGCGCACGACCGCGCCCCGGTGCCGTCCGAATGCACGGTGCCCGCTGCCGCGCCCGCCGGTGCGGAGCCGGTCGACGCGCCGAGCCTCCGTCCGCTCACAGCGGCAGCCGCCTGCCGAGGATCGCGAAAGGACGGTTGTCGCCCGAGAACACGAAATGCCGGATGACGTCGGCGAATCCCTCCCTGCGATAGAGCCGCCACGCGCGGTTCGCCTCGCCTGTCACCTCGGGCGTGGAGAGCAGCACCGCGTTTTCCGTCCGGTCCTGGAGCAGCCTGCGTAGCAGGATGGCGCCGATGCCGCGCCCCTGCGCGCTGGGGTGCACATGCAGCTCGGTCAGCTCGAAATAGTCCGAAAGCAGTTCGCGCGCAGAGTGTTCCGGCCAGCCGGAGCGGCGCATCCCGCTGTGCACCTGCTGGTGCCACCACTGGTGCGGGGCACCGCGGTAGCCGTAGGCGATAGCGACGATGGGCGAGGTGCGCAGGTCGACGTGACCGTCGTCGTCGGGGAGCAGCGCCGCGACGGCCTGCCAGCCGGAGCGGGTGGTGTGCTCGGTCCACATCGGCGCGCGATGGTTCTCGGTGCCGCGCGGATAGTCCATCGCGGCAACATAGACCGCTAGCGCGTCGTGCAACCGGTAGCGCAGGTCCGCGACCGAAAGATCGACGACGACGGGTGCGGGTGCGGGGGAGTGATGTGGCTTGACGGCTGTCATGGCTCTCGTCGGACCGCGCGGACGCGGAAAGTTGTCGGTGGGTGTCTCTATATTCAAGCTCAATTCAAACGTTCGAATACCTGTTCGGTCCGCGCGGTGCACGGGGACCGGGGGTGTACGAGTGCGGAGGGACGAGCCGATGAGTCGGATCGAGCAGTCGGGGCAGCCCGGCAAGGCGGGGAAACTACTGAAGAAGGCCGACGGACTGCTGATGGAGGCGGCGGGGGAGGCCGACCCGAGAGAGCGGTTCCGCACCGCGTATCTGGCTGCGCTGCGCGGCGCCGGTGCGGTGCTCGCGTTCACCGGCGCGGACGCGGCCCCGCGCGCCCGCTCGCGCAACGCCTGGGTGTTGTTGCAGCGCGCCGCGCCCGAGTTCGTCATGTGGGCCGATTACTTCAGCGCCCGCTCCGAATTGCGCGCCGCGCTGGAGGCCGGACTGGACCGCGAAGTGGACGAGCGGCAGGCCGACGAGTTCTCTTCGCGGGTGGGGGCATTCCTGCACGACGTGGAAGATCTGCTGAATTCGGCCGCGCGGTTGCGGCCCGCGCCGGGATGGACCGGAGGCATGACCGCTTAGTTATCACCGAGAAGGTGGTACGGCCCTGATCGAACTCGTATCATTGGTGACAGATAGCCGCCAAGGTCGGCTGTCTGTCGCCTACCCGGAGGCGACAAGCCACGTCCTAGTGCCGGGGGAGGTACCGTGCCACTCTCCGAGCACGAGCAGCGCATGCTCGAACAGATCGAGAGCGCGCTCTATGCTGAGGATCCGAAGTTCGCCTCGTCCGTCCGCGGCGGACGCCTTCGCTCGACCTCGAGTCGTCGCAGACTCCAGGCCGCAGCCTTGTTCGTCCTCGGTCTGTTTCTATTGGTCGCAGGTATCGCCGCTCCGGTGAAGCCTGGTGGCTTTCCGATCATCAGCCTGATCGGATTCATCGTCATGTTCGCCGCCGGCGTGCTTCTGCTGCTCGGCACCTCCAAGGGCGCCGCCCGTGGCGCGCGTTCCGGCGAGGCGCCCTCCAGCGGGCCGGGCGGTGGCGGATCGAGCGGACATGGGCGTCAGCGCAAGTCCGGTGGTTTCTCCGAACGTATGGAGGATCGCTTCCGGAGACGGTTCGAGCAGGAGTAGCTCGGCTGTAACCCGAAAAACTTCATCACGGCAGGCGACGCCGCACCACTGACGGGTGCGGCGTCGCCTGCTCGTGTTTCCGGGACTGCCGCCTCGCGGGGTCGTCCCCACATCTCCCCACGGCGTTCCCCACTTCCCCCCAGTACCTCCCCCTGACGCCTCGAGGACCTTGGCTACCAGGGCGGTTTGCTGGATGTTTCCGGGCCGCGGCGCGGCGGTGCCCGCGTGTCGGCAGAACACGCAAAAAGTTCCCCACCCGGTGATAGCTGGGATGACCTGCGAAATCGTCTCGGCGGGGAGCCAGATCACCTCCACTTTCGATTGAAAGTGGGGGAAAGTGGGGTAATGTGGAGCGCGCACTACAGGAGAGGCCATCCAGAGAGGTGATCCAGTAGGGAGGCATCGGGATGTTTCTCGGTACCTACACACCTCGGCTGGATGACAAAGGGCGACTCACGTTGCCTGCGAAGTTTCGAGACGATCTGGCGGGAGGGTTGATGGTCACGAAGGGTCAGGACCACAGCCTTGCCGTGTACCCCAGGGAAGAATTCACCGCGCTCGCTCGGCGAGCCGCGGCCGCGTCTCGTAGCAATCCGCAGGCCCGCGCATTCGTCAGGGCACTCGCGGCCGGTACCGACGAACAGCGTCCGGACGCACAGGGCCGCATCACGTTGTCGCCGGATCATCGGCGCTACGCGAACCTGGACCGGGATTGCGTGGTGATCGGTTCGGTCGACTTCCTCGAGATATGGGACAAGCAGGCGTGGGAGTCCTACCTCGCCGAGCACGAGGAGGATTACGCGCAAGCGAGAGACGAGTCGCTGGGCGGAATCTTCTAGCCCGAGCGGACGAGTGCCACGCGGCCTCTGCCCGGACGCGGACCCTGGCGTACTTCCCCGACGCCAGGTGCCGTTGTTCGGTCAGAGACCACGGGGCATTCGTTCTCGACAGCAGCTTCTTTTACCAAAAGCACTGTGGAACAAGGCGACCCGTGTGCGATGGTCGAATGTTCGGCCACCGAGGCACTCGCCATCCGGTGCAAGCGACGACGCGAGGCAGATCCGGGAGGTCGAGGTGAACCGTGAACAGCACGGCGCGCGGCATGTTCCGGTTCTCCTGAATCGAGCCGACGAACTACTCGGCCCCGCTCTCACCGAGCCGGGTGCTGTCTACGTCGACGCCACCCTCGGACTCGGCGGCCACGCCGAACATTTTCTGCGCACCTACCCCGCGCTGCGACTGGTCGGCCTCGACCGGGACACGAACGCGCTGCGCTTGGCCGAGGAACGGCTGCGCCCGTTCGCGGATCGAATCACGCTGGTGCACACCACCTATGACGGCATCGCCGACGCGCTGACGCAGGCGGGGCTGGATCCGATGGATTCGGTGAGCGGCATCCTGATGGATCTCGGCGTGTCCTCGATGCAGCTGGACGAGGCCGAGCGCGGCTTCGCCTACTCCGTCGACGCCCCGCTGGACATGCGGATGGATCCGACGACCGGGATCACCGCCGCCGACGTGCTCAACACCTACAGCCACGGCGAACTCGCCCGAGTGCTGAAGACCTACGGGGAGGAGCGCTTCGCGGGCAAGATCGCCTCCGCGGTGGTGCGTCGCCGTCAGCAGCGGCCGTTCACCACCAGCGCCGAGCTGGTCGAGCTGCTCTACGCCACCATCCCGGCCGCCACCAGGCGGACCGGCGGGCATCCCGCCAAGCGCACCTTCCAGGCGCTGCGGGTGGAGGTGAACGGCGAACTCGACTCGCTGCGCGCCGCGCTGCCCGCCGCGCTGGACGCGCTACGCCTGGGCGGCCGGATCGTGATCATGTCCTACCAGTCGCTGGAGGACCGGGTCGTCAAGCAGGAGCTGGCGCCGCGGATCGCCTCCCGCACCCCGGTGGACCTACCGGTCGAATTGCCGGGCATGGGACCGGAATTCCGGATGCTCACCCGCGGTGCCGAGAAGGCGACCGAGCGGGAGATCGACGAGAACCCGCGGGCCGCGCCGGTGCGCATGCGGGCGGCCGAACGGATTCAGGAAAGGGGATGAGCTTGACGACATCGAGCCGCAGCTCGGCTGCCGTCGTGCTCATCGGACGTCGGTCCTCGACCGGAGGCGCACCGCGTGTGCCGATGGTCGCAGGCCGCACGACGTCGACGGGGTGGGGGTGTTCTTGCGGAACAGAGGAGGCGACGACACCATGAGTATCCGAACGCGTACGGTCGAGTCGCCTGGTCGCGTCGCTCGTCGGGTGCAAGCCGCCGAACGGGTGAAGTCCGGTGCGGCGCAGCGTGCTTACGCCAAGCGCAAGACGCGCGCCGAGCAGCGGGCGGACACGGGGATCCGGCTGCCGACCCGCAGGTCGGTGATGGCCGCGCGGATACCGTTCGTGGCGGCGATCATCGCGATGCTGGGCTGCGGTCTCGCGCTCACCCTCCTGCTCACCACCAGGGCGGCCGAGGACAGCTACCAGCTCAGCGACGCGAGGGAGCTCAACAGGAAGCTCTCCGAGGAGCGCGCCGCGCTGCAGCGTGAGGTCGAGGCCGCCGATTCCGCCCCCGAACTCGCCGCGCGCGCCCGTGAACTCGGCATGATTCCGGCGAAAGATCCGGCCCGGCTGGTGATCGCGCCGGATGGCACGGTGACGGTGATCGGCAAGGAGACCCCCGCGCAGGGCGCGCCCGTGCCGCCGTTGAACGTCACGCCGACCACGCCGCAAGTGGCGCCGCCCGGACACGCGGAGGCGCAAGGTGAGCGCGTCGTGCCGGTCTCGACCACGCCGCCGCCGGGCAGGCCGGCTACCGAGCAGGCCGGCGGCGTGCAGGCGCACAGCAACACGCCGAGCCCGACGCCCGCCGTGCCGTCCGTCCCCGGACCGGTCGCGGTGCAGCCGTCACCGGTCCCGTCGCCCGTCCCGTCGCCGGTCCCGTCGCCCGTCGAGGTGCCGCAACCCGCCGCCCAGAATCCGGCCGCACCGAATCCCGCGGCGGCGCAAGATCCCGCGGCGCCGCAACCAATGGCGCAGGATCCCACCGCGCCGCAGCCTGCCGCGCAAGGACCCGAAGCGGCACAGGACCCCGCCGCGCCGCAGCCGGTCGCACAAGTCCCCGCCGATCAGCAGGCCGCGCCGCCTGAGGCGCAAGTGGCACCGCCACCGCCCGTCGGACCGCTCGACCAGCCGGGAGGCACCCGATGACCCAGACCAGGCCCGCGCCGCGCCAGCGGCGCGGGTCGGTGGCATCGAAGGCCGCGAAATCGCGCGCCGCCGCCGATCGCCCGGTGCGGCTGCGGCTGGGGGTCGGCCGGATCGTCATGCTGGTCGCGCTGGCCGTCGTCGCGATCCAACTGCTCTGGATCCAGAGCATTTCCGCGCCGGGCCTGTCCTCGCAGGCGGCCAGCCAGCGCACCGTCCGGCTGACCGACGAGGCCACCCGCGGCCCGATCACCGACCGCAACGGCAAGTCGCTGGCTTTCACCGTGTCCGCGAAGGCGTTGCACTTCCAGCCCGTTCAGGTGCGCAAGGATCTCGAGGCGGCCCGCGCCAGGAGCGAGAAGGCGCCCGATCCGGACGCGCGGCTGCAGGCGATCGCGAAGATGATTCACGACAAGCTGGGTAAGAAGGCGCCCGCCGAGGCCGAACTGCTCGCCAAGCTGCGCAGCGAGGAGACCTTCGTCTACCTGGCGCGCAATGTGGACCCGCGGATCGCCTCCGAGATCACCGTGGAGTTCCCGGAAGTCGGCACCGAGCGCCAGGACGTGCGCGAATACCCCGGCGGATCGCTGGCCGCCAACATCATCGGCGCGACCGGATGGGACGGGCACGGCCTCATCGGCCTGGAATCCTCGCTGGACTCGGTGCTCGCGGGCACCGACGGCTCGCACACCTACGACCGCGGTTCGGACGGCGCCGTCATTCCCGGCAGCTGGCGCGACAAGCAGCCCGCCGTGAACGGCAACGGCGTCGAACTCACCCTCGACTCCGATCTGCAGTACTACGTCCAGCAGCAGGTGCAGCAGGCCAGGCAGATGTCCGGCGCCCAGGGCGCCTCGGCCGTGGTGCTGGACGCCAGAACCGGCCAGGTGCTCGCCATGGCCAACGACAGCACCTTCAATCCGACGCTGGGCCCGCAGAACTGGGGCTCGGCCAAGACCAGCAACCCGTCGGTGAGCGACCCGTTCGAACCCGGCTCGGTGAACAAGATCGTCACCGCGGCCGCGGCCATCGAATACGGGCTCACCGACCCCGACGAGGTGCACGAGGTCCCCGGCTCGATCCGGATGGCCGGCGTCACCGTCGGCGATGCCTGGGGCCACGGCGTCGCGCCCTACACGACCACCGGCATCTTCGCGAAGTCGTCCAACGTGGGCACCCTGATGCTGGCCCAGCGTGTCGGCGAGGACCGCTACGCGGACATGCTGCACCGCTTCGGCCTCGGTCAGCGCGCCGGCGTCGGCCTGCCGGGCGAATCCGCGGGCCAGGTGCCTTCGCGCGATCAGTGGTCCGGCGGCACCTTCGCCAATCTGCCCATCGGACAGGGCCTTTCGATGTCCACCTTGCAGATGACGGGAATGTACCAGGCCATCGCCAACGACGGTCTGCGTGTCCCGCCGCGCATCGTGAAGGCCAAGATCGCGCCGGACGGAGCCCGCACCGAGGAGCCGCAGCCGGAGGGCGTCCGGGTGGTGAGCCCGCAGACCGCACAGACGTTGCGCCACATGTTCCAGGCCGTCGTCCAGCGCGATCCGATGAACGCCGAACAGAACGGCACCGGCTGGCCCGCCGCGATCGAGGGCTACCGGATCGCGGGCAAGACCGGTACCGCGCAGAAGATCGAACCGGGCTGCAAGTGCTACTCGAGCTCGAGCTACTGGATCACCTTCGCGGGCATGGCGCCGGCGGACAACCCGCGATACGTGATCGGCATGATGCTGGACAACCCGGTGCGCAGCTCCGACGGCAGCGGCGGCCAGTCCGCCGCCCCGCTGTTCCACAGCATCGCGTCGTGGGCGCTGCAGCGCGATCGGATCCCGCCGACGACCGCTCCGGCGCAGAAGTTCGTTCTGCAGGCTGATGTGTGATTCCGAGCTTGTCGAATCGTCGTATTTCCGCATCGCGGCGCGGCAACACCGAGGCGCGTTGTTCGCCGGTGAGTCCGCGTCGGTAACCTGACTCGTCACCATAGATCCGTGTCGTCCACAGATGCCCTGTCCGAGAGGAGCGAGGTGCCCGCGCAGTCCAGCCAGCCCGTGTTGCGGCCGGTCGACCCGCCGTCGACACCGCTGACCACCGTGCTGGAGCTGACCGGCGCCCGCGCGTCGGCGACCGTGCCCGGCGATCTCGCGGTCACCGGGATCGAGCAGCGTTCGAACGCGGTGCGCCCCGGCGATCTGTTCGCCGCGCTGCCCGGCTCGCAGGCGCA
>NZ_BDBP01000168.1 GCF_001613045.1 Nocardia lijiangensis NBRC 108240 | reverse complement strand
CCGCGGACGCGGCGGCTCCGCCTGCGCCGGTCGGCTCTGGTTCGGATCCGGCAGCCCCGACAGCGAAGTGGCGCGCGGCCGAGTCGGATCGTGCGGTCCGGGAGCCGCGGTGCGCGGCGGGGTAGACGGCGCCGAGGGCGTCGCGGGACGCGGCGGGGGCGGAACCGAATCGATGCTCTGGGTCGGCGCTTCGGCCTCGATCTCCTCGATGGTGCGCGGACGGCGCGGGGTGCGCGGCTGCTTGCCCTCGGACACGGCGGGCATCTGCATCGTCACCGGATCGGTGATGGGGGTGGTCTTGACCAGGTCGACCACCTCGCCGCCGCCGGGGCGCTCGTCGTCGAGGATGGGTTCGCCGAGGCCGATCTTCTGCTGGATGCGCTTCATCCAGGCGGGCGCCCACCAGCAGTCGTCGCCGAGCAGCTTCATGGTGGCGGGCACCAGCAGCATGCGCAGGATGGTCGCGTCGATGAACAGCGCCGCGATCAGGCCGTAGGCGATGTACTGCATCATCACCAGGTCGGAGAACGCGAACGCGCCGACCACCACGAGCAGGATCAGCGCGGCGGCCGTGATGATGCGTCCGGTGTGCGCGGTGCCCGCCCGCACGGCCTCCGTGGTGGACGCGCCCTGGGTGCGCGCCTCGACCATCCGTGAGAGCAGGAAGACCTCGTAGTCGGTGGACAGGCCGTAGATCACCGCGATGATCAGCACCAGCACCGGCGACATGATCGGCTGCGGCGTGAAGTTCAGCAGGCCTGCCCCGTTGCCGTCGACGAAGATCCAGGTCAGGATGCCCAGCGTGGAGCCGAGGCCGAGCGCGCTCATGAGCGCGGCCTTGATCGGCAGCACCAGCGAGCCGAAGGTCAGGAACATCAGCAGCGTGGTCACGAACATGACCAGCGCGATCATCAACGGCATGCGGTTGAGCAGCGCGTCGATGCTGTCCTTCTGGATGGAGGGCTGGCCGCCGACGTAGAGCTGGACGTTGTCGGGCACGTCCATCGAGCGCAGGTACTCGATGGTCGGATCGTAGTTCTCCGAATCCTCGAGCGTGGCGCTGGTCCGATAGATGTCGGGATCGCTGGTGGATCGGCTCGGCACCTCGAACTTGCCGTTGAGGCCGGGCGCTTCGCCGGCCTGCTTCCAGACCTGGCCGACCGCGGTGCTGTCGTCGGAGACCATCACCAGCTGCACCGGGTCGGTCTTCTTCAGCGGGAAGACCTCGTAGAAGTTCTCCAGCGCCACGCGGGTCTTGTTGTCCGGCGGCAGGTATCGCTCGTTGATGCCACCGAAGGCCAGATTCTTCACCGGGATGATGAGCAGCAGCAGGCCGATGCAGATCGGCACGGCGATCTTGAGCGGGTGCTTCATCACCCACTGCGTCGTCTTGCCCCAGAAGCCGTTCTCGACTTCCTCCGCGGTCTTGGTCTTGCGGAAGCGCTTGAAGCCGAGCATGTCCACGCGCGGGCCGAGCACGCCGAGCATCGCGGGCAGGATGGTGATCGCGGTGAGCGCGGCCAGCGAGACCGTCGCGATGGTGCCGTAGGCGACCGATTTCAGGAAGCCCTGCGGGAACAGCAGCATGCCGCCGAGGCTGGCGATGATCATGGTCGCGGAGAACACGACCGTGCGGCCCGCCGTCATCACCGAGCGCCGGACCGCCGCGCGGGTGTCGTAACCCTCGGCGAGTTCCTCGCGGAACCGGCTGACGATGAACAGGCCGTAGTCGATGGCGAGGCCGAGGCCGATCATCGAGACGACGCCGGAGACGAACGAGTTCACCTCGGTGAACTTCGTCAGGAACATGATGATGCCGTTGGCGCCGATCACCGTCAGACCGCCGACGACCAGCGGCAGACCCGCCGCGACGAGACCGCCGAAGATGAAGAACAGCAGCACCGCGACCGCGGGGATGGCGAGCATCTCCATGCGCTTCTGGTCGGCGGCCATGGTGTCGTTGAGTGTGCCCGACACCGCTTGCAGACCGGTGACCTGCACGTCGACGTCCGGAATGTAGAAGACGTCCTTCACTTTCCGGTAGTTGCGCACCATGTCGGTGTCGTTGTCGCCGACGATGGCGATGGAGGCGAAGGTGTACTTCTTGTCCTTCGACCCGAAGGTCAGCGGGACGCCGGGCCCGGTCTCGGTCTGCCAGTAGGCGCCGTTGACCTTGGCGATCTCGTCCGGGTGTTCCTTGGGCAGCCGGTTGAGGTTGTCGACGATCTTGTCGCGGAACTGCGGGTCATCGATCGTCTTGCCGTCGGGTGCGGTGTAGAGCACGATCACGTCGCTGGTGTGATCGCGCCCGAAGGCCGCGTCGGCGATCCGCGCGGCCTCCGCGGATTCCGACGTCGGGTCGTCCCATCCGCTGGAGCTGAGGTGGTGTTCCAGGCCGAGGCCGTAGCCTCCCAATGCCAGGAGGGCCGCGCTGACGATGCCGATGACGGCCCAGCGCAGCCGGTAGACCAGATCGCCCCAGCGTGTGAACACTAAGCGACTCCTTGGGCGGGGCGAGAGGTGAGCAGCGCCGACAGCGGCCGGAACGGCTGCAGCCAAGCGCCCTCGTCGGGCAGCGAGTCGAGGCTCACCCTCGGCAGCGGTTCACGGAACACGCCAGGGATGTCCTCGAGGTCGATGAATTCGAGCGTATCGGATGTTACGGCCCAACTCGCGTGCTCGCGGAAGCCCAACACCTGAACGGGAATTCCGCGCGCGGCCAATCGTTCGAGTGGCTCGCGGAATGCCTGGCCGTCGGCGGAGGCGACCATGATTCCGGCCAGTCCGGCGCCGCGGCTGCGGAATTCGATGTGCCCGAGCATGTCCGCGTCGACGTCGGAGTCCTCATCGACCTTCGGCTTGGCGAACACGGCGTAGCCGACGTTGCGCAGCGCCTCCACCCACGGGCGCACCACGTCGGCGGTGCCTGGCGCGATATTGGTGAAGACGGTGGCCTCGGGCTCGACCCTGGTCGCGCTGCCGACCGACAGCTCGGCTGTGCGCGCGAGCAGCCAGCGGCCGAGCGCGTCGAACCGCGGACGGTACGCGGCGGTCGGGCGGCCACCGAGGATGGCACCGAGACCCATATCGAGGTTGGGCGCGTCCCAGACGAGCAGGACGCGGCGCACATCGGGCGCCGAGCCGCCGAGACCTTCCGATCCGGTTCCGTGCACCTCCGCGGTGACGTCCACCACCTCGTGGGCCATCTCGCTCACACTCATGTTGTCGCCTCGCTGACGCTCGGCTTCGCCATGGCCTTCCGGACGGCTGAGCTAATTGGTCGCTCGCTGCGCTCGCTCATCATTCGATCTTGCCCCATATGAACTCGGTGATGGCGCTACCTGCGCGATGTGCCTTGCCTTCGAACTTGGTGACAGGGCGGTCGAAGCCGATCGGAGCGCTCGCCCTGTTCTCCGCGCTGACGCCGCCTGTCGCCTCGTTCAGGCCGATCAGCAGTGGTTCCGCGGCGCCGACTTCGGCGATGTGTTCTGCGTAACCCGCGTGGTCGGTCGCGACATGCAACACACCGCCCGTCCGGAGCCTGGTTGCGATGAGCGCGAGCGTCGCGGGCTGCAGCAGCCGCCGCTTGTGGTGCCGAGCCTTCGGCCACGGATCGGGGAAGAACACGCGGACGCCGGTCAGCGACTTCTCGGCAATCATGTGCTCGAGCACGTCGACGGCGTCGCCGCGCAGCAGCCGGATGTTGTCGATGCCCTCGCGCTCGATGCGTTGCACGAGCTGAGCGAGGCCCGGCTGGTACACCTCGATGCCGATCAGGTTCAGGTGCGGCTCGGCCTGTGCCATCTCCGCGGTGGCAGTGCCTGTGCCGCAGCCGATCTCGATGACGAGCGGGGCATCGCGACCGAACCAGGCGGCGGCGTCCAGCGGTGCGTCGGAGACCTCGCGGCCGATCTTCGGCCACATCCGATCCCAGGCACCCTGCTGGTTCGGTGTCAGCGCGCCCCGGCGGGAGCGGAAGCTGGTCACCCGCGGGTACAGGCGGGAGCCGGTGGGCGATCGTCTGCCGGCCTCGAGCGGGGCCGACGCTGTGGACGGCCTGCCCGGAACCGACTCGACAGTGTGGTTGGCGGCGTCGTTCACGGCGTCCATTGTCCAGCATCCGGCGAAGAGCACGGCAATCGAACCCCGGCCGCGTGGTCTTCGCGAGGTCAGGCGGCGCGTTCGGCGACGATCCTCGGTGCGGGCGGGGTCTCGCCGCGCAGCGGCCGCCCGAGCACGACCTTCACCGTGGTGCTCGCCATTTCCAGCAGTCCGCGCAAGCCGGTGGGGGAGGCCAGCACCGACCACACGGTGGAGTCGGAGTCGCCCGTCGGCGGCTCGCCCGCCAGCCGGTCGGCCAGCCAGGCCAGGCTGATCGGGGTGGCCAGCGGCAGCATCGAGAAGTGCTCGCTGAGCCGGTCGCGCACGTAGGTGACCGACGCACCGCCGCGCCGGTAGCGGGCGACCTGGCCGTCCACGCCCGCCATGTGGATGACCTGGTCGTGCACGGGTTGCAGCACGAGCAGGGGGCAGGTGGGGGTGGAGTTACCGAGGCGCAGGTCGTCGAACATGTCGCTGAACTCGGGTGTGGCCAGCAACTCCTGCAGCGGGCGTTGCAGGAAGTCGTCCATCTTCTTGCCCGCCAGCGCGAGGATCGCGCCGAGCGGCGTCGAGGTCTCGGCCGTGGTGACGAAACGATGTCCTTCGGGCGTTAGTTCGTCGTCGATCACCGCGCCGAGGGCCGGGTAGAGCCTGCGCAGCGCGGCGATCACGATGGCGGGCAGGCCCGCGTAGCTGCCGCCGTTCAGCCTGCGGAACACCTGCTCGGGATCGCCGACCGGTGCGCCGAGCACCGCGCCCGCGATGTTCAGCTCCGGCGCGTAGGTCGGCGCCATCTCCACCACCCAGGAGCTGGCCATGCCGCCGCCGGAGTAGCCCCAGACGCCGATGGGGGTGTCGGCGTGCAGGCCGAGCGGGGGGAAGCCGAGCGCCGCGCGGACGCCGTCGAGCACGCGGTATCCGGGTTCGCGCGGTGCGCCGAAATTGCCGTGCGGTCCCTCGTGGTCGGCGATCGAGACCGCCCAGCCGCGGCGCAGCGCGTTCGCGACGAGCAGCCATTCCACCTGGGTGACCGCGCCGAGCGCGCGGGAGCCGCGGCGCAAGGCGTAGGACGGCGAGCACTTCTCGGTGACCGCGTCCATGGCGGTCTGAAAGGCCAGCAGTGGACGGTCTTCGGACGGGTCGGCGCCGTCGGGCAGCAGCACGGTGGTCACCGCCACCTCGGGCTCGCCGTGCAGATCGTTGCTGCGGTAGAGCAGCTGCCAGGCCGAAACTTGTTGCGGCACAATGCCGAAGAGTGCGAGGTCGATGGCGCGGCTGCGCAGGACGGTGCCCGCGGGCCTGGCGGCGAAACCGCGTGGCGGCCGGTAGAACGGGTCGGTGCTCGGTAGTAGCGGCTTGTCTCCCGGCGGCAGCGCCTGCGCGCCGCGGCCCGGCCGGTGGCCGGCGGCCTCCGGATCGCTGTCGACAACACCGATGGCGTCGACGGTCATCGCAACCTCCTCGACGGGCCGGAGCGCTTGCTTGAAAAGCGAAGCTGCGCACCGCCGATGGTGCCGACCACCTGTGCAGAGTAAGTGAAGCCCGGTATCCGTGTGAACCCTGGTAACAGGGGTCTGCGGCGGCACTAGACTGCCGACATGAGTTCACCGACCGTGTTCATCACCGGTGCGGCGGCCGGAATCGGCCGGGCTACGGCACTGCTTTTCGCTGGGCACGGGTACCACATCGGCGCCTATGACATCGACGAGGTCGGCCTCTCCCGGCTCGCCGCGGACATCAACAGCGCAGGTGGCAAGGTGCGCACTGGGGTTTTGGATGTGACGAACAACACGCACTGGGAGGAGCGGCTCGCCGAGTTCTACGAGGCGACGGGCCGGCTGGACATCCTGATCAACAACGCCGGGATCCTGCGCTCCGGCCCCTTCGAAGACATCGACCTGGCCACCCACCAGATGATCATGGACGTGAACCTCGGCGGCGTCCTTGCGGGCACCCACCACGCCTTCCCGTATCTCCGGGACACCAGGAAATCCCAGGTGGTGAATCTCTGCTCGGCGTCGGCGATCTACGGCCAGCCCGAGCTCGCCAGCTACGGCGCGACCAAGTCGGCGGTCAAAAGCCTCACGGAGGCACTGGATCTCGAATGGTCGCGGTACGACATCCGGGTGATCGCGGTGTGGCCGTTGTTCGTGGCGACCTCGATGGTGGACGGCATGGACACCGGGGCGACCAAATCGCTCGGTATCCGGCTGACCGCCGCCGACGTGGCCGAAGGTATCTGGGAGGCGACGAGCAAGCGCCCCCGGCTCCCCCGGGTGCACTACGAGATCGGCACGCAGGCAAAGCTGCTGGCCGCCGCCGCGAAGTACGCCCCGAGCTGGGCGGTCCGCGCAGCCAACAAATACTTCACCGGTTCCTGAGCGGTCGGGACTGCCGGTTACCGCTCGGTCTGACAGAATTGCGCCTCGACAAGGGGGTGTGCATCCATGCCGACGGCCACTGATTTCAACGGGCAGATGCGTGAACGGGGTGTGCCCACGCGCGAACAGGATCAGCTGGATCGGCTTCTCGTCGATCTGCAATCGGGGGGCGGGCAGGCCGCCGTCATCGGCCATCACGCCAACAGCGCCGTCAACGCGTGGCGCAGGCCGCCGCGCATCCAGGTGACCGGGCGCGCGCACGCCGGCCGGACCACGGTGCTGCACGCGCTGGCGCTGATGTCGGCCGCGGAGACCGGACCGGTCGACGAGCCGGGGGCGCCCGACCCGGTGCTCGACGCCGACATCGTCGTCTACGTCCTCGCGGGCGCGCCGCTGCCCGCCGACCGCAGGGTGCTCGCCGAGCTGCCGCCCGAGCGCACGGTGGTGGTGCTGAACAAGGCCGACGCCATCGGCTCGCGCTGGGGCGACGCGGTCACCGCCGCCGAGCAGTACACCAGGGAGCTGGGCATTCTCACGCTGCCGGTGGTCGCCGCGCTGGCGGTGCGGACCAGGGCGGGCGCCGTCACCGACGCCGACATGGCCACGCTGCGCAGGCTCGCCGCCGACGCGGATCCCGCGCTGACGCTCTCGCCGGACCTGTTCGTCTCGCCGACCGCGGGCCCCGACGTCGCCGAACGCGAGCAGCTGCTGCACCGCTGGGAGCTCTACGGCATCACCTGCGCGCTGAGCGCCCTGCGCCACGATCCCGAGCTGAGCCCGCACGCGATCCTGCAACTGCTGCACGCCGCCAGCGGCATCGACGCGCTGCACCGGCTGCTGCACCGCCGCTACGAACAGGTCTCGGCGTTGCGCGGCGGCGAACTGCTCGACGAACTGGCCCGGCTGGCCGCCCGCGCGGTGCCCGGCGAGGCCGGACAGGCCAGGGACGTCCTAGAGGACTACCTCTACGGCGACGACGCGATGTGGCTCGCCCTCTGCGCCGGACTGGCCAATCCGGCGGTCGCGCATCTCGCCGCGGGCTACCCCTCGCCCGCGCCCGCCGACGCCGACGACGCACTGAGCAGGGCGGCCCGCTGGCGCGCTGTGGTCGCCAGCGACATGCCGCCTGCGGCGCGGCGCGCGGCGCTGCGGGTGCACAACGGATACATCCGACTATGGGAGCGAATGAGCAGTGCCGGACTCTGATCGACCGGATCCGGCACCGCGGGGGCCAACCCCGCCGGAACCGCTCTCGTCGGATGTGGAGGCGGTGGTAGCGCGCTGGAACCCGCAGGGCACGGCGTTGCTGAAGGCGATACGCGGCGCCGGAACGGCCTCGACGGTCGCGTTGATCGGACCCGACGACGCCAACACCACCCTGCTGCGCACCGAACTCGCGCGTTTCGAACCTCGCATCGATCTCACCGATCCGATGGCCGACGTCAACGCGGCCGTGGAATCCACCGCGCCCGCTGGCGGCGCACCCTCCGGCGTCGCGCTGATCCTGCTCGACGCGGGCACCAGCCTCGGCACCGACACGCTGGAGGTGGTGCGGCGGCTGCGGTCCGACGGCACCCTGATCCTGCTCGTCATGAACGGTGTGCACGCCTACCAGGACTGGCGCACGGTGCGCTCGCACAATCTCGAGCTGCTCGTCGCGCAAGGCTTCGACGACCTGGACATCCTCCCGGTCTCGGCGCGCCTGGCCGTCGCCGGACGCACCGGCGGCGACGCCGGGCTGATCGACCGCTCCGGGCTGACGGCGCTGCACGCCGAACTGACCGCTGCCGCGGCGGGCGCGGAGGCGTCCGGCGGCGAGCGGCAGAGCGCCG
>NZ_BDBP01000167.1 GCF_001613045.1 Nocardia lijiangensis NBRC 108240 | reverse complement strand
CGCCGCCCGCCGCCCGTCACGAGGCACCGCTACCCGGCACTGCGCGCTGACCGCTGGGCACACGCGGCGGCTACGCGGGGCGCCGCATGCGAACCGGTACCGTCACCTGCCGAGCGGGCTCCGACACCAGAACATACAGATCTGTATGTAAGTGTAGAATCGTCGGAATGACCAGGACCGCCGCCGATAAGCCGCAGCGCCGAACCCAGGAGCAGCGCAGCAGCGAGATGCGCGTCCGGCTGCTCGACGCCACCATTGATTGCCTGGTCGAATACGGCTACGCGGGGACAACGACGCCGCGGGTCGCCGAGCGGGCTGGGGTCACGCGCGGGGCGCAGGTGCATCACTTCGGGTCCAAGAACGATCTCGTCGTCGCCGCGATCAGCCACCTGGCGCAGCGCCGCGCGGAGACCGCGATGCGGGAGATGGCGAAGGTCGAGAGCGGCGCCGACCCCGTCGCCGCGGCGCTGGACTTCCTATGGGAACTGCACCAGGGACCGCTGTTCATCGCGACCGTCGAGCTGTGGGTTGCGGGCCGCACCGATCCGGTGCTTGCCTCGGCCATGGAGAAGGTCGAGCCGTTCGTCAACAACGCGGTGCTGCTGGCCGTGGCCCGCTTCGTCCCGGACGAGATGCGCCGCAAGGACGCTCGCGATTTCGTCTACACCGCCATGGACGCCCTGCGCGGCATCCTCATCTCGAACTTCATCGACCCCGACACGGGAAGGGCCCGGCGACGCTGGGCCCGCGCGTCGGCGAATCTGCGCGCCGCGGCGACGGCGAGTCTGGTGCCGCGAGCGAAATAATGCGACGCGCGCCGACACTGAATCCCGTTGGTGCCGAAGCGCGATGATGCAGAAATGGCTTGGCGCTGAAATGTATCAACCTGAAGTGTGCAGATGTGGAGGCGCGTCGATACCGAAGCACGCCGATGTCGAAGCACATCGACGCCGGAGTGCCCCGATGCCGAGGCGTGCCGACGTTGAAGTGCCCTGGAGCAGAAGCGCGTTGATGCAGAAGTGCATCAACGTCGAAACGCGCTGCTGTTGACGCGTGGTGATGCAGACCGCGGTGAGCGATACCTACGCCGCGGTGATGTTCGTCGGAATTCTCTGGGCGGCTATGGAGTTCGAGCCATGTGCTTCCTCATTCGTTGTTCGGGGCGACGTTCGATGTTCGTCCGAGCGCTCCTCGAAGGCCTTGTGCTTCTCGGCGTCGACGTCATCGGGGAACGCGTGGTCGTAGGCGGGGAGCGCTCCCTCCGATGCTCCGCGGCTGCCCCAGGGCTCCGCGCTCTCCTGTGGAGGTTGCCGAGTCGTGGGCGTTGGGGCGCGTCCGGTTGACATGTCAGCGGCAAATGGCGCAGATACACAACTAGTTGTATGTCCGTCAATGCGTAATTGACCTGGTAGTTCGAACAAGCGGAACCCCGATTGGCTCCGCACCCTTGCGGTCTTACATACAGCTTTGTATGTTTGTTTCAGCTCGATCCGGTCGGATCGGACGCTGATGTCCGCCGCCGCGCCACCGGTGCATCCGCCGCGGCGCGGGCAGGCACGAAGGGAGGAGTTCGATGGCGAACAAGGTCTACGTCGTCGGCGTCGGCATGACGAAGTTCGAGAAGCCGGGCCGTCGCAAGAACGAGGACGGCACCGACTGGGATTACCCGGACATGGCCCGCGAGTCGGGCACCAAGGCCCTCGCCGACGCAGGCATCGATTACCGGGAGGTCCAGCAGGCCTACGTCGGCTACGTCTACGGCGAATCCACCTCCGGCCAGCGCGCGGTCTACGAACTGGGCATGACCGGCATCCCGGTGATCAACGTCAACAACAACTGCTCGACCGGTTCGACCGCGCTGTACCTCGCGGCGCAGGCGATCCGCGGCGGGCTCGCCGACTGCACGCTGGCGCTGGGCTTCGAGAAGATGCAACCCGGCTCGCTCGGTTCCACCTGGGACGACCGCGAGCAGCCGATGGCCAAGCACGTGATGGCGCTGGCCGAGATCTCCGAAGTGCTCTTCCCGGTGGCGCCGTGGATGTTCGGCGCGGCGGGCCGCGAGCACATGAAGGAGTACGGCACCACCGCCGAGCACTTCGCCAAGATCGGCTACAAGAACCACAAGCACTCGGTGAACAACCCGTACTCCCAGTTCCAGGACGAGTACAGCCTCGACGACATCCTCGGCGCGCGGATGATCTACGACCCGCTCACCAAGTTGCAGTGCTCGCCGACCTCCGACGGTTCCGGCGCGGTGATCCTGGCGAGCGAGGACTTCGTGAACTCCCACGACCTCGCCGGGCAGGCCGTGGAAATCGTCGGCCAAGCCATGACCACCGACTTCGCCTCCACCTTCGACGGCACCGCGAAGAACCTGATCGGCTACGACATGAATGTGCAAGCCGCGCAGCAGGTCTACCGGCAGGCGAACCTCGGCCCGGAGGACTTCCAGGTCATCGAGCTGCACGACTGCTTCTCGGCCAACGAACTTCTGCTCTACGAGGCGCTCGGTCTGTGCGGCCCGGGCGAGGCGGCCGAGCTCATCGACGAGAACCAGACCACCTACGGCGGCAAGTGGGTCGTCAACCCCTCCGGCGGCCTCATCTCCAAGGGCCATCCGCTGGGCGCCACGGGGCTTGCGCAGTGCTCCGAACTCACCTGGCAGCTGCGCGGTGCGGCCGACAAACGCCAGGTCGAGGGCGTCACCGCCGCACTGCAACACAACATCGGCCTCGGCGGGGCCGCGGTCGTGACCGCCTACCAGCGCGCCGACCGCTGACCCGAAAACCACCATTCGACAGGAGAAATCAATGGGACACATCGAAGCGACCAAGGACGTCAACGCCACCCCGGAAGCGCTGTGGGCGGTCGTCTCCGACCCGCAGACCTGGGACAAGTGGTTCACCATCCACGAGCGCTTCATGGAGGAGCCGCCCACCGTCCTGGCCGAGGGGTCCAAGCTGGTGGCCAAGATCGTCATGCTCGGCATGGCGAACAAGCTGGAGTGGACCATCAAGGCGGTCGAGGCCCCGAACAAGCTGACCCTCGGCGGCACCGGAATGGCCGGGGTGAAGACCGAATTCACCTTCGACATCCAGCCCAAGGGCGCGGGCAGCACCATCCTGGTGTCCGGCGACTTCGAGGGCGCGCTGATCAAGGGCGCGCTCGGTAAGGCGGTCGAGAAGGACGGCATCAAGCAGCTGGACAAATCGCTCGACCAGCTCGACGCGCTGGCCTCGGCGTAGGGCATCGCGATGACAGCGGAAACCACTGCCGCCCGCGTCGTCGAATTCGACGACGCGGGCCTGGAAACCTGGTGCGACGAGGAACGTTTCGAGGTGACCTCGGAACGGATCGCCGAATATGCCGCGGCCACCAACGATCCCATCGCGGCGCACCGCGCGGGCGAGGTGGCCTCGCCGGTGTTCGGGATCGTCCCGGTCTTCGAGGCCATGATGATGCCGGTGATCGACGTGGCGCCGATGGACATCTTCGGCCGGGTCGTGCACGGCGAGCAGGACTTTCACTTCCACCGTGCCATCCGGCCCGGTGACGAGCTGGTCACCCGCGCCAAGGCGGTCGGCTACGCGAGCAAGTCCAACGGCAGCACCATCACCATCCTCATCGAATGCCGGGACGAGGACGGGGAACTGGTCAACGAGCAGTATCTGACCGCGTTCTTCCGCAACATCGACGCGGGCAAGACCGTCGGGCAGTCCGCGCCCGCGCACAAGTTCGACGAGTCGTTGCGCGGCGCCGAGCCGTTCGCCGTCGTGCCCCAGCACATCGACCACGACCAAACCTTCCGCTACGCACCGGCTTCCGGCGATCCGGTACCGCTGCACCTCGACGAGCAGGTCGCCAAAGACGCCGGGCTGCCCGGCATCATCGCGCACGGCCTGTGCACCATGGCATTCGCGTCATGGGCGGTGCTCACCGAGGTCGCGGGTTCGGACGTGTATCGGCTGCGCCGCTTCGCGGTGCGCTTCGCCAAGATGGTCTTCCCCGGCGACGACCTGGAGACCCGGATCTGGAAGGTGGGCGCCGCCGACGGCGTCACCACCTACGCCTTCGAGACGGTGCGCGGCACGGATGTCGTGCTGAGCGACGGCCTCGCCGAGATCGCCGACTGAGCGAGCGGCCCGCGGTGATCTCGCCGCGAGCCGGCACCCCATTCATCACACCTCGCCCGATCCGGCGGGCGAGCCCACAGCACAGGAGACGCACACATGGGCGCATTGGAAGGAAAGGTCGCCGTCATCACCGGCGCGGGCCGGGGGATCGGCCGCGAGCACGCGCTGCTGTTCGCGAGCGAGGGCGCGCGCGTCGTCGTCAACGACCTCGGCGGCAGCAACGCGGGCGAGGGGAGCGATTCCGGCCCGGCTCAGCAGGTGGTCGAGGAGATCGTCGCGGCGGGCGGCAAGGCTGTCGCCAACACCGACGACATCGCTTCCTGGGAGGGCGCGCACAACCTGGTCCAGCAGGCGGTGTCGGAGCTGGGCGGGCTCGACATCGTGGTCAACAATGCGGGCATCCTGCGCGACGTGTTCATCGCGGGCATGGACGAGGCGCAGTGGGACGCCGTGATCGCGGTGCACCTGAAGGGCCACGCCGCGGTGCTGCACCACGCGGCCGCGTATTGGAAATCCCAGAGCAAGGCGGGCAACCAGCCCAACGCGGCCGTGGTCAACACGGCGTCCGCGTCGGGCACCACCATCCCGAACGCGGGCCAGGCCAACTACGGTGCCGCCAAGGCGGGCATCGCCGCGCTGACCCTCGTCGCCGCCGACGAACTTGCCCGCTACGGCGTGCGGGTGAACGCGATCGCGCCGATCGCCAGGACCCGGCTCACCCTCGCCACGCCAGGGATGGGCGAGATGATGGCCGCCGAGGCCGAGGCGGCCGAGGAAGCGGGCGGATTCGATGCCTTCAGCCCAGCCAATATCTCCCCGTTGGTCGCATACTTGGCTTCGGACAAGTGCCCGATCACCGGCAAGGTGTTCGCGGTGCAGGGCGGCGCCATCTCCGAGCTGGCGGGCTGGCACGACGTCAAGACGATCGAGACCGAAGGCCCCTGGCTCCTCGACGACATCGCCGCTCGGCTGCCCTGAGGCTGGGCCGCCAGAAAGGAGAACGACGATGTTCGAATGGTCCGAGACCGATGTGATGGTCCGTGACGCGGTGCGCACCTTCATCGACAAGGAGATCCGCCCGCACCTGGACGCGCTCGACAGCGGCGAGATGCTGCCGTACCCGATCATCCGGAAGCTGTTCAGCGAGTTCGGTATCGACGCGATGGGCGGCGAGGCTGTCGAGAAGCTGCTCGCCAAGCAGCGCGCCAAAGAGGAGGCGCTCGCGGCCGGTGCGCCCGCGCCGGAGAAGAAGGGCGAGAAACGTTCCGGCGGTAGCCCGTTCAGCGGCCAAGAGTCGCTGATGGCGGTGCTGATCAGCGAATTGTCCGGTGTCTGTATGGGTTTGGTCACCGCGATGGGCGTCAGCATCGGGCTCGGCGCGACCACCATCATGTCGCGCGGCACGCTGGCGCAGAAGGAGCGCTGGCTCGCCGACATCGTGACGATGAAGAAGGTCGCGGCCTGGGCGATCACCGAACCCGATTCAGGCTCGGACGCGTTCGGCGGCATGAAGACCTACGTCAAGCGCGACGGCGAGGACTACATCCTCAACGGCCAGAAGACCTTCATCACCAACGGTCCCTTCGCCGACGTGATGATCGTCTACGCGAAGCTGGACGAGGGCGACGGGGCGGACAAGCGTGAGCGCAGGGTGCTGACCTTCGTCCTCGACAAGGGCATGGAAGGCCTCAGCCAGGGCAAACCCTTCAAGAAGATGGGCCTGCACGCCTCGCCCACCGGCGAGCTGTTCTTCGACAACGTCCGCGTCGGCCGGGATCGGCTGCTCGGCGAGACCGAGGAGCACAAGGGCGGCGACGGCCGCGAGTCCGCGCGCTCCAGCTTCACCGCCGAACGGATCGGCGTGGCGTTCATGGCGCTGGGCATCATCAACGAATGCCACCGGTTGTGCGTCGAGTACGCCAAGAGCCGCAAGCTGTGGGGTCAGGAGATCGGGCGCTTCCAGCTGGTCCAGCTGAAGCTGGCCAAGATGGAGATCGCCAGGATCAACGTGCAGAACATGGTGTTCAACGCGCTCGAGCGCGGCCGCGCGGGCAAGCCGCCGACCCTCGCCGAGGCCTCCGCCATGAAGCTCTACTGCTCCGAGGCCGCCACCGACGTGGCGATGGAAGCGGTGCAACTCTTCGGCGGCAACGGCTACATGACCGAATACCGTGTCGAACAACTGGCCCGCGACGCCAAGTCCCTGATGATCTACGCGGGCAGCAACGAAATCCAGGTCACCCACATCGCCAAGGCCCTCCTGTCCTGACGTTCGCACACCTGACACCCACGCCCCACATAGGCACCGCCTGTGTGGGGCGTGGGTACAGCGTGTGAGGTCAGACCGCGCGCAGGTGGTTGCGGCTGGCGTAGACGTGTTCGGCGATGAGGGTGGCGATCCGGTCGGGGGCTTCCAGCATGGGGACGTGGCCGACGCCGTTGACGAGGATGCGGTCGGCGGAGTCGGGCAATTCCTTCAGGTAGCGGCGGGCGTAGACGCGGTTCGGGATGATGCGGTCGTGCTCGGCGAGCAGCAGCCGGACCGGGGTGGCCAGGTCGGACAGGTCGGCGAGGGCGGGGGCGCGCAGGCCGCCCGCGATCATCGGCAGCATCGCGGAGCAGTTGAGCGCGGCGCGCAGGACGTTCGCGATCTCCCGGCGCGGCACCGCCGAGGCGTGCTTGCTCAACAGGAACAGCGCGAAACGCTGGGGGATGAAGTTGTCGGTGGCGAAATCGCCGAGCCGCCTGCCGATTCGGACGAGCGGAACCAGCGAGAGGAACTTCAGCCCGACCCGGAACTGGGTGAGGGAGGGGACATTCCAGCCACCCGCGGGCGCGATGAGCGTCAGCGTGCGGGCCCTGCCGCGGCGGGCGAGTTCCACGCCGACCCAGGCGCCCAGCGAGTTGCCCGCGATATGACAAGTGCGCCAACCCAATTCGTCGAGCTGGGCTTCGATACCGTCGGCAAGCGTGGCGACGCCGGTGGACCATCCTTCGGCGGGCGGGCCGCCCCAGTGACCCGTCAGGGCGGGGGCGTACACCTCGCAGTGCGAGGACAACCGCTCCGCGGTGCGTTCCCAGCAGTGCGGCGAGAGCATGAAACCGTGCAACAGCAGCAGCGGATCGCCGGAACCCAGGTGCAATGCCTTGATCGGTCCGGGTTGGTCGGCCGTGCGGGCGACGGTTCGCGGTCGAGCGGAACGCGAGGCGGCCGGGGACTTGGAGGTGTCGGACGTCATCGTCAGCACCCCTTCCTGGACGGCGGTGTCCGGGGGCAATATCTCTGACCAGCATTGTACGGTCGTTACGTGCCCTACATCATCTCGACTGTGAACGTAAACGGCGTCCGAGCGGCCACGGGTAAGGGCATGCTGGACTGGCTCGCGGCCACCGAGGCCGACATCGTCTGCCTGCAGGAGACCCGCGCCACCGACGAGCAGACCCGCGCTGCCCTGGCGCCCGCGCTGGCCGACGGCTGGTGGCTGGCGCACGCCGAGCCGGGGTCCAAGGGCAGGGCCGGTGTCGGCATCCTCTCCAGGCGGGAGCCGAAGGCGGTGCGCGTCGGATTCGGCAGCGCCGAGTTCGGCGGCTCCGGGCGCTACCTCGAAGCCGACTTCGACGAGGTGACTGTCGCCAGCGTCTACGTGCACTCCGGCGACGCGGGTACCCCGCGCCAGGACGAGAAATACCGGTTCATGGCCGAGTTCGGCGCCTACCTGAAGGCCCGCACCGGCGAGTTCGTGGTGAGCGGCGACTGGAACATCGCGCACACCGAACGCGACCTTAAGAACTGGAAGGGCAATCTGAAGTCGGCCGGGTTCCTGCCGGAGGAACGCGCCTGGATCGACGAGCTGATCGCCGCGGGCTACGTCGACGTGGTGCGTCAGCTGCATCCCGGCGTCGACGGGCCGTACAGCTGGTGGTCCTACCGCGGCCGCGCCTTCGACAACGATTCGGGCTGGCGCATCGATTATCAGCTGGCGCGCGGCGACCTGCCCGGCCGCGCCAAGCAGGCCGTCGTCGAGCGAGCCGCCGCCTACGATCAGCGCTGGTCCGACCACGCGCCGGTCACGGTGCAGTACCGATGAACAGCAAGGTGCTTCGGGCGCTTGCGGCGCTCGGCGCGGTGGCAGTCGTCTTGCTGGTCGCGATGCTCGCGCTGCGCGGCGGCTCCGATACCGACCGCACGGCGGGCTCGGCCACCGCGACCGCCCGCGCCACCGCGACCGCCTCC
>NZ_BDBP01000166.1 GCF_001613045.1 Nocardia lijiangensis NBRC 108240 | reverse complement strand
ACGCCTTCGCGATGATCGGCGCCGCGGGCCGTGCGGTCGACTCGGTCGTCTCGGCGGTGCGCACCGCCGCCATCGGCGCGCCGGACAGCCCGCTCAACGCGCGCACCTCGCGCAGCCGCCGCTTCGACGTGGTACGCACCGATCTGGAGGACTACCGCAAGATCCGGCACCGCTTCGACTGCTCGACCAACGACGCCATCCTCGCCGTGGTCACCGGGGCGCTGCGCAACTGGCTGCTCTCCCGCGGTGAGGCGCTGATCGAGTCGACCACGCTGCGCGCGGTGGTGCCGATGTCGGTGTACATCGAGGGCCCGGACCGCGACCGGCTGGAGCCTGCCAGCGAGGTGTCCTCGTTCCTGCTGGATCTGCCGGTCGGCGAGCCCAATCCGGTGATGCGGCTCTCGCACATCGCGCACGCCACCGAGGCCAACAGCAGGGCCCGCCGCGGCGTTCGGGCGCGCACGCTGGTGCATATGGCCGGGTTCGCTCCGGCCAGCCTGCATGCGATGAGCGTGCGGGCGGCGAGTACGTTCGCAGAGCACACGTTCAATTTGGTGATCACCAACGCGCCGGGTCCGCAGACGCCGATGTACATCGGCGGCGCGCGGATGCTGGAGATGTATCCGGTGTCGCCGCTGCTGCGCAATCAGGCTTCGAGCATCGGGATCACGTCCTACGACGGACGCGTCTTCTACGGACTCAATGCCGACCGCGACGCGATGGCCGATATCGAGGTGCTGGCCGCCGCGGTGCACGAGTCCATGGAGGAGATGCTCGGTGCCTGCGTCTGATCAGAAGAACACCCTGCGGGTGTACGTGCCCGCGACGGTGCCGATGCTGCGCAATCTGGTCGCCGAGCGGGAGATCTTCCCGATCGGTGCAACGGCCTTCGCGGTCACCCCCGCGCTGCGCGAGGCCTACGCCTCCGGCGACGACGAGGAGCTGGCCGAGGTCGCGATGCTCGAGGCCGCCCGTGCCTCGCTGCGCCTGCTCGCCGCCGAGCGCGAGGCCGTGGTCGAGGACATCGAGGACGGCGAACCCGCGGCCGCGCGGCCGTCCGGCGGTCCGGTGTACCGGCGGGCCGTGATCGCCGCGGACGTCGCGGGCGCCAAGCTGCGGCCCGACCTCGACGACGCGGTGGTCAAGCTCGCGGGGCCGATCGGGTACGACCGGATCGCCTCGATCCACGTCGACCTGGCGGAAGCCGAGCCCGAGGTGGCCAAGGCGGTGGACGTCATCGACGCGGCCGACCTCGGTGACGCGGACGCCGAGTTCGTGCTCGGCGACGCCGAAGATCACCAGCTCGCCTGGTACGCCGCGCAAGAACTGCCGTTCCTGCTCGAATTGCTCTGAGGCCGACTTGCGCCGAAGCCCGCTTGCGCCGAGGCTCGATCGTGTCGGGTTCATTCGTGCTGGGGCGTGCGGGCGCCGATGCCCACAAACCTACGATGCCGTAACCTAGCCGGGAGTGGCCCCGACGGCGGCCGCCACCTCGACAGAAAGACGAACGGCACCGATGGTCTTCAAGAATGTCCGCGACTGGCTCGAAGCGCCCGCGGCGAGCGTCGCCGATCGCGGAGGTCGGCTCAACGTGTTGCGCGGGGCCGTCGCCCGGGTGACCACGCCGCTGCTGCCCGACGACTACCTGCACTTGGCCAACCCGCTGTGGTCGGCGCGCGAACTGCGCGGCCGGATCGTCGAGGTGCGCAAGGAGACCGCGGATTCGGCGACCCTGGTGATCAAGCCGGGCTGGGGCTTCGACTTCAAATTCCAGCCGGGGCAGTACATCGGCATCGGCCTGCTGGTGGACGGCCGCTGGCACTGGCGCTCCTACTCGCTGACCTGCCCGCCGGACTGGAGCGCCCCCGAGCACGGCGGCAAGCGCGTCATCTCGATCGCCGTGAAGGCGATGCCGGAGGGCTTCCTGTCCAGCCACATCGTCGGCGGCGTCAAGCCGGGCACCGTCGTCCGGTTGCAGGCGCCGCAGGGCGGTTTCGTGCTGCCCTACCCGCCGCCCGCCAAGGTGCTCTTCCTCACCGCGGGCAGCGGCATCACCCCGGTGATGTCGATGCTGCGGTCGATGGACCGGCGCGGTCTGGTGTCCGACGTGGTGCACCTGCATTCCGCGCGCACCGGCCAGGACGTGATGTTCGGCGAGGAACTTCGCGCGCTGCACGAGCGGCACCCGAATTTCCAGTCGCACCTGCACCTGACCGGCGAGCAGGGCAAGTTCGCGCTCGCCGACCTGGACGCGAAGTTCCCGGATTGGCGGGAACGCGACACCTGGGCCTGCGGCCCCGCCGCCATGCTCGACGAGATCGAGCAGCACTGGCGCGAGGCGGGTATCGCCGACCGGCTGCACGTGGAGCGATTCGAGATCGAGCGCTCGGCGATCGGCGAGGGCGGCACCGTCAGCTTCGGCAAGTCCGGCCGCAGTGTCGAGGTCGACGGCGCGACGAGCCTGCTGGAAGCGGGCGAGTCGGCCGGGGTTCAGATGCCGTTCGGCTGCCGGATGGGCATCTGCCAGACCTGTGTGGTGACCTTGAGTTCCGGGCATGCCCGCGACCTGCGCAACGGCGAGGAGCGTCGCGAGGGCGACAAGGTGCAGACCTGTATCTCCGCCGCCGCGGGCGACTGCACACTCGACGTCTGAGGCGGTCAGGCCCGGAGGAGGCAGCGCAGCGTAACCACGCAGGGCCCCGCCTCGGACAAAATCCGACACTGCCTGAGGCGGCTAGGCCCAGACAGACCGAATCCATACCGCCTGAGACACAGGTACCCTCGACCTCGTCAGTCGAGCAGAGAAGGGACTCCGGTGGCCATCACCGATATCCAAACGTTCTCCCACCTCACGGCCGCCGATATCGAGACCCTGGGGCAGGAACTCGACACAATCCGGCGGTCCGTGGAACTCTCCCGCGGCGAACGCGATGCGAAGTACATCCGCCGCGCCATCGCGGCTCAACGCGGCCTCGAGGTCGCCGGGCGCGCTGTGCTGTTCGGCAGCCGCAACCGCTGGGCCTGGCTCACCGGCACCGCCCTGCTCTCGGTCGCCAAGATCATCGAGAACATGGAGCTCGGGCACAACGTCAGCCACGGGCAGTGGGACTGGATGAACGATCCGGAGATCCATTCCAGCACCTGGGAGTGGGACATGACCGGGCCGTCGTCGCAGTGGCGGCGCGCGCACAACTACTCCCACCACACCTACACCAACGTTCTCGGCAAGGACGAGGACTTGGGCTTCGGCATCCTGCGGATGACCCGCGACGAGCAGTGGCGCCCGATCCACCTGGTGCAGCCGCTGGCCAATCTGCTGCTGGCCGCGACCTTCGAGTGGGGTATCGCGCTGCACGACTGGGCCATCGAGAAGGAGCTGGCGGGCACCCCCGAGGAGCTGCTGTCGGCGCCGAACCGGGAGTTCGCCCGCAAGATCGCGCGCCAGGTGGCCAAAGATTTCGTGCTCTATCCCGCGCTGACCGGACCGGCATGGAAGTCGACGCTGAAGGCCAACGCCACCGCCAATCTGGTGCGCAATCTGTGGGCCTACGCGGTGATCTTCTGCGGCCACTTCCCCGACGGCGCGGAGAAGTTCACCATCGAACAGCTCGAGGACGAGACCCAGGCCGAGTGGTACCTGCGCCAGATGCTGGGCAGCGCCAATTTCAAGGCCGGGCCCGCGATGGCCTTCATGAGCGGCAACCTCTGCTACCAGATCGAGCATCACCTGTTCCCCGACCTGCCGAGCAACCGGTACCAGGAGGTCGCCGAACGGGTGCGCGAACTCTGCGACAAGTACGACCTGCCCTACACGACCGGCTCGCTGGGCAAGCAGTACCTGCTCGCCTTCCGCACCATCCACAAGCTGGCGCTGCCGGACCGGTTCCTCAAGCGCACCGCCGACGATGCACCGGAGACCTCGTCGGAGCGCAAGTTCGCGGGCATCACGTTGCCGAACACCGAGCGCTGGGCCGACAACAACTGGCTGCTGACCGATCCCGAGACCGGGCAGCGGCGCGGCCTGCGCTCCGCCCTGCACGAGGCGAAGGTGGCGCTGGAGGAGAAGGCGCGGCACGAGAAAGAGGTCTTGCGCGAGGCCAAGCTGGCGCTGAAGGAGAAGGCCAGGCAGGAGAAGGAACTCCTGCGCGAGGCCAAGCGCACCCTGCAGGAGAAGGCGCGCACCGAGCAGGCCGCGCTGCGGCGGAAGACGGTGTGGGAAAAGGGCTTCCTCGCGCGCTGGCGCCGCGCCTGATATAGCATCCGGCGATCACGAGCACAATGCGGGATTTGCCACAGGCAAGGCGCGAATCCCGCAACCTACGGTGTCGTAACTTACGGTACTGTAGCCGCCATGGCGATCTCGGATGTCAAGGAGTACGCGCACCTCACCTCCGCGGATGTGGAGGCGCTCGGCGCGGAATTCGACGCGATCCGGCGGGAAATCGAATCCTCGCGCGGTGAATCGGATGCGCGGTACATCCGCAATGTCATCAGGCTGCAGCGCGCGCTGGAGATCAGCGGCCGCGCCGTGCTCTACGCCGGCTTCCTACCGCCCGCCTGGCTGGCGGGCGTCGCCCTGCTCGGCACCGCCAAGATCATCGAGAACATGGAGATCGGGCACAACGTCATGCACGGGCAGTGGGACTGGATGAACGATCCGGAGATCCACTCCAGCTCGTGGGAATGGGACAACACCGGCCCGTCCAAGCATTGGAAGCAGACCCACAACTACCTGCACCACAAGTACACCAACGTCCTCGGCATGGACGACGACATCGGCTACGGCCTGCTGCGGGTCACCCGCGACCAGCGCTGGAAGCCGTTCAACCTGGGCAACCCGGTCTACAACCTGCTGCTGCAGCTGCTCTTCGAGTACGGGGTGGCGATTCAGCACCTGGAACTCGGCAAGCTGGCCGCGGGCCGCTACAAGGAGGGCACCCCCGAGCGCGCCGAGTTCGAGCGCAAGCGGGACGAGGTGCTGCACAAGATCGGCAAGCAGGTGCTGAAGGACTACGTGATCTTCCCTGCGCTCACCGGTCCGCTGTTCTTCTCCACACTCACCGCGAACCTGGCCGCCAACGTGATCCGCAACGTGTGGACCAACGCGGTGATCTTCTGCGGTCACTTCCCCGACGGCGCGGAGAAGTTCACCAAGGCCGACATCGACGGCGAGACCCAGGCCGAGTGGTACCTGCGTCAGATGCTGGGCAGCGCCAACATCTCCGGCGGCCGGGTCATGCACTTCATGACCGGCAACCTGAGCCACCAGATCGAACACCACCTGTTCCCGGATCTGCCGAGCAACCACTACGCCGACATCGCGGTGCGGGTGCGTGCGCTGTGCGACAAGTACGACCTGCCCTACACCACGGGCTCGCTGCCGGTGCAGTACTTCAAGGCCTGGCGGACCATCCTCAAGCTCGCGCTGCCGAACAAGTACCTGCGCCACACGGCCGACGACGCCCCGGAGACCGCCTCCGAGCGCAAGTTCGGCGGCAACGCCGTCACCACCGTCGACCCGGTCACCGGCAAGCGCCGCGGTCTGCGCACCGCGCTGGCCGAGGGCAAGCGGCGGTTCGCGCGTCGTGCGGCACGGCAGGAGCGGGTACTCCAGCCGGTGCAGTGAGCGCGCGAACCAGCGACGCGGCGAACCGGCGACACTTCAGCGGACCGGCGGGTGCGAACCCCCCGGTCCGCTTTGGTTGACTGGCCCGGTGAGTGCTGATCGTCTGAGCGTCTACGAGGCCATCCGGTTGCGCCGCGACGTGCGCGCCGAATTCACCGGCGCGCCCGTCGACGAGGCCACGCTGTGGCGGATTCTCGATGCCGCGCATCGGGCGCCCAGCGTGGGCAATTCGCAGCCGTGGGATTTCGTGGTGGTGCGCGATCCGGCGACGCTGCACCGCTTCGCCGAGCACGTGGCGGACAAGCGCGTCGAGTTCCGCGACGCGCTGCCGCCCGAGCGCGCCGCGACCTTCGAGCCGATCAAGATCGAGGGCATCGTCGAGAGCGGCACCGGAATCGTCGTCGGCTACGACCACGACCGCGGCGGGCCGCAGGTGCTCGGCCGCGCCACCGTCCCCGAAACCGGCGTCTACTCGGCGGTTCTCGCGATCCAGAACCTGTGGCTGGCTGCCACCGCCGAAGGCATCGGCGTGGGCTGGGTGTCGTTCTACGACCCGGCGTTCCTCTCCGAACTGGTCGGACTACCGCCCGGCATCCGGCCCGTCGCGTGGCTCTGCGTCGGCCCGGTGCACGAATTCCAAACAGTCCCCGACCTGGAACGCTTCGGCTGGCGCACCGGACGACCGCTGTCCGAAGCGGTGCACCGGGAGACCTTCGGCGGGCAGCGACTCTCCGCCGAACCCCCGACCGCGAGCCCGGCGATGGATTCCGCCACAACCTGACGAACCGCACGCGACACGTACACGTGGCCACCCGAACGCCGCACACCGAGACTCCGGCAGCGCGCGGCGATCACACACAGACCCGAACGCACCATCCCGGAACTCCCAGCCACCCTCGGGGCGAGTCTTACGAGCCCGTTCGCGGCCGTCTCGCTTCTGAGCGGTCGAAGCGCATGCGACGAAGTCGCGAGTCTCGACCGCTCAGAAGCGAGACATAAGAGGCCGCGAACACGCGCGCGCCAATCAACACCGTTCGAGAATGGCCGATGCGCCGATGCCGCCTGCCGCGCAGATGCCGAGCAGGGCGGCGTTCTTCCCGGTGCGGGCAAGCTCGTTGGCCATGGTGGTGACCATGCGGGCGCCCGTGGCGCCGAAGGGGTGGCCGAGGGACACCGAGCCGCCGTGCACGTTGAGCTTGTCGATGTCGACCGTGCCGACCGCGGTGTCCCTGTCCAGCTTGGTCTTTGCCCATTCGTCGCTGGCGAGCGCGCTGAGCACGGACAGCGTCTGGGCGGCGAAGGCCTCGTGGATGTCGACGAGGTCGATGTCCGACAACGCCATTCCGGCCTTGTCGAGTGCGCGCGGCATGGAGATGGCGGGGCCGATGAGCACCTGGTCGGTGGGGTCGACGCTGACGTAGCTCCAGGAGCGGAACGCGGCGAGCGGCCGGTAGCCGAGCTCGCGCGCCTTGTGCTCGCTCATCAGCAGCACCGCCACGGCACCGTCGGTGAGTGGGCTGGCATTGCCCGCGGTGACGGTGCCGTCCTCGGCGAACACCGGCTTCAGCTTGGCCAGCTTCTCGACGCTGGTGTCGGCGCGGACCAACCCGTCGCGCTCGATGTCCGTGCCCTCGGGTGTGCGCACCCGCAGCACCTCGTCGTCGAAACGGCCGGAGGCGATGGCGGCCGCGGCGCGCCGGTGCGAGCGGGCCGCGAACTCGTCCTGCTCGGCCCGGCCGATGCCGTGGATGCGGGCCATCTTCTCCGCCGACTCGCCCATCACCTCACCGGTGGTGCGCTCGGCGATCTTCGGCCTGCTTGGCAGGATGTCGGTGAACGGCGCCAATTGCGCTGCCGCCGAAAGGTAGTCCTTCAGCTTCGGCTTGCCGAGCGCCAGCGGGGCGCCCGCGTGCACCAGCTTCTGCGGCAGCTTCACCTCGGCGTTGCTGGTGGAATCGCTGCCACCCGCGATCATGATGTCGTATTCGCCGCGCTCGATCGCGGCCGCGGCGGCGGTCACCGCCTGCAGGCCGGACGCGCACGCCCTGGTGACGGTGTAGCCCTCACAGCCGGGGTCGAGGTGCAGGTCGAGCGCGATCTCCCTGGCGATGTTGGGCGCGGCGCTCGGCAGGATCACCCCGCCCCAGACGATGGCCTGCACCTGTGCGCCGGGCAGCCCGGTGCGCTCCAGCAGACCGCGCACGGCGGCGTCGGCCAGCGCGATGGAGTCCATCCGGGTGAAGTCGGTGAACGCCCGCACGAACGGCGTGCGCGCACCGGAGACGACGACGGCACGGCGAGCAGCGTCGGAAGCCATGCGAATTCCTTTCCAGAGACGTACACCACAAACTTACTCTGAAGTAAGTTCTCGGTCCACGCTCACACGGGAAAAGACCTCCCCGCACCCCACCGGGCGGGCAGGCTTTCCGTCCCCCACGATCCCCCGATTCGGTCCCGCACAACGGGCAGGTAAGCCCCAGGCGGCTCAGCGATCCCCTCCAGATGCCGCTGAGCCGGCCTGCGGCGCGCCGTTGCGCTGCAGACCGGGGCGCCCGTTCCGGCGAACGCCCCTGCTCGTCCCGGAACCGCTTCGGGTGCCGGTACCGCACATCCGACGCAGAAAGAACAATAGCGTTCTTTCTATTGATTTTTCAAATCTTTTCTATGAAGTTGTCATTCCCCAGAGTCCGGCCTACCATGAAGCCCACTATGAGAAGCCCTTCGGAGCTGTCGCGGCAGAAGCGCTTCGGCCGAATCATCAAGGAACGCCGAGACGAGCTCGGCCTCACGCAGCTGCAGATCGGCGATCTGGGTGGGCCCTCCGCGCCGACGATCCGGAAGATCGAGGACGGCGATGCCGCGATCAGCACCCACACACTGAACAAGCTGGACGCGCCGCTGCGCTGGCTGCCCGGCAGCGCGGCGCGCGCCTACGC
>NZ_BDBP01000165.1 GCF_001613045.1 Nocardia lijiangensis NBRC 108240 | reverse complement strand
GCCCGCACCACCTCGACGGCCGCGCGGGCCGTGACGCCGGTGGCGATGCCGTCGTCGACGATCACCGCGGTCCGGCCGTGCAGCGCGAGACCGGCCGCGCCGCGGTAGCGAATGGCGCTGCGGGCCAAGTCCGCTCGCTGTTCCGCCTCGACCTCGGCCCGGCCCGGCTCGGAGACGAACGCGCGCGCCAGAATCTTGTCGTCGATCACCCCGACCCCGCCCTCACCGACCGCGCCGAACGTCAAATCCGGTTGATAGGGCACCCGCAGCCTGCGGACCATGGCCACCGTGAGCGGTGCGCGCAACGCGCCCGCCACCTCGTAGGCGACCGGAATACCGCCGCGGGGCACCCCGAGCACCACCGCGTCGGTGTCGCGAAAGTGGGTCAACCGCACGGCGAGTCGCCGACCCGCCGCCCGGCGATCACGGAAGGGCATGCTGGGCCTCCGGACTCGGACTTCGGAAAGCACCGAAGTCTACGCCCGGCCGAAACGCCCACGGCGGGTGGGAGCTCCGGGGCTCGGTTCAGATTCCGGCGACGTCGAACAGCTGCCCGATGCCGTAGGTGACCAGCATGGCCAGTGCGCCGCCGAGCACCACCCGCAGCACCGCTCGGCCGCGCTCGCCGCCGCCGAGCTGGGCGCTGATCGAGCCGGTGAGCGCCAGCGCCACCAGCACCGCGACGACGGTCACCGGGATGCGGGCGGTGACGGGTGGGAGCAGGATGGCCAGCAGCGGCAGCAGCGCGCCGAGGGTGAAAGCGATCGCCGAGGAGAACGCGGCCTGCCAGGGATTGGTGAGTTCGCGTGGGTTCAAGCCGAGTTCGGCCTCCGCGTGCGCGGTGAAGGCGTCGTGCGCGGTGAGTTCCTCGGCGACTGTGCGCGCGGTCTCGGGTGAGAGTCCCTTGGCCCGATAGATGTCGATGAGTTCCGCGAGTTCGTATTCGGGCGCCTCGGTGAGTTCCTTGCGTTCCTTGGCGAGCAGCGCGCGCTCCGAATCTCGCTGGGTGCTGACCGATACGTACTCGCCGACCGCCATCGACAGCGCCCCGGCCGAGAGACCCGCGATGCCCGCGGTGAAGATCGCGCTGGTGGTGGTGGTCGCCGCGGCGACGCCGACCACCAGCCCGGCCGTCGACACGATGCCGTCGTTCGCGCCGAGCACGCCGGCGCGCAACCAGTTCAGCCTGGTCGCGAACCCGCCCGCGTGCGGCTCGTGCGGATGAGCACCACTGACCGTCGAGTCCTCCATGCCCGCACCTTAATCGGCCGGGGCGACCTTCGCGCGGAGGTGATCGGCCAGGCGAACGGCCAGCGCGACGATCGTGAGCGTCGGATTGGCATGGCCCGTCGTGGGGAACACCGAACTGCCCGCGACGAACAGGTTCTCCATGCCGTGCACCAGGCAGTCGGCGTCGACGACGCCCCCGCCCGGATCTGCCGACATCCGGGTGGTGCCGGTCGGATGCGCCCAGTCGGTGAGTTCGAGCGGCCGCGCGCTGTCCGGTGCGGCCCAGGCGAACAGGCGCGGCGCGGCGAACCCGAGCCTGGTGAACTCGGCGACCGCCAGCGCGGCGGCGCGGCGCACGGTGGCGTCCTCCTGGGCGTGCACCCGCCAATCCACCCGCGCCGCAGGCATTCCGAGCCGGTCGGCGCGATCGGTGAGGCTGACCCGGCTGTCCCGGTTCGGCGCCTGTTCGACCATGCAGCGCAACTCGATTCGGTCGAGCTTGTGCGGCAGCCCGGTGCGCTGGACGAGGCGGCGTCGCGCGCCGGCGAGCAGCAGGCCGGAATTGGCCAGCGCCACCTTCGCGTCGTGGCGGTCGCCGCGCCCGCGCAGCAGTTGCTTCACCGAGTCCCACGGATCGTCCGCGGCGGGCACCTCCTGCAACCACAGCGCGCAGTTCAGCAGACCCTCCGCGGCCTGGACTTCGGGAGCGAGGGCAACGCCGTGCAGAAAGGTGTGGCGGCCGTGCGGCGTCTTCACCACGTACTTGCCGAACCGATGCGTGATCGCCTCGGCCGCAGCCGGTTCCAGCGCGCCGACCGCTCCGCAGCGGTGGTCCATCAGGTAGCGCCCGACCAGGTCGTTCCGGTTGCCGAGGCCCTCGGGTCGCACTCGTCGCGAGGCGAGCAGCAGCCGCGGATTGCCGATGCCGCCGGTCGCGAGCACCACCGCGCGAGCGTGCACGGTGCGCGGGCGCGGGTCGGCCCCCGCCACTTGCAGCGTCCGCACGTGCGTGCCGCCCGGATCGGTGTCGAGATGGGTGACGGTCGCGTTCACGACCACCAGAACATTGGGCGCGGCAAGGCTTTCGACGTGTGCGCCGAAGCGTTTGCAGTCGAACGGGTCGCCCGGGTCGCGGCTGATCTGCCAGAAGTAGGGGCGGAATCGGCGCGGGTCCAGCGCGTCTGGCGGGCGGGTTCGTCCGGCCAGTTCCCAGAAGGCGTCGTCGGTGAAGCCGCTGCCGTGGCCGATGCCGATGTGGCAGGCTGCGCGGGTCAGGAAGGGCTCCAGGTCGGCGGGGCCGATCGGCCATCCGGAGCCGGGAACCCAAGGGCGGTCACGGAAGTCGAGTTCGTCGAGGAGTGCGCAGCGCCCGCTCCAGGTGTGCGAATTGCCGCCGAGGATCCGGTCGCCCGCGATCCGATCGGTCTGGGCCCGGCGCGCGCCGACGTTGTCGTAGTCGTCGAGGGCGTTGGTCGCGTCCGTGGACTCGCGCCCGCCGCTCTCCAGGACCAGCACGCGCAGTGCGGAATTCGCCAACTCGGCGGCGATCGTCAGACCCGCGGGGCCCGACCCCACCACGCACACGTCGGCGGTCAGTTCTGCGTCCCCGACCGCTGGCAAGTCCTCGATCCGCACGGTCGCCCCTCCCCGCAAGCCAGAAACCCCGACTGCCGGACCGTCGGCGCGGTCCGCACGTCTCGTTCACTGTACGAGGACCGCATTGATGGCACGCCGAAAAGCGTTGGTAGAGACGAAGGAACGGTGAAAGTCTCAGTGCCGGACGCGGCGTGCGCGCCGGATCGGGACCGGGTGCGGGATCAGCTTGCGGTGCGCGAACTGCATGCCGCCGAGCAGCGCGAGCGCGAGAAGTGCGGCGACGTAGTCGCCGAGAGCGAGCGAGAACACGGCGAAGCCTCCCAGTAGCGGTAGTTCCAGCAGGGCGCACCAGCCGAGAAACCGTAGTCGAGGGGCATTGGCATCCAGCCAGCGCACGCCGTCGTCGATGATTTCGCCCGCCGTGACCGGACAGATCATTCCGTCGCCCACCTGAACGAACCGGTGCACCGCGTCGTCGCGAGTGAGTTCGCCGAGCCAGGCCAGGTCGATGAGCCGCTTGCCCTCTTCGGCAACTTCTCGGACCGTGTCCATGCGACCCCTTCCGAGTCGATATTCGGGCGGAAGTCTATGCCGACCGAACCCCGGTTCCTAGAGGTGATCCCCGCCGCCTGGCCTTGTCCACGTCGCGGCGCGTAGTACCACCGTGCCCGTGCCGCGGGTGGCCGGCATCGCCCTGGCCCACGTGCCGCCGAAGGAGCCGGCCACCTGAGGGCGATGAGGCCGCGGCCGAAGACGTTGCGCGCCCGGCGTCGTCGCCGCGTGTAGCACGGGGTGGACCGGTGCTGCCGGGCGGGACGGATGCTGGCATGCTGACCGGCATGATCACACTGCGGTACTCAGGGGCACGCCTGCTGGCGGGGATTGCGGCGGGCGTTGTGCTGCTCGCCGGTTGTGGCGGGAACGACGAATCGGCGCCGAGCTCGGCCGCGCCCACCACCCCGCGTGACCAGCTCCTGCTGTCGGAGTCCGAATTCCCGGCCGATACCAAGAAAGTGGAGCTGCCGAAGGACCGCTTGGAGACCGCGGCCGCCGATCTGGCGGGCACGCAACAGAATTCCACCATCACCCCGGCGGAATGCGCGGACACTCAGCAAGATCTGGGAGCCGCGACCAAGGATCTGCTGGCCGACGCGTCGGTCGCGGGCGCCACCGACGACAAGGCCGGGCTGATGTTCGTGGAGTTCGTCGCGGGCCGCACCGCCGACCTCGCGAAGATCACCGACGGCAACAAGAAGTGCGGAGAGGTGAGCGCGACCTCGACCGTGGAGGGCAAGCAGATCACCTCGGTGGTCAAGGTGGAGAACCTCGACGCTCCCGCGGAGCTGAAGGGCGCCGAGGCCATCGTCTACCGCTCGGTCAGCACCTCGACCGTCGGCACCGGCAAGCCGCTCACCTCCACCGCCTACCAGGGCATGGCCGTGCTGCGTGGCACCACCGTCGTGGTGCGAGTCGCCGCGCTGAAGGACTCGGTGGACGAGGCCGCGTTCGAGAAGTTCTTCCTGGACGCCGTGGAGAAGGTGCGCAAGGCCGCGTAGTCAGCGTTCAGCGTTCCGAACGACCCGCGTTCAGCGTTCCGAACGTCGCAGCGCGGTGGGGGTGCATCCCCACCAGCGGCGGCAGGATCGGGTGAAGGTCGCCTGCTCGGCGAAGCCGAGAAGCGAGGCGACCTGGCTCATCGGCATGTCGGTGGCGGTGAGGTAGCGGTGGGCCTCCTCGCGGCGCACGTCGTCGAGCAGTGCGGCGAAGGTGGTGCCCTCCGCGCCGAGCCTGCGCTGCATCGTTCGCGGATGCATGGTGAAAAGCCTTGCCACCGCGGCGATTTCGGGTGGGCTCGTGCCGAGCAGCTGGCGCAGTGCGGCCCGCACCCGCGGTGCGATCGAGGCGCCGGTCTCGGCGGTCTGCTCGGCGAGGAAGGCCATGGCCAGCCGGTGCAGGTTCTCATCGCCGCCCGAGAGCGGCCGGTCGGCCAGTCCGCACGGCATCCGCAAGATGGCCTCGGACCGGCCGACCCGCACCGGTGCGCCGAAGAATTCCTCGTAGGCGCGCAGCGGGGCGGGCGGGTGGTACGGCAGCTCCACCGACCGCAGCCCGTAGCGTTCCTCGGCCAGCCGCTGGATCGCGCGGTGCACGAAGCCGAGACCGAGATCGGTGCCCTGAACCGGCGCGGGCAGGTCCGGCGGTCCGCCATAGCGCAGGGCGATCACGCCGGGGTCCCCGTATGGGTCGGGCAGCAGCGTGAGGCTCAGCGAGCGGGCATGCACGAACAGGTAGCGCGAGGAGCTTTCGAGCGCGTCGGCCAGGGTGGGGGAGTTGCGGATCGCCAACGCCAGCGGGCCGAGCATGTCCAGGTCCTGGCGGTAGGCGATGCGCAGCCCGAGATCCGGGCAGCCGAGGCGGCAGGCGGCCAGCTCCAGCACCGTCGCCACGGCCTCGTCGGAGACGAGCAGATCGTCGGTATCCAAGGCGGCGGCGGGCAGACCCACCGCCGCGACATACTCCTCGGCGTCGCCGCCCAGCTCGGCCACCGTGGCGCGGAAGCCGCGCAAGCCTGCGGACCTGATGACGGACATGTCGTCCAGAATCAAATAGTTGTCGCGTGAAGTCAAGAACGCCCCCGGTCGGATCCGCACACTGGAGCCCATGACCGACACCGCAGTCGCCTCCGAGCACCGTTTTGCCCAGCGCCCCGAGGCGGGGGATCACCTCGATGTCGTGATCGTCGGCGCGGGCCTGTCCGGCATCGGCGCGGCGTACCGGCTCCAGACCGAATGCCCCGGCAAGAGCTACGCCGTGCTGGAGGCGCGCGACGCGCTCGGCGGCACCTGGGACCTGTTCCGCTACCCGGGCATTCGCTCCGACTCGGACATGTTCACCCTCGGCTACCCCTTCAAGCCGTGGCGCGACGCGAAGGCGATCGCCGACGGGCCCTCGATCCTGCGCTACGTCGAGGAGACAGCGACCGAGTACGGCATCGACCGGCACATCCGGTTCCGCACCAAGGTGGTCTCGGCCGACTGGTCCAGCGCCGAGTCCCGGTGGACGCTCACCCTCGCCGAGCGCGACGCGGCGGGCCGCACCGTCGAGCGCACGCTCACCTGCGATTTCCTCTACGCCTGCGCGGGCTACTACGACTACGACCGCGGCCACGCGCCGGAATTCGGCGGCGCCGACACCTTCGCCGGGCGGATCGTGCACCCGCAGTTCTGGCCGGAGGACCTGGACTACGCGGGCAAGCGGGTCGCGGTGATCGGCAGCGGCGCCACCGCGGTCACGCTGGTGCCGTCGATGGCCGAGCAGGCCGAGCTGGTGACGATGGTGCAGCGCAGCCCCACCTGGATCAGCGCCGTCCCCGGCCGCGACAAGCAGGCCGACGCGATCCGCCGGCTGCTGCCGCCGCGCTTGGCACACCGGGTGATCCGCGCCAAGAAAATCCTTTTCGGCATCGGCTTCTATCAGTACTGCCGCCGCTTTCCCGGCGCCGCGCGCAAGCTGCTCACGGGCCTGACCACGCGCATGCTGAAGGACGAGCAGGCCGTCGCCGAGCACTTCACGCCCCGCTACGACCCGTGGGACCAGCGGCTGTGCGCGGTGCCGGACGGCGATTTCTTCAAGGCGATGAAGAAGGGCAAGGCGCAGGTCGTCACCGACCACATCGACCGTTTCGTGCCCGAGGGCATCCGGCTGAAGTCCGGGCGGGTGCTGGAGGCCGACGTCATCGTCACGGCCACCGGGTTGCAGCTGCTCGCCTTCGGCGGCATCACCCCGCACGTCGACGGCGTTCCGGTCCGGCTGTCCGAGCAGTTCGTCTGGCAGGGCGCGATGCTCACCGGCGTGCCCAACTTCGCGGTCTGCGTCGGGTACACCAACGCCTCGTGGACGTTGCGCGCCGACCTCAGCTCGCGGCTGGTCTGCAAGGTGCTGCGGCACATGGACGCCAACGACTACGCCGCCGTCGTCCCGGAGCCGGACGGCGACCTCGCCGAGCATCCCCTGCTCGACCTGACCTCGGGCTACGTCCAGCGCTCCATCGGCGACTTCCCGCGCCAAGGCGGGCGGCACCCGTGGAAGGTCCGCCAGAACTATCTGCTGGATACGGCCACGACGCTGCGCACCAATCTGAACAAGACGCTGCGGCCGACGCCGCGCGCGCACCGCCGTACTCCGGTGTCCGCCTGAGCGCGCTGATCGCGGATACCTCACCCGAAACGGGTGAGGTATTCCCCGGGTGCACCGGCTGGGATGGAAATCCAGGTTTCTCCTTCGCGGAAGGGAATGCAGATGACCACACCGACACCGGAAACCCAGCACCCGGTTCGCCAGGGCATCGCGGCCGGCACCTCGATCGGTGCCGCGATCCTGCTGCTGACCGTGGGTGTACTGCAGATCTTCGAGGGTATCTCGGCCGTCGTCGATGACGAACTGTTCGTCGTCGGGGTCGAATACGTGTACAAGTTCGACATCTCCACCTGGGGCTGGATCCACATCGTGCTCGGAGTCATCCTGGTGATCTGTGCGATCGGGCTCATGACGGGAAGCACCTGGGGCAAGGTCGGGGCCATAGTCATCGCGGCGCTCACGATCATCGCGAATTTCCTCTGGCTGCCGTACTACCCGTACTGGTCGACCCTGATCATCGCCCTCAGCATCGTGGTGATCTGGGCGGTGTCGACCTGGAAGCCTGCTGACACCTACGAGTGACGTCGGCCCCGTCTGTACGGTGAACCGATGGCCAAGCCGATCGCTGTCGGCCGCGCACAGTGGCTCGGGTATCGCTGGCGCCGCCACGGCCTGAACGGGCGAACGAACGGCGGGGCCCTGGACGACCTGCTGCTGCTCGGATTGCAGGACGGCCGGTTCGGCGGCGCCGCGTACTCATTGCGTCAGCGCACCGAGCGGATCGGCTCCACACCGCTCGGCCGGGCGATCGATCCGGCCGGGCCGTTGGTGAGCTGGTGGTCGATGCGCGGCGCCCCGCACGCGCACCGGTTGGCTCAGCTGGACGTAGTGCGCGACGCGCTGGCGCCGCGCGCCTCGGACGCGGGCGGCGCTGCGCAGGTCGACGCCGTCGCCGAGGTCGCCGCGGCGCTGCGCGCTGTCGTCACCCGACCGAGGCCCAAGGCCGAGGTCAGCACGGTGGTGACCGTACGGGTCTCGCCCGCGCTGGTGCGCTGGTGCGAGCGCTGCGCAGCGGAGCATGTGCCGGACGGGCTGTTCCGCGCAGCCGGGTGTCAGGCGCAGATCGTGCTCGGGCCGGAGGTGAACCGGGCAACGGTGCTGTATCCGACCCCGGATCATCCCGCCGTCGGCGTGCAACAGCCGCGCCTGGCGTTGTTGCGGGCTTTCTTCCGGGTGAACGGGCCGACCACCCGTCCGCTGTTCCGCGATTGGCTCGGCGTCGGCGCCGACGACTCGTGGCGCGCGGTGGCGGGCACGCTGGTGCGAGTGCGGGTAGACGATCGAAGATCCGACCTGCCCGAATCGCTTCTCGACGAGGTGCTCGGTGCGCCGCCGCCGGAAGGTGTGCTGCTGGTTCCGCCCGGCGATCCCTATCTGCGCCAAGCGGATCGGTCGCTGCTCGTCCCCGATCGCGCGAGGCGGGGGCAGGTGTGGCGGGCGTTGTCCGCGCCGGGCGCGGTGCTCGTCGACGGAGAGGTGGCGGGTGTCTGGCGGTACCGCCGTGCTCAGCACCGGATGGCGGTGAGCCTGTTCGCGGCGCTTCCGAGCGGACGCCGCGGTGAGATGGAGCGGAATGCGCACTGGCTGACCGGGGACGAACGCTTGCGCTTCGACTGGGACTAGC
>NZ_BDBP01000164.1 GCF_001613045.1 Nocardia lijiangensis NBRC 108240 | reverse complement strand
CGCGATCCTCGCCGCGCTCGACGCGGTTCGCGCCGACCGCGTCGCGGTCGCCTTCCTCAACGGCGCCGCCCCGTCGGAGGTCGAGCGTTTTCTGGCTGGCAACCCGCGGCTCGCGCAGGCCGCCTCATCGCTCACCGGCACCGGAGACGACCCCGCCGCCGGACAGTGGATCGTCCGGGTCGTTCTGTCGCTGTTGTTCTGGCCCGCAGGCGATTCCGCCGCAGAGCTGGCCTTGGTCGATCGATTCGTGGTGCCGGTCTTCGCCACCGCGTAGTCGACGACCACACCACGCTCAGCGCTACGAGACCGACGGCAACACACCACCGACGACCACACCACGCGCCGCGCTACAAGGCTGACGGCAACGCACTGCCAACGACCACACCACGCTCGCCGCCACGAGACCGACGGCAACGCACTACCGACGGCCACACCACCCGCGGCGCTACAAGGCCGACGGCAACGCACCACCGACTGCCACACCGCGCGCGCCGCCACGAGACCGACGGCCGCGCACTGCCGACAGCGCTCTCGCTCACTCACTCGCGGGCGGTGGGGGCGCCACCGGCGGGATCGGCAAGGGGAACAACTGCGGCACGATTGGGGGCGCGGGCACGATCGGCGGCGCAGGAGCGGCGGGTGCGACCGGCGGCCCAGGAGCCGCGGGGGCGACCGGCGGCGCGGGAAGTTCGGGCACGATCGGCGGCGCAGGGGGTCCGGGCACGACCGGCGCCCCGGGGACGACGATCGGCGGCACCGGTCCGCCCACACCCAGCTGCGGAGGCACGCAGATCCACCGGCCGTCCGGGGACAGGCCCCACTGGGCGGTGATGCCGTCGTGCGAACAGTCGTCGCCGACCTGGTGCTCTTCGCGGGCCTGCTCCTGCGGCAGGCAGACCCACTCGCCCTCCGGGGTGCGGCCCCACTGCGCGGTGATCCCGTCGTGCGAACAGTCGTCGCCGACGCGGTGCGGCTCGTTGCCCTGCCCCACCGGCACGCACATCCACTGGCCCTCGCGCAGATCCCACTGCGCGGTGATGCCGCCCGCCGAGCAGTCTTCGCCGATCCGGCGCGCGGGCACGGGCGGCGGCACCAGCGTCGCGGAGGTCGACGGACGGACCGTCGTCGCCATCGGCGTGGTGCGTGCGGTGGGACTGGCCGTCGGTTCGATGGTCGACACAGGCGTCGGCCCGCCGCCCGATTCCTCGTTCGACCGCAACACGAGTCCGATCGCCACCACCACCGCCAGGGTCGCGGCGATGGCCGCCGCGATCACGAGAACGCGAGTGTTGTTCGCCCCTTCGTCATCGCCATAGGGCGCAGGGCCGCCGCCGGACTCCACCATCGCACCGCCTTCGCTGCCGAACAGAGAACACCGTCACGAGTAGTCGATCTTCCCGGGGAGGTTACCCGAAGGTCGCTGACACGAAGACCAACCACCCGGCCACCGTGTTCCCGCTGCTCGACCACCCCCCAACACACCGATGCACCGGTTGCTTCGCAGACGCTCCGCACGCTTCGCAGGGGTCACACCCGCTGCGAAGCGTGTGAAAGGTGTGCGAGGACCCTTGTGGGACGGGTTATTTGATGGCGACGCGGACTTGGATCGCGTCGTCGTCGGTGCTGTGCAGAGCTTGGCCGATCAAGGTGCTCAGGTCGAGCTGGGGTGCGGCGGAGACGGCGGCGTCGGTGAGCGGCCGCAGGCCCGGGATGAGGGCCTGTAGTTCGGGGCCCGCCTCGCGCAGCCAGGCGGTGAGCTTTTCGAGGAACGGCACGACGCCGTCGCCCTCGAGGTACATCTCCGGGCTGCCCTGCGCGGTGACCAGACGGCCGACGGCCTCCACGAGTTCGTCGAGGGCCCGACCGAACTTCACCAGGCCGGGTGCGCCCGCGGCGGTGGCGGGGCCCGCCCATTCGATGTCGGCGGCGGCGAGCTGGAAACTGTCCAGCAGCTCGGCGATCTTCGGCGCCCTGGTCATGATGGTCGAGGCGAGCAGGTCACCGGATCTGGCGAGCTCCGGCATCACCGATTCGGTGCCGGTGACGGATTTGCTCATGGTCTCCACCAGCGAGCCGACCACCGCGGGGTCGAGCTGGTTCATGGTCTTGGTGACCATGCGCGCCACCTCGGCGATGGACAGCGGCGTCCGGACGTCCTCGGTGTCCAGGCGCTGGCCGTCGCGCAGGTAGGGTCCGCCGTCGGCCCTCGGAACGAACTGCACGTACGGCTCGCCCAGCGCGGACAAGTGCTCGATGGTGACGACGCTGGCCGTGGGCACCTTGTGGTCGGCGTCGACGCGGAAGCCGACCTCGACGCCTGCCGCGGTGCTGTCCACCGAGGTGACGTCGCCGATCTCGATGCCGGTCAACAGGATCGGCGAGCCGACGCCGAGCCCGCCGGAGTTCTTCAGCACCATGGTGGCGTGGGTGTAGCCGGCGAACGGATCGAACCGCACCACACCGAAGGTGAGGTAGGCCGCGCCCAGGATCATGATGGCGGCGATGCCGCCGAGCGAGGCCAGCGAACCGATCTTCATCGGACAGCTCCGATCATGCGCAGGGTCTGAACGATCCGGTCGACCTGCTCCTGCTCCGAGACCGGCGCGGCGTCCGCCCGCACGCCGGTGACGTTCACCTTCGGGCCGCGCTCGACGAACGGAATGATCTTGTCGCGCACCAGCGCGACCAGCATGGCCAGGTTCGAGGGGTTGCGCAGGTCGAGCGGTCCGCCGGTGGCCAGCGGCACGAACGCCATGGCCGCCGCGTCGCCGGACTGCACCAGCGGGGCGAGCCACCCCAGCGACTGACCGACCGGGCCGAGCTCGCCGAAGATCTTCGTCACGCCGTCGATGGACTGCGTGGCGGCGCCGAGGCGGTCCACCGACGCCGCGCTGAGGATATTGTCCAGCTCCGGCTGAACCTTGTGCAGCACTTCGGCGTTGTTGCCGAGGCCGTAGAGTAGCTTGTCCACCTGATCGAGGTTGGCGGCCAGATCGGCGGCGTCCGCGCCCATCACGCCCGCGATCCGCGCGGTCTCCTTCGGGTCCTGCGGCAGCACGGCATTGAACCGGTTGACGATGTCCTGCAGCTGGCCGACCGCGCCGCCCTGCACGAAGAAGGCCATCGCGGCCATCGTGTCCTCCAGTTGCACAGGAGGTTTGGTGTGATCCAGGTCGATGGTGCCGTCCGGACCGAGCAGCGAGCCGAAACCGTCCGGCGGGGTGGTCAGCGCGATGTGGATATCGCCGAGCACCGTGTTCTGACGCAGCTCCGCGATCGTATTCGACGGCAGCTGTACCGATGTCGCGATCTCGGTCTCCACCACGACGTACCCGCCGCGCCCCTGCGGCGCCTCGGCAGCGGGCACCACGGTGACCTTCTCGACCGCGCCGACCTGCGCGCCATTGGCGATGACCTTCGCGCGGGCGGGCAGATTCAGCACGTTCGCGAACTGGATCTGCACGCGGTAGGTCGCCCCCGAGACCGATGTGCCGGGCACCGGCACCGCGGACGGGTCGAAGGCGCAGCCGCCGAGCGCGACCGAGGCCGCCAGCGCGAGCGCGATCCCGGTGCGCCGCAAAGGCTTCGGCCGCCGCGTACGCCGAGTCGGCTGTGTGCTCATCGGGCTCCCGCCAATCCCAGCACCAGCTGGACCAATTCCACGTTCACCATGCCGTTCTCGACGCCAGCACACCGGCCCGGCGACATCATGTTCACGGCGGTGCACACCTGCTCGGCGTTCTGCTGCGGGATCGCCACCTTCGGCGGGGCGTAAGTCAGGCTCGCCGCACCGGTCTCCGGGTCGGCGACGCTGCGCAGCGCGGAGGCGAACACCGGTGTGGTGAGCACGATCTCGCGCAGCGAGCCGACGTTGGCGCGCAGCAGCTTCAGCATCGGCACCGCGCGGTCGAGCAGGCTGAGGATCTGGTCGCCGAACGAGTTCGTGATGTCGTTCAGCATCGGCAGCACCTCGGCGAGACCGTCGAACAGCTGCGCGCCAGGGATCAGCAGGTCGTCGCTGGCTTGGTTCAGCACCGGTCCGACGCGCACCAGCATGGACTGCAGATCACCCCAGTACTGGTTGACCTTCTGCGAGACCGAGGCGAACGCATCGAAAATGCCCGCGAGGTGGCCGATATCGGCGTCCGGCGATTTCAGCGCCGAACCGAGCTTGCGGATCAGCTCGTTGATCTGCGGCCCGGCGCCCGCCGTGGCCCGATCCAGCGCCGTGAGCCCGTTGGCCAGCGAATTCGGCTGGGACGGATCGGGTCCGACGATCTGGTCGGAGAGTTGCGCGAGCGCAGTGAGGGTCTCGGTGAGGCTCTTCGGCGTCAGCGTCTTGGTGATGCACTGGGAGCTGTTCCAGCGCTCCAGGTTCGTGCCGCTGGCCAGTACCGCGAGTTCCCGGTCGGCGACGACGGTGTCGGACACCGTGGTGGCCGAGGCGTCGGCGTACACCGGATGGTCGGCGTCGACCTCGAAATCGACCCGCACGGTCGCGCCCTGGTTGCGTACCGAGGTGACACTGCCGACCGTGATGCCGCGCATGGTCACCTGGTTGCCCTCATACAGACCGACGCTGTCGGGCATGATCGCGCAATAGGATTCGGTCTTCCGCAGCGGATCGAAGGCCACGAAGTAACCGGCCACCCCGAGCAGCGCGATGACCGCGACCCCCGCGATCGACATGAACGCCTGGGTGCCGAGCAGCTTCTTCAGCATCAGCACTCCTTCCCCGGCACCGGCACGCACACCGACGACAGATCCAGCCCCGAGGGCGCGGGCACGGTCTGACCCGAGCGGTCCAGAACGACGCCCTCCTCGGGGATCACCAGCGACCGCAGACGCTCGCTCAGCTGCTGGGTGCTCGCGATCATCGGCTCGAGCTTGCCGCCCATCTCCTCCAGCCGCGGCAGCGCGTCGGCCAGCTGCTGCGCCCTCGGCTTCAGCGTGGACTCCCAAACGGGTGCGAGCGCGGCGAGCCGCTGCACCACGCTGTCGATCAAGGCGACGGACTCGCGCAGTTCCGCGCGCTTGTCGATGAGCACCGTCTCCAGCAGGTTGACGTTGTCCATCAGCCTGCCCAGATCGGTCTTCGCGCCGTCGTACATGGTGACGTATTCGTCCGCCACCGCAATGGCATGGGAGACCTGGGCGCGCTGACGGTCGATGGCGTCGATGTATCCGCCGACCGTGTCCAGGGTGGTGCGCAGCGTCTCCGGTGCGGAGGTGAGCGATTCGTCCAGTGCGGACAGGTTGCGCCGCAGCGTGTCGCCGTCCAATTCGTTCAGCGGCGTCGTGGCGTCCTGGAATGTCTGGATCAGGCTGTAGGGCAGGCGGACTCGATCCGCGGGGATCGGCTTGTCGCCGAGCGGCGCGCTTCCCGCGGGGAACAGCGCCACGTAGTGCCCGCCGACCACGGTGAGCATGCGGATGTCGAGGGAGGTCTGATCACCGAGGAACACATCGGATTTCACGGTGAACTTCATGACCACCCGATCCGGCCTCAGCTCCAGCGACTCCACCGAACCCACCGAAACACCGGCGAGGCGCACATCGTCGCCCGTCTTCACCGACTGTGCCTCGGACAGCTCGGCGATGTAGGTGGTCTTGCCGAACGGCACCACGTACAGCACGGCCGCGGCAAGCATGCCGAGCGCGACGAGCGCCACGCCGATGATGCCGAACCGAATCTCCCTGCGCCGCTTGGCCGCGTCGTCGAGGACCGGCCGGTCATCGCCGAACCAGCGGGAAATCACGCCTGGCATATCGCCACCTTCTGTCCGGCGACGAGGACGCGCACCGGCGCGGGCACCTCGGCGACGCCCTTGCTGCACTCCGGCTGCCAGCCAGCGACGGTGCGCGGCAGCGCGTTGTCCACCGACTGCAGCAGACCGGGCAGCCTGCCGAAGACCTCGACCGCCTGCTGCGGATCGGGGAACAGGCCGCGGATCATCGCGTCGATGTCCTGGCCGCTGTGCGGGTCCAGCCCGAGGGTGGCCAGCAGCCGGTCCAGCGGACCGAGCACCGCGGGCGCGGACATCGCGAAATCGGCGAGCCCGCCGATATTGGCCTGCAGCGACTGGAAGACGTCGCTGAGCCGGGCCAGCAACGGCACCAAGTAGTGCACCCGTCCGCCGACGCGATCGGCGATGTCGGACATGTTCTTCACCAGCTGACCGATCACCTGCTGGCGGTCGCCCACGTACCGGCTGAGCGTGCCGATGGCCTCCATGGCGGGGCCGATGCCGGTGCCGTCGCCCTCGATCACCGCGAGCATGCTCTCGGTGAACTGGTTGACCGCTTCGGGAGACAGCGTCGCGAGCACCGGCTTCAGACCGTTGAACAGGCTGGTCACATCGAACGAGGGCACCGTCATATCGGTGCCGATCAGCGCGTTGTCCGCAAGGCGCACACCGGGATTCGGTTGCTGCTGCAGATCGATGTACCGCTGACCCGTCAGGTTCTGGTACCGGATGGCCAGCGTGCTGTTGTCGTAGATCGGCGTGGCCGTCTTGACGGTGAGATGCACCTTGGCCTTCACCCCGTCCAGCGAGATCTTCTCGACCTTGCCCACCTGCACGCCGTACATGCGCACGTCGTCGCCGACCTTCAGCCCGTTCGCATCGGTGAACAGCGCGTCGTGCGCCTGGGTCTCACCGGACACCGGCCGCTTGATCGCGGTGAGCACCAGCGCGAGCACCACCGCGATCACCGCGGCGAACAGACCGAGGCGCCATGCCGCGCCGCGCACCGTCATCGGATACCTCCCTGGCCGAGCAGCGGCACCGCGATACCCGGCACACCCTGCAGGTCGACCTCCAGATTCAGCACCGGCCCGTCCGGCGTGTCCGGCATCGCCGCGCGCAAACGTTCCAGCAGCAGGCGCAATTCGGCCGCCGACTGCTGCGGCCGCGGCACCATCTGGGCGAGCACCTTCAGCACCGGGGCCAGCATGTCGGTGGCCTCGGCGAGCTGTCCGCCCGCGGTGCTCACCGTGGTGGCGAGGCCGGGCAGGATCTGCCCGGTGAGGGCGGCGACGCCGACGTCGTAGCGGTCCTTGTCGGTCTGCACGATCCGGATGTCGTGGATCTGGTCCAGGATCTGGATGGTCGCGCCCGCGAAGTCACCGCCGCCGTCGAAGGCCGGACCCAGCCTGCCGAGCAGTTCGGAGGCGGGCATGGTCTGGTTGTCGGCGATGGTGCGCGCCACCGTGATCAGCGCCTGCACCAGCGGCGTGAACGCCTTGAAGTCCGCGGAGACCTGCGCGATGACGGTCGCCAGCTGCGGGCTGAAGACCGACGCGCCCACCTGCGACAGGCTGCGCAGGATGCTGCCCATCGTCGCGTCGTAGACGCCGACGGCGCGCGGGCCGGTCAGGTCGATCTCGACGTCCTGGCGCAGCGGCGAACCGCCTGGCCCGCGCAGCAATTCGAGTTCGCTGATGCCGAACAGATTGGCGGGCGCATAGTCGACGAGCAGCGAGTCGTCGATGCCGTGCAGCCGGGAATCGTCCAGCCGCAAGGTGATGCGCTGGGTGCCACGCTCGGCGGGCGCGATCCGCGCCACCTCGCCGACCAGCACGCCGTCGAGGCGCACCTGGGTGCCCTCGCTGACGCCGTCGCCGATCTGCTCGGTGTGCAGTGCGATGCGCAGACCGTCTTCCGAGCGCAGGTTGCGGTAGAACGTGGTGGTCAGCGCGACCACCGCGATCAGCGCGACGATCACCAAACCGACAGTGCGCGAACGTTTCTTGTCCGCGGCGACGCCGGGCAAACCGTATTCAGGCAATGTTCACCCCGTGAAGCTGATCGCCGTGTTGAAACCCCACAGCACGATGGACAGCACCATGTCGATGGCGATGATCGCCACGAAACTGGTGCGTACCGCACGGCCCGACGCGATGCCGACGCCCTCGGGGCCGCCCTTCGCGAAGAAGCCGTAATAGCTGTGCACGAGAATCACCACGGTGCCGAAGATGGCGACCTTGATCACCGCGGCGATCACGTCGAATCCGGACACGAACTGGAAGAAGTAGTGGTCGTAGACGCCCGCGGACTGGCCGTGCACCAGTGTGATGAGGCCCCGGCAGGCGAGATAGGACAGGATCAGCGCGATCAGGAAGGTCGGCACGATGGCCAGCGCGCCCGCGATCACCCGGGTGGTCACCACGAACGGCACCGACCGCAGACCCAGCGATTCGATCGCGTCGATCTCCTCGGAGATGCGCATCGAGCCGATCTCGGCGGTGATGCGGCAGCCCGCTTGCGCGGCGAAGCCGACGGCGGCCGCGATCGGGGCCAGTTCGCGAGTCGTCGCGTAGGCCGACACGATGCCGGTGACCGGACCCATGCCGAGCATGTCGAGGGTGGCGAAGGATTCGACGCCGACCGAGGCGCCCATCACCAGGCCGAGCACGATCATCATCGGCACCGTGCCGCCGCCGACCACGATGGAGCCGCGGCCCCACGTCATGTTCGTGATGGCGCGCATGGTCTCCGCGCGGTAGCGCTGCAGCGTCAGCGGAATCGCCGAGAGCACCTGCCAGACGAACACCGCGACGAAGCCGAACGAATCGATCGCCCGCACGACGCGGCTGCCACGCCGGAAGTAGCGCGCGACGGGAGCGAATCCCTTCGGGACGTAGGAGGAGACGGCCATTACGCCAACCTCGTGGGGAGGAACATCG
>NZ_BDBP01000163.1 GCF_001613045.1 Nocardia lijiangensis NBRC 108240 | reverse complement strand
AGCCGCCGCGGCGGTGCGGGCACGGGCGCCGGACTCGGCCTCGACGGTGCGGGGGCGTGCCGCGGCGGCGCGGATCCCACGGCGCGCGAACCCAATTCGACGGCGAGATCTTCGAGCAACCGACCCGCGGCGTGCGGGTCCATGCCGAGGGCGATCGCCTCGTCGAGCAGGAACTCGTAGTCCTCCCCGATCAGTTCGTCCTCGACGAGCACGGCCGCCCGCACTTTGGGCCGCAGTTCCGCGGTGATGTCCTCGACGATCGAGGCGACGTACTCGGCCACCACGGGCCCGCCGGGCTCCAGCAGGTCCTGCACGTGCACCAGCAGTTCGTCGAGCACCACCCGCATCCGCCCCGGCGGCAGCTCACGCGACCGCGCGCGCAATGCGTCGGCGCGCAGCCGGATCTCGCCGGTGTGGGTGGCGCGGCTCGGATCCAGCCCGAGCAACCCGAGCAGCGTCGGCGCGGGCGGACCGTCCACCAGCCGCGCCCATTCGGCGAGCAGCCCGCGGATCTGTTTGCGCCGCTGGTCGGAGAGCGCTCCCGTGGCCGCGGGGGCGGCGGGCGCCGGCTCGTCCTGGACGATCCGATGGCGACGCAAACGCGTGGCCACCTCGGCGGCGGTGAGTCCGCCCATCGCCCCGATCTCCTCCAGCCCCGGCACTTTCGCGGCGGGCACCCCGCCGTGGCGCTGCACCAGCCGGGAGATCGCGACGTCGAGCATCTCGTAGCGTTCTGCGTCGCGCTGTTCGCGCTCCTGCCGGATTCGGCTCGCCTCGGCCCGTCGGGCGGACGCGTCGAGCAGCAAGAAGGACAGCCGGTCGTGGCTTTCCACCAGCAGCCCGACGAGCACCCGGTACTTCGGATGGTCGCGCTGGCGCTGCCAGAAGCCCCACACCTCGGCGACCCGGGCAGCAACTTCGGCGTCATCGAGGGACTCGGCTTCGTCGAGCGGAATGTCGTAGAGCTCGAAAGGGTCCGAGTGCTCGATGCCGCCGCGGCGCTCGACCGCGGCGAGCACCCGCTTGCGGTAGTCGTTGGGGTCGAAAGCGTGCATGGCGGCTCAGCTGTCGCGGCGGCGGGAGCGCTGCACCTGGTCGAGTTCCCGAGCGACGTCGGCCTGCGACAGGGTGGCTCCGGTCTGCGCCGACAGGGTCAGCGGCAGGTCGGCGTCGACGTGGTGCGCGGTCACGTGCAGCACGCCGTCGAAACCCATCTCGAAGGTGACGCGCACCTCGCTGCCCGCGGGATAGCCCGGGGGGATGCCGCGAATACGGCCCTCCACAAGCACTTTCGTGTCCTCGGGGCGCATCGAGGCGGCTTGCCCCTGCTGTTCCACGATGGTCAGCTCGATCTGGTCCTGGTCCTCACGGACGGTGCCGAACGAGCGACGCACCCGCACCGGCAGCGTCTGATTGCGGTGCACCAGCCAGGCGGCCGCCAATCCGTAGTGCGAATCCAGCGCCAGCACACCGAATCCGCGCGACACCACGGTGTCGACCTGGATCTCCAGCATCCGCCGCACCAAACTCACCGGCTGGCCGAACGACTGGGCGACCCGGGCGATCGACTGGTCCAGATCCGCGGGGGCCGCCTCGTTCACCCCGGAGCCGTCCCGCAACCGACCGCGGGTGACCAGATCGGCGACGATCAGCCGCTCCATCTCGAGCTTCTCGCCGTAGAGCGCCGCACCGCGCGCCACCGACAGGTCCGGGTCGCGCAGCTCGCCGATCAGGCCGAGTTCCTTGGTCAGCTCGCGCTCGACCATCGGCATCCGGGAGGAGCCGCCCACCAGCAGCAGCCGGTCGATCGACGCCACGCCGCGCTTGCCCGCGGCGGCCAGGCAGTCCCTTGTGAGGTCGAGGGTGCGACGCATCAGCGAGGCCGTCATCGACTCGAGCTCGTCCCTGGTCAGCGTGATGACAGCGCGCGCACCGTCGTGCGCGACCACGATCTCGGTGCTCTCCGCGTCGCTCAGTTCGCGTTTGGCCCGCTCGGCGGCCAGCACCAGCATCTGCGAACCCGCCGAATCGTCCAGCGGGTCTTCGGCATCGGGGTTGGCCGCGCAGAACTGCTGGGACAGATACAGGGCGATGCGCTCGTCCCAGTCCGCGCCGCCCAGCTGGTGGTCGCCTTCCACGGCGAGCACAGAGATGCGCCGGTCGGCCAGTTCGATGACGGTGGCGTCGAAGGTGCCGCCGCCGAGGTCGTAGACCAGCACGGTCTCCCGCGCACCGGTCTTGCCGATGTCCACGCCGCCGTCGAGCCTGCCGAAACCGTAGGAGAACGCCGCCGCGATCGGCTCGGACAGCACGCCCGCGACGTCGAAGCCCGCGTAGGTGCCCGCCTGGATCGTGGCGCGGCGCTCCTCGTCGCCGAAGTACGCGGGCACCGTGATCACGGCCCGTCGCACCGGCTCGCCGCCGCCGAATTCCGCGTCGGCGGCGAGACTCTTGAGAATCAGCGCCGACACGGCGGGCGCCGACCAGCTCTCGCCGTGCGCCGCGAAACGCCACTCCGCGTCGCCCATCCGGCGTTTCACCAGCGAGCACACGTGCTCGGGATCCAGCCGGGCCTGCCGCCGCGCGCCTTCGCCCACCAGATGATCGAATGCGGACGCGAACAGCACGACGGAGGGAACCGTCGGTTCCCCGTTCATGCCGATCATTACCTCGGGCCGACCGTCGGCGTCGATCCGCGCGATCGCCGAGTTCGTTGTGCCCAGGTCGATGCCGTAGACCCCCATGGCAGGCGATGGTATCAGCCGGGTCCGACAGCGGCGCAGCGACCGATCGGCGAATTCGGCTGACGCCCAATCCCATCCACCCGTGCCCCGGCTATGGTGCGGGCATGACGGAACCAGTCGCGGAATCGCTCGCCCAACTCGCCGAACGCGTCGAGGACCTGTCCCGGGTCGTCGCCCGCCAGGCCGCCACCATCGAACGCCTCGCCGACGAGGCCAAGGCCCGCGCCCGCCATGATCGCGCAGGCGCCGATCTGCCGCTGGTCGTCGAGCTGTTCGCCCTGCACGGCGATACAGCCGCCTGCGCCGCGACCGCCGAATCCGCCAGGGAGCGAGCGGCCTTCGAGGCCGTCGCCGCACGCGTCGAGCGGCTGCTCACCGGCCGGGGCGCCGCGCTGGTCACGCCGCGGCCCGACGACCCGTTCGACTCGCTCACCATGGAGGCCGCCGACGTCACCGCCACCGCCGACCCGGACGCCGACCGCACCGTCGAGGCCCTGGTGCAGCCCGGCCTCACCGTCGCGGGCCGGTCGGTGCGACCCGCGGGCGTCGTCGTCCGCCGTTTCCGCGCGACCGAAAGCGCCGCGACGAATCCGGCGTGAGTCCGCATCAGCGAACAGGCTCGTCGCGGCGGTAGTCGTGCACGACGAGCGTCGGCGTCCCGTCGCGATCGCGGCCAGCACTGTCCGGTTCCACGCCGCCGCGCACTTCGAGCCATGTGTCCTCGTCAGTGACTCCTCGATGCCGGTCGAGTGCACCCGAATGTCGCGGGCGTCCGCGACACAGCAGGTGATGACATCGGTCAGGCACGCCCCCGCGGGATCTCCGCGCCCACCTGCGCCCAGCGGCCCGACAGCGTCCGCCAGACGACCGCCGCCAAGCGCAGCACCATGAAGGCGACCAAGCCGGACCAGATGCCCGCGATCCCCCAGTCGAAGACGAGCGAGAGCCAGATGGCGGGCAGGAACCCGACCAGCGCGGCGCCGAGCGTGGCGGTTCGCAGGAACGCCGCGTCACCGGCGCCGAGCAGCACCCCGTCGAGCGCGAACACCACACCGGCGACCGGAATGATCCCCACGAAGAACCACCACGCCACGTGGGTGCGATCCAGCACGGCCGGGTCGTCGGTGAACAGCGTCGGGACGACCGCGTACCCGGCCGCGAACGCGGCGGCCAGCGCGAGCGCGAAGACCTCCGACCACCGCGTGACGCGCCACGCCAGCCGCCGCGCGCCCACGGCGTTGCCGCTGCCGAGCGCCGCACCCACCAGGGTCTGCGCGGCGATGGCCAGCGAGTCCAACGTCAGCGCAAGGAAATTCCACAGCTGAAGGACCAGCTGGTGCGCCGCGACGGATGCCGCCCCGAACCGCGACGCCACGGCCGCCGCCGACACGAAGCACGCTTGAAAAGCCAGGCTGCGCAGGATCAGGTCGCGGCCGAGCACCAACTGGGCGCGCATCACCGACCAGTGCGGAACCAGTGAAACCCGTTCGCGCACCAAGGCGCCGAGGAACAGCACGGCCGTCACCGCCTGCCCGGCGAGGTTCGCCACCGCCGAGCCGGGCAGCCCCAGCGGCGGCGCGCCGAGCAGTCCGTGCACCAGCACCGGACACAGCACGGCCGAAAGCGCAAGACCGGCAACCACATACAGCAGCGGACGGCGGGTCTCCTGGACACCGCGCAACCACCCGTTGCCCGCCATGGCGATCAGAATGAGCGGCACGCCGAACAGCGCGATCCGCACCCACGGCAGCGCCTCGGCGGCGATGTCCCCGCCGCCCGCGATCGCGTCGGTCAGCGGAACGGCGAACGCCTGCACCGTGATCAGGATCAGCAGACCGACCAGGACCGCCAGCCAGGTGGCCTGCACGCCCTCGGCCACCGCCCCGCGCTCGTCCCCGGCGCCGTGTCTGCGCGCGGCCCGCGCGGTCGTCCCGTAGGACAGAAAGGTCAGCTGGGTACTCACCTGCGCGAGAATCAAACCCCCGACGGCCAGTCCGGCCAGCGCCAGCGCGCCGAGCCTGCCGACCACAGCCAGATCGAACAGCAGATAGAGCGGTTCGGCGACCAGGACGCCCAGCGTGGGCAGCGCGAGTCCGAGTATGCGCCGCGGCCCGGCCTCGGCGGGATCGGCGCCGCCACCGACCGGATCCGCGCGGACTCCCTCGGCGTCGCCGACATCCTGTCTGCTCATCCGCTATCCCAGCGCGGCGAGCAGCGCCCGCACCACATCCTCCGGGCGTCCGTCGGTGGTGTACCCGGCCGCGTAACGATGGCCACCGCCACCGAGCGCGGTCGCCACCTCGGCGACGTCCACGCCGTCCCGCGCGCCGGGCCCGGAGTCCCGCGACCGCAGCGAGACCGTCCAGCGGCCGTCGACGGTGCGCGACTCCTTGAACACCGCAGCCACCCCGGCCTCCGCCGTGGTGCGGACGATATCGATGACGCTCTCGACCTCCTCCGAGCGCACCCCCGTCACGTCGTCGCGGCGCACGAACACGTACGCCAATCCGGTGCCGCCGCGCGCCCCCTGCTCCAACCGGGCGGTGCCGAGGACCCGCGAGAGCATCGGCAGCCAGTCGAACGGATGCGTGTCCAGCAGCGTGCGCGCGATCTCCGCGCCGTCGATCCCGGTGGCCAGCAGCCGTTCGGCCAGTCGATGGGTGCCCGGCTGCACCCAGCGGAACGAGCCGGTGTCGGTGACCAGGCCCGCGTACAGGCAGTGCGCCACGTCGGGATCGATCGGGACGCCCCAGGCGTCGAGCAGCCGGGCGATCAGGCTGGTCGTGGACTCGGCGCCGGGGTCGACCACGTTGATCGCGCCGAATCTGGTGTTCGAGCGGTGATGGTCGAGCACCAGCGTCGTGGTGGCGCCGGGCAACCGGTCCGCCAGCGCGCCGAGCCGGCCCGCGCTTCCGCAGTCCACCGTGGCCAGGAGGTCCACCTCGCGCGGCACCTCCGCGGGCGGGACCAGATGCTGGATTCCGGGCAGCGAGCGCATGGAGGCGGGCAGCTCGGCGGGCTCGGCGAACGACACCCACACCGGGATGCCGCGCCGATGCAACACGAGTGCCAACGCCAGACCGCTGCCGATGGTGTCGGCGTCGGGTTGCACGTGGCACAGGATGGTGACCGATCCGGCGGCCGTCAGGGCCGCGACGGCCGCGTCGAGTTCGGCCGGGTTACCGCTCGTGGTCATCCGCGCCGCGCGTCACTCGGCGCTGTCGCGCTCGACCTTGTACGGGTCGGAGTCGCCTGCGTGCCTGGCATTGGCGGCCGTCTTGGCCACCGCGTCGTCGGCGGCCCTGGCGCGGGCCAGCAGCTCCTCCATCTCGCGCGCGGCGTCGGGCACCTTGTCCAGTACGAACGCCAGCGTCGGCGTGAACTTCACCCCTGTCCCCGCCCCCACCTTGGAACGCAGTACCCCCTTCGCCTTCTCCAGACCGGCGGCCGCGGCCGCGTAATCCGGTTCGGCATCGAGGGTTTCACCCATCACCGTGTAGTACACCGTGGCCTCGCGCAGATCACCGGTGACCTTCGCGTCGGTGATCGTCACGAAACGCAGCCGCGGATCCTTCACCTCGTATTCGATCGCGGTCGCCACGATCGAGGAAATCCGCTTCGCGAGTCGGCGTGCCCTGGCTTGATCCACCATGGCCGTTTCCTCCTCACTGTTGTCTGTATTCGGTTGGCGTCGCGGGCCTAGTCCTCGGGCCCGAAGATCCGGCGGCGTACTGCCAGCAACTGTAACTCCGGACGCGCCGCGACGTGCCTTTCACATCTGTCGAGCACCTCGGTCAGGTGACCCATGCTCGCGCTGACCATGGCCACTCCCAGCAACGAGCGCCGGTACCGATCGTGTTCCCCGCCCTCGGCCGTGCTCACGCCGAAGCGTTGCAGCTCGGCGAGCACCGGCCGGATGACCGACCGCTTCTCCTTCAACGAATGCACGTCGCCGAGCAGGAGGTCGAACTCCAGTGCACCTAGGTACACCCACACACCTTTCAGTGTCTAAGGCCGAACCGAACACCGCACCTCGCGCCCGGTGCCCGGCCGTACAGGCGGGGCCTCGGACGCAGGTGCGGTGTTCGAACTATCTCGGACCGATCAGTCGCGCGGCTTCTCGCGCAACTCGTACGCCTCGATGACGTCGCCCTCCTTGATATCGGAGTAGGTCAGCGTCATACCGCATTCGAAGCCCTCGCGGACCTCGGTCGCGTCGTCCTTCTCCCGCTTCAGCGAGGAGATGGTCACGGTCTCGGCGATCACCACGTTGTCGCGCAGCAGACGCGCCTTGGCGTTGCGCTTGACCGACCCGGAGGTGACCATGCAGCCCGCGATGTTGCCGATCTTCGACGAGCGGAAGATGGCCCTGATCTCGGCGCGACCCAGCCCGACCTCTTCGTAGATCGGCTTGAGCATGCCCTTGAGGGCCTTCTCGATCTCGTCGATGGCCTGGTAGATCACCGAGTAGTACCGGATGTCCACGCCCTCGCGGTTGGCCAGCTCGGTCGCCTTGCCCTCGGCGCGCACGTTGAACCCGATGATGATCGCGTTCGACGCCGAGGCCAGGTTGACGTTGGTCTCGGTGACGCCACCGACACCGCGGTCGATGACCCGCAGACGCACCTCGTCGCCGACCTCGATACCCATGAGGGCCTCTTCGAGGGCCTCGACGGTACCGGAGTTGTCGCCCTTGAGGATCAGGTTCAGCTCCGAAGTCTCCTTCAGCGCGGCATCCAGATCTTCCAGGCTGATCCGCTTGCGGCTGCGCGCGGCCAGCGCGTTGCGCTTGCGCGCATTGCGGCGGTCGGCGATCTGGCGAGCGATCCGGTCCTCGTCGACGACGAGCAGGTTGTCACCGGCGCCGGGCACCGACGTGAAGCCGACGACCTGGACGGGCCGCGACGGCAGCGCCGCCTCGACGTCGTCGCCGTGCTCGTCGACCATCCGGCGCACGCGACCGTAGGCGTCGCCCGCGACGATCGAGTCGCCGACACGCAGCGTGCCGCGCTGGATGAGCACAGTCGCCACCGGGCCGCGGCCGCGGTCGAGGTGCGCCTCGATGGCGACACCCTGGGCGTCCATGTCCGGGTTGGCGCGCAGGTCGAGGGCGGCGTCCGCGGTGAGCAGGACCGCCTCGAGCAGTGCCTCGATGTTGGTGCCCTGCTTGGCGGAGATGTCGACGAACATCGTCTCGCCGCCGTACTCCTCGGCCACCAGGTTGTACTCGGTCAGCTGCTGCCGGATCTTCTCCGGGTTCGCGCCTTCCTTGTCGATCTTGTTGACCGCCACGACGATCGGCACGTCGGCCGCCTGCGCGTGGTTGATCGCCTCCACCGTCTGCGGCATGACGCCGTCGTCGGCGGCGACCACCAGGATCGCGATGTCGGTGGCCTTCGCACCGCGGGCACGCATGGCGGTGAACGCCTCGTGACCCGGGGTGTCGATGAAGGTGATCAGGCGGTCGTCGTCGCCGAGGTGTGTCATCACCTGGTAGGCGCCGATGTGCTGGGTGATGCCACCGGCCTCGCCCTCGCGGACGTTGGCCTTGCGGATCGTGTCCAGCAGTCGGGTCTTACCGTGGTCGACGTGACCCATGACGGTCACCACCGGCGGACGGACCTGCAGGTCTTCCTCGTCGCCCTCGTCCTCGCCGTAGGTGAGGTCGAAGCTCTCCAGCAGCTCGCGGTCCTCGTCCTCGGGGCTGACCACGTGCACGACGTAGTTCATCTCGCTGCCGAGCAGCTCGAGGGTCTCGTCGTTCACCGACTGGGTCGCGGTGACCATCTCGCCGAGGTTGAACAGCGCCTGGACCAAGGAGGCCGGGTTGGCGTCGATCTTCTCCGCGAAGTCCGACAGCGACGCGCCGCGGGCGAGCCGGATGATCTCGCCGTTGCCGCGCGGCAGCCGCACGCCGCCGACGGCGGGCGCCTGCATGCTCTCGTACTCGGCGCGCTTCGCCCGCTTCGACTTACGGCCACGACGCGGGGCACCACCGGGACGACCGAACGCACCGGCCGCACCGCCACGGCCACCGGGACCACCGGGACGACCGCCGCCGCCACCGGGACGACCACGGAAACCACCGGCCGCGGGAGCACCGGCGCCCGCACCGGGCGCACCGGTGCCGCCACCGCCACCGCCA
>NZ_BDBP01000162.1 GCF_001613045.1 Nocardia lijiangensis NBRC 108240 | reverse complement strand
CCGGCCGTCGCGGCGCGCCGCGTAGGCCACCGCGAGGTCGCGGGTCAGCGGGCCGAGCGACCAGCCATCGGCCGCGATGTGGTGCAGCACGATGCCGAGCTGGTACTGCTGAGCACCGGTGTGCAGCAACGCGATTCGCAGGGGGGTGTCCCTGGTCAGATCGAAGCCGCCGCGCGCGAGCACCCGCAGCGCGTCCTTCGCGCCCGCCTCGTCGACCGTGATCGGCGCGACCGAGGGCAGCGCACGGCTGATCGGCAGCACCAGCTGCTGGGCGCCCCCGCTGTCCTCCGGGTACACGGTGCGCAGCACCTCGTGCCGCTCCACCAGGTCGGTGAGGGCCGCGCGCAGTGCCGCCACATCCAGATCGCCGTCGATTCGAATGACGAATGCGATGTTGTAGGCACTCGATTCGGGCGAGAATCGATTCAGGAACCACAGTCGCTGCTGCGGCAGCGACAGCGGGATGCGTCCCGGACGCGGGGTGTGAACAGCCAGCGGCACCCTTTGCGTCCGGGGCGCTTCCGCTATCTGCGCCGCGACGGCGGCGACCGTCGGCTCCTCGAACAGCGTCCGCACCGGCAGATCCACGCCGAACTCCGCGTGCACCGCGGCCGCCAGCCGGGTGGCAAGCAGCGAGGTGCCGCCGATGTCGAAGAAGTTGTCCTCGGCGCCCTCGACCGGATGCCCGAGCACCGTGCCGAACACGTCCGCCACCCGGATCTCGGTCTCGGTGCGCGGCGCCCTGGACGGACCCGCGGCCGCGAACACCGGCTGCGGCAAGGCCTTTCGATCCAGCTTGCCGGACGGGGCCACGGGCAGCTCGTCGAGCACCATCACCGCGGCGGGCACCATGTAGCCGGGCAGCAGCTGCCGCGCGGTCTCCACGATCGCGGTCGGCGTGACGAGTTCGGCGCCTGTCTCCGCTGTCACGTACGACACCAGGCGCGGGTCGCCGTGCTCGCCGATGTGCACCATCGTCAGCGCGAAGCTCACGCCGGGGTGCGCACGCAGCGCGTGGTCGATCTCGCTGAGCTCGATGCGGAAGCCGCGAATCTTGATCTGGTCGTCGGCCCTGCCGAGGAAGCGCAGGCGCCCCGCCGGGTCGGCGACCACCAGATCGCCGGTACGGTACATCCTTTCGCCGCGCCTGCCGTGCGGGTTCGCCGGGAAGCGCTGCGCGGTCAGGCTGTAACGCCCCAGGTAGCCGCGGGCCAGGCCGGGGCCGGACAGGTACAGCTCGCCGGGGGTGCCGGGCGGCACCGGGTGCAGGCGGCCGTCCAGCACGAACAGGCGCATACCGCGCACCGGCATGCCCAGCGGCACCGGACGTCCCGCCGCCATCGGGCCGGACGCGGTCGCGGCGACGGTGGCTTCGGACGGTCCGTACATGTTGTGCATGCGGTGCCGCGCTGCCCAGGTCGCCACGAGCTCCTCGGAGCACGCCTCGCCGCCGACGATCACGGCCTCGAGCTCGTCGAGTCCCTCGTCCGGCACGGTGGCCAGCGCGGCGGGGGTGATGAACGCGTGCGTGACGTGTTCGGTGCGCAGCAGTTCCGCGAGCTCCGCGCCGCCGTACATCCCGGCGGGAGCGACCACGATGGTCGCGCCCGCCGCGAAGCCGAGCAGCAGCTCGAGCACCGACGCGTCGAAGCTGGGCGAGGAGAAGTGCAGCGTGCGCGCGGAATCCGTGACGCCGAACAGATGCATCTGCTCACTGGCCAGCGACGCGATACCGGCGTGGGTGACCACGACGGCCTTCGGAATTCCGGTGGATCCCGAGGTGTAGATCAGGTAGGCCGGGTGGCTGCTGCGTAGCGGGTAGTGCCGGTCGGCATCGTTGACCGGGGCGATGGACTGGGCGTCGCATTCGGAGGCCAGTTCCGCCGAGCCCAGCACCAGCCAGTCGACATACGACTTGCGGTGCCGCCCGCGCGGCGCGGGCCATTCGGGCATGGCGGCCAAGCACTCCGGGATGGTGAGGCCGAGAATCGCGCCGGAGTCGGCGATCATGTGCCCGATCCGCTCGGCAGGGTAGCTGGGATCGATCGGCACATACGCCGCACCGGTTTTCGCGACCGCCCAGACCGCGGCGATCGAGTCCAGGCTGCGCGGCAGCGCGATGGCGACCACGACCTCGGGTCCGGCGCCGTGCTCGATCAGCACGCGCGCCAAGCGGTTCGACATCTCGTCGAGCTCGCGGTAGGTGGTGTCCTGCCCGGCGTAGCGCACCGCGACGGCCTCGGGCAGGCGTTCGGCGGTGGCGGTCAGCAAGCGCGCCAGTGAGATCGAGGGCTCGGCGGGCGCCGCCGAGATCGGCACCAGGTTGGCCGCTTCCCTGCGGTCGAGGATGCCGATGTCGCCGACCGGCTTCTCGGGCGCCGCGACCGCCGCGGTGAGCAGTGCGACGAACCGCCGCGCGAAGTACTCCACCGTACGCTCGTCGAAAACGTCGGTGGCGTAGCCGAATTCGGCCGTGAGCGGTCCGTTGCCGAAGCTGTCGTGCACCTCGAGCTGCAGATCGAACTTGGCGACGTCGGTCGCGAGCGGAAGCACGCGCGCCGTCACGTCCGGCAGATCGATGGCGAGTTCCGGCGCGCGGTCGTAGGACAGCATCACCTGGAACAGCGGGTGTCGTGCGGCCGACCGCTCGGGGTTGACCACCTCGACCAGCCGTTCGAACGGCACGTCGGCGTTGGCGAACGCGTTCAGGTCGGTTTCGCGGGCCACGTCGAGCATCCGGCCGAAGCCTGCCGCGGGGTCGACCTCGGTGCGCAGCACCAGGGTGTTGACGAACATGCCGACGAGATCGTCGAGCGCCGGATCGGAACGCCCGGCGATCGGGGTGCCGATGGCGATGTCCGTGCTTCCGCACAGCCGGGCCAGCAGGGTCGCCAGCGCCGCGTGCAGCACCATGAACATGCTGACGCCGCGGCTTGCTGCGAGTTCCGCTGCGGCACGGCTGAGTTCGGCGGAGATCGTGAAGGCGACCCGGCCGCCGGAGGTGGATCGACGCAGCGGGCGCGGGCGATCCAGCGGCAGATCGAGCTGATCGGGCAGCCCGGCCAGCTCATCGCGCCAATAGGTGAGCTGACGGCTCAGCGCGCTCGCCGGATCGTTCTCGTCGCCGAGCAATTCGCGCTGCCAGAGTGCGAAATCGGCGTACTGCACAGGCAGCGGCGTCCACTGCGGGACGGCGCCCTCGGCCCGTGCCGCCACCGCGGTCATCAGGTCGTCGGCCAGCGGAACCACCGACCAGCCGTCACCGCAGATGTGGTGCAGCACGATCAGGAATACGTGCTGCTGCGGGCCGGTCTGCCACAGGGCGACCCGGATCGGGGCCTGGCTGCGCAGATCGAAGCCGTACCCGGCGAACTCGGTGGCCAACGCGGTCACGTCGGCGCCGACGGCGTCGATCGGGTCCAGGGTGAGCGGGATCTCCGCGGCCGGGTGGATCAGCTGATACGGACCGTCGACCGCCTCCGGGAACGTGGTGCGCAGGCTCTCGTGGCGTTCGATCACGTCGACGAGGCCTGCGCGCAGCGCCGCGTGGTCGAGCGGTCCGTCGAGGCGCACCGCCAGCGGCATGTTGTAGGCGGCCGCGTGCTCGGCGAAGCGGTTCAGGATCCACAGCCGCTGCTGAGCCAGCGACAGCGGAATCCGTTCCGGCCGTTCGGCCGGAACCAGCCGCGGCGAGCGGGTGTCCGGGATGTGCGAGGCGAACCGCTGGGTGAGGGCGACGACCGTGGAGGCCTCGAACAGGTCCCGGATGGTCAGCGCCGTGCCGAGCGCGACGTTGATCCGCGCCACCGCGCGGGCGGCGATCAGCGAGTTGCCGCCGAGGTCGAAGAAGCCGTCCTCGAGTCCGATCTCGTCGATACCGAGCACCTCGCTGAAGATCGCGGCAAGCGCATGCTCCACCTCGGTGCGCGGCGCGGCGGTGACCGGCATCGTCCTGGCGACGAGCGTCGGCACCGGCAGCGCCTTGCGGTCGATCTTGCCGTTGGCGCTGAGCGGCAGTTCGTCGAGCTCGATCAGCGCCGAAGGCACCATGTAGGAGGGCAGCGTGCGCCGCAGCGCGGCCATCAGGGTCGTGGTGTCCAGGGGTTCGGAGCCGGCGCCCGACCCGGCGACCACGTAGGCCACGAGTTCGTCGCCGGTGCGTCCGGAGTGCGCGACGCAGACCGCCCTGGCAACACGATCGTCGTCGAGCAGCGCGGCCTCGATCTCGCCGAGCTCGATGCGCAATCCGCGGATCTTCACCTGGAAGTCGGTGCGGCCCAGGTACTCCAGCACGCCGCGGCCCTCGGCCGTCGGCTCGAGCTGCCAGCGGGCGAGATCGCCGGTGCGGTACATGCGTGCGCCGGGCGTGAAGGGGTTGGCCACGAAACGGTCGGCGGTCAGCCGCGGCTGACCGAGGTAGCCGCGGGCCAACTGCACGCCTGCCAGGTACAGCTCGCCGACGACACCGGGCGCGACCGGGCGCAACTGGGCGTCCAGGACGTAGGTCTGGGTGTTCCAGACCGGCGAGCCGATCGGCACGGTCTCCGGAGCGGCCGGGCACGGCCAGTAGGTGACGTCGACGGCGGCCTCGGTGGGGCCGTACAGGTTGTGCAGCTGGGTTCCGCGCAGCACCGCGTCGAAATCACGGACGGTCGCGGCGGGCAACGCCTCGCCACTGCAGAACACCCGGCGCAGGCCGCCGCAGCCGCGCACATCGGTGTCGATGACGAACACCGACAGCATGGATGGCACGAAATGCGCCGTGGTGATGCCCTTTTCGGCGATCACACGGGCGAGGTAGCCGGGATCACGGTGACCGTCCGGCGTCGCGACCACCAAACGCGCACCGAGCTGCAAGGGCCAGAAGAACTCCCAGACCGAGACGTCGAAGGTGGCGGGAGTCTTCTGCAGGACCGCGTCGGTGTGGTCGAGCGGGTACTCGTGCTGCATCCAGCGCAGCCGGTTCACGATGGCCGTGTGCGATACGCCGACGCCCTTGGGCTTTCCGGTGGAGCCGGAGGTGAAGATGACGTAGGCCAAGTGCTCAGGGAGCAACGGCGTCGGCCGGTCGGCGTCGGTGATCGGCGCGGCATCGTAACCGGAGGTGTCGGCGGTGTCGATCATCAGCACCGGGGCGTGCACCGGCAGCGCGAGGCCATCGCGCTCGGCGCCGATCACGCAGACCGGCTGGGCCTGGCGGAGGATGCTGTCGATGCGGTTGGCGGGGTTGTCGGGGTCGAGCGGCAGATAGGCCGCGCCCGCCTTGACGATCGCGTACATACCGACGACCAGCTCGATGCTGCGCCGCAGGCACAGGCCGACGACCGTGTCGGGACCCGCGCCGCGGGCGATGAGCAGCCGTGCCAATTGGTTGGCCTGCTCGTCGAGTTCGCGGTAGGTGAGCGTGCGCCCCTCGAACTCGAGCGCGGTCGCCTCCGGGGAGATCGCGACGCGGTCGGCGAACATCTCGGCCAGCGTGCCGTCCTCGACCGGCGCCTCGGTGGCGTTCCAGTCGCGCAGCACGAGCTCGCGTTCGGCGTCGGTGATGGCGCACAGCGATTCCGCCGAGGTCTCCGGCTCGGACTCCAGGAATTTACCGAGGAAGTCGAGGAAGCGGCGGTGGTGCATGGCGACTTCGCCGTCGGCGTACAGCCTCGGGTTGGCCTCGAAATCGACGTGGATGCGGCCGGCCTCGCCGTTGTAGAGGTTGATCGAGAGGTCTTCCACCGGCCCGGTGGCGAGCACGTGCAGCGAGCCGGTCAGATCGCCGAACTTCAGCTCGTCGTGGAACAACATGATGTTGACCATCGGCCCGAAGAAGCCGCGCGCGTCCCTGGAGTAGCCGCAGTCGCGCCGGATGTCGTCGTGCCGGTAGCGCTGGTGCCGCAGCGCGCCGGTGATCTGCAGTTCGGTCTGGCGCACCACGTCACCGATGGTCGTGTGGGCGTCGAACCGCAGGCGGATGGGTACCACGTTCGACAGCACGCCCGCCGAACGGCGCAGCGCGACGGTGGTCCGCGCCGCGACGGGAAGGCTCAGCACCACGTCCGAGTCGCCGATCACCGAGTGCACGTAGCACGCGAGCGCCGCCACGAACAGCGTCGAGTTGGGCGTGTCGAACGCCGTGGTCGCCGTGATCATGGCGGCGTCGGAGTGGTCGTCGAGCGTGCCCTTGGCCAGGTGCCTGCCCGGGTCGGGGGTCGAGGTGGTGACCGCGACATTGGACAGGCTGAGCGGCCCGCCCACGTCCGAGAGCTGCTCGAGCCAGTAGTCGCGGTCGGTGCGGAACCGCTTGGACTCGCGGTAGGCCGACTCGTCGGCGTAGATCTGCGCCAACCCCGTCGCGCGCGAAACCGACGGATCGGTCTGGTTCTGCACGGCCGTGTAGATCTCCGCCGTGCGGGCCAGCGCGTTCATCGCGCCGTAGCCGTCGATCACGATGTGATGCCCGCGGGCGTACCAAATGTAGTCGGATTCGCCGATCCGCAGCACCACGTTGATTGTGAGTGGATCACGTTCCAGATCGATGGGAGAGCTGGCGTGCTCGGCCATCCAGCGCAGCGCGGCGCCGCGCGGGTCGGGCTCGCCGCGCAGGTCGATGCGGCCCCAGCCGGGACGGCGGGACCAGTCGACCATCTGGTGCGGTACACCGTCGATCTCCGCCATCCGCACGTGCCCGACCTCGGTCTCGGCACCGAAACGCTCGATCGCGTAGAGCAGGCACCCGACGTCCAGATCTCCGTGGATCTCGACATATTGGGCGATCGTCAAGGGTACGTCGGGTCGAATCCGCTGGGCATACCACAGGGCCGTCTGCGCTGGGGAGAGAGCGAACGGTTGTGCCGAAACTTCACCCGAAGTGCATTGGTCGACGCGATCGGTGGCCAATGAACTCATTCATCACTCCGTTCTGCCGCAACTGACGCAACTCCCCGACCCCCCTACGGCGGCCACGCACGCGCGAGCCGTAGGACGTGTGATCCACGCCCTATGATTCGGAGCACCCCAGATGCCGGATGGCCGACGTATTGGATTTGTTTCACATCGAACGACGTTGGCAGAACGTCTTTTTCGTCAGCTACATTTCCGCAAACTTTGGCGTCGAGCGGCGTCGCGGACCGGAAATGCCCAGGTCCGACGGCTGACGCCGCGGACAGGATCGACCTCGTGATGCACGTCAGCTAACAGCGCGCAACATCACGAACAGGCTACGGAGGCCTCGCCTGTCCCGGAAAAGACCGGATGTTCGGTTGTCGAGGAGATCGTTATCCAGGTCAGCCGACCGATTGGTCGACCGAAAAGCCCTGGTCGGTCGCGTAGACAGACCGCGACCTCCGCCGGCGGGACCATGCAACAACGACGGCGGCCGCGGTCAGGATAGCGGAGACCCATTCCGGTGCGGCGCCGATTCGAGTAGCCAAAGTGGTGCTGCTGCGCAGCGGCAGGTCCGCGACGAGGGCGGCGGGCACGAAGAGTTCGGTCTGCTGCGGCACCGCGCCGTCAGCGGTGACGATCGCGCTGACGCCGGAAGTCGCGGCGACCACCAGCGCCCTGCCGTGCTCCACCGCGCGCACCCGGGACATGGCCAGCTGCTGGTAGGTCATCTCGCTGTCGCCGAAGGTCGCGTTGTTGGTCGGCACGGTGAGCAGCTGCGCTCCGGCCCGCAGCGAATCGCGGAAGGCCCGGTCGAAGGCGACCTCGTAACAGGTCGCCACGCCGATGTCGATGCCGTCCGCGCGCACCACACCGTCGCCGTCGCCGGGCACGAAATAGCCTGCCCGGTCGGCATATTCGGAGAACAGCCGGAAGAAGGAACGCATCGGCAGATACTCGCCGAAGGGCTGGATGATCTTCTTGTCGTGCCGCTCCCCCGGGCCCGCAGCGCCGTTCCACACGATCACCGAATTCGTCGTGGTGCGATCGCCGTTCACGAGCACGGCGCCCACCAGGATCGGCGCCTGGACCGCCTCGGAGGCCCGCGTGATGAGCGCCGCGGCGTCGGCGTTGCGCAGCGGATCGATGTCGGAGGAATTCTCCGGCCAGATCACCACATCCGGCTGTCGTACCCGTCCCGCGGCGACGTCCTCGGCCAGCTGCTCGGTGCGGCGGACGTGATTGTCCAGCACGGCACGTCGCTGCGCGTTGAAGTCCAGGCCGAGCCGCGGCACGCTGCCCTGGATCGCGGCGACCGTGATCGTCCGGTCACCGTCATCGGGGGCGGGCAGCGCGGACCGGAGGATCACTCCGGCGATCGGCATGATCGCCAGAGTTGCTGCCGCGGTGACGATTCCGGCCCTCGTTGCGCGGCTCGCCCGGCGCTGTGCCGAGCTCGCCGAGTCGTCGGCCGCGGCCTCTTCCGCCGAGTTCGGCTCGCGCGCAGTGATCTTCGACTCACCGTCGGTGATGGCGCGCCCCGGCGCGTTCGCCGCCCGCAGCATCGCCAGCCGTTCAACCAGTGCCGCGAGGCCGGTGCCCGTCAGCGCCACCGCGAACCCGATCAGCGGCGCGCCGCCCACCACGGCCAGCGGCAGGAACCAGCCGTCCGCCTGCCCGAAGGCCAGCCGCCCCCAGGGGAATCCGCCGAACGGAAAACTCGAGCGGAACCATTCGGTGACCACCCAGGCCAGCGCCACCCACAGCGGCCATCCGGGCAGCCGCCCGACCACGGTGGCCAGCAGGCCGAACAGTCCGACGTAGACCGCGCACACGGTGGACAGCGCCAGCCATGGCAACGGCCCGACGTAGATCCCGGTCCACGGCAGCAGCGGCACGAAAAAGCCCAGCCCCGCGAGCATTCCGTAGCCGAAGCCGCCACGCAGGCTGCCCGCACCGCGCACCGTGGCGGTGAGCACGGCGATGCCGACCGGCGCGAGGAACCAGAACGGCCGCGGTGGAAAACTGCCGAAGAGAAGCAGTCCCGCGATCAGCGCGGCGAGGGCGCGCGCCGCCACGCCGCGGAGGTGTTCCGATGCGACGCGCGTACTCGCCGGGCCGAGCATCGTCATGCCTCGAACAGAGTGACGCCGCGATGCACGGTGCGCAGGCACCGCGGCAGCGCCGAATCCGGTTCCAGCGGAGGCAGTCCCGGCACCCGCGAGCGCGGGTCGGTGGACCAGCGTTGCACCGAGTCGGCGGCCGCGGCGACGACGAGGTCGGCGGCCTCCCACACCGCGTAGGAGGCGGGCGC
>NZ_BDBP01000161.1 GCF_001613045.1 Nocardia lijiangensis NBRC 108240 | reverse complement strand
GCACACCAGCCACGCTCCGCACCACAGCAGCCGACGACCTACCCCCAGCCAACTCCGCCAACCCGGACAACAACTCCGTCCGATCCGCACCGACCACCACCGCACGATGCTCGAACCGCGACCGCGTCGTCGCCAGCGACCATCCCACATCGACCGGGCCCAGCCGGGGTCGCTCGGCCAGGAATTCCACCAAGCGCTGTGCCTGTGCGCGGAGCGCCGATATGTCTTTCGCCGAGACAATCCACGGCACCGCACCATCGCTTGCGCCGATCGGGTCGACAGTCGCGGTGCTGATCGCTTCGTGATCGGCAACCGGGGCCTGCTCCAGAATCACGTGCGCATTGGTGCCGCTGACCCCGAACGACGAAACGCCCGCCCGCCGCAGCCGTTTCGTCTCCGGCCACGCCATGGATTCGGTCAACAATGCCACCGCACCGGATGTCCAATCCACGTGCGAGGACGGCGAATTCACGTGCAGGGTGGCGGGAAGCACCCCGCGGCGCATCGCTTCCACCATCTTGATCACGCCCGCGACACCGGCGGCGGCCTGCGTGTGACCGATGTTCGATTTGATCGATCCCAGCCACAGCGGACGATCCGCCTGCCGATCCTGGCCGTAGGTGGCCAGCAGCGCCTGCGCTTCGATGGGATCGCCCAATCGTGTTCCGGTGCCGTGCGCCTCGACCACATCGACCTCGGCGGCAACCAGTCCCGCGTTCGCCAAGGCCCGGCGGATCACGCGCTGCTGGGCGGGGCCGTTCGGCGCGGTCAAACCGTTCGACGCACCATCCTGATTCACCGCCGATCCACGCACCACCGCCAGCACTTCGTGGCCGTGGCGGCGCGCGTCGGAAAGGCGCTCGACCACAAGCACTCCCACGCCCTCGCTCCATCCGGTACCGTCCGCCGCATCCGCGAACGACTTGCACCGCCCATCCGGGGCGAGCCCACGCTGCCGGGAGAACTCGATGAAGGTGCCCGGCGTCGCCATCACCGTCACCCCGCCCACCAAGGCCAGTGCGCACTCACCCGAACGCACCGACTGCACCGCCTGATGCAGGGCGACCAGGCTGGACGAGCACGCCGTATCCACCGATACCGCAGGCCCTTCCAGTCCGAGCGCGTACGACACCCGCCCGGACACGATCGCGCCTGCGACCGCACTGCCTGGATAGTCGTGGTACATCGTGCCGACGAACACGCCGGTGTCGCTGCCGCGTAACGACTCCGGCGCGATGCCCGCGTCTTCGAGTGCCTCCCAGCTGGTTTCCAGCAGCAGCCGCTGCTGCGGATCCATCACGACGGCTTCCCGGGGGCTGATGCCGAAGAACTCCGCGTCGAATTCAGCCGCGTCGTACAGAAATCCGCCCCTGCTGACGTACGATTTCCCCACCGCCGCGGGATCCGGGTCGAACAACGACGCCACATCCCAACCACGATCGACCGGGAATCCCGAGATGGTGTCCCGGCCTTCGGCGACCACATCCCACAGCTGCGCCGGGGAGCCCACGCCGCCCGGATAGCGACATCCCATGCCGACGATCACCACCGGCTCCGCCGCGGAATGGGCAGGTGCGTTTCCGGATGGAGTATCCGGCTCTTCGCCGAGCAGATCCCGAAGAATCAGGCGGGCAACGGCATCCGGCGTCGGATAGTCGAAGACGAGGGTCGCAGGCAGCCGCAGACCGGTTACGGCGCTGAGCCGGTTGCGAGCCTCGACCGCGGTCAGCGAATCGAATCCCAACTCTCCGAAATTGCGACCCTCCTCGATGGCGGCCGGCCCGTCGTAGCCCAGCACTGTGGCGATCTGGTCACGTACCAGGGCGAGCACCAGCCGCACTCGGTCGGGCGCGGCGAGGCCGGACAGCCGCTCACGCAGCACCGCCGCCGAATCCGCCGCCGAAGCACCGGTTGCTCCCGTGGCACCGCGACGCGCGCGCGGCACCAGGTCCCGCAGCAGCGGCGCGAGGGTTTCGGTCCCGGCCTGTGCCGCGAGCGCGATCGGGTCCCAGCGAACTGCGACCACCTCGGCGAGGTCCTGCCCCACGGCGGCATCGAACAGTGCCAAGCCCTGCTCGGTCGACAGTTCCAGGAACCCGGTCCGGTTCCATCGCGTGGCGTCGACCGCGCCGAGCTGCCCGCGCATTCCGGTGTTCGAGGCCCACATGCCCCATGCGATCGACGTCGCCACCAACCCGTTCGCGCGCCGGTGTGCGGCCAGACCGTCGAGGACCGTGTTCGCGGCCGCATAGTTGCCCTGGCCGGCGCCACCGAAAGTCCCCGCGACCGACGAATACAGCACGAACATCGCCAAATCCAGGTTCCTGGTCAGCTCGTGCAGGTACCAGGCCGCATCGGCTTTTGCCGCCAGCACCGCATCCAGCCGCTCCGGCGTCAGCGATGCGACCACACCGTCGTCGAGCACGCCCGCCGCGTGCACCACCCCGACCAGGGGAGACTCCTGCGGCACGGAGGCAATCAGTTCCGCCACCGTATCGCGCGCGGATACGTCGCCAGCCACGACGCGAACTCGAGCCCCTAGATCGGTGAGCTCCCGCAGCAATTCGGCTGCGCCGGGTGCCGCCGGTCCACGACGGCTCACCAGCATCAGTGATCCGGCCCCATGCGCTACCACGAGATGCCGGGCCATCGCCGCGCCGAGCCCTCCGGTACCGCCGGTGATCAACACCGTCCCATCGGTCAGCGCTCGCCCGGTACCTCGCCGCACTCGGGTGCCCGTGGCGGGGACACGCCTCAGCCGGGCCGCATGCAACACACCGCCGCGAACAACGACCTGTGGCTCGCCCGAGGCGAGCACCGCGGGCACCACACCGACGTCACCGGGCGCACTATCACTGTCCACGAGCACAATTCGACCGGGATCCTCCGACTGCGCCGCACGCACCAGCCCCCACATCGCGGCGCCCGCCAGGTCCGTCACATCTTCTCCGGCCGGCCCGACCGCGCCATGCGTGATCAGCACCAACGTGCTCGTCCCGAATCGCGACGCACCCAGCCACGTGTGCACCGCTGCCAACGCCTGGCGGGTGGCGGTATGAATTCTCGCTACGACGTCACCGACACTCCCACAGCTACCCGGGACGTCGATGACGACAACCGAGGGCATGGCATCAGGTCTGTCCTGTTCGTGGCGGATCGTGGTCGGGAACGAGCCGATGTCGGAGAACGACATCAGATCCGCAACAACCGGCGGTGTGCTGACGGGCGGGACAAGCGGATTCCATTCGACCGCGTGCAACCGATCATTCGATCCGGCAGTGGACAGTTGTTCGGCCGCCACCGGCCGCGTGGTCAACGAGCGGACCGTCAGCACCGGCTGATCGTTCTCGTCGACAGCGACGATCGCCAGCGCGCCGTTACCCTTCGGTGCTGAGGAGATTCGGGCGCGCAATGACGACACTCCGGTAGCGTGCAGCGTCACGTCCTGCCAGGAGAACGGCATGGCCATGGACGGTCCGTCCCCGCTCTCCGGTTCGGCGAGCGCCAGCGCATGCAGTGCCGCATCCAAGAGCGCCGGATGCACGCCGAAACCCTCTGTACCCGTGTCGGTTTCCGGCAGATCGACCTGTACGAACAGGTCCGCGTCCCGCTGCCACACAGACCGCAGGCCGCGGAAGATCGGCCCGTACCCGTAGCCCACGTCCGTCAGCCGGTCGTAGACGCCGCTCACGTCGATCGGTACCGCACCCGAAGGCGGCCAGTCACCCAGCCGATCCGCTGCACCGTGGCCCGCGGCCTGCCGGCTCAGCACGCCTTGCGCGTGTACCGTCCACTCCTCGTCGGTATTCGCGTCCTCGATGCACGAGTACACCGATACGGCGCGCGCGCCGGTTTCGTCGGGGCCCGCCACGACCACCTGGATGCGGACCCCACCCGCGGACGGCAACACCAGCGGCGTCACCAACGTCAGCTCCCGCACCGTGGCGCAGCCCATCTCGGCACCGGCACGCAGCACCAACTCGACGAATGCCGTGCCGGGCAACAACACCACCCCACCCGCGGCGTGATCGCCGAGCCACGGCTGGGAATTCAGCGACAGTGTGCCGGTGAGCACGACGCCACCCGAATCCGGGGAAGTCACCACCGCACCGAGCAACGGGTGATCGGCGGCCGACAATCCCGCCGCGGACACCTCACCCGCAGCCGTGGTCGCGTTCAGCCAGTACCGACGCCGTTGAAACGCATAGGTCGGCAGCTCGACCCGCCGGGGCGCGCCCGGTGCGAACACCGCAGCCCAGTCCACATCCGCGCCCCTCACGTCCAGTTGCGCGACAGCGGTCAGCGCGGTCGATACCTCCGGCCGGTCTTTGCGCAGCAGCGGCACCGCCGCCACCTCGGCCCCGTCGGCGGATTCGAGGCTCCGGCCGATCAATGCGGTGAGACCACCGTCAGGTCCCGCGATCAGGAATTCGGTGGCTCCTGCTCGCCGCACGGCGAGCATTCCCTCGCCGAAGCGCACCGTCTCGCGGACGTGGTCCACCCAGTACCGCGGCGTCGCCAGTTCCGGACCTGCGAGCTTCCCGCTGATATTCGACACGATCGGGATCGACGGCGTACTGAACGAAAGCCCGGCAACGGCATCGGCGAACTCTGCAAGCATGGGTTCGGTCAGCGGCGAGTGGAATGCGTGCGACACGGGTAGCCAGCTGACGCGTATTCCCCGCTGCCGCAACCGGTCCACGATCTCGGCAACCGCATCGCGCGCGCCGGACAGCACGACCGCATCCGGTCCGTTCACCGCCGCAACAGCGACACCGTCGGTCAGCATCGCCGATACGTCGGCTTCGGACGCCGTCACGGCACACATCGCCCCGCCCGGCGGCAGCGCCTGCATCAATCGTCCGCGCGCGGCCACCAGCGTGGCTGCGTCGTCGAGCGTCAGCACACCGGCCACATGCGCCGCCGCCACCTCGCCGATCGAATGACCAGCCACGAAATCCGCCCGAACGCCCCATGATTCGAGCAGTCGGTACGAGGCCACCGACACGGCGAACAGACCGGCCTGCGCGAACACGGTGGCGTTTGCCGCCTCCTGATCCGAGCCCCACAGGATCTTGCGCAGCACACCGCCCAGCCGCTCCTCCAGCCGAGCCGCGACCTCGTCGAATGTCCTCGCGAAGACCGGAAAGGCCGCGAACAGCTCCCGGCCCATGCCCACGAATTGCGCGCCTTGCCCAGGGAACACCAGCGCGGTCTGCCCCGTGCCGTCCGCTCTCCCCCACGTAACGCCTGTCGTCGGCGTCCCGTCCGCCAACGCCGCCAACCCGGACAACAGCTCCGAACGATCGGCACCGACGACGACCGCGCGGTGCTCGAATCGCGATCGCATCGTCGCGAGCGACCAGCCCACATCCACCGGGGACGACTCCGGATGTCGAATGATCCAGTCGTGCAGCCGTTTCGCCTGGGCGAGCAACGCTTCTCTGCTCCGCCCGCGCAAAACCCACGGAACCACCGCCATCTCGCAGGGCGCGGCGGCCTCGGCGGGTTCGGGATCGGCCGCGGGCGCCTGCTCCACAATCACGTGCGCGTTCGTGCCGCTGACCCCGAACGACGACACTCCGGCCCGGCGCGGCCGGTCCGTCTCCGGCCACGCCCTTGCCTCGGTCAGCAGTTCCACGGCGCCCGCGGTCCAGTCGACATGGGAGGACGGCCCGTCGACATGCAGTGTTTTCGGGAGAACGCCGCGCCGCATGGCTTCGACCATCTTGATCACCCCGGCCACCCCCGCTGCCGCCTGCGTGTGACCGATATTCGATTTGATCGAGCCCAGCCACAGCGGCCGGTCGGCGGGCCGATCCTGCCCATAAGTCGCCAGCAGCGCTTGCGCCTCGATCGGATCACCCAGTGTCGTGCCGGTGCCATGCGCTTCGATCACGTCCACGTCGGATGCGGCGACGCCCGCGTTCGCCAAAGCCCGGCGGATCACCCGCTGCTGGGACGGACCATTCGGCGCGGTCAAACCATTCGAGGCACCGTCCTGATTCACCGCACTACCCCGAACCACCGCCAACACCCGATGACCGCGGCGTCGTGCCTGCGACAGCCGCTCCACTACGAGCACGCCGACGCCCTCGCTCCATCCGGTACCGTCGGCCGCGTCCGCGAATGATCTGCAGCGCCCGTCCGCCGACAGGCCACCCTGTCGGGAGAACTCGAGGAATGCCGCAGGTGTGGCCATCACCGTCACCCCGCCGACGAGCGCCAACGTGCACTCGTTCAACCGCACGGCTTGTACCGCCTGGTGCAGGGCGACCAGGGAGGACGAGCATGCCGTATCCACCGACACCGCGGGGCCTTCCAGGCCGAGCACGTACGACACCCGGCCCGACACCACGCTCGATGTAGTCCCCGTCAAGAGATAACCCGCGACGTTGTCGGCGTCGGCGACCTGGTGGAGGCGTGGGCCGTAACCCTGGTCGGTCACCCCGGCGAACACGCCGGTATCGCTGCCGCGCAACGTCTCCGGGTCGATTCCCGCGTCTTCCAGTGCCTCCCAGCAGGTCTCCAGCAGCAACCGCTGCTGCGGGTCCATCGCCATGGCCTCACGCGGGTTGATTCCGAAGAACCCGGCATCGAAATCGGCGGCTCCATCGATGAATCCACCCTCGCGCACGTCCAGCGAGGCCGGCACACTCCAGCCCCGATCGGCCGGAAACCCCGACACCGCATCCCGGCCCGCCGCCACCACATCCCACAGATCCGCCGCCGAGGACACACCTCCCGGATAGCGGCATCCGATCCCGACGATCGCCACCGGTTCCGACAGTGCATGCAGCTGCTGCTTGGCCTCGTACAGCTCGGAAGTGACCCATCGCAGGTTTTCGAGGATCTTGTCGTCTTTCATCGATCTGGACCTATCTGTCGAAAGCCGGTGCGCACGTCAGGATTTTCCGAGCTGCGTCTGGATGAAGTCCGCGAGTTCCTCTGCCGATGCGGACCGCAGGGCGTCCTTGGTATCCGCAATCCCTGGAACCCCCGCCGTGTCACGGCATTTCAGGAGGAGGTGTTCGAGACGCTGTGTGGCATTGCGGCGTTCGGGGCTTTCCGGGCGAGTGTCGAGCAGCACGGCTTCCAGCTCGTCCACCGCACGCAGCACTCGCTTCTCCACGGCATCGGTCTCGCCGACGCCTAGTTGGTGATGGAGGTGTTCGGCGACGGCCCGGGAGGTGGGATGGTCGAAGATCAGGGTCGCCGGAAGTGCCAGCCCGGTTGCGAACCTCAATCGGTTGCGGGCATCGACGGCGGTCAGCGAATCGAATCCGAGGTCCTTGAAATTGCGGTCGGGTGCGACCACATCGGATGCGGTGTGGCCCAGAACCCTCGCAACCTGGTCGCGCACCAGGTCGAGCAGCAGACGTTGTTGTTCGGCCGCGGGCAGGCCGGTCAGCCGCCGCCGCAACACGGCTTCCGACTCCGCCGTGGCCGCGGTGTCGTCCTGTTCGTTCCGCAAGACCGCCCGCACGTCGGGGAGGTCCGCGATGAGCGGCCGATGGCGCAGCATCGTGTAGGGCCCGGTGAACAACGTCCAATCCATGTCGGCGATGGTGAGCACGGTTTCGTTGTTGCCGACCGCCTGACTCAGTGCCCGTAGAGCGGTATCCGGGTCCATCAACCGCACGCCCCTGCGTTCGAGATAGTCGGCCGCGCCGGTGGTCTCGGCCATCCCGCCGCCCGCCCAGCCGCCCCAGGCCAGTGCGGTGGCGACCAGTCCGCGGGCACGCCGGTGTTCGGCGAGACCGTTCAGGAACGCGTTGCCCGCGGCGTACCCGGCGCCGCCGCTGTTGCCCCACGTCGCGGCGCCGGAGGAGAACAGCACGAAGGCATCGAGCGGACGCTCGCCGAGCAGGTCGTCGAGGTGCTGGGCGCCTGCGATCTTGGGGGCAGCGACAGCGGCGAGCGCGGCCGGATCGGTGTCGGTGATCCGACACTGCGATTCCACTCCGGCCGCATGGATCACGGCGGTCAAGGGGATGTCGCCGTCATCGATTGCCGTCAGTGCCGTGGCCACCTCGTCGCGATCGGTCACATCGCAGGCCAGGATCGTGGCACGGCCGCCGAGCGACGTCAGCTCCGCCGCCAGTTCACCGGCGCCGGGAGCGCGCGGGCCGCGTCGGCTCAGCAGCACGACATGCGCTGCCCCGCCCCGCACCAGCCACCGGGCGAGATGCGCGCCGATACCGCCGGTGCCGCCGGTAACCAGGACCGTTCCCCGTGGCGTCCACGATCGGTTCAGACCTGATTCGGGCAGCGGCGCCCGCATCATCCGCCGACCGTAGCTGCCCGACGGGCGCAGCGCGATCTGATCTTCGCCATCATCGCGTGACAGCAAACCCGGCAGTCGGCGCAGGAGCGCGGAGTCCCAATGGGCGGGCAGGTCGATCATGCCGCCCCACCGGTCCGGGAGCTCCAGACCTGCCACCTGCCCGATGCCCCACATCGGCGCTTGGCGTGCGCTGCCGACACGCTCGGCGGGACCGACCGCGACCGCGCCGCTGGTCACACACCACAGCGGGACACCGGCACCCACATCGCTCGCAGCCTGTAGGAGAAGAAGATTCCCCAGCACGCCTCGGGTCAATGCGGTAGCCCGGGTACTGGGCCGATCATCCAACGCGGCGAACGACACGACACCGGATAGTTCGCTCGCCGCGTGTTCGCGACGGAGCAGGTCGGTGACCTCGTGCCGCGTTATCCGGTCGGCATCGATCTCTATCCTTCGCACGTCGACGCCCGACTCCTGAAGCGCCCCAACCGGATCTCCGTCGAGCGCAGCACCGGCCGAGACGACGACAAGCCACGTGACCGACGGCTGGAGCGGGCGGTCCGCGAGCCGGACCCATTCGATCCGGTAACGCCAGGAGCCGATCATCGACCGGCTTCGGCGCCGCAAGCGCCAGGACGACAGCAGTGGCAGGACCTCTCCGAAGCGGCGATCCGGGTCGATGCCGAGCACATCGGTGTCGGCGCCGTCGACAGCACGCCAGAACTCGCTATCGATGGCGTCCTCGGTGGCCGACAGGTCGGATCGGGAGCCCGCCGCCCGCTCCAGCCAGAAGTGGCGCCGTTGAAAGGCATAGGTGGGCAACGGCACCCGCCGTGGCGTGCAGCCTTCGAAGACCGCCGGCCACCGTGCACCCGACGCGTCGACGACGTCCACGCATGCTGCCGCCATCAGTACCGTCGATGCTTCGGTGCGGTCCTTGCGCAAGGCTGGGACCACGAACTCCGCGGACTCCAGGCATTGCTCTATCAAGCTCGTCAGACCACCGTCTGGACCCGCCACCACGAACCGGCTCGCCCCAGCTGCCTCGAGC
>NZ_BDBP01000160.1 GCF_001613045.1 Nocardia lijiangensis NBRC 108240 | reverse complement strand
ACTGTGACCGCGGCCGGGTCGCCACCGGAACTGTGGCGGCTCGACGCCGCCCGCACTCGGTCGATCAGCGCCGAGAATCCCACCGGCGCGCCCGGCGCGGGAGCTCGTGCGACGGACGGCACCGGCGCCTACGCCGCACGTGATCTAGGCGTCGGATGGAAGGTCTCGCCGTCCATCCAGCTCGAGCCCGGCGATACCGCGATCCTGGCCGACGCGACGGGCCCCGGCGTAATCCGGCACTTCTGGTTGACGACCGACCGCACCGCACTGCGCGAACTGACCCTGCGCATGCACTGGGACGACGCACCGCGACCCGCCGTGCGGCTGCCGCTGGGCGATTTCTTCTGCAATGCCTGGGACGAGCTCGCGCTGGTGAACTCGGAGATGGTGGTGGTGGCTCCGGCGGGCGGCCTGAACAGCTACTGGCCCATGCCTTTTCGCCGAAGGGCGCGGATCACCCTGCACAACGGCGCGGACCGCGCGGTGCCGGTGTACTACCAGATCACCTACACCGAAGAGGACGTGCCCGGTGCGGCCGGCTACCTGCACACCCAGTGGCGCCGCAGCGCACCGCTCGGCAGCCCGGCGGTGCACACCATCCTCGACGGCGTCGCCGGACGCGGCCGCTACGTGGGCACCTATCTCGCCATCCGGCCCGGTGACCCGGGATGGTGGGGTGAGGGCGAGCTGAAGTTCTACCTCGACGGCGACACCGAGCACCCGAGCATCTGCGGCACCGGCACCGAGGACTACTTCGGCGGCGCGTGGAACTTCGACATGGACGGCCGGTACCGGACCTACTCGACCCCGTATCTGGGTCTGCCCCAAGTGCTTCCGCCCGACCGCTGCTACGAGGCCGACCAGCGATTCGGCATGTACCGCTGGCACGTGCGCGACCCGATCTGCTTCCACAGCGACGTGCGCGTCACCGTGCAGGCGCTCGGCTGGTCGGATACGGGCACGTATCTTCCGCTGGAACGCGCCGAGATCGCCACCACCGCGTGGTGGTATCAGGGCTGACCGGGCAGCTCCAGCGCGGCGGCGTCGAAGCCGTCCATCAGCTCGTCGGCGCGCGCCAGTGCCAGGTCCAATCCCGCCTCGAGGTCGTCGAGCATCGTCAAACCGCCCAGCAGTCCGGACAATTCGTTGCGCACCTGCTCCAGCTCCTCGATCGCCGGATCGACCGGGGACCAGACGGCGCTCTCGGACCATCCCGGCGCGCCGTCCAGCCAGGCGCACAGCACATCGCGAACCAGGCGGTGATCGGAGGTGTACAGCTCGAAGCGCCGCGGGTCACCGACGCCGCGGTGCTGGAGTTCGTACATGCCGTCGGGCAGGTGGCGGGCACGGATCCAATCCCGTTCGCCCCTGGCGAGTTCCAGGAACGGATGATCGACGGCCGAGGCTCCGCCCCCGGTCCGCGACACCGTCGCCTCGGGGTCGCCGGTCGGTCGGCTGGGGTCCGCACGCATCGGGTCAGTCTGCCCGATCGCGGCCGCGAATACTCGAAATGCATCGCGGCACGGTGGTCCGGGTGCATGGTAGAGGGATGCGCGCGGTGGTCGTCGAGACGCCAGGTCGTTGTTCGGTGCAGACCGTGCCGGATCCGGTGCCGGGTCCCGGCGCGGTGGTCGTGCGCGTCGCCGCGGTCGGCATCTGCGGCACCGACGCGCACATCGTGGACGGCGAGTTCCCGCCGACGCCGTACCCGATCGTGCCCGGGCACGAGTTCGCGGGCGAGGTCGTCGCCGTCGGCCACGAGGCGGTGGGCGTCACCGTGGGCGACCGGGTCGCGGTGGATCCCTCGCTGTTCTGCGGCGCGTGCCACTACTGCGCGATCGGGCGCGGCAATCTGTGCGAACGCTGGGGCGCGATCGGCGACACCGTGGACGGCGCGATGGCCGAGTACGTGGCGGTGCCTGCCGCCAACTGCCACCGCCTGCCGGACTCGCTCTCGCTGAGCCACGGCGCGCTGGTCGAGCCGCTGTCGTGCGCGGTGCACGCCTTCGACGTGCTCCCCCGCACGCTCGGCGCGCACTATCTGCTCTACGGCGCGGGCACCATGGGCCTGCTGATGCTGCAATTGGCCAGGGTGGCGGGCGCGGCCTCGGTGTCGGTCGTGGATCTCGAGGCCGCGCGGCTGACGGTGGCCGAGAAGCTCGGCGCCGACGCGGTCGGGACCGACGCCGACGGCTTCGACCGACCGCACGGGTGGGAGGTCGTCATCGACTGCACCGGCGCGATCGCCGCGATCGAGGACGGCGTGACCCGGGTGCGGCGCGGCGGGGTGTATCAGCAGTTCGGCGTCGCGCCCGGCGCGGCGACCGCCGCCATCTCCCCGTTCCGCGTCTACAACGACGAGATCAGCATCGTCGGCTCCATGGCGGTATTGCACAGTTTCGGGCGGGCGGTGGAATTGATGGGCAAGGGCGTGATCGACGCCGACACCATGATCACCCACAGTTTCGCGCTCGACGACTTCGCCGACGCGCTCGGGGCATTTCGCGCGCGAGCGGGCCGCAAGATCCAGATCAGGCCGGATGGGTCCCCATGACGCGGGTGGCCGGGGTGGACAGCTCCACCCAGTCGTGCAAGATCGTCGTCTGCGACGCGGCGACCGGTGCGGTGCTGGAGCGGGCAACGGCCCCGCATCCCGGCGGCACCGCGGTGCCCGCCGAGGCCTGGTGGGACGCGCTGTGCGCCGCGGGCAACGGGCTCCTCGATCGGGTCGACGCGATCGCCGTTGGCGCACAGCAGCACGGCATGGTCGCGCTGGACGCCGACGGCACACCGATTCGAGACGCGCTGCTGTGGAACGACATTCGCTCCGCGTCCGCGGCCGAGGAACTCGTCCGCGAGCTCGGCGGGCCGCAACCGTGGGCCGACGCGGTGGGCAGCGTGCCGGTCGCCGCGTTCACCGTCACGAAGCTGCGCTGGTTCGCCGATCACGAGCCCCATCTGGCCGACCGCGCCCGGCGAATCCTGCTGCCCCACGACTACCTGACCTGGCGGTTACGCGGTCCCGACGCCGAACCCGTCACCGACCGCGGCGACGCCTCCGGTACCGGCTACTGGTCCCCCGCCACAGGCCGCTACCGAGAAGACCTGGTGTCGCTGGCTTTCCGCGGCCGCATGCCGCTGCTGCCGCGGGTACTCGGACCCGCCGAATCCGCGGGACGCACCCCGTCGGGCGCGCTGGTCGCGGCGGGCACCGGCGACAATGCCGCGGCCGCACTGGGATTGGGGCTCGAACCCGGCGACGTCGTGCTGTCACTCGGCACCAGCGGCACCGCCTACGCGCGCGGTGGCGCTCCCAGCGCCGACCCTTCCGGCGCCGTCGCCGGATTCGCCGACGCGACCGGCGCCTTTCTCCCGCTGGTCTGCACGCTCAACGCGGCACAGGTGCTCACCGCCGCCGCGCGACTCCTCGGCGTCGACCTCTCCGGCCTGGAAGCTCTTGCCGCCCAGGCTCCCCCGGGCGCGGAAGGACTGGTCCTCCTCCCCTACCTCACCGGCGAGCGCACCCCCAACCTGCCGCACGCCACGGGCAGCCTGCACGGCTTACGCCCGCGCACCATGCACCCCTGGCACCTCGCACGCGCCGCCTACGAAGGCATGCTGTGCAACATCGCCGACGCCCTCGACCATCTCGTGGCCACCGGCATCACCCCGCGCCGCATCCTGCTCATCGGCGGCGCCTCCCGCTCCGCGCTTGTCCGCGTGATCGCCGCGCAGATCCTCGGGCGTCCTGTCACCGTCCCCGAACCCGAGGAATACGTCGCGCTCGGCGCGGCCCGCCAAGCCGCCTGGGCCCTCGCGGGCAGCGCCGCTCCCCCGCGCTGGCCGACCCGCACAGCCGCCCACATCTCCGTCTCCGCGGATGCCGCCGCCACCGGCCGCGCTATCCGCGATGCTTACGCCCACGCCAGGGACGCCCTCCACGGCTGAGCTGCCCCGCCAACGGAATGTGGCCGCCGCGCTCGGCGCTCATCGGACGCAGGCGGAGTCGTGGGTATCGTCGCGCTATGCCCGAGCTGATCGCGCCGACCACACGCCTGCACGCCGCCTGGCTCGAGGCCCACCAGGAATGGGGTCCCGGCGTCCACGAGGACGGTTTCGGCCTGCGGTTGTCCGACGAGGTCGGCTCGCTCGCAGGGTTCGCGGCCTGGGTCGCGCGGCTGTCCGGCGAGCCGGACCGGGCGAAGGTCGTCCCCGTGCGCACCGTGTACCGGTGGATCGTCGACGGCGACCGGGTGCTCGGCGGAATCGCGCTCAGACACGGGTTCGACGAGTTCGTGGAGCGGTCGGGTCACATCGGCTACGGCGTCCGGCCTTCCGCGCGCTGCCGCGGGGTGGCGACCTGGGCACTGGGCCGGATGCTGGATGAGGCGCGCGTGCTCGGCATGAGCCGGGTGCTGGCCGTCTGCGCGACCGGCAACATCGCCTCGGCGAGGACGATCGAACGCCACGGTGGTGTGTTGGAGGGCATCCGGGACACCGACCTCGGCCCCGCTCGCCGCTACTGGATCGAAATCGGCGGGTCGAGCGCATGATTCGCCGGGCCGTTGGTGCGCCGCAGCGACGTGCCGCCCGGTACTGGCCGACCTGTTCGACGTCCCTGCTCGACATCAGGGACCGTCCGACGACCTGCCGTCGTCGCGACCGGCGCGTCCTCCGGCAACCGATCATCAGGTGAGTCGGCCCGATGTTGCACCCGAACCCGAATGCCCTGGTCTAGGGTGTTGGTGCGGCGAGCGCCGCACAGTCAGTGATGCGTGAACAGCGGTACGTTCCGTGGTTTTTTTCCACCGAATCGAAAGGCGCTGCATGGCTAGAGACTTGACGCAACTAGAGCTTTTGCGGGAGCTGGAGCCGGTCGTCGCGACCAATATCGACCGGCATTTGTCCACGGCCAAGGACTGGTATCCCCACGACTACGTGCCCTGGGACGAGGGCCGCAATTTCGCCGCGATGGGTGGCGAGGATTGGGATCCCGAGCAGTCACAGCTCTCGGAGGTCGCCAAGGTCGCGATGATCACGAACCTGCTCACGGAGGACAACCTGCCGTCCTACCACCGCGTGATCGCCAAGAACTTCTCGCAGGACGGGGCGTGGGGCACCTGGGTCGGCCGCTGGACCGCCGAGGAGAACCGCCACTCCATCGCCATGCGCGACTACCTCGTCTGCACCCGCGCGGTCGATCCCGTCGCCTTGGAGAACGACCGGATGGTGCACATGACCCGCGGTGTGCATACACCGCCGGGCTTCGGCGGTGTGCTCGATCAGGTCGCGTACGTGACGTTCCAGGAGCTGGCCACCCGGGTCAGCCACCGCAGCACGGGACGGGTCTGCGACGACCCGATCGCCGACCGGCTGCTGCAACGCATCGCGGCGGACGAGAACCTGCACATGATGTTCTATCGCAACGTCGCGGGCGCCGCGTTCGACGTCGCTCCCGACCAGGCGATCGAGTCGGTGACGCCCATCGTGAAGTACTTCGCCATGCCGGGCACCGGCATGCCGAACTGGCGACGCAATGGCGTCATGATGGTCAAGCACGGGATCTACGACCTGCGCCAGCACCTCGACGAGGTCGTCCTGCCGATCCTGCGCATCTGGAACGTTTTCAATCGCACCGACTTCACCGCACGCGGTGAACGCAGCCGCGAAGAACTCGCCGAGTACGTCGAGAAGCTCGGGCGCGACGTCATCCGTTTCGAAGAACAACGCGAACGCATCCTCGCCCGCGAAGCCGCGCGGGTCGGGTAAGGCACAAGTCGCGCTCCGGCTCGGTCGGAGCCGGCACGAGACGAGCTGACGTTCGGACCGGCCGCATCGTGGCCGGTCCGAACAGCTCGGCCGCGTCACGGCGTGGTGGCCGATGCGCGAACCGCGGGTGTCGGGGGCGCCTGGGAGGATCGGGGGATGAGTAGCACCGGGGACGATGTCCGTGCCTATGCCTTGTCGTTGGCGGAGACGAGTGAGCAGTTCGCTTGGGGGATGCCGATTTTCCGGGTGGCCGGGAAGTTGTTCTTGACGTTGCCGGAGAACGAGACGTCGATGGCGGTGCGGTGTCCCGTGCTCGATCGGGACGAGCTGGTGGTGGCGGAGCCGGACAAGTTCTGGATCGCGGCGCACGAGGCGAACAATCCGTGGGTTCGGGTGCGGCTCGCGGCGCTGGAGGACCGGGGCGAACTCGAAGCGATCGTGCTGGACTCGTGGCGCCAGGCCGCTCCCCGGCATCTGCTCGACGACGCGGAGTGAACGACGGCGCCGCCGCCCGTGCCGAAGCAGGAGCGGCGGCGCGTGGTGGCGCCAGGCGCGTCTCAGTGCTTGGTGAGCAGCTTCGACTGCACCGCCTCGAGGGTCGCCGCATCGATGCCGAGCCCCTCGGTGAGGAAGCGGTCGAAGGAACCGTAGGTCTGCTGGACCTGGTCGAAGGCGGCGTCGAGGAAGTCGCGCTGGACGCCGACGATCGGCTCCCAGAGGGCGCGGTCCTCGACGAGCCCCTGCTGGACGAGGGCATCGAGCAGCGCCTTGTTGCCCGCGGCGAGATTGTCGTTCGACTGCAGGAAGTCGTGGTAGATCTGGCCCTCCGGGACGTCGAGGGCGCTCATGAGGATGGCGGTCATCCAGCCGGTGCGGTCCTTGCCCGCCGTGCAGTGGTAGAGCACCGCGCCGTCGGCGTTCGCGATCTCACGGAACGCGGCGGCGAACTGGCCGCGAGCGGTCGGATCGGTGACGAACCAGCGGTAGTAGGTGCGCATGATCTCGGCGCCCTTGCCGTCGCCGAGCACCTTCTGCTGTTCGGCGGGACCGGCCTGGATCAGCCCGGACACCATGAGGAAGAAGTCGTTGGCGGGGTCGTAGACCGGCAGTTCGGTGCGGCGCACGCCGGACGGGATCTTGTCGGGATCGCGGCCCGCCTCGATGGGGCTGCGGAAGTCGATGACCTGGGTGATGCCCAGCTCCACCAGCTTCTGCTGTTCGCCCGCGTCGAGTTTGGCAAGGGCGTCGGTGCGATAGACGACACCGGTGGCGACACGCTTGCCACCCTTGGCAGGGTAGCCGCCGATGTCGCGGGCGTTGGGCGCGTGCGTCAAGCCCATCGGCCGGTCGCCCTTGCCCGGCGATTCGAGGACGGGGACGGCCGGGCCTGCGAGGGCCGGTGCGACGGTGACCGGCAGGACGCCGAGAAGTACTGCGGCCGAGGCCGCTACGACGCCGCGCATGGCGCGTGAAATGGTCACAGGGGTGTTCCTTTCGATCATGGGCCGGTTCTGCGCGGTCGGCCCAAGTGGGTGCACGGCACTGCCCCCGCTCCGCACCCGAGGACGCCGCAGTGCCGTCTATTCCGCCCGAAGCGACTCCGGGACAGAGGTTTTCGCGATCAGTCGGCGAGCAGCGTGACGGTGCCCGCAGCCCCGTCCACGCGCACCCGCTGTCCGTCGGACAGGCTGGTGGTGGCGGTCTTGGTGTCCACCACGCAGGGGATGCCGAATTCGCGCGCCACGATGGCGGCGTGCGAGGCGGAACCGCCGATGTCGGTGACCACCGCGGCGGCGTAGGCGAACATCGCGGTATGACCGGTGTCGGTCACCGAGGCGACCAGGATGTCGCCGGGTTCGATGTCGTCGTCGAGCGAGAGCACCAGCTTCACGGTGCCTTCCACCACGCCGGGGCACACGCCGATACCGGTGAGGCTCTCGTCGACGGCCAGCGCGCCCGAGTCGGCGACCGGTTCCCATTGCCCAGCAACGACATCGGGCATCCTGATGTCCTGCAGGCGTTTGCGTTCGGCGCGACGGCGGCCCACTCGCTCTCCCGCATCCGCGGGGAGACAGAAGATCTCGTCCAGGCTGAGGTAGCAGACGTCGTCGGTGTCGCGCAGCAGACCGGAGCGGATCAGCCGGTCGGCGCGCTCGCGCACCGCCATGCGCAGGCAGTGCGTGATCCGCACGACGGCGTCGCGGGCGCGTTCCCTGGCGACGGTGGCGCCCGCCGCCATGCGCGCGGTGCGGCTCGGCGCGGCATCGACGGGTTCCCGTGTCGGCGCGGGCAATTGGGCGGCCCGCGCGGCGGCCGTCACCAGCAGTGCGGGCCGGTCGCCGAAGGTCGGATTGATCAGTTCGCATTCGCCGGGACCGCGATGGCCGATCCTGGCGAGCTCCTCGTCCAGGGCCGCGGCGAAGGCAGGCGACGCGGCCCGCGCCGCCGCGACATCACCCGTGCGGGCGATCTCCAGCAGCGTCGCGTCGCCGCGGCAGACAGCGGCCAGCCGTTCCACCGCGAGCATCGGCTTCGCCGACTCCAGCCGGTTCAGGTCGATCGGGACCTCGCCCGCGTTCTTGCCGCGGGCGTGCACGGCGGTGGCCGCGCCGGTCATCATGACGCCGATGGAGGCCGCCTGCCAGGCCTGGTGCAGCCGGTCGCGCCAGAGCAGGGCGCGCACGTGCAGCTGTTCGTCGGTGAGGTCGGCGATCTGTTCGGCGGTGAGCGCCTCGGTGTGCGAGGCGGCGTTGATCAGTTCCGCGGTCGCGGCGAAGCGGCGGGCGGTGGCGATGACACGGGAGGTGGCGCGCCAGGTGGCGGCGGTGCTGGCCAGACCCGTCGGCATCGGCGGCTTGCCGTGCGGCTGCAGCGGAATCTCGTCGGGGATGTTGCCGTAGGCGTCGCGGCGGATGCTCTCCTCGTCCCAGCCCGGCATGTTCTCGGCGGCCAGTACGCCGATCGAGGCGTTGATGTAGATGTGGTGGCCGAGCACGGTGGTCACCCGGCTCGTCCAGTGCTCCAAGGCGATTCCGTCGAGCGCGATCATGGTGCCCATCGCCTCGTTGGCGAGCCGGATCGCGCCGGCGTGCAGGTCGATGGTGAGCGGCGTCATCGGACCGGGCAGCGCCTCCGAGGTGTTGGTGGCGGTGTGCACCGGGTAGCGCGGGTCGACGCGATCGTCGAACTCGCCTTCGAGCCCCTCGGGGGCGACGTCGACCAGGCGGTGCCGGTCGGAGGTGGCGGCGCGCGCCGGAATCACGTGGGCGGGCAACGGGATCGCACCGCTGCGCGTGCGGAAGGAACCGCCCGACGGCTTGCGGCCGACCAGGCCGCGCACCAGATCGGCTGCCGTCTCGGCCGCGGTCCATCCGCAGCGGAATCCCCAGTCCTCCTGCGCCACCGAGGAGTTCAGCAGCGGTCTGCGCGCCGACCAGCCCGGCACCCAGGCGGAGTAGCGCACCCCGGCCGCGCGCATCAGCGCGCGCACGTCGTCGGTGGTCACCACGCCCGGCGCGGCCAGCTCGACGACGCCGACCCGCGGCGAGATCGCCGCCAGCATCAGGAAGCGGTCCAGGTCGTCGCTGTGCAGCAGCTGGAATCCCGCACCGGACTTGGCGCCGAGGATCGGTTCGAGCGCGCGGCGGGTCTCGTGCCCGATCCGGCGGCCTCCGATCAGCGCGGTACGCACCAGCAGATGATCGGCACCAGATTCCCGAAGCCGTTCGGCGACTTCGGATTCCGGAACTCCGGCCGAGCGCGACCCCGCCACGACCGGAACCACCACGCGCGCACCGGCATCCCGCGCCGCCGCGCCGATCG
>NZ_BDBP01000159.1 GCF_001613045.1 Nocardia lijiangensis NBRC 108240 | reverse complement strand
GTGCCGACGCCGCAGCCGCAGCCGCTGCCCCAGTCGCGCAAGCTGAGCGTGCGCGAGGTGCTCTTCGGGTCCAGGGTCGCGCCCAAGGCGCTGGCTCTGCTGGCCGCGATCGCGCTCGGCATCGGCGTGCTCGGCGGCTTGGTCGGCAGGCTCACCGCCGAGCAGACCACCAACCTCACCTCCCGCAAGGTGACCTTGGAGCAGTCCGACGACATCGAGCGCCCGCACGGGCAGATCGCCCAGGTCGCGAACGCGGTCCTGCCCTCGGTGGTCTCCATCCGGGTCACCGTCGGCGACAACGGCGCCACCGGCTCGGGCGTGGTCATCGACGGCGCGGGCTACGTGGTGACCAACAACCACGTCATCTCGATGGCCGCCCAGGACAAGAGCAACCGGGCCGCCATCCAGGTCACCTTCTCCGACGGCAGCCGGGTGCCCGCGAACATCGTCGGCCGCGATCCCAAGACCGATCTCGCGGTGCTCAAGGTCGACGTGAAGAACCTCACGGTGGCCAAGCTCGGCAAGTCCGGCGACATCCAGGTGGGCGACGACGTGCTGGCCATCGGTTCGCCGCTCGGCCTGAGCAAGACCGTCACCTCCGGCATCGTCAGCGCGCTGCACCGCCCGGTGAAGCTGTCCGGCGAGGGCAGCGACACCAATGCGGTGATCGACGCCGTGCAGACCGACGCCTCGATCAACCCGGGTAACTCCGGTGGCGCGCTGGTCGACATGGACGGGCAGGTCATCGGCATCAACACCGCCATCCGCAGCGAGACGGGCGGTTCGGTCGGCCTCGGCTTCGCCATCCCGGTCGACACCATGACCGAGGTCGCGCAGAGCCTGATCCAGACCGGCAAGATGAACCACCCGGTGATCGGCATCTCGGCCCGCACCAAGACCGTCGCCAACGAGGTGATGAGCGGCGCGGCGGTGGCCGATGTGGCGCCGAACGGTCCCGCGGCCAAAGCGGGGATCGTCGAGGGTGACGTGATCGTCCGGGTGGGCGGCCGCGAGGTCACCGGGCCGGAGGAGCTGACCGTCGCGGTGCAGTCCCACGAGATCGGCGAGACGGTGAACGTGCAGTTGATCCGCGATGGCAGGCAGGTGGACGTGCCTGTGACGTTGGAATCCGACTGACCCGCTGGTCGGATGCCCGGGTAGCCTGGATTCGTGTTCAGCAACATCGGCTGGAGCGAGATGATGATCCTGCTCGTCGCCGCCCTCGTGATCCTCGGTCCGGAGCGTCTGCCCGGCGCCGTGCGCTGGACCACGAACAGCCTGCGTCAGCTGCGCGACTACGCCAGCGGCGCCACCGCCCAGCTGAAGGAAGAACTGGGCCCGGATTTCGAGGACCTGCGCAAGCCGCTGGCCGACCTGAACGAGCTGCGCGGGATGACGCCGCGCTCGATGGTCACCAAGCACCTGCTGAACGGCGATGATTCGGTGCTGCGCAGCCTGGAGAAGGCCGTGCCCTCCAAAGACGACCTGTACGGAACCAGCAGCGGCATGCCGGACTATCCGATGCCGAAGCTGGAAAAACCGTTGGAGCGCAACGAACGTCCGCCGATCGACTTCGACGCCACCTGATCGCAGTGTGCATGTCCGATTCGAGGACGAACTTCGATCGGCAGCATCGTGCACACTCCGCCTTCAGCACCGGCGAGTCCGCGCGAATCGCCGTAGAGCCGAAACAGACTGGGCCGTCTGGAAGTAAGCGATGTCAAGCAGACTAGACCCGTAAGGCTGTCGAGCTGTCTAAACTTCGCACATGTCGGCCGATGACGTGGCGCGAGTCTTTGCAATCGAGGACAAGGTCGAGAGACTCAAGGCGGCCACCGACGGGGTGGCGGCGGCGCAGCAGACGATCAACGAACTCACCAGGATCCGCAGGGCGGTCATCCGGGAACTTCACGCCGAGGGCTGGACCTTCGCCAGAATCGGTGCGGCGGCGGGTCTTTCCCGCGCCCGCATCCATCAGGTGAGCACCCAGGGCCCGGCGCCGGAGGGACTGTTCTTCGGGCACGGGACGCTCACGGTGCTCGTCCCCGAGGTGCGGGCGGGCCGGGTGCTCGGGGCGCCGGACCCCGGTGCCGCACACCGGCTCGTGGAACTGTTGCGCGAGCTCGGGTTCGGGGCGGGGATCGAAAGGTTCCTGCCGGGCAGACCGGTGGACCTGAACCGGGACGGACTGATCGTGGTCGGCGGTCCCGAGTTGTCCCCCAGCGTGCGTCATCTCATCGCGGCCGATCCCCGGCTGCGCCGCGCCGTGGCCAGGGCAGGCGACGCCCGCCGCGGCATCGAGGACAGGGCCGCGCGCCGCGTGTACCGGCCGGGCGGCCCCGAACCGCACGACATCGCGTATCTGGCCCGCCTGCCGCGCCCCGACGGCCGCGGCACCTGCCTGATCATCGACGGACTGCACCCACCCGGATCCCTCGGTGCGGTGCGCCTGCTCGCCACTCGATTGGCCACGCTGCACGAGCGGGCGGCCAATCACCTGTTCTCGGTGCTCATTGCGGTCCGCTACGACCGAACCACCGGCGAGCCGGTAGATGTCGATCTACTCACGCCCGTCTACCGGCACGACGCCGACCCACGCCCCATCGGCACTCGCCCACGGCGCTGATGCGGATCGATAGCTGAAGAACGCCTCCCCGCTCGCTGCACGCCGGGTTCGCACGAAATGCCGGACTATTTCCGCAGTGTGTTGCACATCACGTGCCCCTGCGGGTTACAGATACCCACTCGATGTTTAGATAGCTAGTAGATAACTATTAATTCGAGTAGGTGAGTTCTCCATGTCTTCCAGGTCCGACAGCCGCGCATTCCGGACGCCGGTGACGCGCGAAACGAATCACGCTGGGGCGGGCGCACATTCGGGGAGGACGCGATGAACACCATCGTTCTCGTCAGCGTGATCGCCTTCGTGGCCATCACCGTCGGCGTTCTGGTCGCCGTACTGAAACGGCCCAATTCGTCGGAACAGTTGACCGTTGCCGCGATTCAGGCTCGGTTGGCCGATGAGCAGCCCGGGCAGTGCGACGCATCGCAGACGAAAGACTCTCGCGAGAACGAAGAGCTAGCGACAGCCGACGCGTCCACTGGCGATGGCAAGTCTCGCCGAGAGCCCTAGAAAACCCGACCTCGCAGCGCCACCACACGCTTCGCAGCGGATACAACCTCTGCGAAGCGTCGAAACGATCTGCGAGGAAGCGCTTCGACCGCTAGCGGAGCTAGGCGGCGACTCGGGACGGGCGCAGGGTGTTCATCGGGGGCCGGTCCGTGAGTGAGACTTCCGTGCTGTGGGCCGTGAAAGCGTCGCCGATCAGGGGGAATTGGGTGAGGGCGGCGCCGGAGTCGGTGACTCCGCTGCGGCCGAGGACGGTGCCGAGGATCTGGCGGCTCATCACGCCGAGATCGCCGAGGGGGCGATTGCGGTGGGTGCGCACGCCCAGATTGACCTGGCCGATGGCGGACAGGCCGACGCGGTCGTAGGTGTCGAGGAGCAGGCCGATCTCCACGCCGTAGCCGGGGGCGAACGGCACCGAGGTGAGAAGTTCACGGGTGCCCGCGTATTCGCCGCTCAGCGGTTGCAGCACCGCGCACAGTTCCGGGCGCAGCGCGGCGAGCAGCGGGCGTGCGACCAGTTCGGTGACGCGCCCGCCGCCGTGCGCGTCCACCGTGCCGCCCTGCCGCAGCGGGCGGCGGTAGTAGGCCTTGACCAAGTGCATGTCGTCGTTCAGCAGCAGCGGGCCGAGCAGCTTCGGCACGAAGGCCGGGTCGGGGTCGATGAGGTCGGAATCGACGAACGCGATCAGGTCACCGCCGGTGACCGCGAGCGAACGCCACAGCACCTCGCCCTTGCCGGGCATCGGCTCCAGCTCCGGCACGGCCTGCTCGCGGGAGATGACCTCGGCGCCCGCGGCGCGGGCCCGTTCGGCGGTGGCGTCGGTGGAGCCGGAATCGAGCACCACCAGTTCGTCGACGAGCGTGCCGAGCAGCGGCCTGATGCTGGCCACCACCTCGGCGACGGTGCGTTCTTCGTTCAGCGCGGGCAGCACCACCGATACGGTGCGCCCGTCCTTGGCGGCGACCAGCTCGTCGACCGTCCATTCGGGGGTGTCCCAGGTATTCGTGCTTGCCCAGGCGGACTCGCGGTGTTGGATTTTCATACCAGACCTCGCAGGGTTCGTGCGGGGGGCCGGATGCCCTGGATCGCGGCGATCATGTCCACGACGCGCCGGGTTTCGGCAACCTCGTGGACCCGGAAGACTCGGGCGCCGGCGGCGGCGGACCACGCTGTCGCCGCCAGTGTGCCCTCCAACCGTTCGGAGAGACCGACACCAAGAGTCTCCCCGATGAAATCCTTGTTGCTCAGCGCCATCAAGACCGGCCATCCGGTATTTACAAGAACGTCGATTCCCCGCAACAGTTCGAGCCCGTGATAGGTGTTCTTGCCGAAATCGTGGGTGGGATCGATCAGGATCGAATCCTTGCGCACGCCCGCGGCGAGCGCGTCCTCGGCGGCCCGGACCACGGTGTCGGTGACTTCGCTCACCACGTCGGTGTACCGGACCCGATGCGGGCGGGTCCGCGGCACCGCGCCGCCGGTGTGACTGCACACGACGCCGACGCCGAGTTCGGCGGCGACCGCGACCAGCTCCGGGTCCGCGCCCGCCCAGGTGTCGTTGATCAGGTCGGCGCCTTCGGCCACCGCGGCCCGCGCCACCTCCGATCGCCAGGTATCGACGCTGATCAGCAGTTCGGGATACGCGGCGCGGATCGCCGCGACGAAGGGCACCACCCGCCGCGTCTCCTCGGCTGCGTCGACCGTCGCACCCGGCCCCGCCTTCACTCCGCCGATGTCGACCAGATCCGCGCCTTCGCCGACCGCGCGGGCGACCGCATCCATGGCCGCGGCGTCGGTGAACGTCGCTCCGCGGTCGTAGAACGAATCGGGGGTGCGGTTGACGATCGCCATCACCAGCGCCCGATCCGTCGCCACCTGCTTGCCGCACAGCGTGGGAGGCGGCACGGCAATCGGGCTGAACATGCCTCGACTGTAGCGGCTCAGCTCTTCGGCACGCGGCCCGCGGCGACGTCGGCGGCGTAGTCGTCGTACGCGGGGACGTAGCCCTCGGTGCGACCCGCGAGCACGTAGAGCGCACTGTCGGCGTCCGGCGCGTACCCCTGCTTGCGCAGTTCGACCTTGCGGCTCTTGAACGTGGAGGTCTGCTCCAGCTCGGCGACGACCCGCACGAACAGCGGCACCGCATAACCCGGCAGCCCGCGGTAGGCCAGTTCGGCCAGCCCGGCGCCGTCGAACTCCGCGCCGGGGTGCAGCGTGACCGCCGCCATGCCCGCCTTGCCGTCGGCGCCGGGGATATCGACCCCGAACACGACGGCCTGCGCCACGGCATCGTGCCCGCCGAGCGCGCCTTCGACCTCCGTGGTGGCCACGTTCTCGCCCTTCCAGCGGAAGGTGTCGCCGAGCCGGTCCACGAACGCGATGTGCCACCAGCCCTGATCGCGCACCAGATCACCGGTGTCGAACCACACGTCGCCCCGCTTGAAGCCGTCGCGGATCAGCTTGGATTCCGAGGCGTCCGCGTCGGTGTAGCCGTCGAACGGCTGGCGGTCGTCCACCTTGGCCAGCAGCAGACCGACCCCGCCGGAGCCGACCCGGCGCAGCGTGCCGCCGGGGCCGCGCTTGGCCTTGCCGGTGGCGTCGTCGTATTCGACGATCGCGTAGGGCAGCGGCCCGAACCCCGCGGTGCGGTCCACCCCGAACGCGTTGACGAACGCGATCGGCGCCTCGCTCGCGCCGTAGAACTCCACCACCCTGCCGATCCCGAACCGCTCGGTGAACTGCTCCCACAACTCCGGACGCAGCCCGTTGCCGACGACCAACCGGACCCGGTGCTGCCGATCGGCCGGGCGCGCAGGCTGATTCAGCAGATACCGGCACAGCTCGCCGATATAGATGAACGCGGTGGCCCGTTCCCGGATGATCTCGTCCCAGAATCCGGAGGCGGAGAACTTGCGGCCGAGCGCGTAGGTGGCCCCGCCCGCGAGCACCGACGACAGCGCGACGGTGAGCGCGTTGTTGTGATAGAGCGGCAGGCAGCAGTACAGGGTGTCGTTGCCGCGCAGGCGAATTCCGAACCCGCCGAGACCGGCCATGCTCCTTGTCCAGCGCAGGTGGGTCATCACGCTGGCCTTGGGCAGGCCGGTGGTGCCGGAAGTGAAGATCAGGAACGCGCGTTCGCGGGCGGTCACCTGCGCGCACGCGGCGGGATCGGTGGCGTCGGCGGTGCGGGCGTCCCGTTCGAGATCGCCACTGGACAACACGTTCGGCAACGGCTCGGCGAGCGAATCCAGCGCCTCCCGGCATTCCTCGCCGACCACGTTCAGCACGCTGTCGAGCAGCCCGAAGCTGTGCGCGAGCACCCGGTCGCGCTGGTGGTGGTTGAGCAGGCCGACGGTGGCGCCGAGCTTGACGACGGCAAGCACCGTGAACAGCGTCTCGGGCCGGTTGGCCATCAGCACGCCGACCACGTCGCCGCGGCGCACCCCGCGCTCGGCGAGAACACTCGCGTAGCGGTTCACCTCGGCGTTGGCCTCACCGTATCGGTAGATCCGGCCCTCGAAACGCAGGAAAGGACGGTCCGGATGACGGTGGGCGTTGCGCTGGAAGTACAAGCCGACCGAGGCCTTGTCGCCGGGCCGCACCAGTATGCCGAGCGCGTTGCGCACCATGCCCGGCGCATCGAGCGCCATCCCGGGCAGCGATTTGGCCAAGTCGACGAGGCGCACCGTTGCGCGGGTGTCGGCGCTCAACGCGCTTCTCCTAGCCTTGCCCGGTGCTGTCGCCGATCGCCGGTTCGGGTTTCAGCGCCGCGAACGCGGCGGGCAGGGAGGTGGCCACGGTGATCCGCTCCATGGCGAACCGGGAGACGAACTTTCGCTCGTAGAGCTCGTCGATCCAGCGGAACAGACCGTCGTAGAAGCCGTTCGGGTCGAGCACGACCACCGGCTTGGCGTGCTGACCGAGGTAGCCGCCGGTCCAGGTCTCGAAGAACTCCTCCAGCGTGCCGACGCCGCCGGGCAGCGTGAGGAAGGCGTCGGCGCGGTCCTCCATGACCTGCTTGCGCTGGCGCATGGTGTCGGTGACCACCAGCTCGTCGGAGTCGACGTCGGCGACTTCCTTGTGCACCAGGTGTTTCGGGATCACGCCGATGGTTGTGGCGCCGCCCGCCCGCGCCGCGGTGGCGACGGCGCCCATCATCGAGACGTGACCGCCGCCGGACACCAGTTGCCAACCGCGCCGGGCGATCTCGGTGCCCACCCGGGCGGCCAGCGCCAGCGCGTCGGGGTCGGCGGTGCTCGCCGAGCAGTAGACGCAGACGGCGTACGGGACAGCGGGGTCGACCGGAATCTCCGTCACCACTGATCCTCCGTGCCGAGGGTGTCGATGTCGGCGCGGTCGGCGGCCGCCTGCATGATGATCTCGACGACCTCCTCCACGTCATCGGTGACGTGGATCAGATCGAGGTCGCTCGGCGAGATCTTGCCGGAGCCCTCCAGCGAACCGCGCAGCCACTCCACCAGCCCCGACCAGTATCTGGTGCCGAACAGGATGATCGGGAAACGGGTGATCTTGCGGGTCTGCACCAGCGTGAGCGCCTCGAACAGCTCATCCAGGGTGCCGAAACCACCTGGCAGACAGACGAATGCCTCGGAGTACTTCACGAACATCGTCTTGCGGACGAAGAAGTAGCGGAAATTGATGCCGAGATCGACCCAGTCGTTGAGGCTCTGCTCGAACGGCAGCTCGATGCCGAGGCCGACCGAGTAACCGCCCACCTCGCAGGCCCCCCGGTTGGCGGCCTCCATCGCGCCGGGCCCGCCGCCGGTGATCACCGCGAACCCGGCCCTGGCCAGCGCGGCGCCGATGGCCATGCCCGCCTGGTATTCGGGATGGTCGACGGGCGTGCGCGCGGAACCGAAGACCGTGACCGCGCGCGGCACCTCGGCCAGCGCGCCGAAACCCTCGACGAACTCGGCCTGGATGCGCAGCACCCGCCACGGGTCGGTGTGCACCCAGTCGCTGTCCCCGCGCTGATCCAGTAGGTTCCGGTCGGCGGTGCCTGCGCCGGGTTTGCGGTCGCGGCGGAACATTATCGGTCCGCGGAATTTGGCTGTCGACTTCGGCTTACTGGCAACCTCGGAATCGGCGGCTTCGGTGGACATGCGTTCCACGCTACCGGGCTGTAGGCGGCGCGGGCGGCGCAAGGCGGTGAACGCGTGGCACACTCGCGATGTCGGGCGGGGGTGTCGCACTCCCGGCGCGGACGGGCAAGGCAACGCCCTCGCGGGCCGTGCGATCGAGGGTCAGGCTTTGCCGGTCAGGTAGTTGCGCAGCATGGCGGCGACCGCGGTGATCTGTGCGGTCGGCAGGTGCTCGTCGCGCTTGTGGGCGAGGTTGGGGTCGCCGGGACCGAAATTGACGGCGGGGATGCCGCGGGCGGCGAAGCGTGACACGTCGGTCCAGCCGTACTTGGCCCGCACCCCGCCGCCGCCGTGACGGTTCACCGAGGCGATCAGATCGGCGGCGGCGGGCGCGGTGAGGCCGGGCAGCGCGCCGGGCGCTGCGTCGACCACGTCGATCGTGACCTCGATACCGTCGAAGACCTCGCGCACGTGGTCGATGGCCTGGTCGATGCTGCGGTCGGGGGCGAAGCGGAAGTTCAGCTCCAGCTCCGCGGCGTCCGGGATGACGTTCCCCGCCACGCCCCCGGAGAGGCGGGTCGCCGAGAGGCCCTCGCGATAGCCGCAGCCATCGATGTCGACCGCCCGCGGCCGGTAGTCGGACAACCGTTGCAGCACCGGGGCCAGCCGGTGAATCGCGTTGTCGCCCATCCACGCTCGCGCCGAATGCGCGCGCACGCCCTTGGTGGCGAGCCGGGCGCGCAGGGTGCCCTGGCAGCCCGCCTCGATCCAGCCGCCCGAGGGTTCGCCCAGGATGGCGAGATCACCGTCGAGCCATTCGGGCAGGTCGCGCTCGATGTGACCGAGGCCGTTGTGCTCGGCGGCGATCTCCTCGCCGTCGTAGAAGATCAGCGTCAGGTCGTGCACCGGCTCGGCGACCGTCGCGGCGAGATGCAGGAAGACCGCGTCACCCGACTTCATGTCGACGGTGCCGCACCCGTAGAGCACCTCCTGGCCGTCCTCGTCCTTGTCGAACCGGCTCGGCACGTTGTCCGCGATCGGCACGGTGTCCAGGTGCCCGGCCAAGATCACCCTGGCCGGCAGCCCCCGGTTCGTGCGGGCCAGCACCACGTTGCCGTGCCGCACCACCTCGAAGCCGCTGGTCTGCTCCCGCAGCGCCCGCTCCACGACGTCGGTGATCGCCTTCTCGTCGAGCGACACGCTCGGAATGTCCACGAGCGCGGCGGTGAGAGCGATGGGATCGGCAGACAGGTCGATGGTCACGCCCCTCAGCCTACGAGCGGCGCATCGGTCGCGGACACCGCGCCGGTTTGCGGGCAGCGCGCGGGTCCGCAGGCAGCGCGCCAGTTCGCGGGCAGCGCGCCAGTTCGCGGGCAGCACGGTTCGCAGGCAGCGGCGCCGGTTCACGGGCAGCGGCGCGGGTTCGCGCGGGCAGCGCGGGTTC
>NZ_BDBP01000158.1 GCF_001613045.1 Nocardia lijiangensis NBRC 108240 | reverse complement strand
ACCAGCACCGGCCGCTCGCTCACGACCGCCCGCCGCGCGGCATCGGCGAAGACCTCGGTGAGATCGGCGTGCGGCCCGTCCCAGGCCAGCACCTCGCCCTCGGGATCGGCGACGCCGAGGGCGGCCGCACCGGTCAGCGCCCTCAGATGTGGCGCGGCCTCCTGCGCTGACCGGTCGGTGAGCCCGCGGCGCAGCGGCACGGCCGCCAGCGAGGCGGTGTGCAGCGCCGAGTGCACGGCGCGTTCGGCGGGCGTGGTGACGACCCGCCGCGTGCGCAGCCACACCAGCAGTGCGCCGCCGGCCACCAGCGCCGCCGTGACCACCGCCACCGCGGTCGCGGTCACCGGACCACGGCCAGGAATCGACCGATCATCGTCCGATTATCGGCCGCGCGGGCGGTGGGTGTCGGTCAGCCCTGGTACTTGGAGACCTTGAACTGGATGGTTCCCGGCTGGGGAAGGTGTGCCGCGCCCAGCGTGATGGTGGCGGTGAAATCACCGACGCCGGGGCTGAAGATCGCGGACTTGCCGTCGTTCGTCCAGGAGCCGGGGCCATTGGCCGTGCGGGTCACCGAACCCGTTGCGCCGGTGGCGGTATTGCGCCAGTTCAAGGTCACCGGGAGGTTGCAGTTCCCGACGCCCCACATGGTGGAGGCCACGGTGAACGCCGCGGCCTCCGGGTAGGCGTCCCCGTTGACCGACGCGTCGATCTGCGCGATGCACGGACCGTTGGTCATCGAGTAGACGGTCACGAACTTGCTGCTGTCGGCCGCGGCGGGCGCGGCGGTGATGGTGAGCGCGGCCGCGGTGAGCGCGGCGGCGGCCGGAACTGCCATGGCTAACGTGCTGGTCATCTTGGTGATCATCATTGACACCTCGATCAGGATCGTTGCGGATAGGCGTACCTGCATATGCGGAGGGACACTACCAACACCGAACGCGCCGTCCGGTCGCTTTCGATCGATCTCACCGCGCGCACGCACACTGCCTCCGGTGGCGGGAACGGGCCGTCGCGGACGCCGATTCCCGGCCGATCCGGTCGGCCGCTCGCGACGCGCCGGTGATCTTCTTCACGACGCGCCGATGATCATCCTGGCGGCGCGTGCCGGTGCGAAACCTTGTCGCAGGGGGCGCATAGACTCGTTGCTCCAACCCCCGTCGAGCCCTTGGGAGGAAGGACTGTCTTGGCCGAGTCCGGATCGTTCGTTCACCTGCACAACCACACCGAGTACTCCATGCTCGACGGCGCGGCCAAGATCTCTCCGCTGTTCACCGAGGCGAAGCGACTCGGGATGACGGCGGTCGGCATGACCGACCACGGCAACATGTACGGCGCGTCCGAGTTCTACAACTCGGCCAAGAAACACGACATCAAGCCGATCATCGGCATCGAGGCCTACATCGCGCCCGCCTCCCGGTTCGACACCAAGCGCGTGCAGTGGGGCGATCCGAGCCAGAAGGGTGACGACGTCTCGGGTTCGGGTGCCTACACCCACATGACGATGGTCGCCGAGACCGCGACCGGCCTGCGCAACCTGTTCAAGCTCTCCTCGCTGGCCTCCATCGAAGGACAGCTCGGCAAGTGGGCGCGCATGGACGAGGAGATCATCGCCCAGTACGCCGAGGGCATCATCGCCACCACCGGCTGCCCCTCCGGCGAGGTCCAGACCAGGCTGCGCCTCGGCCACGACCGCGAAGCACTGGAAGCCGCGGCCAAGTGGCAGGAGATCTTCGGCAAGGACAACTTCTTCCTCGAGGTGATGGACCACGGTCTGTCCATCGAGCGGCGGGTCCGCGAGGGCCTGCTGCACATCGGCAAGCAGCTGGACATTCCGGCGCTGGCCACCAACGACTGTCACTACGTGACCAAGGATCAGTCGGCCAACCACGAGGCGCTGCTGTGCGTGCAGACCGGCAAGACCCTCTCGGACCCGACCCGCTTCAAGTTCGACGGTGACGGCTACTACCTGAAGTCGGCCGCGGAGATGCGCGCGCTGTGGGACGCGGAAGTGCCCGGCGCGTGCGACAGCACGGTGAGCATCGGCGAGCGCGTGCAGTCCTACGACGACGTGTGGGACTTCAAGGACCGCATGCCGGTGTTCCCGGTGCCGGAGGGCGAGACCCAGGATTCGTGGCTGCGCAAAGAGGTCGACCGCGGTCTGGACCGCCGGTTCCCCTCCGGCGTGCCGCAGGAGTACTACGACCGCGCCTACTTCGAACTCGATGTCATCCGGCAGAAGGGCTTCCCCGCCTACTTCCTCGTCGTCGGCGACCTCGTCACGCACGCGAAGGAGGTCGGCATCCGCGTCGGCCCCGGTCGTGGTTCGGCGGCCGGTTCGCTGGTCGCCTACGCGCTGGGCATCACCAACATCGACCCGATTCCGCACGGCCTGCTGTTCGAGCGGTTCCTGAACCCCGAGCGGCCCTCCGCGCCCGATATCGATATCGACTTCGACGATCGCCGCCGCGGTGAGATGGTGCGCTACGCCACCGAGAAGTGGGGCACCGACCGGGTCGCCCAGGTGATCACCTTCGGCACCATCAAGACCAAGGCGGCCATCAAGGACTCGGCGCGAGTCCAGTTCGGCCAGCCCGGCTTCGCCATCGCCGACCAGATCTCCAAGGCGCTGCCGCCGCCGATCATGGCCAAGGACATCCCGCTCTCGGGCATCATGGATCCCGATCACGAGCGGTACAAGGAAGCCGCCGAGGTCCGCGAGCTCATCGGCAACAACCCCGATGTCGCCAAGATCTACGAGACCGCCCGCGGCCTGGAGGGCCTGATCCGTAACGCGGGCGTGCACGCCTGCGCGGTGATCATGTCCTCCGAGCCGCTGATGGACGCGATCCCGGTGTGGCGCCGCCCCCAGGACGGCGCGATCATCACCGGCTGGGACTACCCGTCCTGCGAGGCCATCGGCCTGCTGAAGATGGACTTCCTCGGCCTGCGCAACCTCACCGTCATCGGTGACGCGCTGGACAACATCCAGGCCAACCGCGGCGTCGACCTGGACATGGACAACCTGCCGCTGGACGATCCCGCCACCTACGAATTGCTCTCGCGCGGTGACACTCTCGGCGTCTTCCAGCTCGACGGCGGGCCCATGCGCGATCTGCTGCGCCGCATGCAGCCCACCGGCTTCAACGACATCGTCGCCGTGCTCGCGCTGTACCGTCCCGGCCCGATGGGCATGAACGCGCACAATGACTACGCCGACCGCAAGAACGGCCGCCAGCCGATCAAGCCGATCCACCCGGAGCTCGAGGAACCGCTGAAGGACATCCTCGCCGAGACCTACGGCCTGATCGTCTACCAAGAGCAGATCATGTTCATCGCGCAGAAGGTCGCCTCCTACTCCATGGGTAAGGCCGACGCGCTGCGCAAGGCCATGGGTAAGAAGAAGCTCGAGGTGCTGGAGGCCGAGTACAAGGGCTTCCACGAGGGCATGACCGCGAACGGGTTCTCCGAGGGCGCGGTGAAGGCGTTGTGGGACACCATCCTTCCGTTCGCCGGCTACGCGTTCAACAAGTCGCACGCCGCGGGCTACGGCCTGGTCTCCTTCTGGACCGCCTACCTCAAGGCCAACTACCCGGCCGAGTACATGGCGGGCCTGCTCACCTCCGTCGGCGACGACAAGGACAAGGCCGCGGTCTACCTGTCGGACTGCCGCAGGCTGGCCATCACGGTGCTGCCGCCGGACGTCAACGAGTCCGAGCAGAACTTCGCCTCGGTGGGCAAGGACATCCGCTTCGGCCTCGGCGCGGTGCGCAACGTCGGCGCCAACGTGGTGTCCTCGATCATCCAGGCGCGCAAGGAGAAATCGAAGTTCACCGATTTCTCCGACTACCTGAACAAGATCGATGCCATCGCCTGCACCAAGAAGGTCACCGAATCTCTCATCAAGGCGGGCGGTTTCGATTCGCTCGGGCATCCGCGCAAAGGCCTGCTGCTGATCCATTCCGACGCCATCGATGCGGTGATGACCACCAAGAAGGCCGAGGCCATCGGGCAGTTCGACCTGTTCGGCGGGCTGGACGCCGACGAGTCGGTGGCCTCGGTGTTCAATGTCGCGGTGCCGGACGAGGAATGGGAGTCCAAGCACAAGCTGGCGCTGGAACGCGAAATGCTCGGCCTCTACGTCTCCGGGCATCCGCTCAACGGCGTGGAGCACGTGCTCGCTGCGCAGGCCGACACCCCGATCCCGACCATCCTCGAAGGCGATGTGAAGGACGGCGCGCAGGTCACCATCGGCGGCATCCTCGCCTCGGTGAACCGGCGCATCAACAAGAACGGCCTCGCCTGGGCCTCGGCCCAGCTGGAAGACCTGACCGGTGGCATCGAAGTGCTGTTCTTCCCGCAGGCGTACTCGGTGTACGGCGCCGACGTGGTGGAGGACGCGGTGGTGCTGGTGAAGGCGCGCGTCTCAGTGCGTGACGACCGAATCTCGTTGATCGCCAACGATCTCGCCGTCCCCGACCTGTCCTCCATCGGCGTCGCCAAGCCGCTCGCGGTGACCATCTCCACCCGGATGTGCACCCCGGACAAGATCGGCGAATTCAAGCGCGTCCTCTCCCGCCACCCCGGCACCTCCGACGTGCACGTCCGCCACGTCGGCGCCCGCGAGAAGACCACCCTGCTCAAACTTGACGACAGCCTGCGCGTCTCCCCCTCCTCGGCCCTGTTCGGCGACCTCAAGGCCCTGCTCGGGCCCAGCTGCCTGACCATTTGACCGACGGCGGCCGCCGGATCCCCGCGGGAATCGGCGGCCGCGCGAAGGCCGAGATCAGCAGTCCCGCACGGGGAATGGAGACGCCGAGAAAGGCCGCGAGTTCGGTGAGCACGAGTTTCGAAGTGCCCTGGGCGAACCGGCCGCCCGACCGGCGCTTTAACCGAGTCTTCAGCCGACAATAAGCCGCCGGGGTAAGACTCGGAGTCGTTCGATCCCCTCTCAGCACAGGACAACGATCATGGCAGCAATCCTTCGTCCCTTCCGCGCGGCACTGGTCGCGCTCACCGCTCTCGCGGCCACCCTGGTGGTCGCCGTCGCGGGTGCGGGCGCCGCACACGCCGGGGTGTACGCGGAAATCAAGTTCGCGCCCGGCACCAGCGAGGCCACCCTGGACGGGGCGGTCGTGCGTGGCGACGCCGACAGCTATCTGCTCGAGGCGCGGGGCGGGCAGCTGCTCCGGACCGCCATCGTCGCGCTGGAGGACAACGTGAACTTCAGCGTCTCCGCGCCCGACGGGCTGGTGCTGGTGGTCGAGGAGACCGCGACCGAGATCGTGCTGCCCTACGACGGTCTGTACCGCGTGCTCGTCGCGCCGACCCGCGGCAACGCCGGCTACACGCTGCACGTGGAAATCCACTGACGCATCCGCTCCGGCCGTGCGCGGTCTGCGTCCGGCTGGTCGGCTAGGACTATGCGGAGACCGCCACTCCCAGTGTCAACGCGGCGAGGAACTTCGGTCCCTCGCCGTAGAACACGTCCAAGTCGCGGATCTCGAGCCCGGCGGCCTGCACCAAACCGCGGATATCGCGGTCGAGGTTGCACCCGCCCGCGATCTTCTTCTGGATCGGATTGAGCCGGTGCTGCCAGGCCTGCACCTTGGCGTCCGGTGCGAGACCGTGCTCGACGAAATGCAGGGTCCCGCCCGGCACCAGCACCCGGCGCACCTCGGCCAGCGCGGTCGCGACATCCGGGATGGTGCACATCGTCCAGGTCGAGAGCGCGGTGTCGAAGCTGTTGTCCGCGAACGGCAGCGACTGCCCGTCCAGCCCGGCCCGCTCGATCGGCACCGTGGCGCGGGCGAGCCGCTTGCCCGCCAGCTTCCAGCCGAGGTCGGCGGGCTCGACCGCGCTGATGGATTCGACGGCCGCCGGGTAGAACGGCACGTTCAATCCCGAGCCGAAACCGATCTCGACCACCCGGCCGTGCAACCCGGCGCATGCGCGTGCGCGCTGCGGTTCGTTGAACCGCATGCCGCATGCCAGTTCCACCAGCCGGGGCACGACCTGGTTTTCGTAGAGTCCCACCCGTTCACTCTCGCAGCCCAGCTGCCGGTGCGCCAGTGCCGCTCGATTACCGTCCGGCTGGACGCGGGACGAGCGACCGCCGCGCCCGGGCATTCGCCGGGGTGAGGTCGCCCGCCGGGCGTGCGATGCTGGCGCGGTGACTGTCTTCGAGGTGTGGGCGCCCAAGGCCGGCACGGTGCGGCTCGAACTGGACGGAAACATGCACCCGATGTGGTGCTCCGCCGGTGGATGGTGGCGCGTCGAGCGGGACGCGCCGAACGGCGCACGGTACGGATACCTGCTCGACGACGATCCCACCGTGCTGCCCGACCCGCGTTCGGCCCGTCAGCCGGACGGCGTGCACGAGCGTTCCGCGACGCACGTGTTGGACCCGGCCGCGTGGACCGACGAAGGCTGGGCCGGCCGCCCGCTGGCGGGCGCGGTCTTCTACGAGCTGCACCTCGGAACGTTCACTCCCGAGGGCACTTTCGACGCGGCGATCGCACGCCTGGACCACCTCGCCGACCTGGGCGTCACCGTGGTGGAGCTGATGCCGGTGAACGCCTTCGACGGCACTCACAACTGGGGCTACGACGGTGTGCTCTGGTACGCGGTGCAGGAGAGCTACGGCGGCCCCGACGGTCTGCAACGGTTCGTGAACGCCTGTCACGCGCGCGGCCTGGCGGTCTGCCTCGACGTCGTCTACAACCATCTCGGACCGTCCGGCAACTACCTGCCCCGCTTCGGTCCCTATCTGACCGAGGGCCGCAACACCTGGGGCCGCAGCCTCAACCTGGACGGCCCCGCCTCGGACGAGGTGCGCCGCTACATCATCGAGAACGCGCTGCGGTGGCTGCGCGATTTCCACATCGACGCGTTGCGGCTGGACGCGGTGCACGCCCTGGTCGACCGCACCGCCACCCACCTGCTGGCCGAGCTGGCCGCCTCGACCGAACGCCTTGCCGCACACGTGCGCAGGCCGCTGACCCTGATCGCGGAGAGCGATCTCAACGACCCGCGGCTGATCACCCCGCGTGCGGCGGGCGGATACGGGCTGACCGGGCAGTGGAACGACGACCTGCACCACGCCGTGCACACCGCGGTCTCCGGTGAGCGGCAGGGCTACTACGCCGATTTCGGCTCGATGGCCTGCCTGGCGCGCACCCTGACGCACGGCTACTTCCACGCCGGGACGTACTCCAGCTTCCGCGGCCGCATCCACGGCCGTCCGCTCGACCGGTCGGTGGTGCCCGGTTCGGCGCTGCTGGCCTACACCTGTACCCATGACCAGGTCGGCAACCGGGCGCTGGGCGACCGGCCGAGCGCCTCGCTGACCGACGGCCAGCTCGCCGTCAAGGCGGCGCTGGTGCTGTGCTCGCCGTTCACCCCGATGCTGTTCATGGGCGAGGAGTGGGGCGCGCGCACGCCATTCCAGTTCTTCACCTCGCACACCGATCCGGAGATCGGCGCGGCCACCGCGGCCGGGCGCAAGGACGAATTCGCCGAGCACGGCTGGCCGGGCGAGGACGTGCCCGATCCGCAGGACCCCGCCACGTTCCAACGCTCCAAGCTGGACTGGTCCGAACTCGCCGACCCCGCGCGGGCCAGGCTGCTCGCCTGCTATCGCGCGCTGGTCGCGCTGCGCAGACAACACCCGGATTTGACCGATCCATTGTTGTCGCACGTGCGAGTGGACTACGATGAACGGTCCCGATGGCTCGTGCTCCATCGTGGCTCGCTCCGCCTGGTGTGCAACCTCTCGGAGGACCCGGTGCGGGTGCCCGTCATCGGGTTCGCGTTGTTGTCCTGGGATCCGCCGACCGAAGGGCCAACGGGCACAACGATTCCCGCGCACTCCTTCGCACTGCTCGCCGACTCGCCCGTGTTCGCGAAAAGCACCGTGACCGAACCGATTCCCGGGTAACGGTACGCCAACTGTCCCGGACAGGGCCATTGCCCAGCGTGACCGTCGCCACTACCTTGGAGTAATGAGCAACGTGGCTTCAGTCAGCGGCAGCGCCGCCGCCGAATTCGGACCTCTGGTACGCGCTTTCACCAGAACGTTCGGAAATCGTCGCGGCGCGGGTGGTGCGCTGGCGGTGCACCTGAACGGCGAACCCCTTGTCGACATCTGGATCGGCGCCGCGGGCGAGAGAATCTGGACCCGCGAGACCGGCTCGATCATCTTCTCCGCCACGAAGGGCATCACCGCCACCGTCATCCACCGGCTGGCCGACCGCGGACTGCTCGACTACAACGCTCCCGTCGCCGAGTACTGGCCGGAGTTCGCCGCCAACGGCAAGGGCCGGATCACGGTGCACCAGGTGATGACGCACAGCGCGGGCCTCTCGGCGCTGGCTCCGATCGCGAAGAGCCCGGACGAGATCCTCGACCACGAGCTCATGGAGCGGCGCCTGGCCGCGGCCACACCCGATCGGCTACTCGGCGTGCCGACCTATCACGCGCTCACCTACGGCTGGCTGCTCGCGGGCGTGGCCCGCGGGATCACCGGCAAGAGCATGAGCGAGCTGTTCCGCACCGAGGTGTCCGAGCCGCTCGGTGTCGACGGGCTGCACCTCGGTCTGCCGCCCGCCGAGTCCGCCACGGTGTACGCGCCGTTGGCGGGCAGCCAGCTCAGCCTGCTGAGCAAGCCGCTCGGTGCGCTGATGATGCGCCGCAGCCATCTCATTCCCGGCGCGCTCGGCGCGGTTACCCGCTGCCTGTTCCTGCCCGGGCTGGAGGGCATCCTGGAGGGCGACGGCCCGTCGATCCTGCACACCGAACTGCCCGCGGGCAACGGCGTGGCCACCGCGTCCGCCCTGGCCACCATGTACGGCGCGGTCGCGAGCGGCGAGACGCCCGACGGCCTGCCGTTCCTCTCGCGCGAGACCGTCAGGGAACTGAGCAAGGTGCGCACCTACCGCCTCGATCACGCGCTGTTCTACGCGCCGATGATGTGGCATCTCGGCTACCACTCGCTGCCGATGCCGGGCGCCCGCGGCGGTCTCGGCCACCTCGGGCTCGGCGGCTCGTTCGGCTGGGCCGATCCGCGCCTCGGCCTCTCGGTCGGCTTCGTGCACAACCGGCTCTCGGCGGGTCAGCTGGGCGTCGACCAGTTCTCGGCCATGTGGTTGCTGCCGCTGATCCTCAACTGCCTGCGCGCCACCCGTCGCGTCACGCTCGACGAGACGCGCGACGCGGCGGCCTGACCGCCGCGGAATCTCGCGATCCGGCCTGGCCCGGGTCGGCACAGTGACCACCGCCCCGCCCGGTCCGCGAAACGGGCGGGGTGTGTCAGGTCAGGTACCGGTAGGCCGGTGAGTCCGGCTCCAATCGCTCGCACTGGATGGGCGAGGCGGCCATGCGTTCCAGCACGGACTCCAGCCCGTCCGGCGTGCCGAGCTCGATGCCGACCAGCGCCGCTCCGGTCTCCCGGTTGTTGCGCTTGACGTACTCGAACAGGGTGATGTCGTCGTCCGGGCCGAGCACCTCGTTGAGGAAGCGGCGCAGCGCGCCGGGCTCCTGCGGGAAGTCGACGAGGAAGTAGTGCTTGAGCCCCCGGTGCACCAGCGAGCGCTCGATGATCTCGCCGTAGCGCGACACATCGTTGTTGCCCCCCGACACCAGGCACACCACCGTCGAGCCCGCGGGCACGGTGATCTCGGCCAGCGCGGCCACCGCGAGCGCACCCGCGGGTTCGGCGATGATGCCCTCGTTCTGATACAGGTCGAGCATGGTGGTGCAGATCGCGCCCTCGTCGACCTTCAGCATGCGGAAAGCGCCTGCGCCGCTGCGGGATTCGGACTGGATCAGTAGCGGCAGCGAGGCATGCGAGACGATCCGGCCGCCGAAGCCCGCGACCGCGGCGTAGGGCACCGCGCCGATCCTGCGCACCGCGGCGCCGTCGACGAACGGATCGATCTCCGGAAGCGTCACCGGCCCGCCCGCGACCAGCGCCGCGGTCATCGAG
>NZ_BDBP01000157.1 GCF_001613045.1 Nocardia lijiangensis NBRC 108240 | reverse complement strand
CGGGCGCGACCGTCGAACGCTCCATCATCGGCTTCGGCGCCCGCATCGGCCCGCGCGCCCTGGTCCGCGACGGCGTCATCGGCGACGGCGCGAACGTCGGCGCCCGCTGCGAACTCCTCCGCGGCGCCCGCGTCTGGCCCGGCGTCGAAATCCCGGACGGCGGCATCCGCTTCTCCACCGACGTCTGACCACCGAAGCCGAAGCCAGTTTCGCGCGCGGCGGTCAGTCGGGGCGTTTCCAGAGGTAGCGGGTTTTGGGGCGGCCCGCGCGGCCATAGTCGGAGCGGCGGACGACGAGGCCGTCGTCCGCCAGTTTCTCCAGGTAGCGCCATGCGGTGATGCGGGAGACGCCGATGCTGGTCGCGGTGTCGGCGGCGGTGATGCCGTCGCCCGCGGTGCGCACGATCCGGGAGATCTCCTCGAGTGTCTGCGGGGCAACGCCTTTCGGAGTGTTGGTGCGCTGGTCGGGGGTGCGCAGGGCGCTGAGGGCGCGGTCGATGTCGAGCTGGGTCAGCGCGGACTCGCCCGGGGGCAGTGCGGTGCGGAACTCTCGGTAGCGCTCCAGTTTGTCCTGGAATGCGGCGAAGGTGAACGGCTTCAGCAGGTAGAGGACCACGCCGTTGGCGACGGCGGTGCGCACCATGGCCAGGTCGCGGGCCGAGGTGATGGCGATGACGTCGGGGCTCGGCGCCAAACCGCTGAGCGCGGCGGCGACGTCCAGGCCGCTGGCGTCGGGCAGGCCGATGTCCATGAGCACCAGGTCGATCGGTGTGCCCTCGGCGGCGGCCGCGGCGGTCGCCCGCATCGCCTCGCGTCCCGTCTGCGCGACACCGACCGGGGTGAAGCCGGGGATGCGTTCGACGTAGGCGCGGTGCGCCTCGGCGATCAGCGGCTCGTCCTCGACGATCAATACTCGGATCACGATGCGTCCTTTCCGGAGCCGCGCGGAATGGTCACGGTCACCGTGCTTTCCGGCTCGTGGCGGGCGTCGATCGTCCCGCCGTGCCTGGCGACGACCCGGTGCACCAGCGCGAGACCGAGCCCGTGGTGGTCGTCTTTGGTGGTGTACCCGCGCTCGGCCGCGCGCGCGAACGTCTGCGCCGACATGCCGGGCCCGCTGTCGGTGATACGCAGGAACAGGTCCGAATCCGCTTGACGCACCGCGACTTCCACCCACGCGCCCGCGCTGCCCGTTGCGGCGTCGATGGCGTTGTCGATCAGGTTGCCGACCAGGGTGACCGCCTCGCGGGCGGAGAGCGGCGCGGTCGCGTCGAGGGCGGTGTCGGCCGAGATGGTCAGCTCGACATCGCGTTCGGCGGCCTGGTTCACCTTGCCGAGCAGCAGCGCGGCCAGCGCCGGATCGCCGACCGCGCCCATCATCCGGTCGATGAGCGATTGGGAGAGCCGCAGTTCGGCGGTGGCGAATTCGACCGCCTCGCGGTACCGGCCGAGTTCCACCATGGTGATCACGGTATGCAACCGGTTGGCCGACTCGTGCGCCTGGGCCCGCAGTGATTCGGCGAAACTCCGCACCGAGTCGAGTTCGCCGAGCACACTGCGCAATTCGGTGTGGTCACGGATGGTCATGACGGTGCCGAGGGTACGGCCCTCGGAGGCGACGACGTCCTGGTTGACCAGCAGCACCCGGTCGTTGGTCACGTGCATCTCGTCGCGAATCACGCCCCAGCTCATGCTTCGCATCGACAGCGGCAGGTCCTCGCGGTGCACGATGCCCTCCGGCAAGTCGAGCAGCCGCCGCGCCTCGTCGTTGACGACCTCGGCCCGCTCGCCCGCGCCGAAGACCACCAGGCCCTCGTGGATCGAATGCAGCACCGCGTCGTGGTGTTCGTACATGACGCGCAGCTCGTCGGGCGCGAGGCCGTGGGTCTGGCGGCGCAACCGGCGGCTCAACAGGAACGAGCCGAGCGCGGCCACCGCCAGACCGGCGCCCGCCACACCGAGGATCTTCGGCAACTGCGCGGCGACCTGATCGCCGATGCGCGCCCGCGTGACGCCCGCCGACACCAGCGCCACGACTCGGTCGCCGTCGTACACCGGAGTCACCGCGCGAATGGACGGCCCGAGCGTGCCGGTGAACGTCTCGGTGAACGTCTCCCCGGCCAGCGCCCTGTCGATGTTGCCGCTGAACGGCTGGCCGATACGTTCGGGATTGGTGTGAGTGAACCGCGTCCGGTCCGGCGCCATCACCACGATGAAGTCCATCCCGGTCTGCAGCCGGATCCGCTCGGTCACCGGTTGCAGCTGCGTGCTCGGCTCGGCGGAGAGCACCGCCGCGCGCGTGGACGGCGCCTGCGCCAGGCTCACCGCCACGTCGATGACCTCGTGCTCGGTGGTCACGTCGCTGGTGTGCCGTGCGTCGATCATGGCCAGCGCCGCGGCACCGGCGATCATCAGCGCGAGCACCACGAGTTGCAGGGCGAAGACCTGGCCCGCCAGCGAGAGCCGCGGGCCGCGCGATCGCTCGCCGCGGCGAGCGCCGGCGAGCGGGGACCCGGCGGCGTCTGGGGAGCGACGACGTCGCACGAGCTGACCTCCACTGAACGTAATGCACCAAACAGTGACCCGCGTCACGCGGGTCGTCATCATTTTGCACACGCGGCCGTGACGGCCCGCATTCCGGTACCACTCGGAGGACATGATTCGCCATGAGCGACACACCTCGCACGTCGCGGCGCGACCGCACCCACTGGCTGTATCTGGCGGTCATCGCCGCTGTCGGCGCAGGAATCCTCGTCGGCTGGCTGGCGCCCGGCGTCGGCGTCTCGCTGGCCCCGCTCGGCACCATGTTCGTCGACTTGATCAAGATGATGATCGCGCCGGTCATCTTCTGCACGATCGTGCTCGGGATCGGTTCGGTGCGCACCGCGGCCACCGTCGGCAAGGTCGGCGGGCTGGCGCTCGGCTACTTCCTGATCATGTCGACGATCGCCCTCGGCATCGGCCTGGTGGTCGGCAACCTGCTGGAGCCGGGCAGCGGGATGAACATCGCCAAGACCGCGGGCGCGGGCGCGAAGTACGCCGATCAGGCGCACAGCGCGGGCGGTACCTGGGAGTTCATCAACAACATCATTCCGACCACGCTGGTCTCCTCGCTCACCGAAGGCAGCGTGCTGCAGGCCCTGTTCGTCGCGCTGCTCGTCGGCTTCGCGGTGCAGGCCATGGGCAGCGTGGGCGAGCCGATCCTGCGCGCGGTGACCATGGCCCAGAAGCTGGTGTTCCGCATCCTGTCGATGATCCTGTGGCTGGCCCCGATCGGCGCCTTCGGCGCGATCGCGAACGTGGTCGGCAAGACCGGCCTGGACGCGGTGGTCCAGCTGGCCACCCTGATGATCGCCTTCTACCTGACCTGCCTGGTGTTCGTCTTCGGTGTGCTCGGCGTGCTGGTGCGCGTGGTGTCCGGTGTGTCGATCCTGAAGCTGGTCCGGTACCTGGCGCGGGAGTACCTGCTCATCGTCGGCACCTCGTCCTCGGAATCGGCGCTGCCGCGGCTGATCGCGAAGATGGAGCACCTGGGCGTCGAGCGGACCACCGTCGGCGTCGTGGTGCCGACCGGATACTCGTTCAACCTGGACGGCACCGCGATCTACCTGACCATGGCCTCGATCTTCATCGCCGACGCGATGGGCAAGCCGCTCAGCCTGCCCGAACAGCTCGGCCTGCTGCTGTTCATGATCGTCGCCTCCAAGGGCGCGGCGGGCGTCACCGGTGCGGGCCTTGCCACCCTCGCGGGCGGGCTGCAGAGCCACCGGCCGGAGCTGCTCGACGGCGTCGGCCTGATCGTCGGCATCGACCGTTTCATGTCCGAGGCCCGCGCGCTGACGAACTTCTCCGGCAATGCGGTCGCGACCGTGCTGATCGGCACCTGGACCAAGACCATCGACGTGGACCAGGTCCGGCAGGTGCTCGACCGCAAGCTGCCGTTCGACGAACGGACCATGATCGACGAGCACGGCGCGCCGGAGTCCGCGGAACCCGCCGAGAAGAGCCTGGTCTCGGCCTCGGCCTGACCCCCGACGTCCCGGCCAACGCCGGGGCCGAGGGCGGCACCCCACTACCCACCGCCTCCGTAGGCAGGTGCCGCCCTGGCGATCGACGAAGGGCCCGCATATCCCGCGGGCCCTTCGTTCGTGTTCGGGTGCTGCCGTTCGTGTTTCGGCGCTGCTGTTGTCTCGGTACTTCTCAGGCCGCCCACTTGGCCGGGTTGAGGTGGTACTGGACGAGCGCGGTGGCGTGGCCGTGGCCGACGCCGTGCTCGGTCTTCAGCCACTCGACCAGTGGCTTGTGCCCGGCCACGCCGCACTCGCGCAGCAGGGTGAACCATTCGTCGATGCCGCGGCCGTACTTGGCCTCGATGGTGGGGAAGTAGGACGCGGGGCCGTGCGGCTTGGTCGCCATGGTTCGTTCTCCTGTGCTCGCGGTGCGTTCAGAGGAATGGACGGCGCTCGGACACGGAATTCATCGCGCGAACCGGGGCTGTGCCGTGGATCACACCGCGGCGGCGGCGCGGGTGTCCGGCTCCTTCGTGACCGACCGCTCCCGGATCAGCAGCACGCCGGTGAGCGCCACGAATGCGGCGGTGAGCCCGTGGATGCCGAAGGCCGCACCCGCCGAGCCGTCCCAGCGCAGCACCGTGAGCATGTCGCCGAACGGGATCAGCGCGATCACCAGGGTGGCGATCCCGAGCGCGTACCGCTGCTTCGCGGCGAGCAGGGCCAGAATGACCAGCCCGAAGCCGCTGAACGAGCCTCGGTAGATTGTCTAGCGGTGCTAGAATTCTTTCCATGAGCACCCAGACTCGCAAGGAACGCGAACGGGCCGAACGCCATCGGCGCATCATCGACACCGCCCGCCAGCTCGCCGAGACGCAAGGCTGGGAATCGGTGACGGTCCGCAGGCTCGCCGACCGCATCGAGTACAGCCAGCCGGTGCTCTACAGCCACTTCGCGGGCAAGTCCGCCATCGTCACGGCCGTCGCCGAACAGGGCTTCGCCGAACTCGCCACCGCACTGCGCGCGGCGCACGCCACCGCCGAGACCCCGGCCGCGGCACTGGAATCGGTGGCAAGGGCCTACCTAGGCTTCGCGGACGCCAACCCTGCGCTCTACGACGCGATGTTCCTGATGAAGACCGACCTGACCTTCGGGCCCGAGGCGCCGCAGGCGCTGCGCGACGGCTGGGGCGAGCTGGAACGTCTGTTCCGCCCGTTCGTCGCCGAACCCGATCTCGGTGCGCGCACCGAGGTGGCCTGGAGTTCGATCCACGGCATGGCCACCCTGGCGCGCGGTGGCCGGCTGCTGCCGCAGCTGTGGGAGGCGCGGCTGCGGATTCTCGTCGACGAATGGCTGGCCGGGGTGGGGGCGGACGAGGCGCGTCGCTGAATTCTCGGGCGCAGGTAGCGTGGGGTTCATGGCTGATGTTGTGGTGGTCGGCTCCGGACCCAACGGCCTCGCCGCGGCGGTGGTCCTCGCCTCGGCGGGACTGTCGGTCGAGGTGTTCGAGGCCGAGGCCACGCCGGGCGGCGGCTCGCGCACCGCGGAGCTGACGCTGCCCGGTTTCCACCACGACGTCTGCGCGGGCGCGCACCCGATGGCGTTGGCGTCACCGTTCTTTCGCGCCTTCGATCTGAGCGCGCGCGGCGTCGAGCTGCTCACTCCCGAGGTGTCCTACGCGCACCCGATGGACGGCGGCCGGGCCGGGCTGGCCTGGCTTGATCTGGAACGCACCGTCGCCGATCTCGGCCGCGACGGCGACGCCTGGCGGCGGCTGTTCGCGCCGTTGGTTCGCCAGTGGCAGGGCGTGGTCGACGTGGCCATGTCCGATATGCGCGGCCTGCCCGCAGACCTGCCCACCGCGGTGCGCTTCGGCCTGCGGCTCGCCGAACAGGGCTCGCCGCTGTGGAACGCGCGGTTCCACGAGGACCTCGCGCCCGCGCTGCTGACCGGCGTCGCGACCCACGCGATCACCTCGCCGCGCGCTTTCCCCGCGGTCGGCGCGGGCCTGCTGCTCGCCACGCTCGGCCACGCGGGCGGCTGGGTCTTACCGCGCGGCGGCAGCCAGACCATCCCCGACGCGCTCATCGCCGAAGTCGAGGACCTCGGCGGCCGGGTGCACACCGGCCACCGGGTGGACTCGCTGGACGAGTTCACCGGTGCGCGCGCCGTCCTGCTGGATCTCGCACCCGCGGGCCTGCTCCGGCTGGCCGCCGACCGGCTGCCCACTCGATATGCCAAGCGGCTGCGGCGGTTTCGCTACGGCGGCGCGGCGTGCAAGGTCGATTTCGCGCTCTCCGGTCCGGTGCCGTGGCAGGCCGAGGGCTGTGAGCGTGCGGGCACCCTGCATCTGATCGGCAGCCGCGCCGAGGCGATGGCCGCGGAGGGCGCGGTCGCCGCGGGGCGCCACGCCGAGCGTCCGTACGTGCTCTCCATCCAACCGGGCGTCGTCGATCCCGGCCGCGCACCCGGCGACGCGCAGACCTTCTACACCTACGCCCACGTGCCGAACGGTTCCGATCGCGATATCAGTGACGCGGTGATCGCCCAGGTGGAGCGTTTCGCGCCTGGCTTCCGCGACCTGATCCTCGCCACGAACGTGATCACCGCCGCCGAACAGCCCACGCACAACGCCAACTACGTGGGCGGCGATATCTCCGCTGGCGCGATGACGCTGCGCCAGACCGCTTTCCGTCCCGCACCGCGCTGGAACCCCTACGCCACACCGCTGCCCGGCGTCTACCTGTGCTCCTCGGCGACGCCGCCCGGTCCCGGCGTGCACGGCATGAACGGCATGCACGCCGCCCGCCACGTGCTGCGCCACGAATTCGACATCCACACCGACCCGCTCGACCTGCTGCGCGACCGTCAGCCGCAGCACCGCTGACCGCCGCGTCCAGCCGACGCACCCGTCGAAACGCGTGAGCACCGCTGCCCTCGGGCAACGGTGCTCACGCTAGGGGAATCGTCAGACGGGTTGCGTGCGGTACAGGTCGGGTTCGACGTAGATGATGCGCGCGGCGGGCACGGCCCGGCGCACCCGCGCCTCGGCGGCGTCGATGGCCGCGGCGATGGTCGCGATGTCCAGATCCGGCGTGATCGCCACCTTGGCCGCCACCAGGATTTCCTCCGGGCCGAGGTACTGGGTCTTGAGGTGGATGACGCGGTCGATGCGCTCGCCGTCGACCAGGCTCTCCCGGATCGCCCTGTCCTCCTCGGGGGTCGCGCCCTCGCCGATCAGCAGGCTCTGCATCTCGATGATCAGGATGATCGCGATGACGCCGAGCAGCACGCCGATGCACAGGGTGCCGATGCCGTCCCAGATCGCGTCGTCGGTGACCATGGTCAGGCCGACGCCGAGGAAGGCCAGGATCAGGCCGACCAGCGCGCCCGTGTCCTCGAGCAGCACCACCGGCAGCTCGGGACTGCGCGAGTTGCGGATGAACCGCCACCAGCTGGCGCCGCCCTTGAGCGGGCGGGATTCGCGAACGGCGGTGATGAAGCTGAAGGTCTCCAGGCCGATGGCGATCAACAGGATGACGATCGCGATGATCGGCGAGCTGAGTTCCTCGGGGTGCTGGATCTTGTGGATGCCCTCGTAGATGGCGTAGATCGAGCCGAGCGTGAACAGCACAAGGGCCACGATGAACGAATAGAAATAGCGATTGCGCCCGTACCCGAACGGATGCAACTCGTCGGCTTCCTGTTCGGCGCGGCGTTGACCGAACAGCAGCAGGCCCTGGTTGGAAGTGTCGGCCACCGAGTGCACCGCCTCGGCCAGCATCGAGGCCGAACCGGTGATCGCCGCGCCGATGAACTTCGCCACCGCGATCCCCGCGTTCGCCGTCAACGCGGCCAGAATCGCCTTCTTGCCACCGCCAGCAGACATGTCCTGAAGGTCCTCTCTCGTTTCGCCGATCCCGGCTAACTTAGCGTGTTCGCCGATCTTCGGCCGAGTGCGAGGCCCGTCGCTCAGCTGCCTGCGCCGAGGCAGGCGCAGAAAAGCTGGGCGGGTCCGTCCACCGCTTGGGCGCGAATATCGCTGTCGGCGGCCGAGATCCAGGCCGCGCCGCCGCGCCCGACGAGCAGCTCCGCACCGTCCTGGAGCAACCGCACCGTGCCCGCCGTGCACAGCACGATGCCGGGCCCGGCCGCGGTGAGCGGCACCTGCCCGGAGCCCTCGATGAGATCGAAGCGGCGCAGCGCGAATTCCGGCGCCGGTGTCTTGTACCGCACCGAGCCGTCGCCCGCGGGTTCCGGCAGCACGACCGGCAGGTCGATCGGCTCGAAATCCAGCACCCGCAACAGTTCCGGCACGTCGACGTGCTTGGGCGTGAGCCCGCCGCGCAGCACGTTGTCGGAGTTGGCCATGATCTCCACGCCGAGCCCGCGCAGGTAGGCGTGCAGGTTCCCGGCGTCGAGGAACAGTCCCTGGCCCGGCTCCAGCGTGACCCGGTTCAGCAGCAGCGCGGCGAGGACGCCCGCGTCGCCGGGATAGGCCTCCGCCAGTTCCAGCGCGGTGCGCGCCTCGAGGGTGAAGCCGCGCTTGCCTTTTCCGGACAGGTAGCGCACGCAGCCGTCCAGCACGGCGGGCAGCAGCGTCGCGAGCACCGGCTGGGGCAGCGTGATCCAGGTGGTGAACAGCGTGCGCAGACCCGCCGAATCGGGTTGGGAGGCAAGCATCTCCGTGTACGACGTGAGCTCGGGCACCTCCAGCGCACGGAACAGCTCGACGGTGCGGTGCGGCTCGCGGAACCCGGCCAGCGCCTCGAAGCGATCCAGCGCGACCACCAGTTCCGGCTTGTGGTTCTCGTCGCGGTAGTTGCGCATCGGCGAGTCCAGCGGCACCCGCGCGCGGTTCTCCCGCTCGAACCCGGCGCGCGCCTGCGTCGCCGAGGGGTGCGCCTGCAGCGACAGCGGCTCCTCGGCCGCCAGGATCTTCAGCAGGAACGGCAGCTTGTCACCGAATTCCGGTGCGGCGGCGCCCAGTTCGCGGTGCGGATTCGCGGCGACGAGCTCCAGCAGCGACGTGGTGCCGACGGCCGTCTTGACGTGCGCGGGATCGGCGGGATGCGCGCCGAACCAGAGTTCGGCCTCCGGGTGCGCCGAGGGGACCGGCCTGCCGCACAGCCGAGCGAGCGCGGTGCGCGAACCCCATGCGTAGGAACGCAGTGCACCAACGAGTTCGTGCACTAGTAGCGTCCCCCGTCGTACTGTTCGCCGCCGAAGCCGCCGGAGGTGCCTGCGGGCGCGCCGCGCGAGCCGATCAGCCGTAGGTAGGCCGCGGCCATCTCCAGGCGCAGCGCGAGCACCGCGAGTTGTTCGAGTTCGGTGCCGCGCCCGGGCGCGCCGGACTCCTCGGTCCGCGCCGGTGCCGGGGCGGCCGGATCGGTCAGGCTGTTCTGGAGCAGGTCGACATCGGCGCTCACCAGATCGGCGTCGACGAGACCGGAACCGCCCCCGCCGAACACCGCGACCCGGCGCCGCGCGGCGGCCTGATCGCGATCGGCGCTCAGCACGAAAACCCGGATCCGCTCCACCGGCGCGGGGCCGTCGAGTTCCTCGTCGTGGAACAGCGGATCGAAGCCGGGCGCGGATTCGCCCGCCGCCTCGATCAGGCGCGGATTGGCGGCCACCGCCTCGGCGAGATCGGCCGCGGTGGCCACCCGGCCCGCGGCTTGCAGCAGTACCTCGGCGCCGTGCTCGGCCAGTTCCGCGGCGGCGGGGGAGTCGCCGGCCAGCACGATGCCGCGCTGCTGCATGCGCGCGGCCAGCGTCTTGGCCGGGTTGTGGAAGACCTCGTTGTGCGGCCCGTCGCGCAGCGCCTCGGCGTCGAGCACGTCGGCGAGCTCGGTCAGGTCGGGCACGGCCGCGCCGGTGCGCACGGGGTCGACGATGCGCAGCACGGCCATCCCGGCCGCGAGGAAGCGCAGCAAGCGGTTGTGGTCGAGTACCGGAACGCGCGGCTCGAGCAGTGCGGCACGGCCCGCGGCCGCGGCGCGCAGCGGTCCCTCGTGCGGTGCGGCGACGACCACCTC
>NZ_BDBP01000156.1 GCF_001613045.1 Nocardia lijiangensis NBRC 108240 | reverse complement strand
GTGCACGCCCTGCGCGCGGCCGGGCTGCGCGCGCTGCTCGCGCTGCCGCCCGCCGAGATCCCCGGGTTCTTCGACGCCTTCTTCGCACTGCCCGCGCCACTGCAACGCGCCTACCTGTCGGGCCGCACCGACCTCGGCGGCACCGTCGCCGCCATGCGCGCGCTGTTCGCCGCCCTTCCCGCCCGATCGCGAGTGCGAATCGCCGCGGCGACCTCGGGGATCCCGGTTCGGTCGCATGGGCGGGGTGGTTCGGCCATCATGGAGTGATGGCACGAGCTATCTGGAAGGGCTCGATTGCATTCGGGCTGGTAAACGTCCCGGTCAAGGTGTACACCGCCACCGAGGACCACGACATCAAGTTCCACCAGGTGCACGCCAAGGACGGCGGCCGGATCAAGTACCAGCGCGTCTGCACCGTCGACGGCAAGCCCGTGGAGTACGTCGACATCGCCAAGGCCTACGAGTCCCCGGAGGGCGGCACGGTGATCCTCTCCGACGAGGATTTCGCTCGCCTGCCCGCCGCCGAGAAGCACGAGATCCCGGTGCTGCAGTTCGTGCCGTCCGAGCAGATCGACCCGATCCTGTTCGACAAGAGCTACTACCTCGAGCCCGATTCCACCACGCCGAAGGCCTACGTCCTGCTGGCGACCACGCTGGAGCGCATCGACAGGACCGCGCTGGTGCACTTCACCCTGCGCCAGAAGACTCGCTTGGCGGCGCTGCGGGTGCGTGAAGGCATGCTGGTGTTGCAGACGTTGCTGTGGCCCGACGAGGTGCGCGCCGTCGAGTTCGAATCCCTGGAGGACGTGTCCGCACCGCGGCCGCAGGAGATCAAGATGGCCGAGACGCTCGTCGAGTCCATGTCCGACGATTTCGATCCGACCCAGTACACCGACGAATACCAGATCGAGCTGCAGAAGATCCTCGACGAGGCGATCGCCAGCGGCAGCGACCGGGTGACCACCAAACCCGAGCCCGTGGCCGCCGAGATGGACGCCGAGGTGGTCGATCTGGTCGCCGCGCTGCAGCGCAGCCTGGAGGCCAGCGGCAGGCGCGCGGCGGGTTCCGGTGGCGCGCAGAAGAAGACCGCCAAGAAGGCCGCGCCGGCGAAGAAGACGGCCAAGGCCGCCAAGAAGACCGCGGAGAAGCCTGCCGAGAAAGCCGCGAAGAAGACTCCCGCCCGCAAGGGCGCCTAGGCCCGGACGCGGGCGGCCGCGTCGGTGATACAGTGCCCGACGAGTTTTCGACAGAGGGGACTCGACGTTTCACCTACCGGGCACGGCCCGGCGCTCGACGGGGGGATTCATGCACCACCTCGGCAGGACGGTCATCGGCTTCGTCGCGGTGGCCGCGCTGCTGCTCTCTGTCGTCGGATGCGGCGACGACATCGAGAGCGCGCGCGATTTCGTCGCCGCCAAGTACTCCCGCGCCACCTCGCTGGACCAGGCGAACGACGGCCGGGCCTACACCGCAGCCCTCGCGCCCGCCGCGGTCGGCAGTGCCATCGCCGCGGCCTCGCAGCCGCTGGACAACCGCCGCTTCGGCGACCGCACCTATCTGCAGTACCGCAACGACATCATCACCGTCGCCCCGCACGGGGCGGGCTCGATGATCCTCGTCGACCAGTACGGCAACGGGTACCGGCGCCACCAGTCGACGGTGTCGAGTTTCGGCTGGCCGAGCCAGCCGCCCGGCAGCGAATACCGTGGCCAGGGCGGCAAATAACGCCCGCGCGCTCGGGATTCGTTGGAGTTTCAGGAGGAATACATGCTGGCAGATCTCGCGGCCGACGCGGGCGCGGCGCTCGCCTACACCGGCGTCGGCATCGCCTTGATGGCACTCGGTTTCGTGCTGGTGGACGTCATCACGCCCGGCAATCTGCGCGAGCAGATCTGGGTCGAGCGGAACCGGAACGCGTCGCTGCTGGTGGCCTCGAACCTGCTCGGCGTGGGGATCATCGTGGCCATGGCGATCTGGACCTCTCAGGGCGCGATCGGCGAGGCGCTGCTGGCCAGCGCGGTGTACGGCGTGATCGGCCTCGGCGCGATGGCGCTGTCGTTCCTGCTGCTGGATCTGCTGACGCCCGGCCAGTTCCGAGATGTGGTCGCGGACAGCGCGATTCACCCGGCCGTCTGGGTTACCGCGGCGCTGCATCTCGCGGTGTCCTTCGTGGTGGCCGCGGGCCTGTCCTGATGGTGCCGGCGGGCACCGAGACCGCGCCGCTACCGCCGCTGCGGCGCCGCCAGGCCCGCATCGCCCTGCTCGCCACCGCGTTCGTCTGTGCGGCCTGCGGCCTGGTCTACGAACTCTCGCTGGTGACGCTGGGCAGCTACCTGCTCGGCGACACCGCCGCGCAGGCCTCGATCACGTTGAGCGTCATGGTGTTCGCCATGGGTATCGGCGCGCTGGCCGCCAAACCGCTGCGGCGGCACGCGGCGGCGGCGTTCGTGGCGGTGGAGCTGACGCTCGCGCTGCTCGGCGGGCTGTCGGTGCTGATGCTCTACGCCGCCTACGCCTGGCTGAACATCTACACCACCGCGCTGATCGCGATCGCGAGCATCCTCGGCATTCTGGTCGGCGCCGAAATCCCGCTGCTGATGGAGCTTTTGCAGCGGATACGCAAGCAGGAGCCGGGCAGCGCGGTGGCCGACCTGTTCGCCGCCGACTACGTGGGCGCGCTGCTCGGCGGGCTGGCCTTCCCGTTTCTGCTGCTGCCGCTGTTCGGCCAGATCCGCGGCAGCCTGATCGTCGGCGTCGTGAACGCGGCGGCGGGGCTGGCGCTGGTATTCCTGTTGTTCCGCATCGAACTCCGGCCGCGGGCGCGCTGGGCATTCGGCGCGCTCACCGCGCTGGTCGCCGCGACGCTGCTCGGCAGCTACCTGTACGCCGACCGGTTCGAGGCGACCGCGCAGCAGGCGCTGTTCGCCCACCCGATCGTGCTGCACGAGCGAACGAAGTACCAGAACATCGTGCTCACCGAATCGATTTCGCCGTTCGGCACGCCGGACACCCGGCTCTACCTCAACGGTGATCTGCAATTCTCCTCGGTGGACGAATACCGGTATCACGAGGCGCTCGTGCACCCCACCCTCGCCGGTCCGCGCCGCAACGTGCTGGTGCTCGGCGGCGGCGACGGCCTCGCACTGCGCGAGATCCTGCGCTACCCCGACGTCGAGACGATCACCCTGGTGGAGCTGGACCCGGAGATGATCCGGCTGGCGCGCACCGACGAACGGCTGATCGCGTTGAACCACAACGCCTTCGACGACCCCCGGGTGCGGGTCGTCAACGAGGACGCCTTCTCCTGGCTGCGCGGCTCCCCCGGCGCGTTCGACGCGGTGCTCGTCGATCTTCCCGATCCCGACCAGACCTCGATCGCCAAGTTGTACTCGAAGGAGTTCTACGCGATGGCCGCCCACGTGCTCGCCCCCGGCGGCACGCTCGCGGTCCAGTCCGGATCCCCCTTCTTCGCGCCCCGCTCGTACTGGTGCATCGCGAGCACCGTGCGCGCGGCGGGCCTGCGGACGCTGCCCTACCACGTGGACGTGCCCAGCTTCGGCGACTGGGGCTTCGTGCTGGCGACCAAGGACACCGAACCGCGCCTGCGCCTCGACCCGCCCGCGCCGCTGCGCTCGCTCGACGAGCCGTCGCTGCTCGCCGCCGCGGTGTTCGCCCCCGATCGCCGCGACACCGGCGCGCCCGTCTCGACCCTCATGCATCCGGTGATCGTGGACCTGGAACTGCGGGAGTGGCGGCGCTGAGCCCCGCGCCTCGGCCGAACCTCTGCTAGCCCCTGGCAAACTTGGCGGCATGGACACCGCCACCGTGATCGTCCCCATGGGCCTCGGCCATCTGCGCCAGGTGCTCGATCTCGGGCATCAGGTCTTCGACACCAGCACCAAGCCCTACACCTCGTGGTCGCTGACGAGTGTGGCCGAGCACCTGGACAGTCCGGACAACGCGTGCTGGGTGGCGCTGGATTCCGATCGGGTGGCCGGCGAGGGCCGCGGCGGACGCTGAGTCCCCGGCCCCACCGGCGAATCGTGCCGAGTGCCCCCATTTTTCGTGGCTTGACCATTAATTCCGGCACACAGTTCTCACAGCCACGTTTCCGATCCTTGCGGTAAGTGTTAACGGATCGGGAACACTCGAAGCCGAATTGTGCGCTGCGGAACACCTGGGTTGTGGAGACAACCGTTTACGGATAGGGTCACTTCCTATAACCGGTCTCAGGTTCCAAATGCCAAGTGTCGGTGGTCGTTTCGACGCCGATTCGGTGCAGGGCCGGTTCTCTGGTTCATCGGCGAACGGAATACAGCTGGTTGATGCCGTGCGCTGTCGCGGCATCGGCCGACGGGTCGGCAACGTCCGGGGGTGTCACAAAGATGCTTGCCGTGCGCGCGACTCGAGCAACCCCGAGGTGGATGTGGTGAAAATGAGTGGAACCGCCCGAGCAAAACTCTCGGCAAACATCGAAAATGCGGCGCCGGACGCCATTTCGGAATGTTCCGCTCCACGCCTCGTCTCGGTGATACCGACAAACGGACTGCCGCAACGAGTCGTAAACATTCAGATTGTGACGGACAACTTTCTCACCCGCGAGATGTTGTGCGGTTTCCTGAATTCCGAAGAGGATTTCGCGGTGGTCGGCGACGTGTCATGGAGCGAGGCCGGATATCTCGCCGCGGCCGTGCTTCCGGACGTGATCGTGCTCGACAACGACGAAATCGGCAGCGCCACCGTGCAGATGGTGCGCGCGCTGACCCGCGCCTGCCCGGCCGCGGCCGTCGTCGTGCTCAGCTCGACCGGCACCGAGACCCTGCTCTACGACATGCTCGACGCGGGCGTGCGATGCTTCCTGCACAAGAAGATCTCGCGCAGCGAGCTGGTCAGCGCGATCCGCGGGATCGCCTCGGTGGAGGACCAGATCACCGTCAGCGTGCCGCGCGACTTCCTCATCGGTTCGGCGGCGAATCGGGGCAGGCTCTCGGCGCGCGAGGAGCAGGTGCTGCGCCTGGTGGCGGAGGCGATGACGAATCGTCAGATCGCCAACGCGCTGTCGATTACCGAGGGCACCGTGAAGCGGCACCTGCGCAGCATTTTCGACAAGCTGGGCGCCGTCTCCCGAATAGACGCGGTCAATCGGTACCGGGCCCATACGGGACAACAGAATTCCGCATGACGGCGCCGCCGGACGCGGTCCACCCGACGCCCGCGCGCGGCCGTGGCGTCGGCGACGGTTTACCCTGACCCTACCGGGGCATTCGAGCAGCAACCGGAACTGGCCGCTATCCGTCTACCCGTACACTGGGTCGACCAGAAGTAGCCGCGGACGGGAGGCGGATATGCGTATCGCCGAGTTGAGCAAGGTCTCGGGCGTGCCTGCCCCCACCATCAAGTACTACATGCGCGAGGGACTGCTCTTCCCGGGCGAACGTACCAGCCCGAACCAGATGCAGTACGACGATTCCCACGTGCGCCGGCTCAAGCTGGTCCGGGCCCTGATCGAGGTCGGTGGCTTGTCGGTGGCGGCGACCAGGGAAGTGCTGGACAAGATGCACACACCGGGGATGACGGTGCTGGAATCCGCGGGCAAGGCACAGTTCGCGATGTCGAGGCCGCCCGCCGCCGAGCCGGACGAGACGCAGCTGGCCGCGGCCCAGCAGGTCCGCGATCTCATCGCCAAGCGCGGCTGGCAGGTGCGCGAGACCAACCCCGCCCGCGGCACGCTCGCCGCGGTGCTCGCCACCCTGGGCAAGCTGGGACAGGAGTACTGGGACCTGCTCGACGACTACGCCGAACTGACCGAACGGATCGCGGCCAAGGAAATCGACACGCTGTTGCGCCAGCCGAACGCGGAGAGCCTGGCCGAGGCGCTGGTCGTCTGGACCGCGCTCGGCGATGCGATGTTCAGCGCTCTGCGCCGGCTGGCGCACGAGGACGCGGCCTCGGCCTATATCACGACGCCCTCGCCGACGAGCTGACGCACCTCTGCGTCCACCTCGGCGGTCGCGGTCGCGGCGTCACGGAACTGCACCGCGCGCCAGCCCGCCGCCCGCGCGCCCGCACAGTTCTGCGGCAGGTCGTCCACCAGGACGCACCGCTGCGGTTCGATGCCGGCGCGTGCGGCCGCCAGCTCGAAGATCTCGGGATCGGGCTTACGGCAGCCGACCTGCGCCGAGTTCACGATCTCCTCGAACAGCTCCTCCGCGACGACCATCCGCCGCCAGTGCGGCTCCCATGCGGGTGGCATGTTGGACAGCATGCCGACGAACAGGCCGGCGGCGCGGTAGCGCCGCAGCGCGTTCTCCCACGGCACGTTGGCCTTTCGGCCGTCGAACCAGGCGTCCGCGAGGCTGGGGACCTCCGTGTGCACGCCCTGCTTGCGCAGCGCCGCGCGCACCAGCTCCAGCCACTCGTCCTCGCTGATCAGCGGCGTGTCCAGCGGCAGCATCATGTCCTCGGTGCCGAACGACGCGGTGACTTCCGCGATCGCGCGGCGCAACGGATCCGGCGCCAATCCCGTCTTCGCGCAGAATGCGGCGAATGTTTCGGCTACCGGCGGCGTGAGCACTCCCCCGAAATCCGACCAAATGGCGATGCGCTCCCGCGCTATGTTGCTCGTCACAGTTCTTCTCCGCTCTGTGTTCGGCAATTCTTCGGTGCAGCGGGACCGTATCCGGCACACTGCATCGATCGCCATTACACAAAGGTGACAGTTCCTCCGGACTATTCCTTCCGAAAGTTTTCCGTCCGAAAGTGATATGTCTTCCGTTCGCGCGCGCGTCGCCCTTCGGACCCCGTTCTACGCCTGTCCATTTCATCACTTGCGCCCGTAATGTCCCTGTTCTGTCGGCACCGTCGTGAGGGGATGCCGGCTGAATGAGGAGGGATTGCGATGGAAACCACACTCCGGGCCCGAACGCTCGCCGAGGCAATTTCGCAGCGCGCCGCCGACGCTGCCGATAGAATTGCGTACACATTTTTACCGGACGGCGAGAACGAATCGCATTCCTGGACCTTCGGCGAAGTCGAGCAACTGTCCCGCGCACTGGCCGCACGAATTTCGCAGGACGCCGCGCCCGGCGACCGGGCGCTCATCGTGGCGCCGGATTCCGCGGATTTCGTGCTCGCATTCCTGGCCTGCCAGTTCGCCGGCGTGGTCGCGGTGCCGGTGTACCCGCCGTTCCCGATCACCTCGCCGCGGCGGGCGCAGACCCTGCGCACCATCGCCGAGGACTGCGGTGCCACCGCGGTGTTGTGCGCCGCGCCCGAGCAGACCCGCCAGCTGCTGACCGAGGCCGTCCCCGAACTGGACCGGCTGCGCTGGATCGGCATCGCGGCCGACGCACAGGGCGCACGGGACTTCGAGCCGGTGCCGGTGACCGGGGCCGACGTGTCGTTCCTGCAATACACCTCGGGATCGACCTCCGCGCCGAAGGGCGTGGTGGTCACCCACGACGCGCTCATGCACAACCAGGAAGTGATCCGCCAGTCCATGGGTTTCCGCCCGGAAACGCGTTTCGTCGGCTGGCTGCCGCTGTTCCACGACATGGGCCTGATGGGCACCGTGGTCCCCGCGATCTACGTGGGCAGCCGCGCGGTGCTGCTGCCGCCGCTGACCTTCGTGCAGCGTCCGATCCGCTGGCTGCGCGCCGTGACCCGCTACCGGGCCACCATCACCGGCGGCCCCAATTTCGCCTACGAGCTGTGCTGCCGCCGGATCCCCGCCACCGATCGGGAGGGCCTGGATCTCAGCTCCCTCGAGGTCGCGTTCAACGGCGCCGAGCCGATTCGCGCGGAGACTCTCGCCAGGTTCGCCACCGAATTCGCCGGGCACGGCTTCGATTCGAACGCCTTCTACCCCTGCTACGGACTGGCCGAGTCCACTCTCATGACCACCGGTACACGCCGCGGCACGGGCGCGGTCACGCTGACGGTGAGCCGCGACGAACTGGCCGAGGGTCGCGTCACGCCGGGCGCGGATCAGACGCTGGTCGGTTCCGGCCGTGTCTCGTTGCACCGCGAGCTGCTGATCGTCGACCCGGACACCAGGGTCCCCGCGCCCGACGGACAGGTCGGCGAGATCTGGATCGGCGGCCCGGACGCGGCGCTGGCCTACTGGGGCAACGACGCCGCCACCGAGGACACGTTCCGCGCCGAAACCGTTGCGCCGCAGTCGGGTCCGTACCTGCGCAGCGGCGACCTCGGCGCGCTGATCGACGGCGAGCTGTACGTGGTCGGCAGGCGGAAGGATCTCGTCATCATCGGCGGGCGCAACTACTACCCGCAGGACATCGAGCACACCGTCGAGAACGCCGACCCGCGAATCCGGCGCGGCTGCACCGCCGCGTTCGCGGTCGACCGCGAAGGTGGTGAGGAGCTGATCGTGGTGGCCGAGCTCAAGGCGGACGCCGAGCCCGACATAGCCGCGCTCACCGCGGCGCTGCGCGCCGCCGTCACCGTCGATCACTCGATCACCCCCGCGCAGGTCGTCCTGGCGCGGGCGGGCACGGTGCCCAAGACCTCCAGCGGCAAGCTCCAGCGGCGCGCCACCCGCGCGGCCTTCGAGGACGGCACGCTCGACGTGATCACCTCGCCTGCCGCGACCGAGGCGGTGCGGTGATGAGGTCCATACCCGAGATCGAAGCCTGGCTGGTCGCGAGGATCGCCGAGCTACTCGGCGTCGATCCGGCGGGCCTGCCGGTCGACGTGCCGTTCGCCGCGCTCGGCCTCTCCTCGATGCAGGCGGTGGAGCTGTCCGACGACCTGCAGAGCTGGGCCGGGATCAGCCTGTCGCCGACCTTCGCCTACGACCACCCCAGCGTCGCCGCCGCGGCCGCCGCCCTGGCCGCCGCACTCGCGGGCACGAACGAGACCACCGAGCAGAAAGGATCCGCCGCCGACCCGGCCGATGGCATCGCCATCGTCGGGATCGGCTGCCGATTTCCCGGCGCCGACGGGCCGACCGAGTTCTGGAACCTGCTCCGCGGGGGTGTGGACGCCATCACGGAGGTCCCCGCGGATCGCTGGGACGCGGCGGCTCTGTACGACCCCGACCCGGATGCGCCGGGACGAATGACCACCAAGTGGGGCGGATTCCTCGACGACGTCGAGCATTTCGACGCCGGGTTCTTCGGCATCGCGGCCAAGGAGGCCACCAGGATGGACCCGCAGCAGCGCCTGCTGCTCGAGGTCGCCTGGCACGCCATCGAGGACGCGGGCATCGGCCCGAGCAGGCTGGCGGGCACGTCGACCGGAGTCTTCCTCGGCGCGTCGTCGTACGACCACGGCGGGGCGATCCTCGCGCCGGGCACCGAGGTGTCGGCGACGGACGGCACCGGCTCCGCGCTGAGCATCGTCGCCAACCGGCTGTCCTACTGCCTGAACCTGGCGGGCGCGAGCATGGTGGTGGACACCGCCTGCTCGTCCTCGCTGGTCGCGGTGCACCTGGCCTGCCAGTCGCTGCGTGCGGGCGAGTCGGAGGTTGCGCTGGCGGGCGGTGTGAACATCATCGCTTCGCCCCGGGTGGCGCTGAGCTTCAGCAAGGGGCGGCTGATGGCACCGGACGGGCGCTGCAAGCCGTTCGACGAGCGCGCCAACGGCTACGTCCGCAGTGAGGGGGCGGGCGTGGTGGTGCTCAAGACGCTCGCCCGCGCCCGCCGCGATGGGGACCGCGTGTACGCGGTGATCCGCGGCGGTGCGGTGAACCAGGACGGCCGGACGAACGGACTCATCGCCCCGAGCCGCCCCGCGCAGGAGCGGGTGCTGCACGCGGCCTACCGCGCCGCGGGCGTCGACCCGAGCCGGGTCGCCTTCGTGGAGGCGCACGGCACAGGAACCGCGGTCGGCGATCCCATCGAGGTCGGGGCGCTGGCGGCGGTGCTCGGCCCCGGCCGCGACCAGGAGAGCCCGCTGCGGGTGGGCTCGGCGAAATCGAACCTCGGCCACCTGGAGGCCGCCGCCGGCGTCGCCGGAATGATCAAAACCGCGCTCTCCCTGCATCATCGGGAGCTGACGCCGACCGTCCACTACCGGCGGCCCAACCCGCTGCTCGAGCTGGACCGGGTACCCGTCGTGGTGCAGTCACAGGTCGAGGCGCTGCCGGTCGACGCCGAGGGCGCCGCGATCGCCGGGACGAGCTCGTTCGGATTCGGCGGGACCAACGCGCACGTCGTGTTGTCCACCGCGCCCGCGGCCGAGCCCGACGAACCGGTCGGCACAACGGATTTCGTGCTCTTCCCGGTGACCGCCATGTCCGAGGCGGGGTTGCGGCGGCGGGCGCGCGGCTGGGCACACGCCGCCGAACGCCATCGCGACGATCCGCACTGGCTCGCCCGCGCCGCCGCCAC
>NZ_BDBP01000155.1 GCF_001613045.1 Nocardia lijiangensis NBRC 108240 | reverse complement strand
CCATGTTCCTGCCCACGAGGCTGGCCTGATGACCGCGTCTTCGTATGTTCCCGCCGGACTCGGCAAGCTGACCCGCCGACTGCGCGCGAGCCGACCGTGGCATCCATTGGAGACCCTCGGCTTCGTGGCCGGATTCGTCTGGCAGGCACTGAGTTCCATTCCGCTGACGCTCACCCACTATCGCGCGGAGACCATGCGCGCCATCACGAATATGACCTGGGGCCGCGGCTCGGTGATCGTCGGCGGCGGGACCGTGCCGATGATGATCGTGCTCGGCGCGGCGATGGGCGCCTCGGTCGGCGTCGAATCCTTCGCCACCCTCGACATGCTCGGCATGGGCCCGGTCACCGGGCTGATCTCGGCGTTCGCGACGACACGCGAGCTGGCGCCCATCGCCGCCGCGATCGGGTTCGCCGCGCAGGCGGGCTGCCGGATGACCGCCGAGATCGGTTCGATGCGCATCTCGGAGGAGATCGACGCGCTGGAGGCGCTCGGCCTGCGTTCGGTGCCGTTCGTGGTGACGACGCGGGTGATCGCGGGCGCCATCGCGATCGTGCCGACGTTCCTGATCGCGCTGATCCTGTCCTATCTCGCCTGCCGCGGGCTGATCACGCTGGTGCACGGGCAATCCTCGGGCGTCTACGACCACTACTTCTTCCAGTTCGTGTCCGGATTCGACGTGCTCGCCGCGGTGTTCAAGGTCGCGATCTTCGGCACCGTGGTCATCCTGATCCATTGCTATCACGGGTTTTTCGCCACCGGCGGCCCGGAAGGCGTCGGCGTCGCGTCCGGCCGCGCGGTGCGCGCGAGCTTCGTGGCGATCATCGCCGTCGACATGGTCTTGTCCATCGTCTTGTGGGGCTTCAACGCCGCCATCAGTTTCACGGGGTAGGGATGCCGAACTACGGAATGCCCGGTGTCGCGATCGACCGGAAGAAGTCGATGCGGACCGGAGCGGCTTTGCTCGCGGCGGTCGTGTGTGTTGGCGCGGGGTGGCGCGTCTACGACGGCGTCAGTGCGGAGGACGGCCTGCGAATCTCGTTGCACACCGAGCGGATCGGCGACGGCGTGGTCGCGGGCACCCAGGTCAGAGCCGACGGCGTGCTGGTCGGCGAGGTCGCCGAGATCGCGCCCGACGCGCAGGGCACGCAGCGGATCACGTTGCGGCTGGACGACTCTCGCCTGGATGGTCTGGACGACAGCCTGCGCGTCGACTACGCCACCGGAAATCTCTTCGGCATCAGTGAGATCGCGCTGCGCGCGGGACCGGGCGGTGCGCCGCTGCGGCCCGGCACCGTGATCGACCTGACCGGTCCGAACGCCGCGGCCGCCTACGACGCGACGATGGGCAGCCTGTTGCGCAGCGTCTCCCGGGTGAGCAACGAGGTGCTGACCGCGCAGCTGACCTCGGTGCTCGCCCAGCTCGCGGGTGACATCCGCGCGTTCACGCCGCTGTTTCAGTCGATGGTGGTGCTGGCACGCACGGTCGCCGACGCGCAGACGTTGCCGCTGTCGTACCAGCTCGGCCAGTTCGGCTCCGCGCTGGGCGGTGCGGCGCCGTTCGTCGGCGCGACCCTCCAGGTGATCGATCAGGTCTATCGCATTCCGGTGCTGCGCGAGGACCGCGAACGCTTCGACGCGACCATCGACGCGGTCGTCGAGCAGCTCTTCCCGGCCTTCCAAGGGACGATGTTCCGCACGGGCGACGAGTTCTCCGAGTACGCGGCGATGCTGACGCCCATTCTCGCGGCCGCCGCCGCAATGGTGTCCACACCGGACCGGTCCGGCGCCGAACTGCGCGAGCTGCTCGACCGGTTGCGCGCGGCCATGCCCGAGACATCGGAAGGTCCCGTACTGAACGTCGACATCGATGTGCGCACGGTGCCGGTGCTGACGCCACTGCTCGGCGCCGCGGGAGGCGAACGATGATCTCGGTCCGCGCCGCGGGCCTGCGGCTCGCGCTGTTCGCGTTGGCGATGGCGGCGTTGCTCACGCTGGTGATCACCGCGATCCAGCGCCCCGTGCCCGGCGACACCGACGGCTACCGGGTGGTCTTCACCGACGCCAACGGCTTGAAGACCGGCGACGACGTGCGCATGTTCGGCGTCCAGGTGGGCAAGGTCGAAACCATTGCGCTGCAGGGAAACCAGGCCGTGGTGGGCGTCAGCGTGCGCCGCGGCTCGCCGGTGTACGACAACTCCAGGTTCGCGATCCGCTACCAGAATCTCACCGGCCAGCGGTACGTCGATTTGCAGCAGCAGAACACGCCGAGCGGCCGCACCGCGCCGGGCTCGGCGATCGGCACCGACCGCACGGTGCCCTCGTTCGACGTGACCAGCCTGTTCAACGGACTGAAGCCGGTACTCGCCACGCTCTCGCCCGACGCGGTGAACCAGTTCAGCGAGAGCATGCTCGCGGTGATCGAAGGCAACGGCAACGGCATCGGCCCGGCACTCGACGCCATCGGCACGCTCAGCAGGTACGCGACCGACCGGCAGCAGGTCATCTCGACGCTGATACGGAACCTGTCGGAGATCTCCGATCAGATCGGCGGGCGCTCACCACATCTGGTGACGCTGCTCGGCAAACTGGCCGACGTCTTCGCCTCGCTACAGATCAAGATCACCGGCCTTATCGATTTCGCGGTCACCGCGCCGCCGGTCCTCGATCCGGTCGACTCCCTGCTCGCCACGCTCGGGCTCACCGAGGACGCCAACCCCGATCTGGACACCATCGTGCACACGCTCTTCCCGGACCCGCGGGTCTTCGTCGACCTGCTCGGCAGGCTGCCCGCCCTGCTGGCCGGTCTGCGCGAGGCGCTTCCGGCGACGGCGTCGAACACCGCGCTGACGTGCAGCCGCGGGCAGGCCGACCTCCCCGGTGCGCTCGACGTGCTGATCGCGGGCCAGAAGGTGGCGATATGCAAGGGATGACGGGGCGGCTCGCGCGCTGGTTCGACCGGGACCGGCCGCGCCGCGACGAAGCCGCCGCCCGCAGGCGTGACCTGCGTTTGGGCATCCTGGGCGTGCTGCTCGTCGCGCTGGCCATGGCGGCGGTCGCGGTGCTGTACGCGGTGCCATTCGGGAAGCACACCTACACGGCCGAACTCACCGAAGCCCAGTCGGTGCGTCCCGGCGACGACGTGCGGCTGGCGGGCATCTCCGTCGGCAGCGTGGAATCGCTGGAGTTGCAGCGGGATCGGGTGCTGATGACGTTCACCGTCGACTCCTCGGTCTTCGTCGGCAGGGAGACCTCGCTGGACATTCGCATGCTGACGATCGTCGGCGGCCACTACGTGGCGCTGTTTCCCGCCGGGAACGTCCCACTCGGCTCCCGCGCCATCCCCGCGGAGCGAGTTCGCCTGCCCTACAGCCTGATTCAGGCCTTCCAGGACGCCGTGGAGCCGATCCGGCGCATCGACGGCGGCGGCCTGCGCGACAACCTGGCCACGATGGCGGACTCGCTGGAGGCGAGCCCGGACAGCCTGCGCCAGACGCTCGACGGTGTCGAACATTTCGTCGACGTGCTCGATCAGCAGCGGGCCGATGTCGCGAAAGCCATTGGCATCGCGGACGAATACCTCACCGCCGTGGGCGCCGCGAAAGGCGAACTGGGACGACTGGTGGACAAGGTCAACCTGCTCGAGACACTGCTGGCCGACAAACGCACCGAGGTACGCACGGCGGTGGAGGCGCTGGACCGGGTGATCAACAGGCTCGGCGCGCTGCAACCAGCCTGGGACGGCACGCTCCGGCCGATGGCCGAGCAACTCGCCGCGGCGGTGCCCGAACTGGAACGGCTCGGTGAACGTCTGCAACCGGTCATCGACGACGTGCACGCGCTCGGTCAGCGCCTGGGGCAGCTCATCCCGCACGAGGGCGAGGTCGTGATCGATCATTCGAACACCACCGTCCAGGCGTCGCCGGCCGAATCGATCTGCGTGCCCGTGGCCGGGAGGGTCTGCTGATGCTGCTGAAAGTCCTCGGTTCGCGCGGGTTCATGTCCGTCGCGGGAGCATTGGTGATCGTGGCGGTGGCCGCGGCCGCGTACGTGGTGGCCGCGGACCCCTTCAAGAGGACCGCGACCTACTGCGCACTGATGCCCGACACGATCGGCCTGTACGTCGGCAATCACGTGACCATGCGCGGCCTGCCGGTCGGCGAGGTGACCGCCATCGAGCCGTCGCCGACCTCGGTGCGTGTGGAGTTCACCGTCGACGCCGACCATCCCCTGCTGGCGGGCGCCGCGGCGACGACGGTCTCCGACACGATCGTCGCCGATCGCGAACTGGCGCTGGTGAACGCCGGAAACGGCACGGGGCGTTGGGATTCCGCACAGTGCCTGACCAAAACGCTGACGCCGAAGAGCATGACCGAAACCCTCGGCGCGCTGGCCGAATTGTCCAGCGAGGCACTGGGTCCCGAGGGCGGTGAACAGAACGCGCTGGCCCGCGGCATCAGCGCGCTGAACGCCGCGACGGCGGGCACCGGCCCGCAGCTCAACGAGATCGTCCGCAAACTGGGCGGCGCGCTGAACTCCCCGGATGCCGCCATCGGTCATCTGGCCGGACTCATCGACGCGCTGTCCTCGCTGTCGGGCAGCGTGGCCGCGCGCTGGGGCGATATCAAGTCGATGCTGCTGCGCCTGTCCGACGTGCTCGACCAGGTGAACAACGAACTGTTCAGCCGGGCCGTCGAGATAATCGACGGTTTTCAGCGGCTGCTGCCGATGCTCAACGAGATCACGAGCATGTTCGGCGACCCGATCTTCCGAGTCTTGGATGCCACGGTGCCGTTGGTGCGGCTGCTGCACGACAACGTGGACAGCCTGCGTGACATCGTCACCAAGATCCCAGCGCTCACCGCGGCTTTCGGCACCATCGCGGGGCCCGGCGCGACCGGACTCACCTATCTGCCACCGAAAGTGGCCCTACCCGAACAGGATGCGGAGCAGGTGTGCGCGGCGATCAACGCGATCTCTCCGGGACGCTGCGGCGAATCCGTCGATGGCAGACCGCAAGTCGACTTGGTGAACTGGGTGCTCGGCGTGGCGGGAGCGCGGTGATGGCTCGGAGGATGCGCCGCGGCCTGCTCGCCGCGCTGGTCGCGGCCACGCTGCTCGGCGGCTGTGCGTTCGATCCGGCGTCGGTCCCGGTGCCGGGAGCCACCGTGTCGGGGCCGACGTATCCGATCCGCATCGAGTTCGCCAACGCGCTGAACCTGCCCGCCCGCGCCAAGGTCGTGGCCAATGGCGCTCAGGTGGGCAACGTGACGCAGGTGACCGTGGTCGACCCGGCCGAGACGCACGGCAGCGGCGGCTATGTCGTCGTGGAGGCGGAGATCGAGAAGTCCGTGCGGATTCCGAGCAGCACCCTCGCCCAGCTGCGGCAGAACACGGTGCTCGGCGACATCCACATCGCGCTCACCACACCGCCCGACGGCTTCGGTTCGATCCTCGCCGCGGGCGGGACCATCCCGCGCGCCCAGACGATTCCGGCCACCCAGATCGAGGACACCATGGCGGGCGTCGCGACCTTCGTGCAGGGCGGGGCGGTCGGTCAGTTCCAGGAGATCATCGACCGGCTGAACACCGTGCTGCCCGCCGATCCCGCCGAGACGGCGCGGATCTCGGAAGCCGTTGGCTCCAACGCGATAGATCTCGCCGAGCACCTGCGCGAGGTCGATACCTTCCTCGACGCGCTCACTGCCGACTCCGCCGTGGTGAAGGACATGGGTCCGCAGGTCGCCGAGTTGCTGACCGAGTCCGCCGTGGAACAGGTTTCGGCCTCGGTCGCGTCCATCGTCGATGTCGTCGGGGTACTGGGCGCGCTGGGCAGCGTCTCGCATTCGCTGGTGTGGCTTGCCCCGCTGGCGCAGGCGGGCGACGCGGCGGCCCGCGCGTTCGTCCCGCTGGCGCTCACGTCGCGGCCGCTCGATCTCAGCGCGCCGTCCAATCTGAATGCCCTCGTGGCGCTGATCCGCGATCGGATCATCCCGTTCGTCGAACGCGGGCCGACGGTGAACATTGTTGGCGCGACCGTGGATTCGGGCGGCGCGGAGGTCTCCTCCGGCGACCAGGTCGACCAGATCGTCCGGGCGCTGCGCATGATCGGAGCGGTGCGATGAGAATCGGTTCGCTGTTTTCGCTGGGCGGGATCGCGGTGATCTCGGTACTCGGCATCGCCTATCTCACCTTCGGCGTGGTGCGGGTGGAGCCGCTGCGCGAGGACCTGCGGGTGACCATGGTGCTGAGCAATTCCGGCGGGCTGGAGGTGGGGTCGCCGATCCTGTTGCGCGGCGTGAAGATCGGTGAGATCACCGCGCTGCGGCGCGGGCGCGGACGGGTGGAGGCCGGCTTCGAGGTCGATCGGCGCTACCGGTTGCCCGTGGACAGCACCGTCGTCATCGAGGGCCTTTCGGCGCTCGGCGAGCCGTATGTGGAATTCACCCCGAACACCGACGACGGGCCGTATCTGACCGAAGGCCAAGTGCTGGAAGGGCTTCGGGTGCGCGTACCGCTGTCGACGCCGGAGGTCGCGCGCTTGGTCACCCAGGTGATGAACCAGCTCGACCCGAACGCCATCGGCGAGTTCGCCGACACACTCGGCCTCGCGATGGAGGGCACCGAATCGGTGACGCCCGGCCTCGCCCGATCCACCGACCTGCTGGCCGCGGCCATCATGAGCCGGTCACCGCAGATCGGCAAGATGATGACCGATCTCCAGTCCATCGCGCCCGATATGGACTGGACCGGGCCGTCCTTCGGCGTGGCCGCGCCGAACTTCGTCGAGTTCGGTCAGCGTGTCGATGAGATCGCCCAGGCGGTGGGCCGCCTGGCGCGGACCGGGGACACACCGGCGATGTACCTGGAGGGAACCGGTCTGGTGCCCTTCATGGCTCGGCTCACCGAGTGGATCAACGCGGTGGGGCCGGAGGTGAAACCCCTCGTGCCGATGCTCCAACCGCTCGCCGACGCGGCGACGCACAGCGTGCCGCAGGTCGATCTCAGCGCGCTGATCACGCAGGCGTTGGAGGCCACCGAACCCGAAGGGGCGGTGCGCATTCGGGTCGGGGTGAAGTAGCGGGAGCGTTAGAGCGCTGCGTAGACCGCGGCGATCAGGTCGTGGGCGCGGCGATCCCCCGCGAGACCTTCGCGGCGCAGGTTCGGGATGAACGCCAGCGCGAGGTCGTGTTCCAGGTCGCCGAGACCGACCGAGCCGCCCGCGCCGGGATGACCGAACGCGGTCGCCCGCGCGCTCTTCGGGAGGCGGAAGTTCAGCGAGGGGCGCATGTAGCCGAGGGCGAAAGCGCTTTCCAGGGAGAGGACTTCGTCGGGGCCGCGCACTCGTTCGCGCACGGCGTCGCGCAGCGTCTCGGGTCGCAAGAGGTCGCCGCGGATCAGGTCGCGGTAGAAGCGGGCGAGTGCGCGCGGCGTGGTGACCAGACCGGAGCCGGGCCAGCCGCCCGCGAGCACGGTCGGATCGTTGTAGGAGCCCGCAGGGTTCGTCGACCCGCGCATCAGCAGCGACTCGGGATCACGATAAGACGCGGCGAGGCGTCGCACCGCGGCGTCCTCGGGCAGATCTTCTGTCCGCCAAGCCATTTGATCGGCGGGCGGGATACCTAGGCGGGCCGCGCGGGAGATCTCGTCCGGACCTGCCCAGAGTTCCGCTCCGAAGTGCTCCCTGACGAACTCCGGGACGGTCCGGCCGGTGCGCCTGCGCACCAGCTCGCCGACCAGCCAGCCGAAGGTGACCGCGTGATAGCCGTGCTTGGCGCCGGGCTCCCAGACCGGGGCCTGCCCCGCGAGTTCCGCCGCCATGGCGGCGGGATCGGCCGCGTCGAACTTGGTCAGCGGCCGGTCGAAAGCGGGTAGGCCCGCGCGGTGTGTCAGCAGGTCCTCGACGGTGACCGCGTGCTTGCCGTGCGCGGCGAATTCCGGCCACCATCGGCGCACCGGCTCTTCCGGCCCGGTTCCTTCGCGCTCCATGACCAGCAGCGCGGCGGTGGCGGTGACGGCCTTGGTGCAGGAGAACGCGACGCACGGCGTGTCCGCCAGCCAGGGCCGCCCGCTGCGCCTGTCGGCTACCCCGCCCCACAGATCCACCACCGGCCGTCCGCCCGCGAACACCGCCACCGCGGCCCCGCGGTTCTGCCCGTCGGCGAAGCTCGCCGCGAAGACCTCCCGCACCTCGCGGAAGGCGGGGTCACAGGTACCGGAGATCGAATCCGTCACGCAGAAATTAGAACACGTTCTATACCGTGTGTCACCAGCCGCGCTCGCGCCACTCCCCCAGGTGCGGGCGTTCGACGCCGAGGGTGGTGTCGTCGCCGTGGCCGGGGTAGACGACGGTGTCGTCGTCGTAGCGGTCGAAGAGTTTGGTGGTGACGTCGGTGTAGAGGGTCGTGAAATCTTCGGGGCTGTGGGTTTTTCCGACGCCGCCGGGGAAGAGGCTGTCGCCGGTGAAGAGGTGGATGCGGCCGGGTTCCTCGGGGAGGGCGAGGGCGATCGAGCCGGGGGTGTGGCCGGTGAGGTGGATGGCGGTGAGGGTGAGGTCGCCGATCTCGACGGTGTCGCCGTCGGCGAGGAGACGGTCCGGGGTGACGGGCAGGGGGTCGGCGTCGAGGCGGTGGGCCGCGGTCGGGACGTCGAGCTCGGCGGCGACCTCCTTCAGCGCCCACCAGTGATCCGGGTGCTGGTGGGTGGTGACGATCAGGCGGACCTTGCCCGGCGCCTCCTGGTCGATGAGCTCGAGGATGCGGCCGGGTTCGTTGGCGGCATCGATGAGCAGTGCGGCGCCGGTGGCGGCGCACTGCACGAGGTAGACGTTGTTGTCCATCGCGCCGACGGACATCTTGATGATTCGCGCGCCGTCGAGGTCGCGCTGCTGCGGGTTCGATCCCGCGGACACGTGGCCGGTATAGGGGCGGTCGATCGTGATCACGCCACGATGCTATCCACTGATTCGCCGGGAACCGGGGATACATTCGTGGGATGCCGTCGCAGCCGAAACGTCGCGCCCGCTGGTCCGCCCTCGTGGCGGGTCTCCTGCTGCTGGCCACGGCGCTGATCGGCGCGCCGACCGCCGCGGCGGAGCCACCGAGCCGGATGGACACCTACGTCGTCGACAGCGCGGGCGCGTTGGACGGCGGCCAGCGGGACCGCGTCCAAGCCGCGGTGGACCGCCTCTACGACGACCGGCAGATCCGGCTGTGGATCGGCTACGTCCGCGATTTCGGCGGGCTCGATGCGCAGACGTGGGCCGAACGCACCGCCGCCGCTTCCGGTTTCGGCACCCGCGATCTGTTGCTCGCGGTCGCCACCGGGTCGCGGGACTACTGGTTCTACGGCGACCTGCCGGATGGAGTCAGCGACGGCGAGCTGGAGGACCTGCTGACCCGACGGGTCGAGCCCGCGCTGCGCGACAGCGACTGGGCCGCCGCGGGCATCGCGACCGCCGACGGCCTGAACTCGGCGATGAGCGCGGGCGGGGTGAGCTTGCGTACCCTGCTGGTCCTGGCCGTCGTGGTCGCGGCGGTGGTGGGCGCGCTGCTGCTGTACACGCGCAAACGACGCCGCGATCGGCAGAAGGCCGAGCTGGACGCCGCTCGGCGGACGGACCCCGGCGACACTGCCGCTCTCGCCGCGCTTCCGCTGGAGGCGCTGCACGCGCGCTCCCGCGAGGTGCTCGTCGAGATCGATAACGCGGTGCGCACCAGCGGCGAGGAACTGGAGTTGGCGGTCGGCGAATTCGGCGCGACGGCCACCACACCGTTCACCACGGCGCTGAACAACGCGAAGACCGCGGCCGCCAAGGCGTTCGCCCTCCGCCAGCAGCTCGACGACGACATTCCGGAGACCGCCGACGAGCAGCGCCGCCTGCTGATCGAGCTGATCGGCACCGTGGGCCGCGCGGATCGCGAACTCGATGGCCGGGTCGCCGAATTCGACGACATGCGCGACCTGCTGATCGACGCGCCGAGCCGGTTGGACGCATTGACCAGGGACCTGGTCGACCTCACCGGCCGGGTGCCCGCGTCGGAGGCGGAGCTGGCTAGGCTGACCGCCGCGCATCCGGCCGGTGCGCTCGCCTCGATCCGGGACAACACGGCGATGGCGCGCGAACGCATCGCCTTCGCCGAGCAGAACGTCGATGCCGGACGTGAGGCCATGGCGCTGCCGGTCGGCAGGCAGGGCGGCGTCGTCGGCGCGATCCGGGCCGCCGAGGGCGCCATCGGCCAGGCGCGCACGCTGCTGAACGCGGTCGACAACGCGGCGGTCGACATCCAGCAGGCCCGCGACGGTCTGCCCGCGGTGCTGGACGAACTGCGCAAAGACGTCGCCGCCGCCACCGAACTTGCCGCGTTCGGCGGACCGGCGCTCGCCACCGCGACCGCCTCGGCACGGCAGGCCCTCGACAAGGCGTCCGCCACGGCCGACGACGATCCGCTGGATGCCTTCCACGGCGCCGTGGCGGCCGACGGCGATCTCGATCGCGCCGTCGCCGCCGCCACCGACCGCAAGCTGGCCGCCGAGGATCTGCGCCGCCGCCTCGACCAGGCGCTCACCGACGCCAACGCCCGGGTGCGCGCGGCCGTCGACTT
>NZ_BDBP01000154.1 GCF_001613045.1 Nocardia lijiangensis NBRC 108240 | reverse complement strand
GGTCGATCACTCGGGGCTGTGGAGCCCGGGGCCGATCCACACCGCATACGGAGCGTGGCCAGCCCCGTTCGTCACCTCTCGGGTCGTCAGGATGGTGGTGAACAGGGCACCGGTGCTGCTGCCGCCGCGGGCGTCGGTTGACCGGAACGGCGAAGATTGGCGCCGCGGCTCAGTAGGGTTCCTCGGCCTGTTGCGTCGAGCGGCCTTGGTCTCAGGTGGTGGTGTTCGCTCGGACGATGCGGGTGGCGAGGGTGACCAGGTCTTCGCCGGTGAGGCCCGGGTAGCCGTGCAGCATGGTGCGCCAGTGGGCGGGGACGGCGGAGGCGCCCCAGCGGGCGCCGAGCAGGCCGCCCGCGATGGCGGCGGTGGTGTCGGTGTCGCCGCCCGCGCGGACGCAGAGTTCGAGGGCCAGCGGAAGGTGTGCGGGGCCGGAGGCGTTGGCGGTGGTGATGGCCCACCAAGCGGTCTGCAGCGCGTGCACGACCCAGCCGTTGTTCGGAAAATGGTCGGGCGCACCGGTTTCGGCCTCGTCGAGCAGGCGATTCCAGTAGTCGGCGCTGTCGCTGGCGGCGACGTACTCCCGCACGCCGTCGAAGTTCGCGGCCAGCACTGCGTGCCGGATGGCGTAGGTCCAGATCTTGCACGCCTCGACGGCCTGCTGGTCGTGATGGGTGAGCAGGCCGACCGCGCCCGCCAGCCGTTCGCACTCCGCGGCGTCGTCCAGGCAGACCAGCGCGACCGGGGCCGTGCGCATCAGCGAACCGTTCCCACCGGTCAGCCCGTTCAGCGACATGGCCTGCTGTTGCATGGCCCGTGCCGAGGCGGGCCGGGCGGAGAGCACCCGGTCGGTCTGCACGCCGACGTCGGGCGGATCGGAGTCGTACCACCGCATGAATCCGGCCGCCACCGCGTCTAGTTCGAGTCCGGGGCCGTCGTCGGCGGCCAGTGCGATCGCCAGCGCCATCGAGGTGTCGTCGGTCCATTCGCCGGGCGCCCAGTCGAACGCCCCGCCGCCGATCATGGCGATCTCCTGCTGCGGACCCGGCCGGGTGAATTCGTATCCGGCGCCGAGCGCGTCGCCCGCCGCGGTACCGAGCAGCACACCGGCCGCTCTGTCGATTCGCCCGTCGTCCAGCATCGTGAAAACCCCTCCGGTCCTGCGTCGATCGCGGTCAATGTACCGAGCGGCACCGCCTCGTCACGCTGTCGACTCGAACAATCGTGGCGGCGCTTCTCTGTGCCGATGTGACGAAACCGCGTGCGCCGGACCGCGGTTCCACCCGTGCCACAGCAGACCGTCAGTCCCGGTCCGCGGCCATGACGTCCGTCACGAGCTCGACCCGCGGCCTTGACTGAATTTTCAGTCAGGTATTAGAGTCTGCGATTGCCAAGTGATCGCGCTGTGGAGTTGCCTGCGCGCTCGCGTAACCCGTGGGCTGTTGACCTCTCGCGCCTTGCCGTGGCTGCGTGCTGTGAACGTCCCTGGCCAAGGAGTTGAAAGATGCGGCGACGCACCTTCGTGCATACCGGTATCGCGGCGATCAGCGGACTATTGCTGTCCGGTTGCGGCGATGCGTCGCAACCAGTGGTCGGCGACGGCTCGAATGGTGATGACGACGACGGGAGACAGTGGATGATGCCCGAGGAAGGCAGTTCGCACGCGCGGACGTGGATGGCGTTCGGCGCAGGCGCGCGCATCTGGGGCCGCGACCTGTTGCCGGAGGTGCAGCGCAACCTGGTGACTATCGCCACGACGATCGCCCGGTTCGAACCGGTCTCGATGCTGGTGCGGCCTGCGGAAATAGGCTTGGCGCGCAGCCTGATCGGCGCCGCGGACGTCGAACTGATCCCCGCGGAACTCGACGATCTCTGGATGCGCGATATCGGGCCGGTGTTCGTCCAGGGCGGCGGCCGCACCGCGGGCGTGGATTTCAACTTCAACGGCTGGGGCGAGAAGCAGGAGTACCGCCGGGACGCCGAGGTCGCGCGGTTCGTCACCTCGCGCGCCGGGGTCGAGACCCTGCGCACCGATCTGGTGCTCGAGGGCGGCGGCATCGAGGTCGATGGCGAGGGCACTGCGATCATCACGGAGAGTTGCGTGCTCAACGACAATCGCAATCCCGGATGGAAGAAGCGCGACGTCGAGGAGGAACTGGCGGCTCTGCTCGGCATCGAGAAGGTGATCTGGCTGCCCGGCATCGCCGGGGCGGACATCACCGACGGACACACCGACTTCTACGCGCGCTTCGCCGGGCCGGGAGTGGTGGTCGCCGGTCTGGACAACGATCCCGAGTCCTTCGACTACGACGTCACCCGCCGTCACCTGGACATCCTGCACAGCGCCACCGACGTGCACGGCAGACCGTTGCGGGTCGAAGTGCTCGAAGGCCCTTCGACGGTGCGGGAAGCCTTCGCCGACGACGATTTCGCCGCGGGCTATATCAACTTCTACGTGTGCAATGGCGCGGTCATCGCCGCGGAATTCGGTGACCCCGAGACCGACCCGGCCGCCCGCGCCACCCTCGAGCGGCTGTTCCCCGGCCGCGAGGTCGTGCAGATCGGCATCGACGGCCTCGCCGCGGGCGGCGGGGGCATCCACTGCACCACCCAGCAACAGCCCGCCGCCTGACCGATCCCCGCCGGTCGCCGCGTTCCGCGATCACGCGGCCGGACCGCCACCCCTTACGAGTGAGGCCTCGTGTCGGACCGTCAGACCCAGATTCTGCAAGCCGCTGTGCGCGTCATCGCCCGCGACGGAGTCCGCGGACTGCGCGTGGACAAGCTCGCCGCCGAGGCGGGCGTGTCCACCGCGCTCGTCTACTACCACTTCAAGGACCGCGCGGGGATCCTGCGCGCCGCGCTCGACCACGTCAACCGGCGCGCCCAGCGCTACACCGACGACGCCTTCGCCCACTCCGACGACCCCCGCGTCCGGGTCGAACAACTGCTGTTGCTCGAACTCCAAGACGACGACGAGGTGCGTGAGAACAGCGTCGCCTGGGGTGAACTGCGCGCCAGCGCCACGTTCGACACGGCCTTGCGGGAGCCGCTGCGCGCCACCACCCTGGCGTGGAACAGCGACGTCGAAACCCTCATCGCGCAGGCGCGAGACGCGGGCGCCGTCCGCCGCGGTATCGACGCCGCCGTGGCCGCCGAACATCTCACCACCTTGGTCGAAGGGCTCAGCGAACGCTGGCACAGCGGCAGCATCACCCTGGATCGGGCGCGGGAGATCCTCGCCGACGCCATCGAACGGCAACTGGGCGGCCCCGCCTGATCGGCTGTCGCGCCGAGGGTTTCGCGGCGCGAGCGGGCAGCGTCAGGGTGTGGGGGCATCGGTGGGGGACAGGGGTTGTGGGGTGCGCCGTGCACGCCGGGCGCGCAGCAGGGCGTCGGCGGTGAAGATCGCCAGCGCCGCCCAGATGAGCGCGAAACCGGCCCAGCGGGACGCGGGCATCGGCTCGTGCACGACGACGACGCCCCACGCCATCTGCAGCGCCGGGGTGAGGTACTGCAGCAGACCCATGGTGGACAGCGGAACCCGTTGGGCGGCAATGGCGAACAGCAGCAGCGGCACCAGCGTGACCGGTCCGGTCGACATCAGCAGCCCGGCGTGCGCGGCGCCGGTGGTGAAGTCGCTGCGACCGGTGGCCAGCAGCACGACGACGAAGGCGAGCGCGAACGGCGCGGCGACGAGGCCCTCGGCCGCGATGCCGCGCAGCGCGTCGAGCGGGATGACCTTCTTCACCAGTCCGTACAGCGCGAACGAGCAGGCCAGCGCGAGGGCGATCACCGGCGGCCTGCCGTAGTCGACCGTGAGCACCGCGACCGCGACCGCGCCGAGCCCGAGCGCCGCCCACTGCGCCCGCCGCAAACGCTCGCGGAAGATGATCACCCCGAAGCAGACGGTCACCAGCGGGTTGACGAAGTACCCGAGCGCGCACTCCACCACGTGCCCGGAGGTGACGCCGTAGACGTAGACGCCCCAATTGATCGAGATCGCCGCCGAGGCCAGCGCGGCCAACCGCCAGGTCCGCGCGCCGATGCCCGCCATCTCGCCCAGCCGCCCGGTGACCACGAGCACGACGAGTACCACCGCGAGCGTCCACAGGATCCGCTGCGCGAGCACCTCCACCGCGCTGGCGAAGGCGAGTAGGCCGAAGAATGCGGGAAACAATCCCCAGATCAGATAGGCACTGGTGCCGAAGGCAACACCGGGGATGGATCTGTTTCGCCGCACCCGTGCCAGGCTAGTGGGCGCCCGCTGTTCATGGGATGAATTATTCGGAGAACCTCCGCCTTCGCTCCGGCCATACGCGGTCTGGGGACGGACTGCGTCCGGCAGCGCCCGTTAGGCTGGCGAACATGTCGATAACCGTGCAGGCATTGGGCGGACTCACCGCGGAGGAGGTCGAGCAGCGTCGCCGCGACGGGCTCACCAACGACGTGCCGGACCGGGCCAGCCGTTCGGTCCGCGAGATCATTCGCGCCAACGTCTTCACCAGGATCAACGCGATCCTCGGTGTGCTGTTCATCCTGGTGCTGTCGACCGGTTCGATCATCGACGGCATGTTCGGCCTGCTGATCGTGGCCAACAGTGCCGTCGGCATCATTCAGGAGATCCGGGCCAAGCGGACGCTGGACCAGCTGGCCATCGTCAGCCAGGCCAAGCCGACGGTGCGCCGCGACGGCGTCGCGCACCAGGTGGCGCCGAAGGACGTGGTGCTCGACGACCTCATCGAGCTCGGACCCGGCGACCAGATCGTGGTGGACGGCGTCGTCGAGGAGTCCGCGCTGCTGGAGATCGACGAATCGCTGCTCACCGGCGAGGCCGACCCGATCGACAAGGCCGTGGGCGCGGAGGTGATGTCGGGCAGCTACGTGGTGTCCGGCTCCGGCGCGTATCGCGCCACCAAGGTGGGCCGCGACGCCTATGCCGCGAAGCTGGCCGACGAGGCGAGCAAGTTCACCCTGGTGCACTCCGAACTGCGCAGCGGTATCGACAAGATCCTGAAGTTCATCACCTACCTGCTGATCCCCGCCGGTCTGCTCAGCATCTACAACCAGCTGTTCTCCAGCGGCGAGAGCTGGCGGCCCGCCGTGACGGGCATGGTGGCCGCGCTGGTGCCGATGGTGCCCGAGGGACTGGTGCTGATGACCTCCATCGCGTTCGCGGTGGGCGTGGTGCGGCTGGGCCGCCGCCAGTGCCTGGTGCAGGAACTGCCCGCGATCGAGGGTCTGGCCCGCGTCGACGTGGTGTGCGCGGACAAGACCGGCACCCTGACCGAGAACGGAATGCGGCTGTCGGACATCAAGATCCTGGACGGCTTCGACGACGGCGCGGTGCGCAAGGCGCTGGCCGCGATGGCGGGCGACGACCCGCGCCCCAATGCCAGCGTGCAGGCCATCGCCGAGGAGCTGACCGACCGGCCGGGCTGGCAGCACACCGCGGTCGCGCCGTTCTCCTCGGCCAAGAAGTGGAGTGGCTTCTCCTACGGCGAGCACGGTGACTGGCTGCTCGGCGCGCCGGATGTGCTGCTGGACCCGGCGTCGGAGGAGGCGCGCACGGCCGAGGAACTCGGCTCCGCGGGCCTGCGCATCCTGCTGCTCGCCCAGAGCGACCGGCCGGTGGACGCTCCCGACGCACCGGGCGCGGTGCAGCCCGCCGCGCTGGTCGTGCTGGAGCAGAAGATCCGTCCCGACGCCAGGGCGACCCTCGACTACTTTGCGAGCCAGGACGTTTCGATCAAGGTGATCTCCGGCGACAACGCCGTCTCGGTGGGCGCGGTGGCCTCCTCGCTGGATCTGCCCGGCGGCGAGCATGCCGTCGACGCGCGCCGATTGCCCGAAGAGCGTGAGCAACTCGCCGACGTACTCGAGCAGCAGACCACCTTCGGCCGGGTCCGTCCGGATCAGAAGCGCGCCATGGTCGGTGCGCTCCAGTCGCGCGGGCACACCGTCGCGATGACCGGCGACGGCGTGAACGACGTACTGGCGCTGAAGGATTCCGACATCGGCGTGGCCATGGGCGCGGGCAGCCCTGCGACAAGGGCGGTGGCGCAGATCGTGCTGCTGGACAACAAGTTCGCGACGCTGCCCTACGTCGTCGGCGAGGGCCGCCGGGTGATCGGCAACATCGAGCGCGTCTCGAATCTGTTCCTCACCAAGACCGTGTACTCGGTACTGCTCGCGTTTCTCGTCGGCCTGGCGGGCGTCGGCTCGCAGATCTTCGGCTACGAGCCGATCGGCTACCCGTTCTTGCCGCGCCACGTCACCATCGCCGCCTGGTTCACCATCGGCATTCCGGCGTTCATCCTGTCGCTGGCCCCGAACAACGAACGCGCCCGCACCGGATTCGTCTCGCGCGTCATGCGTTTGGCGATTCCGTCCGGCATCGTGATCGGCGTCGCGACCTTCGTGGCGTACCTGATCGCGTACGCGGGGCCGGAAGCCAGCGAGACGCAGAAGGAGCAGGCGGGCACCACCGCGCTCATCACGCTGATCATGATCGCGATGTGGGTGCTCGCCATCGTGGCGCGGCCGTACGTGTGGTGGAAAGTGGTGCTGATCGTGGCGTCCATGGCGGCCTACGTCGTGCTGTTCACCGTGCCGTTCACCCGTGAGTTCTTCAAACTCGACCCGTCCAATGTGGCGCTCACCACGTCGGCGTTCATCTGCGGCGCGGTCGGCATCGTGCTCGTCGAGGCGATCTGGTGGATCAGCGCCGCGTTGCACGGCGAGGAGCGCAGGCTCATCCCCGCCTCGCCCGGCGGCAGCGCGTGAGGCCGCTCACCTGCACCGTCTCGTCGCGAGAAGCCTTGTGCGAAGCGGTCATTCGGAGTTGGAGTATTTTCTCCGACTATGGAGGTACTGCTGCACCAGATCGACGCGTTCGCCGACGCACCGTTCTCGGGTAATCCGGCGGCCGTGATGCCGCTGACGTCGTGGTTGCCGGATGAGCTGCTGCACAACCTGGCCGAGGAGAACAACCTCGCCGAAACCGCCTTCTACACCTCGCAATTACCCCCGGAGGCGGCCGGGCCGCCCGGGGACCATCCGGCCTTCCACCTGCGCTGGTTCACCCCGGCGGTGGAGGTCGACATGTGCGGCCACGCCACCCTCGCCGCCGCGGCGCAGGTGCTCGAGGACATGCATCCCGGCGCCGACCGGGTGAGCTTCTTCACCAGAAGCGGTTGGCTGCACGTGGATCGCACCGACGACGACGAGTACGTGCTCGACCTGCCGACGGTCGCGTCCGTCGAGGTCGAGCCCGACCCGGCGCTGGTGGCGGCGCTCGGGGTGGCGCCGGTGCGCGCCTTCTCCGGGACCGACGAGGTCGTCGTGGTGGCCTCCGAAGACGAAGTGCGCCATGCCCGTCCGCTGCTGAGCGCCTTCCCGTCGCTGCCGCGGGCGGCCATCCTCACGGCCCGCGGCGCGGAGGTCGATTTCGTCTCGCGGGTCTTCGCGCCCGGTCTCGGCGTGCCGGAGGATCCGGTCACCGGATCCGCGCACGCCCAGCTGGTTCCGCTGTGGGCCGCCGAACTCGGTCGCGCCGAGCTGCTGGCTCGTCAGCTGTCCCGCCGCGGCGGCGCCCTGCGCTGCGAGCTGGCCGGCGATCGAGTCCTGTTGTCCGGACGCTGCCGCCGCTATCTCGACGGCGTGGTCACCCTGCCCGACTGACGAACGCGCCGCGGTGGCCCTCGACGAGAGCCACCGCGGCGGTGTTCTCACCGTGCGGGCACCGTTTCCGGCCGCCGGGGCGGCGGCGCGACGGCCGGACGGGCCATCCGGGACGGCCACCACACCCGATCTCCGGCGATCAGCGTGAGCGCGGGAACCAGGACGGAACGGACCAGCAGGGTGTCCAACAGGACGCCGAAGGCCACCGCGAAGCCGAGCTGGGCCAGCGTGACCAGCGGCAGGGTCGCCAGCACCGCGAAGGTGGCGGCCAGCACGACGCCCGCGGAGGTGATCACTCCGCCGGTGACCGAGAGGCTGCGCAGGATGCCCTGCCTGGTGCCGTGCCGCACGGCCTCCTCCCTCGCCCTGCTGACCAGGAAGATGTTGTAGTCCACGCCGAGTGCGACGAGGAACAGGAAGGCCAGCAGGATCAGCGCGGAATCCAGGCCCTGGAATCCGAACAGGTGCTCGAAGGCGAAAACACTTGCGCCGAGCGCGGATCCGAACGACAGCACCACGGTGAGCACCAGTCCGACCGGTGCGGCCAGCGACCGCAGCAGCAGGGCGAGGACCGCGGTGACCACGAGCAGCACCAGCGGGATCACCAGCAGGCGATCGCGAGCGGAGGCCTCGGCGGTGTCGAGGTTCGCCGCGCTCGGGCCGCCGACCACCGCGCCGGGCGCGACCTCGCCGAGGGTGTCGCGCAGCCGCTCGATGGTCGCGTATTCGGCGGCGGAATCGGCCGGGTCGCGCGGGATCGCGGTGATCTCGCCGACGGCCTGCCCGACCCGGCCCACTTCGACCGCGCCGATGCCCGGGTCCGCGGCCGCCGCCCGCATCGCGGCGTCGCGAACGCCGGTGGGCGCGAGGATGAGCAGCGGCGTGCCCGCGCGGTCCGGGAAGTGCGCCGCGAGCAGTGTCTGCCCCTCGACCGATTCCGGGGTGTTCACGAACTGGTCGGCCCGGCCGAGCGAAGCGGTGTTGCCGAGCAGACCCAGGCTCAGGATCGCCAGCACCGCGACGGAGGCGAGCGCCGCGACCACCGGCCTGCGCGCGATGGCCGCGCCGACCCGGTCCCAGCCGGTCGGTGCCGTGGTCGTCTCGGTCCGCACCCGCGGCACTCGCGGCCAGAAGATCCACCGCCCGCACACCACCAGCAGCGCGGGGAACAGCGTGACCATCACCGCGAGCGTGCACACGATGCCCGCGGCGCCGACCGGGCCCATGCCCGCGGCGTTGTTCATGTCGGCGGCGAGCAGGCACAGCAGACCCAGGCTGACGGTGGCCGCCGAGGCCGCGATCGCGGGCACCGAGCGCCGCAGCGCGGCCAGCATCGCCTCGGCCACGTCGGCGCGGTGGTGCAGTTCCTCGCGGTAGCGCGCGACGATCAGCAGCGCGTAATCGGTGCCGACGCCGAACACCAGAATGGTGAGCACCGCGGCGCTCTGGTCGTTGACGGTGACGTCGAACGTCTCGGCCAGCCCGTAGACCGCCGCCATGGACAGCACGTTCGCCCCGGCGACGGCGACCAAGGGCACCAGCCACAGCAGCGGGCTGCGATAGGTCAGCAGCAGGATCACGGTCACCACCAGGGCGGTCACCAGCAACAGCCGCTCGTCGATGCCCTCGAACGCGCCCTCGAAATCCGCTTGCAGCGCACCGGGTCCGGTGACCTGCACGGTGAGCCCGGCGGGATGCTCGGCCACCGCCGAACGGAACTCCTCGATGTATTCGGCAGGCTCCCCGTGGGATTCGCCGATCGTGACCGGATACATGAGAGCCTGGCCGTCGTCGGAGGGCAGCAGTCGCTCGGGTCCGTCCTGCGCGCCGTATTTCGTGCGCAGCGCGGCGTAGTGGGCCGCGGCAGTGGCCCGGTCGGCCTCGGTGACACCGCTCGCGCGGTGATACACCACCACGAACACGTTCTCGGTGCCGCCGGGCAGGGTGGCCTCCAGTTCGGCCGCCATCGTCGACTGCGCCGAGGCGGGGAGGTAGTCGGTCTCCCGATCGGATTTCACGTCGTCCAGCGCGCCCGCCCACGGTGTCAGCGCGGCGAGCACCGCGATCCACAGGCCGATGAGCAACCACGCTCTGCTCTTCATCCCCATCACTGTCTCCTCGTTTCGGACATGGCAAGCAGCGTCGCGGGAACGCGGCCGCGAAACGTCCGCCCGGGGAAGGCTGTTGGAGATACACCGCGCGGAGTACGCGGGTCGCGGCCGGCTGCCGGAGAATGGCGGGGTGAACAGACGGTGGGTGACCGACGGCGCGCTGGCCGCCGCACTGCTGATCGTCGAGCTGATCGCCGCACCGCTGCTCGCGGACCCGCGCCCGCTGGACGCCGTCGGCACGGTGCTGCTCACGCTGTCGACGGCGGTGCTGGTAGCGCGTCGCAGCAGGCCGCTCGGGGTGTTGTTCACCCATTTGGTGCTGGTGGTTCCCTACCACACCAACGAATATCCGCACGAGGCCGTGGTGCCCGCGACCGTCGTGGCGCTCTACACGGTGGCCAGGTACGGCACCCGGGTGCGCACGGCGCTGGTGATCGCGGTGGTCATCCTGTGCGGCATCGCGGGAATGATGCTGTCGCCCACCGGCAACGAGAACACGGCGCTGCAGGCGTTCGGCGTCGCCGGCTGGATCGTGGTGGCCTGCGTGGCGGGCGAGGCGGTGCGGCTGCACCGCGCCTACATCGCCGAGGTGCTGGACCGCGCCGAGCGCGCCGAACGCTCGCGCGACGCCGAGGCCCGCAGGCAGGTGGCGGAGGAACGGCTGCGCATCGCCAGGGATCTGCACGACCTGCTCGCCCACACCATCACGGTGATCCAGGTGCAGGCCGGGGTGGCCGCGCACCTGCTCACCGAGGGCCGGGCCGAACGGGCCACCGTCGTCGCCGCGCTGGACACGATCGCGGGGGCCTGCGCCGACGCCCGCGCGGAATTGGCGGCGACCGTGGGCGTGC
>NZ_BDBP01000153.1 GCF_001613045.1 Nocardia lijiangensis NBRC 108240 | reverse complement strand
GCGGTGGTGGCCCGCGACGTCGACGAGCTGATCGACGGCCTGTTCGCGCTGGCGGACGGCGAACGGGTGCGCGGGGTCTGCGAGCCGCAGGCGCCCGGCCGTCGCGCCAGGCGCACCGCGCTGGTCTTCCCCGGGCAGGGCTCACAGTGGGACGGCATGGGCCGCGCCCTCGCCGCCGCGCTGCCCGCCTTCGACGAGGCGATGCGCCGCTGCGCGGCCGAGCTGGAGCGACTGCTCGGGGTGCGGCTGTGGTCGGCCGAGCGCGGCATCGTCGCGCAGGGCACCGCCCACGTGCCGCCCGCGCTGTTCGCCATGCAGGTCGCCCTGGCCGAGACCTGGCGGGCCTTCGGCATCGAGCCGTCGGCGGTCTGCGGGCACAGCATGGGCGAGATCGCGGCGGCGCACGTCAGTGGCGCGCTGTCGCTGGCCGACGCCACGCTCATCGTGTGCGTGCGCAGCGCCCTGCTCACCGAGATCTCCGGACGCGGCGGCCTCGCGCTGCTCGAACTCGACGCGGCGCAGGTGGATTCGGCGCTCACCGAGTACCGCGACCGGGTGTCGGTGGCGGCGGTGAACGGGCCGCGCGCGACCGTCATCTCCGGCGAGCCGGACGCGCTGGACGAGATCGTGGCGCGGCTGGAGGCCGACGGGGTGTTCGCGCGGCGCATCGCCGTCGACTTCGCGGCGCACAGCCCTGCCGTGGAACCGCTGCGGCCCCGGCTCCGGGAGGCCGTGCGCGACATCGCGGTACGGCAGCCCACCGTGCCGCTGTACTCGACGGTCACCGGCGGCCCGCTCACCGATACGCTCGTCGATCCCGACTACTGGGCGCGCAACCTGCGCGACACGGTGCTGTTCGACACGGCGATCACCGCGCTGCTCGACGCGGGCCACGACACGTTCGTCGAGATCGCGCCGCACCCGGTGCTGACCCGCTCGCTCACCGAGATCGCGGGCGCGGCCGCACCCGGCGCGGAGGTGGTCGCGGTGTCCTCGGCCCGGCGCGACGAGGACGAGGTCTTCGCGTTCCTGCATTCGCTCGGCCTGCTCTACACCCGCGGCGCCGACCTGGACTGGACCCGCCTCTACCAGCCGACCAGTCCGGTACCGATCCCCTCGCAGGGCTGGAATGCCCAGCGCTACCCCCTGCTTCGCGCCGATGCCGGGGCCGCCGCCGTGGCGAAGGCCGAGGGCTGGCTCGGGCCTCGCGTGCGGATCGCCACGCACCCCGAGCTCGGTGTGTGGCCGTTGCAGCCGGAGGCCGCGCCGGAACTCGCCGATCACGTGGTGGACGAGGTGCCGGTCGTCCCCGGTGCGTACTGGCTCGGCGCGGCCGCGCGGGCCGCCGGCGCTCTCGCCGACGGCGAGACGCCGACCGTGGTGCTCACCAACGTCACGTTCGAGGCGCCGCACGTGCTGCTGCCGGGGACCTCGTCGCCGCTCCAGCTCGTGGTCGAATCCGCGGGCGGGCGTTCGGAATTCGTGATCGTCTCCGATCCGCGGGGCGCTACCGTCACGCACGCGCGCGGCTGGCTCGACCAGGCGGCCGCGCCGCTCACCGATCGACCCGCACCGGAGATCCCGGAGCTGCTCGAGCGGTGTGCCGAGCCGGTGCCGCTCGAGGAGTTCTACGCGCGCTTGGCCGGGAACGGCCTGCACTACGGCCCGGCATTCCGCGGGTTGACCCAGCTCTCTCGCGGCGGCGACGAAGCCGTCGGAAAGCTCACGCTGCCCGCGTCGCTCACCGCCGACGCAGCGGGTCTGCACCCGGCGTTGCTCGACGCCTGCCTGCACACCGTCGCCGCGGCGGCCGGACCGCGACTGACCGACGCGCTCGCCCTGCCCGCGGGAGCCACCCGCGTGCAGTTCGCCACTCCGGCCGCGCCCGTCACCGAGGTCTGGTGCCATGCGCGGATCGTGGAGTACGGGGAGCGGGATCTGATCGCCGACCTCGTCGTGCTGACCGAGGACGGACGAGTCCTGTTCTCGGCCATGGACTTCCGGGTCACCACGGCCGAAGCGTCCGCCGCCGAGCACGGCAGGCTGTACCGGCTCGCCTGGCAGCCGCTGGAATCCACCGGCGGGCGCGCCTCGCGCGGCAGCTGGCTGGTCCTCGGCGAGGAGCACCCCGCCCTGGCGGCACTGGCCGAACGCCTCACCGCCCGCGGCGACCGCGTCGTGCGCACCGACGCGCACGACTACGAGGCGGCCGTGGCGGCCGCCGACGAATCCGCCGAAGGGTTGCGCGGCATCATCGACGCGCGGGCCTACGCGAGCGCGGTCGAGGACCCGGTCGTCGCGGCGAGCCACACGGCGAACACGGTGGAGCTGGCCAGGTTCGTGATCGGCCACACCTGGCGGGAAGCGCCGCGGCTGTGGCTGCTCACCCCGGACACCCAGCGCGCGGCGCGTCCGGCGCGGCTGTCGGCGGCGAGCCTGTGGGGCGCGGGCCGGGTGATCGCGACCGAGCATCCCGAAGTGTCCTGCGGCGTCATCGATCTGCCCGCCGCGCCGAGCGGCGCCGACGTGGATCGCCTGGTCACCGTCCTGCGTGATCCGCAGGCGCCGCAGCAGGTTTCGGTCGATCGGGAGGCGCTCGTGCCCCGCTTGGTTCCGGTGCCGCGCACCCGGAGCTCGGTGACCATCGATCCGGAGCTGTGCCAGGTCGTCACCGGCGGTCTCGGCGCGCTCGGGTTGCGCGTCGCCGACTGGCTCAGCGAGCACGGCGCGCGAAAGCTGCTGCTGCTCGGTCGTTCCGCGCCGGACGCCGATGCCGAAGAGGTGATCGCCGAGCTCCGGTCGCGTGGCGTCGAGATCAGCGTGGCCGCCGTCGACGTGGCCGACGCCGCCGCGCTCGGCGCGGTGCTGACCGGCGCAGGCCGGATCGGCGGCGTCTTCCACCTCGCAGGCGTACTCGAGGACGCGGTCGTCGCGGATCTCGACGAGTCGCGGCTGGTGCGGGCACTGGCGGGCAAGGCGCGCGGCGCCTGGCACCTGCACCAGGCCACCCTCGATCAGCCGCTCACCCATTTCGTGCTGTTCTCCTCGCTCGCCGGGCTTTTCGGCTCGCCGGGCCAGGGTGCCTACGCGGCGGCCAACACCTACCTGGACGCGCTCGCCACGGCTCGGGCCGCACAGGGGCGGCCCGCGCACAGCATCGCCTGGGGTCCGTGGGCCGCGATCGGCCTGGCCGCCCAGGTGGGCAGCGAACGCCGCTTGGCCGCCCTCGGTGTGCCCGCGCTGGAAACCGAGGCCGCGATGGACCTGCTGGAGGCGGCGCTGGCCGACCCGGGCCCGGTCCTCGCGGCGGCCGCCTTCGACCTGCCGACGCTGGCGGGTCCCGGCACGCCGCCCGTCGCCCGCGAGCTGCTGGCGAATCTGCTGCCCAGCGGCGAAACCACCGGTGGCCCAGTCGTACAGACACTGTCGCTGCACGAGATCGACGATCCCGCCGAGCGGCTCGAGCTGGTGCGCGGTTTCGTGCTCGCCCAGGTCGCGTCCATCGTCGGGACCACGCGGCCGGTCGACCCCACGGCGCCCTTCCGCGACCTCGGCTTCGACTCGCTGATGGCGGTCGATCTGCGCAACCGCATGGAAACCGGCTTGGGCCAACGGATTCCGGCCAGCCTGATCTTCGCCCACCCCACCGTAGACCAGCTCGTCGAGGAGCTGGCGCAACGGATGTTCCCGACGTCGGAGCCCGCGCCCGACGCGCCGACACCGCAGCACGCCCGGCCCGAGATCGACGCGGACCTGGACCAGGCCACCGATGAAGAACTCGCCGATCTCCTGTCGGCGGAACTCGACCTGTCCTCCGAAGGGGATGCCCGATGACGACCGAACCGAACGACGACAGGCGCGCGCTACTACGCCAGGCGCTGCGCGAAATCCGAACCCTGCGAGCCACAGTCGACTCGCACACCGAACCCGCGGCGATCCTCGGCGCCGCGGTGCGGATGCCCTCGGGCATCGACGATCTCGGCGCCTACTGGTCCGCGCTGCGCGACGGCCACGACGCCATCACGCCGCTGTTCGACAGCGAGGACGGCCGCCGCACCCCGCGCATCGCGGACAGCAGCCGCTTCGCCGGGCTGCTCGCCGAGGTCGACGGCTTCGACGCGGAATTCTTCGGTATCTCGGCCGCCGAGGCCGAGCGAATGGACCCGCAGCAGCGGCTGGTGCTCGAAGTGGCCTGGGAGGCGATGGAGGACGCCGGGCTGACACCCGCCGAGCTGCGCGCCGCGACGACCGGCGTCTTCCTCGGCGTCTACGGCAGCGACTACATGATGATGCAGTTCGCCGATCCGTCGGGCATCAACGCCTACACCGCGCCCGGCGGGGCGCACAGCATCGTCGCCAATCGGCTGTCGTACCTGCTCGACCTGTCCGGTCCGAGCATGGCGGTGGACACGGCGTGCTCGTCCTCGCTGATGGCGGTGCACCTCGCGGTGCGGGCACTGCGCAACCGGGACTGCGATATCGCGCTTGTCGGCGGGGTCAACACGATCCTGTCGCCGCTGTCCACCACCGTCACCGAGAAGGTGCTTCCGCTCGCGCCGGGCGGGCGCTGCCGCACCTTCGACGCGGGCGCGGAAGGCATCGTGCGCGCCGAAGGCTGCGGCATGGTGGTGCTGACCAGGGAGTCGCTGGCCAAGGCCGAGGGCAGATCGGTGCGCGCGCTCATCCGCGGCACCGCGGCCAACCACGACGGACGCACCAACGGTCTGACCGCACCGAGCCCGCGCGCCCAGACCGACCTGCTGCGGCGCGCGCTGCGCGATGCCGCGGCCCAACCCGCCGACGTGGTCTACATCGAGGCGCACGGCACCGGGACGCCGCTGGGCGATCCGATCGAGTTCGACGCGCTGCGCGCGGTGTACGGGGCGGGCGACGAGCCGTGCCCGGTCGGCGCGGTCAAGACGAACTTCGGGCATCAGGAAGCCGCCGCGGGCATCGCGGGCCTGATCAAGGCGATGCTGGTGCTCGAACACGACGAGGTCCCGCCCAACCTGCATCTGGAGCGGCCCAACCCGGAGCTCGATCTCACCGGAACGCGACTGCGCCTGCCGCGCGGGCGCACCCCGCTCGGCGGCGGGACCGGCCCGAAGCTGGCCGCGATCAGCTCGTTCGGCTTCGGCGGCGCGAACGTGCACGCCGTGCTGGCCGCCGCGCCGCGCGAGGAGGTCGATCCGCACGCGGAAGGCGCTCTGCTGCTTCCTGTCTCGGCTCGCAGCGCGGTGTCGGCGCGAGCGCTGGCCGGTCGGTACGCCGATCTGCTCGCGGCCGCCGACCACGCCACCGCTGCCGAGATCTGCGCGGCCGCGGCCACCCGGCGCGCGCATCTACCGGTGCGGCTATGCCTCACCGGTGACACGGTCGACGAGCTGGTCGACCGTGCCCGTACCGCGAAGGCGGCCAGGCACATCGGCAACGCGCCGCGGCACCGGACGCTGTTCGTGTTCAGCGGGCAGGGTTCGCAGTGGCCGGAGATGGGCCGCCTGCTCGCCGACGAGCCCATCGCACGGGCCGAGATCGACGCCTGCGACGTGCTCGTGCGCAAGCTGGCCGGCTGGTCGCTGTGGGAGGAGCTGCTGGCGGCCGAGTCCGACACCAGGCTGCACCGCACCGATATCGCGCAGGTGTGCATCGCCGCGGTGGAGCTGGCGCTGGCCGCGCTGTGGCAGTCGTGGGGCGTGCGCCCCGCCGCCGTCGTCGGGCACAGCATGGGTGAGATCGTGGCGGCGACCGTCGCCGGAATGCTCACCAGGGAGCAGGCTTTCGAGATCCTGGTGCGGCGGGCCGCGCTCACCGAGCGGCACGCCCGCGGCGGCGCGATGTGCAGCATCGCCCTGCCCGCCGCGGCGGTGACCGAGCTGCTGGCCGGACAGTCCGAGGTCACCATCGGCGCCGTGAACGGCCCGCGCTCGACCGTGATCACCGGCCCGGCGCCCACCGTGCGCCGGATCGCGGCGGAGGCGAGCTCCCGCGGCGCGTCGACCAAGGAACTGCCGGTCGAATACGCCTTCCACAGCACGCTGCTGGCCACGTGCGCACCGGAATTCGCGACGCACGCCGACACGGTGCGGGCCGTGCCGGGGACCATCCCGATGTACTCGACCGTCACCGGCAAGCGCGTCACCGGCGAACACCTCACCGGCGCGCACTGGGCGGCCAACCTCGTCGACGCCGTGCTGTTCGCGCCCGCGATCCAGGCGGCGCTGGCCGACGACGCCGCGCTGACCACCGTGCTGGAAGTCGGCCCGCATCCGGTGCTGATCCGCGATATCGCCTCGGCCGCAGGCGAACTCGACCGCTCGGTCATCCTGGCGGCGAGCCTGCGCCGCGACCGGTCCCGGTCCGAGTCGCTCGATCACAGCGTCGCCGAGCTCTACCTCGGCGGTCACGACCTGAACTGGTCGGCCGTGCTGGGAGCGCCGAGCGGCCGGGTTCCGCTGCCGCACTACCCCTGGAACCGCAGCAGGCACTGGCTGCCGGAACGGCGCGTCGCCGAGGAGCAGCATGTGCACGCCACGGTCCGCCCCGCGACGGCCAAGCGCAGGCCGTCCGGCCCCGTGGCGCTGGCGCGCGCCCACCACGTCGACCGGCCGACCCGGCTCGACGCGCTCACCGGATTCGTGCGGGAACGGATCGCGCGTGCGCTGCGCAAGCCCATCACCGAGATCGACGAGGCGACCCCGATCCGCGACTACGGACTGGAATCGCTCGTGGTGGTCGAGATGAAGAACGAGATCGAGTCCGAGTCGGGCACCGTGGTGCCGCTGGCCCAGCTGCTCGAGGTGCTCGAACAGGGCAGCGCGCGCGACCTGGCCAAGGTGATCGTCGAGGCCGAGTCCGCCGCCGCGGTGACCGGCGACGAAGTCGGAAGCGGGTCGCTGTGAACGCCTCGACGGCCGCCCCGCTTCCTACCGGGCACCGCGGCGTGCTGACCTGCCCACGCCCGCAAGTCAATCCGGCGATCCGGTTGTTGTGCTTCGCCCACTCGGGCGGCAATCCGCGGATGTTTCAGCCCTGGATCGACCAGCTCGCCCCCGCGATCGAGCTGTGGTGGGTCACCCTGCCCGGACGCGGGCCGCGCTGGCGCGAACCGCACGCCAGGCAGTGGGAGCCGCTGGTCGCCGACATCACCGAGGCGGTCGTGGCGCACGTGCCGCGGCCGGTCGCGCTGTTCGGGCACAGCCTCGGCGCGCTGCTCGCCTTCGATGTGGCGCTGCGGCTCACCGACGCCGAACTGCCGCCCGAGCACCTGTTCGTCTCGGCCCGCGCGCACCCGCGGCGACAGTTCGCCCTCGAGCTGCCCGAGGACGACACCGGCCTGCTGCGGCTCGTCGACCAGGTGTACCGAGGCGTGCCGGAGGCGATCCTGAATTCCCCCGAACTGGCCGAGCATTTCGCGCCGACGCTGCGCGCCGACCTGATGCTCGGCGCCGAGTACCGCTATCGCGGCGCACGCACCCTTTCGGTCCCCATCACCGCCCTCGGCGGCGTGGACGACCCGATGACCCCGACCGAAGAGCTGGCCGCCTGGCAGGACTGCACCACCGCGACGGCGCGGTGGCGTCAGTTCCCCGGGGGCCACTTCTACCTCGACGAGTCCGAAGCCGGCGTGCTCCGGACGATCCGCCGCGGTCTCGCCGCACCGATGGGCAAGGAGTGAAACGATGACCGAAACCGAAACCCGGTTCCCCGCAACGCCTTCCACGCTGACCTTCGATCGCACTGTGGCGCGGTCGCACGCGCACCGGCGCGCACTCGGAGAGGTGTTCGTCTCCGACTCGGTCGCCGACGGCGATTCCACCTTCTACACCGCGGTGCAGGTCCCGCGGGCGCACAGCCTCTGGTACGACCGGACCACGGTCTACCACGATCCGTTCGCGATGGCCGAGGCCGCGCGGCAGGGCTCGTTCGTGATCCTGCACCAGCACGTCGGCGTCCCGGTGGGGCTGCCGTTCAGCATGCAGCGCTACGAGTTCGATGTCACCGATCGGGAGGCCTTCCGCGACGACGAGAGGACCCCGTTGCAGGGTGTTCTCCGCTACGAGATCGTCTCGCGCGTGGACCGCAGCGCCGATTTCAGCGACCTGACACTCGCGGGCGATCTCACCGTCGACGGCCGCGTCGCCATGGAATTGAGCGCGGACGTGGTCTTCCTGGCCCGCGCCGACTACGAGGCGCTGCGCGCCTACCAGCTCGGGCGGGTCGCCGCGGGCGGCCCCGACTACACGGCCGCGCCGCTGCCCCCGGCGGCCGTCGGGCGCCGGGATTCGCGCAACGTGGTGATCGGCGCTCCGGTCGCGGTCGGCTCGGCCTGGGACTATCCGCTGCTGCCCGACCGCCGTCACCCCGCAATGTTCGATCACGACTACGACCACGTGCCAGGCCCGTTCATCATCGAGGGCTTCCGGCAGGCCGCGATCGACACCGCGGTCAGGGAGGGCATGCTCGGCACCCCGAACGCGATGGTCATGTCCTGCTCGTCGCGTTTCTCGCAGTTCGCCGAGTTCGGCGCCCCCATCGAATGCCGCAGCACGCCACTGGATCCGACGCGGCCCGGCACGGCCCGCGTCGAGCTCGAACTGCGCCAGTTCGACAAGGTCCTCACCGTCGGTGCGCTCGAGCTGGCGGAGCTGACCGGCCACGAAGATCCCTTCCTGCACCGAACGGAGCACCAGGCATGAGCGAGCGAATCGACAACACAGCACCATCGGTCATGACCGAGCCGAGCGTCAGCGAGGCCCGGCGATGACCGAGACATTGCACGTGCTGGTGGTCGGCGCTGGTCCGACCGGTCTCGCACTGGCCACCGAACTGCGCAGGCACGGCCTGACCTGCCGGATCATCGATCGCGCCGTCGACAGGCCCGCCAATCAGGCGCGCGCGCTGACGATGTGGGACGGCGCCCTCGACGTGCTCGACCGTCACGGCACCGGGGACGCGGTCCGCGCGCGGGGCCTTCCGATGACCGCCGCCCGCTACTTCTCCGGTGGACGTCCCGTCGCTCAGGTTCGTTTCGGGCCGGAGACCGGCAATGACGCCGAGCCGCTCATCATCACCCAGCCGTCGGTGGAATCCGTGCTCGTCGAGAACCTTCGGGCGCTCGGCGTCCCGGTGGAGTGGCGCACCGAACTGCTGGAGCTGACCGATCGGGGCGAGCACGTCGACGTGCTGCTGCGCCGCGGCGACGAGGTCGAACGACTCACCCCGCAGTGGGTGGTGGGCTGCGACGGTGCGCACAGCGCGGTGCGCACCCTGAGCGGAATCACCTTCGAGGGCAGCACCTATCCGCAGTCCTACACGCTCGGCGACGGCGTCATCACGGCGCCGGTGCCGCCGGGCGAGGCGCACTATCACCTGCACCCCGACGGCGTGCTCGTGGTCGTGCCGCTGCCGGACGGCCAGGTGCGGGTCTTCGCCGACGCCAGCGGCATCGGCGGCGATCCGGACGCCGCACCCACCGTGGACGACCTGCAACGGCTGGTCGACACGCGCGCGCCGTATCCCATCAAGATCCACGAACTCCAGTGGGCCACCAGGTTTCTGGTGCACATGCGGCACTCGGCCGCCTTCCGGTCGGGCCGCTGCGTGCTGGCGGGCGATGCCGCGCACGTGCACAGCCCGGCGGGCGGGCAAGGCCTCAACACCGGCATCCAGGACGCGGCCAATCTCGGTGGGAAGCTGGCGGCGATCATCAGCGGCGGCGCCGACGCCGAGGTGCTGCTGGCCGGGTACGAGTCCGAGCGGATGCCGATCGCGCGCGAGGTGATCCAGGCCGCCGACCGGCAGACCAAGCTGTGGACGGTGCGTTCCCGTCCGGGACGCGCGCTGCGCGACCTGGTGCTCGGCACGCTGAGCCGCGGCGGGCTGCTGGAGAAGCGGCTGGTGCCTTCACTGGCCCAGTACGAACTCGACTATCGGCACAGCCCCGCCGTCGGCAAGCGGGGCGGGCGCCGGGCGCTCGGGCGCGCGATCCCGGAAGCGGTCCTCGTCGGCCCGGACGGCGCGGCGATCGGGCTGCGCCGGTTGCTCTCCGCGCCGGGGCACGTGCTTGTCGCGGTGCTCGACGCGACGCCGTCGGCTGATGACGCCGGGCGGGTGTCGATGCTGCGCGCGCGAATCAAGGAGTCGGGCTTGCCTTTCCGGCTGCACGTGATCGTGCCCGGCGATCCGTCGGCGACGACCGTGCCCGACCTCGGCGAGGTGTTCTACGCCCCGCCCGGCTTCGCGCCGAAGCACGAGCTCGCGGGCTGCAAGCTGATCGCGATCCGGCCGGACGGCTATGTCGCCGACGCCTCCCCCACGCTCGACCTCGACGAACTGCTCGGCAAGCTGCCCGGCTTCCGCGCGCCGCACGGTGTTGTGCCCACCCCGCTCGGACGGAAGGTCTCCTGACATGTGCTCCCCGCAGATCCTCGCCGCCGCCCTGGCCGAGGCGCCGCCGCACGACGACCTGTGCGGCGGACACGGACACACCGCGGGCGCGCATCACGAGCACGGCGCGCACGACGGACACCGCGCTGCCACGCATCGTGGACAGAGCGCGGCCGCGCATCATGAGCACAGCGCGGCCACGCATCATGAGCACAGCGCGGCCACGCACCACGCAGACAGCGCTGCCGCGCACCACGGACACGGTGCGTGGGCGTCGCACGAGCGCAGCGCTTCGGCGACGCATGAGCAGGGTCGCGGCGCGGTGTCCACGGCCGAGGGCATCGGCCGTCGCCGCGCGCTGCGCACCGCAC
>NZ_BDBP01000152.1 GCF_001613045.1 Nocardia lijiangensis NBRC 108240 | reverse complement strand
CTTGGCCGCCGCACGCCGGGCGGCCGCGCGGGCCCTGGCCCGGCGGCGAGCTCGGGATCGGCTGCTGCCCTGACCTTCCGGCGTCTGGACGGTACCGTCGGCCGTCGCGGTGGTTTCGGGTTCGGGGTCTGCGCTCGGCGCGGCCGGTTCGATGCCCAGCTTGTCCAGGATCATCCGCACCACACGGCCGGGGCTGCGCCCGTCGGTGCGCACCCGCACCGTGGCCACCTCGCGGTACAGCGGGCGGCGTTTGCGCATCAGTTCCCGGTACTTCGCACCGGGGTCGTCGCCGTTGAGCAGCGGGCGCTGGTTGCTCGCGCCGGTACGCCGCAGCCCTTCGGCCACGCTGATCTCCAGGTACACCACCGTCCGGTTGCGCAGCAGCGCACGGGTGTCCTTGGACAACACCGCGCCGCCACCGAGCGAGACCACGCCGCGTTCGGCGAGGATGGCGCGACGCACCACGCGTTCCTCGATCCGGCGGAATTCCGGTTCGCCGTCGGCGGCGAAGATTTCGGGGATGGTGCGGCCGGTTTCGCGCTCGATGCCCGCGTCGGTGTCGTACAGGTCGACGCCGAGTTCCTTGGCGAGCTTGCGGCCGATCGTCGATTTCCCCGCCCCCGGCGGTCCGACCAGCACCACGCGCGGTGCGCGCGGATCGGTCTGCACGATCATTGCGGCCGACTGTCCGCCGGGACGTGCGGGCGGGTGCCGATCCGCTTGACGTAGCTGGTGACGTTCTCGACGGTCTCGTTGAGCGAGTCGCCGCCGAACTTCTCCAGCGCGGCCTGGGCGACCACCAGGGCCACCATCGCCTCGGCGACCACGCCTGCGGCGGGCACGGCGCACACGTCGGAGCGCTGGTGGATGGCCACGGCCTCTTCGCCGGTGCTCATGTCGACGGTGGACAGGGCGCGGGGAACGGTGGAGATCGGCTTCATGGCCGCGCGCACCCGCAGCGGTTCGCCGTTGGTCATGCCGCCTTCCAGGCCGCCCGCGCGATTGGTGGAGCGCAGCACGCCGTCCGCGCCGGGACGCATCTCGTCGTGGGCCTGGCTGCCGCGCCTGCGCGCGGTCTCGAAACCGTCGCCGACCTCGACGCCCTTGATGGCCTGGATCCCCATGAGGGCGGCTGCCAGCCGGGAATCGAGGCGGTTCTCGCCGCTGACGAACGAGCCGAGGCCGACCGGAAGACCCTCCACGATCACCTCGACGACGCCGCCGAGGGTGTCGCCGTCCTTCTTGGCGGCCTCGATCTCGGCGATCATCGCCGCCTCGGCGTCGGCGTCGAACGCGCGCACCGGGCTGGCGTCGACGGCGTCCAGATCCGCGGCGGTGGGCGTCACGCCGGTGGTGTTGGCGGCGGCGCCGATCGAGACCACGTGCGAGACCACCTCGACGCCGAAGGCCTGGCGCAGGAAGTTGCGCGCCACGGTCCCCGCCGCGACGCGGGCGGCCGTCTCGCGCGCGCTCGCCCGCTCGAGCACGTTGCGCGCGTCGTCGAAGCCGTACTTGAGCATGCCCGAGTAATCGGCGTGACCCGGCCGGGGACGCGTCAGCGGAGCGTTGCGGGCCAGGTCGGCCAGTTCGGCGGGATCGACGGGATCGGCGGACATCACGGTCGTCCACTTGGGCCACTCGGAGTTGGCCACCTCGATGGCGACCGGGCCGCCCATGGTGCGCCCGTGCCGCACGCCGCCGATCATCGTCACCTTGTCGGCCTCGAACTTCATCCGGGCGCCACGCCCGTACCCGAGCCTGCGGCGCGCCAGCTGAGCGGAGATGTCCTCGGACGTCACTTCGACACCCGCGACCATCCCGTCGAGCATGGCGACGAGGGCGGGACCATGGGATTCTCCGGCAGTTATCCAGCGCAGCACGCTGTCCATCCTTCCATGTCGGCGCGGTCGGACCCGCATCCGGTCCGCCGTGATCACGGGCACGTCATCGGGGCGAACCGCATGCGAGTCGTCTTCCTGTGTATCGCCGCTCGGCCGCGAGACGCACACCCCGCTCGGCATTGCCCGCGGTTCGCCAGGGAACGACCACCGCACTTGTCGGCGACAACCGCGCATCACCCGCTCGGCACCGCCAAGGCGATCAGCGTCGCAAGGCACATGGACGGACCGTGCGCCACGGTGCCGGAACGCAGACGCACACCCGGGGCGATCCACTCGCGAACCAGAATCACCAGGCCGACGCCCGCCGTGAACACCGGCGCGGCCAGCGCCGCCCACACCCACGCCTGCGCTCCGCCCAACCCGGCGGCCGCGCCGAGCCCTACCGCCAGCTTCGCGTCGCCCGCGCCGAGGCGGGCGGGCGCGGCGAGATGCACCACCAGATAGGGCGCGGCGAGGAGCGCCGCCCCCACCGCCGCGGCTGTGAATTGTGTTGTGAACAGGGCGTATCCGAAGACGGCCAGCGCGCCCCCTCCGGTGAGGGCGTTGGGCAGCCTGCGCTGTCGAAGATCGAAAAGGCTCAGCACCGCACACCATCCCGTGAGCACGGCGAACGCTATGTATGGCATGTGATCCACCCTTGTTGATTTCCCGGGTGTTTCGCCGTCGTCGATACGAAATGTGCATAACCTCAGCGCATGTGAACATCGATCGGATCGGAATTGCCGGGACGCCGCGGTGTCCGGGCGCAGCTCGACGGCTTCGACGGGTCCCTGGTCGCCGGTGATGCGGCGGCCCGTCCGCGACGCGGCGATCGCGTCCGAATTGCCCCGTTCACCCGCCGCCCGTTCGGCCGGCGGAGGTGACGGTTCGGTGTTGTAGTGCCGCACCACGGCGTGTCGGCGGTAACTTTGACCCATGTCAGCTGATCACGCGGGCCGCGGGCCCGACTACGCGGCGCGCCGCGGCGCGCTGCGTAGTCTGCTCGTGGAGAACGAGGTCGATGCGCTGCTGGTCACCGACCTGGTGAACATCAGGTATCTGACCGGGTTCACCGGTTCCAACGCCACACTGCTCGTGTACTCCTGGGATATGCGCAACGCCGAGGAACGCACCGTGATCGGCACCGACGGCCGCTACCGCAGCCAGGTCGGCGAGCAGGCGCCCGACGTGCGCGCCGAGATCGCCCGCGCCACCGCGCGGCGGATCGTGGAGCTGGCGGGGGAGTGGCAGCTCGGCCGGGTCGGCTTCGAGAGCCACGTGGTGACCGTCGACCAGCATCGCGGTTTCGTCGAGCAGAAGACCGGGCTGGAGCTGGTGGCCACTCCCGGCCTGGTCGAGCAGTTGCGCATGGTGAAGGACGCCTACGAGGTCGAACAGCTGCGCAAGGCCTGCGCCGCGGGCGACGCCGGGCTGGCCACGCTGCTCGAGCGCGGCGGACTGCGTCCGGGGCGCACGGAGCGCCAGGTCGCGCGTGACCTGGAATGGGCCATGTACGAGCACGGCGCCGAGGCCGTCTCCTTCGAGACCATCGTCGCCGCGGGCGCCAATTCCGCGATACCGCATCACCGCCCGACCGACGCCGTGCTGGCCGCGGGCGATTTCGTGAAGATCGATTTCGGCGCGGTGGTCGGCGGCTACCACTCCGATATGACCCGCACCTTCGTGCTCGGCCGTCCGTCCGATTGGCAGCGCGAGGTGTACTCCCTGGTGGTGGAGTCGCAGCGGGCCGGGCGCAAGGCGCTGCGGCCCGGCGCGCAGGCGGGCGAGGTGGACGCGGCGGCGCGCTCGGTGATCGAGGCGGCGGGCCACGGCAAGCTGTTCGTGCACGGTCTCGGGCACGGCGTCGGCCTGCGCATCCACGAAGCGCCGGGACTCATGAAAAACGGAACCGGTACACTTCTATCCGGCGTGGCGGTGACCGTCGAACCAGGTGTGTACTTTCCCGGCCGCGGCGGCGTCCGAATCGAGGACACGCTCGTGGTGCGCGAAGGGGGCCCGGAACTGCTCACCCACACCAGCAAAGACCTGACCGTCGTCGACTGACGCCGGTTACCTGAGAACAGGAGATCCGAAGACAGTGGCGGACACCAGCGACTTCAAGAACGGCCTCGTGCTGAAGATCGACGGTCAGCTCCAGCAGATCGTCGAGTTCCAGCACGTCAAGCCGGGTAAGGGCCCCGCCTTCGTGCGGACCAAGCTGAAGAACGTCGTGTCCGGCAAGGTCGTCGACAAGACCTTCAACGCGGGTGTCAAGGTGGAGACCGCGACCGTCGATCGTCGCGATATGACCTACCTGTACCACGACGGCTCCGACTACATCTTCATGGACGGCGAGACCTTCGACCAGCTCTCGATCACCGAGGCCACCATCGGCCAGGGTGCGCGCTTCCTGCTGGAGAACATGGCCGTTCAGGTGGCCGTGCACGAGGGCGAGCCGCTGTTCGTCGAGCTCCCGGTCTCCATCGAGCTCGTGGTGCAGCACACCGACATCGGCCTGCAGGGCGACCGCTCCACCGGCGGCACCAAGCCCGCCACCCTGGAGACCGGCGCCGAGGTGCAGGTGCCGCTGTTCATCAACACCGGCGACAAGCTGCGCATCGACTCGCGCGACGGCAGCTACCTCGGCCGGGTCAACGCCTGATCACCGGTCGCTCGCGGCGGGAGTGCGAGGCCCGGTGGCAGGACCACCGTGGCGGGCGCTCCTGCCGCCCTGATACTCCAACGACGGGGATGATGTGACCGTGGCGGAACAGCCCGCAGACAAGAAATCCACGTTCAAGAAGCTGGGCGCCCGGCACAAGGCCCGGCGCCGCGCCGTGGACCTGCTGTTCGAGGCGGAGGCTCGCGACGTCGATGCCGCCGAGCTGCTCGACGAGCGTGTCGACCTGGCCGCGAAGGACCAGACCGTCGCTCCGGTGCACGCCTACACCAGGACCCTGGTCGAGGGCGTCGCCGACGACTTGGACCGCGTGGACGGCACCATCGAGTCCTACCTGCAGGACTGGACGCTGTCCCGGCTGCCCGCGGTGGACCGCGCCATCCTGCGCATCGCCGTGTGGGAGTTGTTCCACGCCAACGATGTTCCACCCGTGGTGGCCGTCGATGAGGCGGTGGAGCTGGCCAAGGAGCTGTCGACCGACGACTCGCCGTCGTTCGTGAACGGTGTGCTCGGCCAGGTCGTGCTGGTCGCACCGCAGGTGCGCGCGGCCGCCGCGGCGACCCGTGCCCCGCGCCCGGAACCCGAGGCGTGAACAAGTACCTGGTCATGGTCATGCGCACGCCGCGCTTCGACCCGGCCGTCATCGAACCGCACAAGGAGTTTCTGAACGGGCTGGTCGAACGCGGGCAGCTCGTGGAGAGCGGCCGCTTCACCGACGGCACCGGCGGGGCGTACGTCATTCGCGCCGACGATCTCGCGGCGGCCCGCGCGATCGCCTACGCCGACCCGGTGCACACCACCGGCGCTTCGGAACTCACCGTGTACGAGTGGGAGATCACCGTCTCCGCTTGATCGGCGCCGCCCGATCCGGCTCCCGCCGGTGGGTGTACATGGCCCGGCGGGAGCCCACCGGGACGTCTGCGGTGTCCCGGGTCGGGGGTGGCGCCCGCCGCCGGTGTCGACCGGAGATCCGGTGACGGGCACGTCTGTGATCCTGATACCTCGAGTGCGCTCGAGGTCAATGCACTGTGGCGCGGGTCATGCCCTGGCGCGCGACCGCGCTTGTGCGACTGGCGAATCCGCCGGGTACGGGTCTCGGCGTTACCTCGCCCGGCGACGCGCCTGCGCCTATCCTGGAGAAAACCACAGGGGAGGGCGGTGCATGGCACGGCTGCTGAGCTGGCTGCGGACCAACATCGACGGCGTGGTCGCGCTGGTGCTCGCATTGATCGTCGGGCTTCTCGCGGTGCTCGACCTGATCGACATCGAGCAGGTGAACGCCGTTGTGCTGCTGGTACTCGGCTTGCTCGCGACCACGTTGCTGCGCGACCGGCACCTGTCGGCGCAGGCGGTGCGCGACGCGACGTCGGTGCGGTTGCTCTACGGCCCCGAGATCGGGCACGCGCACACCCTGGCTCGTCGCGACACCGAACAGTGGATCTTCAAGGGCGGCACCGGAACCTACATCCGAGCCGTGACGCTGCGCGCGTGCGTGGAGAACGCCCGGCGCGAACAGCGGCCGCTGCGTATGCAAGTGGAGATCCTCGACCCGGCCAACGAGTCGCTGTGCAAGACCTACGCGCAGTTCCGCTCCTCGCTCACGCCCGAGGCCGACCGCACCGGCGAGCAGTGGACCACCGACCGCACCCGCAAGGAGGCGTTCGCGACGGTGCTCGCCGCCTGCTGGTACCGGCAGCGGTTCACGTTCCTGACCATCGACGTCGGGCTCTCCTCGGTGATGACGACCTTCCGCTGGGACCTGTCCTCGAGCTGCGTCATCGTCACCCAGGACAATCCGAACACCCCCGCGCTGATGTTCGAGCGCGACAAGCCCTATTACCGCGACTTCAACCGCGAATTGGTCGCCAGTTTCAAACAGACCCGCCAGGTCCCGCTGAGCCGCAGCGAGGAACTGCCGCTGGCCGACGAGCCGTCCGTCGATCAGGCGCGCGCCCTGTTCGACGCGCTCGGCCTGAGCCTGCCCACCTCCTACACCGACCGCGACGTGGCCGACGTCGTGCGCCGCGCGCTGCAGCCGAGGAATCCCTACTGATGAACGCCTACGCCGAGCTCCGCTCCCTGATCACCGCCGACCGGGCGGGGACCGCGGTGCGCGGCTGGGCGCGGGACTATCTCGCGGATCTGCTCGCGGGCCGCACGGAGGCGGCCGCGGTACGACATCCGCTGGGGTTTGCGTGTTTTCCCGTCTGGCGCGGGGGCGCGCTCGGGGTGTGCCTGCACGTCTGGAGTGCGGGCGCGCGGCCACACCCGACCACGTCGACGATGCACGCGCACAGCTGGGACCTGGTGAGCAGCGTGCTGTACGGCACGGTGGTCAACGAGATCATCGAGGTGACCGCGCCCGCGCAGCCGACGCACCGAATCTTCGAGGTGCACAGCGGCGCCGAGGGCGATCTGGTGCGCGCGACGCCGCGGCTGGCCGGTTACCGCGTGCGGTCCAGGGAGTTCTTCCGCGGCGGCGATGTGTACACGTTGCGCCACGGCGTCTTTCACGTGTCCGAGGTGCCGGGCGCCGCGGCCACCCTGGTGCTCGGCGAGTACCGGCCCGGCGAACCCGATCTGTCGCTCGGCGCGCTCGGCGTCGACGATCATTGGGTGCACCGCGTCGCGTGCACGGAGGCGGAGACCGCTGCGCTGGCCCGCGGCATCTTGGAGCGCCTGACGGACGAATCCCTGCCCGAAGACCTGGAGGAGCGATGCGACCCGGCAACACCCTGAATGTGGCGCCGAACGACGCCGTCGTAGACCTCGCCGCCGACATTGCGATCGCCGCGGCCGCCGAGGCGGGGCTCGCGATCCACGCCGGACTGAGCGGCGCGCTGGAGGTACGTCCCAAGGGCGGCTCCGGCGATCTGGTCACCGCCCTCGACCTGCGCTCCGAGGCCATCATCGTGGGCAGGCTGCGCCACGCGTTCCCGGACCACCGCATCCTGGCCGAGGAGTCCGGGCTGCTCGAGGGGGCCGACGCGGCGTGGTGCTGGGTGGTCGACCCGCTCGACGGCACCAACAACATCGCCATCGGCCTGCCGGTGTACTCCATTGGAATCGCCCTGTGCCACCACGGGATTCCGGTGTTCGGCGTCGTCCACGAGCCGACCACCGGACGCACCTGGTCGGCCAAACGCGGGGACGGCGCCACCGGTCCGGACGGCCCGCTGCTTCAGCCGCAGACACCGCCGCCGCTCGCCGGGCCGACTCTGGCCTGGCTGCAAGGTTATCCGGTTGCCCGCACCGATCCGACGGCCCGCGCGCTGCGCCTCACCCTGGAATCCGGCGCACGGCGGCTCATTCAGCTGTGGTCGCCGCTGCTGTGCTGGATCATGCTGAGCCGCGGCCATATCGACGGCTTCGTCGGCTATCGCGCCGGTGTGGTCGATCTGCCCGCGGGCAGTCTCATCGCACGGGAATCCGGCATCACCGTCACCGGCTTCGACGGCGAACCGCTCGACGACCGGATCGAGCCGATCGGCCAGGAGATCAGCTTCCTCGCCGCACGGCCCGACATGCTCTCCGATCTGACCCTCCTGGTGAAGTCCGCGGCCGACGTCACCGTGACCGGCCTCGGCGGCTGATCCGGACGGGCAACTCCGATCAGCCGGTGATCAGCAGGGCGGCGACCGCGCCCGTGGTGGCGAGCAGCGCGAGACCGAGGCCGGTGAGGACGAAGCGAGTCATCGGGACGCGCACGCCGTGGGTGCGGCAGAACTCGAGGCAGAGCAGGGTGGCCAGCGACGCCCACGGGGTGACGACCGGGCCGACGTTGGTGCCGATCAGCAAGGCGAGCAGCTGATCTCCGTTCTCGGGCGGCACCACCGCCTCACCGGCGGTGTAGGCGGGCAGGTTGTTGGCGACGTTGGAGAGCGCCGCCCCCGCCGCCGCGGCGCGGAAGGCGCCCGCCGCGCCCGCGTCGTCGCCGATCAGCGCGTGCATCACGTCGGAGAGGCCGAGGCGGCTCAGCGTCGGCACCACCAGGAAGAGCCCGACCACGAAAACCAGGAGCTGCCAGGGAATCAGCGAGAAGCGCAGCGCCGAACGGTCGAGCAGCGCGAACGCGGTGACCGCGATCGCCGCGGCCAGCACCGCCGCGATGCCGATGCTCTCGCCGAGGATCGGGATGGCGACGATGAACAGCAGGCACGCCCCGGCCGTCGCGTAGAGCAGTGCGCGTTCCTTCGCGTCGCGCGGACGGACCGGCTCCGGCGGAACGTAGCGGTCACTGCCGCGGCGGTCGCGTCGCCAGAACCAGAGCCACAGGCACAGCATCGTGGCCGCGATCGAAACGAGCTGCGGAGCCCACATTCTGGCGGCGAATTCGGTGGCGTGCAGTGCCACCCGGTCGGCGGCCAGCAGATTGGTCAGGTTCGACACCGGAAGCAGCAGGCTGGCGGTGTTGGCCAGCCACAGCGTGGTCATCGCCAGGGGGAGCGGGGGAATGCGGGCGGGCGCGGCGAGGGCCAGCATGACCGGCGTCAGCAGCACCGCGGTGGTGTCCAGATTGAGCAGGATGGTCGTCGCCGAGGCGAACAGCACGCACAACGCGAACAGCGCCGCGTAGTTTCCGCGCCCGAGGATCGCCACGCGGTGCGCGATGACATCGAAAACCTTCGCCTGCCTCGTCAATTCGGCCAGCACGATGACGCTGCCGAGAAACAGCAGCAGCGGACCGATGCGGCGCATGTTCTCGGCGGCCTCGTCTCTCGGCAGCAGACCGGTGAGCACGCACAGCAGCCCGGCCGCCAGCAGTCCGAGCCGCACCCAATCCAGCACGCTGAGACTTCGAAGGACGGATCGAAAGCCGAGCCCCTTGCGCGGGCGGTCCGGCGCCGCCGCATCGGGCGGCGACGTGGGGCACGGCGCGGAGTCGACATGATCGGGCACGTAATTCATGATTGCATCCGGCGCGCCGCGGTACCCGCATCCGCGCCGTGCTCCGACCGATGAAACCGCCGACGCGCGCGGCGTGATGCGTGCGGTGCCAGTTGTTTTCGGCATCCCTCGCCGGGAGCTGCGGGGCATACTGGGGGCGTGACAGAGCAGGGGCGGGCACGAGACTTCTTCATCAGCTACTCCCCGGCGGACGGTCGGTGGGCGACCTGGCTCGCCTGGCAGCTGGAGTCCGCCGGGTATCGAACCCTGATCCAGGCCTGGGATTTCGTGCCGGGGACGAACTTCATCGACTTCATGGATCGCGGGGTGCGCGAGTCGACGGTGGTCATCGCCGTGCTCTCGGACAACTACCTGAATTCGCGCTACGGGACCATGGAGTGGCAGGCCGCCTTCCGCACCGATCCGGGCAAGCTGCTGCCCGTGCGCATCGCCGACTGCGCGCTGGAGGGACTGCTCGCCACTCTCACCTACCTCGATCTCTTGAACGTCACGACCGCCGAGGAAGCGCGGCGGACGCTGCTTGACCGGGTGTCGGAGATGCTCGTGGGCCGGGCCAAGCCGCGGGTCGAGCCCGGTTTCCCGCACGACGGCCCGGCCGCACTGGCGCCGTTCGCCGACGAGGAGCACGACAACACGGTGGAATCCGCGCTCGGCCGACGGACTCCCGTTGCGGCCCCGGCCTTTCCCGGCAGCGGGCACGAAGAGCACCGCGAGGGCGTGAGCGTGCTGCACGTGGCGGGGCCGCGCTTCGGGCGCGGCCTGTTCGGGCGCGACGAACCGGCCACCGCGCGCGAACTCCAGGCCAGGATCTGGGCGAATGTGACCCACCTCGTCGACCGCGGTGCGCCGCGACCGAACCTGATCGTGGTGAGCGGCGATCTGACAGAATCCGGGCGGCCGCGCGAGGTGGACGAGGCGCTGTCGTTCCTGACGGGGCTGCGGGTGCTGCTCGGCCTGGAACCCGACCGGCTGATCGTGGTGCCCGGCAACCACGACGTGTCGAAGGTGGCCTGTCACGCCTACTTCCTGAATTGCGAGGCGCGCGAACGCACCCCGCAGCCACCGTACTTCCCGAAGCTGGAACAGTTCGCGCGGCTGTTCGGCGAGCTCTATCAGGGGCTGGACCACTTGGTGTTCGACGTCGGCCAGCCATGGACCCTGTTCCCGATCCCCGAATTGCGGGTGGTGGTCGCGGGCCTGAACTCGACCATGGCCGCGACCCACCGTGCCGAGGACGACTACGGCAGCATCGGCGAACCGCAGGCCGCCTGGTTCGCCGAACGGCTGCGCGCCTTCGAGGAACTGGGCTGGCTGCGCGTCGGCGTGCTGCGGCACGATCCGGTGCCAGGCTCCGCGGCGGCCGCGCACGATCCGGCGCTGCTGCGCGACGCCGAGACGCTGTCCCGGCTGCTCGGCGGCCGGCTGCACCTGCTGCTGCACGGCCCCGGTCCCGGCGGAC
>NZ_BDBP01000151.1 GCF_001613045.1 Nocardia lijiangensis NBRC 108240 | reverse complement strand
GGCCGGTCGGTCGGCAGCGGCAGCTCGGCGGGCAGGCCGCCGAGGGCGTCGCGCCAGAACCGCATCTGCTGGTGCGCCAGATCGCCGGGCCGTTCCGGTGCGCCGAGCAGCTCGCGCTGCCACAGGCTGTAATCGGCGTACTGGACGGGCAATTCGGCCCAGTCGGGCCGGTAGCCGATCAGCCGGGCCCGGTAGGCGCGGATCAGGTCGGTGACCAGCGGCGTCATCGAGAGCGCGTCGGCGGCGATGTGGTGGACGACGAACACCAGCGCGTATTCGTCGCCGCGCCCGTCGTCGTCGAGCGCCAGCAGCGCAACGCGCGCGGGCAGTTCGGTGGTGACGTCGAAGCCGCCGCCCGCGATCGCCGCGACAGTGCCTGCGAGTTCGGCGCGCCCGACCGCCACGGGGTTCAGGCTCAGACCGATGCCGTCGGCGTCCAGGATCGACTGGTAGGGACCGTCCTCGCTCTCCGGATAGGTGGTCCGCAGCGATTCGTGCCTGGCGAGCACGTCGACCACGGCTCGCTCCAGCGCGCGCACGTCGAGCCTGCCGGTGAGGCGAAGCACCACGGGCAGGTTGTACACGCCGGGCGCGCCGTCCTGGCTTTCCAGGCGATTGAGGAACCACAGCCGCTGCTGCGCGGGCGAGAGCGGAATCCGCTCCGGCCGCTCCCGACGCGTCAAAGGCAGCCGCGTCCGGCCCGCGGCGGCCAGCTCGGCCACGGCGGCCGCGAAGCCCTCGACCGTGGCTGCCTCGAAGAGGGCGCGCACCGGGATGCGCACACCGACCGCCGCGCCGACGCGGGCGGTGACCTGCGTGGCGTCCAGCGAGCTGCCGCCGAGCGCGAAGAAGTCGTCGTCCAATCCGGCCCGCTCGACCCGCAGCACCTCGGCGACGACGGCGGCGACCAGCCGCTGCGCCGCGTCGACCGGAGCGCGAAAACGCTTGGCCTGCAATACCGGAAGCGGCAGCGCGGCTCGGTCCAGCTTGCCGCTGGTGTTGCGCGGGAATTCGGTCAGCTGGACCAGCGCGGTCGGCACCATGTAGGCGGGCAGCACCCGGCCGAGACCGGCCTTCAGCGCGTCCAGGTCGAGTTCGGCGCGGGAGTCTCGCTGCGCCGCAATGACATAGCCCGCCAGATAGTCGCCGGTCTCGGCGGTGACGAGCCGCACCGCGGCCTGCCCGACCTCCGGCGCGGCGAGCAGCGCGGTCTCGATCTCGGCGAGCTCGATGCGCTGGCCGCGGAACTTCACCTGGAAATCGACGCGTCCGAGGTAGATCAGTTCGCCGTCCTGGCTCCACCGCACCAGATCGCCGGTGCGGTACATGCGCGCGCCGGGCGCACCGAACGGGTTGGCCACGAAGCGATCCGAGGTCAGGTCGACGCGACCGTGGTAGCCGCGGGCCAGCTGGTCTCCGGCCAGGTACAGCTCACCAGGAACCCCGATCGGCGCCGGGCGCAGCCGCGAATCCAGCACGTAGACCTGCGAATTCCATTCCGGCTCACCGATCGGCACGTGCGGGGTGTCCTCGATGGTGACCTCGCGATAGGTGATGGACACCGCCGCCTCGGTGGGGCCGTACAGGTTGTGCAGCCCGGCGTCGGACACCGCGTGAAAGGCCGCGACGGTCTCCGGCGGCAGCGCCTCGCCGATGACGAAGACATCGCGCAGCGAGGCCAGCTCCTCGGCCTCGGCGTGCGCGGCGAAAACGGCCAGCATGGACGGCACGAAATCGGTGAGCGTGACGCCTTGGCGGGCAATGGTTTCCGCGATATAGCGGGGATCGCGATGGCCGTCCGGCGCCGCGAGCACCAGCGTCGCACCCGCGCGCAGCGGAAGGAAGTAGCCCCACAGCGAGACGTCGAAGGTGGTCGCGGTCTTCTGCAGGTACACATCGCCCGTGCGGAGACGGTATTCGTCGTGCATCCAGGCCAGCTGGTTGGCGATGGCGCGGTGGCTGATCGCCACGCCTTTGGGTCGCCCAGTGGAACCGGAGGTGAAGATGACGTAGGCCGGGTGTTCGGGGTGCAGCGCCGTGGTCCGGTGGCCGTCGGCGATCCTGTCCGCCGGGTATTCGGCGAGATCCAGTTCGTCGAGATGGTGCACCCGCACGGACGGCGACACCGTGGCGGGTGGCGTGAAACCGGCGGCGCGGGTGGTCAGAATGGTGTGCGGCGCGGCCGTGTCGATGATGTGGCCGATGCGCTCGGCGGGGTGCGCCGGGTCCACCGGCACGTACGCGCCGCCCGCGCGCAGCACCGCGTACATGGCGACGACCAGCTCGACCGAGCGCGGCATGGCGAGCACCACCAGGGATTCCGGTCCCACGCCGGTGGCGATCAGCAGGCGCGCCAGCCGGTTGGCCCGATCGGAGAGCTCGGTGTAGGTGAGCGCGGTGTCGTCGGCGGCGACGAGGGCGACCGCGCCGGGGGTGCGTCGCACCTGGTTGTCGAAGCCCTCGTGCAGGAAGCGGTCGGCGACCCGGTGGCCGCTGGCGTTCCAGCTCGCGGTCACGTAGTCGAATTCGCCCGCGTCGAGCAGTTCGATATCGCCGACCGGCGCGTCGGGCGCGGCGACGGCGGCGCGCAGCATGCGAACGAACTTCGCGGCGAACTCCCCGGCCGTCGCGGCATCGAACAGATCGGTGGCGTAGGTGAATTCGGCGCGATAGCCGCCCGCTTCGGCGGCGGGCTCGGAAACGGTCAGCTGGAGGTCGAATTTGGCAAACCCGGATTCGAAATCGACCAGTTCCGTGCCGAGTTCGGGCATGGCGAGCGCGACCGGCGCCATGTTCTGCATGAACAGCGCGACCTGGAACAGCGGGTGCCTGCCCTGCGAGCGGGCCGGGTTCACCGCCTCGACCAGTTGCTCGAACGGAATGTCGGCGTGCGCGAAGGCGCGCAGATCGCGTTCGCGGGCGTGCCCGACGAGCTGGGCGAAGCTCGCGTCGGCCGCGACCTCGGTGCGCAGCACGAGGGTGTTGACGAACATGCCGACCAAGTTGTCCAGCGCGGCCTCGCCGCGACCCGCGACGGGGGTGCCGATGGCGATGTCGGAGGTGCCGGAGAGCCGGGCGAGCAGCGCTGCCAGCGCGGCGTGCAGCACCATGAACGGGGTGGCGCCGCAGCGCTCGGCGATCCGCTCGACGGCGGCGCGCAGCTCGGCGTCCAGCGCGAATTCGTGGGTGGCGCCGTGGTAGGACGCCACGGCGGGCCGCGGGCGATCCGACGGTAGATCCAATTGCGCTGGGAGCTCGGCCAATTCGGCCCGCCAGAAACTCAGCTGACGCGCGGCCGCCGCGTCCGGATCGTTCTCGTCGCCGAGCACCGCGCGCTGCCACAGCGCATAGTCGGCGTACTGCACCGGGAGCGGCTGCCAGCTCGGCTGCTCGCCCGCGCGGCGCGCGGTGTAGGCGGTGACCAGGTCGCGCATCAGCGGACCCATCGAGACGCCGTCGGCGGCGATGTGGTGCACCACGAGCACCAGGGTGTGGTCCTGCGGGCCGCTGCGCAGCAGGCGCACCCGCACCGGGATCTCCTCGGCGACGTCGAACCCCTGGCTCGCGACGGCGCGCACCGCCTCGGCCAGCCGCTCTCCCGGAATCTCCGAGGGCGTGAGATCGAAGACAGCGTGTACCGAACGCACCACCTGCACCGGACCCGCCTCGGTCTGCGGGTAGACGGTGCGCAGGATCTCGTGGCGCGCGACGAGATCGGTGATCGCGGCCGACAGCGCGGACACCTCGAGCGCGCCGCGCAGGCGCAGCGCCACCGGAATATTGTCCACCGCGGCATTGGTCCCGAGCCGGTTGAGGAACCACATGCGCTGCTGCGCCGGCGAGAGCGGAACCTGCGCCGGGCGCAGGCCCGCCGCCAGCACCGGGCGCGACGTCGCGCTGCCGGAGAGCGCGGCCACCGCCGCCACCGTCGGCCGGTCGAAGAAGTCCCTGACGTCGATCGCGACGCCGAGCGCCGCCGAGACCCTGGCGATCGCGCGGGCCGCGAACAGGGAGTTGCCGCCCAGCGCGAAGAAGTCGTCGTCCGCGCCGACCCGCGGCGCGCCGAGCAGGTCGGCGAAGATCTCGGCGACGCGACGCTCGGCCTCGGTGGCGGGTTCGCGGTATTCGACGGCGGCCGCGCCGAAATCGGGTTCGGGCAGTGCCCGCCGATCCAGCTTGCCGTTCGCGTTGACCGGCATCTCGTCGAGCACCTGCACCAGCGAGGGCACCATGTACTCCGGCAGGTACGCCCGCGCGGTGGCGAGCACGGACGCGGTGTCGATGTGGCCGCCGCCCGCCGCCACCACGTAGCCGACCAGGTGATCGCCGCCCGCGTGCCGGTGCAGCGCCACCGCGGCCTGCGCCACCTGATCGCCGCGCAGCAGACCCGCCTCGACCTCGCCCAGTTCGATGCGCAGCCCGCGCACCTTGACCTGAAAGTCGCTGCGGCCCAGGTATTCCAGCTCGGCCGGACCGCCGTCTACGCCGGACACCCAGCGGACCAGGTCGCCGGTGCGGTACATCCGGTCGCCCGGCGCACCCTCGGGGTTCGCAACGAACCGGTCCGCGGTGAGGCCGGAGCGGGCCACGTAGCCGCGGGCCAGCTGCACGCCGGAGAGGTACAGCTCGCCGACCACGCCCGCGGGAACCGGGCGCAGGTTGTCGTCGAGCACCAGCAGTTCGGTGTCGTCGGCGGGTGTGCCGATCGGGACGGTCGTGGTGTCGGCGGCGGTCACCTCATGCGCGGTCACATCGACCGCGGCCTCGGTGGGGCCGTACAGGTTGTGCAGGGTCGCGCCGCTGACATCGCGGAAGGCGGCCGCGGTGGCCGCGGGCAGCGCCTCGCCGGAGGCGAACACCAGGCGCAGGGTGTCCACGGCGGCTTCGATCTCCGGCTCGGCGACGAACACCGCGAGCATGGACGGCACGAAATGCGCCACGGTGACGCCGTATTCGGCGATGGTGCGGGCCAGGTAGGCCGGATCGCGGTGGCCGTCGGGCGCGGCGATCACCAGGCGCGCGCCGATCTGCAAGGGCCAGAAGAACTCCCACACCGACACGTCGAAGGTGAACGGTGTCTTCTGCAACACCACGTCGTCCTCGGACAACCGGTACAGCCGCTGCCGCCAGCGCAGGTTGGCCAGGATCGAACGGTGCGAGACCGCAACGCCTTTCGGTCGGCCGGTCGAGCCGGACGTGAAGATGACGTAGGCGGTGTTGTCTGCCGCGGGCAGCGGCAGGAGCTCCGCGTCGAGCGGTTGCCCCGCTGTGCTGGTGAATTGTCCCGCTGCGCTGGAGAATTGTCCCGCTGCGCGGAGGGCGCGCTCGAATTCGTCGATGCGCAGCACCCGGCTGTCGGCGATCGTCTCCGGCTGGTCGGCGGTGGTGGTGAGCACCAGGGTCGGGGCCGCCGTCTGGAGCACGTAGGCGATGCGCTCGGCGGGGTGCTCCGGGTCGATCGGCACGTACGCGCCGCCCGCCTCGAGGATCGCGTACATGCCGACGAGCAGTTCGAACGAGCGCCGCACGGCCAGCCCGACCAGCGCGTCCGGCCCGACCCCCAGCTCGCGCAGGCGCCGAGCCAGCGCCGTGACGCGCGCGTCGAACTCGGCATAGGTGAGAGTGGCGTCGCCGAATTCCAGTGCGACAGCGTCCGGAGTGCGCCGTACCTGCTCGTGGAATTCGCTGATCAGCGTCTCGACCGGGGTGAACGCGGTGGGCAGCACGTCGGCGGCGATGAGCAGCGCGTCGTCCAGCAAGCGGTCGAGCACCTCGCCGAGCGCGCCGTCGCCGGATTCGAGCAACTCGGGAAGCCTGCCCGAGATCACCACGGAGACGAGGGCGTCCGGGCTCAGGCCGCCGCCCATGGCCGCGCCGAGCGCCGCGACCTCGGCGGCCAGCTCCGCGTAGCCGACCGCGGTGTCGCCGTGCCGTAGCGCGATGCGCTCGGGCGCCAGCTCGGCCACGGTGTCGATGAGACCGGGTAGGTCCTCCACGCCGTAGGCGCGGCGCAGCGCGGCATGCCGGGGTGGGTAGGTGCGGTTGCCGAGTCCGCTGGATGCGACCGATTCTGCGTGAGACATCAGCTAATTCCTTTCGGAGACCACGGCCTGAGCCTCGGCGAGGAGGCGGTGCAGCGCGGCGGCGAGTCCGTCGCCGCCGAGCGCCGCGAGCACGCCGGGCACCAGCCCGGCGAGGGAGACGTTGATGAGGACTTCCGGTGTCGCGGCCGCGCCCATGGCCTTGGCCACGGTGGTCAGCTTCGCGGCGAGATCCGCGTAGGACACCCGGTGCGCGCCGTGACTGAACGCGATCTCACCGGGCGCGAGAGCGGCTGCGGCGGCGATCAATTCGGGCAGCTCGGCGACCGTGGCCGCGGGCGCGGCGGCGGGGCGCTGTTCGTCCTCGGTGCGGATGTCGATGGCGCGAATCGCGACCGTCGGGTCCGCCGCGACCGCCGCGAGCACCAGCAGCAGCCGGTCCGCGAAGCGCTCGATGGTCGGCGCGTCGAAAATGTCTGTCGCGTAGCCGAATCGAAGCGCGAGCCCGGCCCGCGCACCGGCCGTGTCGAACTGCTCGATGCCGGTGAGGTGCAGATCGAACTTCGCCTCGTCCGGTGCGGGATCGAGCACTTCGACGGCCAGGCCGGGTAGTTCGACGCGGCCCGTCGGCATGTTCTGGAAGGTGAACATCGCCTGGAACAGCGGGGTGTACGCCGCGGACCTGGTGCGGCCCATGGCCTCCACCACCTGATCGAAAGGCACCTCGGCGTGCGAGAGCGCGGCGAGGTCGCGGTCCCTTGCCTGGCGAAGCAGATCGGCGAAGCCGGAGCGCGGATCGATCTCGGTGCGCAGCACCACCGTGTTGACGAACATGCCGATCAGGTCGTCGAGTTCGGCCGCGCCGCGCCCGGCCACCGGAGCGCCGATGGTGATGTCGGCCGCGCCGGACAGCTTGGCCAGCAGCACCGCGAAGGCGCTGTGCATCAGGGTGAACAGCGTGGTGCCGTGCTCGCGGGCGATCCGCTCCAGCGTGCGGATCAGCTCGGTGTCGACAGTGACATCGACCGCGGCGCCGCGCATATCGCGGTGCGCAGGACGTGGCCGGTCGCTGGGCAGTGCGAGCACCTCCGGCGCGCCCGCCAATTCCGTTGTCCAGTAGTCGAGTTGCCGCGTGTGCAGGCTCGCCGCGTCGTCGGCCGAGCCGAGCAGCGCGTGCTGCCATTCGCTGTAGTCGCCGTATTGGATGGACAGCGGCCCCCAGCCCGGTGCGCGGCCCGCCGCACGGTCGACATAGGCGCGGACCAGATCCCGGGTCAGCGGCTCGATCGAATAGCCGTCCGCGCAGATGTGGTGCAGCACGACCACCAGGACGTGCTCGTCGGCGGCGAGTTCGAACAGCGCGGCCCGGACGGGCGGTGCGACCGTGACATCGAAACCGGCGGCGACGAATTCCGCGATCCGGCCGTCGATCTCGCTGGGGGACACTGGAATCGGCGTCGGATCGAAGGGCACCGCGGCGGCGGCCAGCACCTCCTGCACCGGACCTTCCGCGGTGTCCGGATAGCGGGTGCGCAGCGCCTCGTGCCGCTCCAGGACGTCCCGCGCGGCCGCCGCCAGCGCGCCGCGGTCCAGTGCGCCGGTGAGCCGGATGGCGGCCGGGATGTTGTACGCGGCCGAATCCTGCGCGAGCCGGTTCACCACCCACATGCGCTGCTGCGCGGGCGCGAGGAGGGCCGGGCGGTCGGTGTCGCGCGGTACCAGGGCGGGCCGCGCTGCGGCGCCGTCCAGGCCGGTGAGCCGCAGGGCGAGACCCGCGACGGTCGGCTCCTCGAACACCGCGGCGACCGGGACCTGCACGCCGAGTTCGGCGCCGAGGCGGGCCGCGAGTTTCGTCGCGAGCAGCGAGTTGCCGCCGAACGCGAAGAAGTCGGTGCCGGCGCCGACCCGGCGGGCGGCGGGATCGTGCGCCCCGTCGATCACCGCGGCGAAGGTGGCGGCGACGAGCCGCTCCAAGTCGGTGGCCGGGGCGCGGAAGGCCGCCTCGGTGAACACCGGCTCGGGCAGCTTCGCGCGGTCGACCTTGCCGTTGGCGTTGAGCGGCAAGGCATCCAGCACGACGACGACGGCGGGCACCATATAGGTCGGCAGCCGCGTCGCGAGGCTCGCGCGCAGTTCCGCGGCGGACTCGGCGCACCCGCCGGCCAAGACGACGTACGCGACCAAGCGCGCGCCCGCCCGCTCGTCGGGCTTGGCAACTGCGACCGCGGCCCGCACTCCGGGCACGCGCAGCAGCGCGGTCTCCACCTCGCCGAGCTCGATGCGGAACCCGCCGATCTTGACCTGGAAGTCGGCCCGCTCCAGGTATTCGAGCCCGCCGTCGGCGCGCCACCGGACGATGTCGCCACTGCGGTACATCCGCGCGGACGACTCGGCCACGAACGGATCGGCCACGAACCGGTCCGCCGTCAGCCCGGGCCTGCTCTGGTAGCCGCGCGCCAATTGCGCTCCCGCCAAGTACAGTTCGCCCGCGACGCCGACCGGGACCGGCCGCAGCCGGTTGTCCAGCACGTACACCCGGCTGTTCCAGGCGGGCGCGCCGATCGGCACCACCCGGCTCGGCGGCTCGACCACCTCGTGCGCGGTGATCGACACCGCGGCCTCGGTCGGTCCATAGAGGTTGTAGAGCCGCGCGCCACCGGCCGCCCGATCGAGGAATTCGGCGGCGGTCGCGGGCGGCAACGCCTCGCCGATGGCGAGCACCCGCCGCAACCCGGCGGGCAGCGGGGCGTCCGGCGCCGCGGCCAGCAGCATGCCGACCAGGGACGGCACCGCGTACAGCACGGTGACGCCGTGCCGTGTCAGCAACGCGCGCAGCCGATCCGGGTCGCGCTCGTCGCCGGGCCGGGTCACCACCAGCGCGCCGCCGGTGACCAGCGGGGACCAGAATTCCCACACCGAGAGATCGAAGGTGGCGGGCGTCTTGAGCAGCGTCCGGTCGGCTGTGCCGAGCGCGAACCGCTCCCGCAGCCAGGCCAGCTGGTTGACGATCGCCGCGTGCGGCACGGTGACGCCCTTCGGCCGCCCGGTCGAGCCGGAGGTGAAGATGACGTAGGCCGGATGCTCCCGGCGCAGCGGGCGGATGCGCTCGCCGTCCGTGATCGGGGCCGCCGAGAGGTGCGCCGCCTCCAGCCAGTCCACCTCGAGGACGCGCACCGAGGTTTCGATCGGCATGCCGTCGGCGACAGTGGTGAGCGCGCAGACCGGTGTGGCGGTGTCGATGATGTAGGCGATGCGCTCGGCCGGGTGGTCCGGGTCGACCGGCACGTAGGCGCCACCGGCACGGACCACCGCGTGCATGGCGATCACCAGCTCGACGGACCGGCGCATGGCCAGCACGACGGTGCGCTCCGGGCCGACGCCGTGGCCGATCAGTGCGCGCGCCAGCCGGTTCACCCGTGCGTCGAATTCCGCGTAGCTCAGCGCCTTTTCGGTGACAGCGTCGATCAGCGCGGGCGCGGCGGGGGTCCGTGAGGCCTGCCGGTCGACCAGATCGGCAAGGGTCAGCGGCTCGACCGGATGCGCGGTGGCGTTCCACTCCCCCAGCACGCGCGCACGCTCGTCGCCGAGCAGGTCCAGGTCGCCGACCAGCGCATCCGGCTGTGCGACAGCCAATTCCAGGATGGACTCGAGTTGCCCGATCACCCGCTCGGCGGTCGCGGGCTCGAACAAATCGGTGGCGTAGCCGAGCGCCAGTTCGATGCCTTCGGGCGTGCCGTCGGCGGCGTACCGGTCGACGGCGAACAGGTGCAGGTCGAATTGCGCCACGCCGTTGTCGAATTCGAGCTCGCGCACGGTCAGCCCCGGCAGCCGCAGCGTGCCGCGCTCGTGATTCTGGAACGAGTAGCCCACCTGGAACAGTGGGTGGCGCGCGGTGGAGCGCTCCGGATTCAGCACCTCCACCAGTCGCTCGAAGGGCACGTCGGCGTGCGAGAAGGCGGCGATGTCGGCGCCGCGGGCCTGCCCGAGCAGCTCGGCGAAGGACCGACCGCTCTCGACGCGGGTGCGCAGCACCAGGGTGTTGACGAACATGCCGATCACGTCGTCGAGTTCGGCCTCGCCGCGCCCGGCGGTCGGCGTGCCGACGGCGATGTCGCCGGTGCCGGACAGCCGGGCGAGCAGCGCGACGAAGGCGGCGTGCACGACCATGAACAGTGTTGCCCCGTGCGCGCGGCCGAGGCCGATGAGCTGCTCGTGCAGCCGCGGCGGCACCAGGCGAGCGGTCTTCGCACCCCGCAGGCTCTGTCGCGCCGGGCGCGGATGATCGGTGGGCAGTGCGAGCTGATCGGGCAGCCCGGCCAGCGCCTCGGTCCAGTAGGCGATCTGCTCGGCCACGCGGGAATCCGGATCGTCTTCGGCGCCGAGCAGTTCCCGCTGCCACAGCGCGTAGTCGGCGTACTGCACGGCCAGCGGCGACCAGCACGGCGCGCGGCCGTCAAGGCGCGCGGTGTAGGCCGTCATCAGGTCACGCACGAACGGCGCGATCGAGGAGCCGTCGGCGGCGATGTGGTGCAGCACGCCCGCCAGCACGACGTCGTCGGAGCCGATGCGGAACAACCGCAGGCGCAGCGGGATCTCGGTGGTGACGTCGAACGCCGTGCTCGCCAGGTCCCGAATGCGCTGTGGCAACTCGGCTTCGGTGACGTCCATCGGATACAGCGCCGGAACCGCCTGCGCCGCAGCCAGAATCCGCTGGGTCGGCGCTCCGTCCAGCTCGGGGTAGGTGGTGCGCAGCGATTCGTGCCTGCCGAGCACATCGGCCAGCGCCGACTGGAGCGCGGGCACGTCCACGTCGCCGGTCAGCCGCAGCGCCAGCGGGATGTTGTAGGCGATGGACGCGCCGTCGAATCGGTTCAGGAACCACATCCGCTGCTGAGCGGGCGAGAGCGGCAACGTCTCCGGCCGGGCGCCGGCCACCAGCGGCGGCCG
>NZ_BDBP01000150.1 GCF_001613045.1 Nocardia lijiangensis NBRC 108240 | reverse complement strand
GCCCGCGACGAGCTGCGCAACGCGGTGCGCGCCGCGCGGGCGCTGCCCGACCAGGTGCCGCCCGAGCTGGATTTCGATCCGCGCAATCCGCCCACCGTCGACACCGCCGCGGTGCGCGGCGCCTGGATGGAGTGGGCCGCGCTGAGCCGCGTGGAGTACACGCCGGAACTGCCGGAACGGTTGCGCTGGGCGCACACCCGCCTCGTCGACGAGCTGGAGCTGCTGCAACAGGGCACCCGCAAGGAGCTCGATCGCCTGGACGAGGTGTGGGCGCCGCTGGTGCCGCGGATCGCGGCCTGGCTGGACGGTGCGCGCGAGGTCGCGATGCGGGCGGGCGAACTGCGCACACTGAAGCGCGCCGAGGACTGGCTGAAATCGGCGACGGCGGGTCTGCGCGACGAGCGCATGGCCCCGCTGGAGACCACCGCGCGCTGGGTCTGGCGCACCCTGCGTCAGCAGAGCAATGTCGAACTCGGCGCGATTCGCTTGCAGGGCAACGCGGGCACCGCGCGCCGGGTGCTGCTCGACGTCACCGTCGACGAGGTGGACGGCGCGGCGCTCGGCGTGATGAGCCAGGGCGAGCTGCACGCGCTCGGCCTCTCGCTGTTCCTGCCGCGCGCGACGGTGGAGGAGAGCCCGTTCCGTTTCGTGATGATCGACGACCCGGTGCAGGCCATGGACCCGGCGAAGGTGGACGGGCTGGCCAGGGTGCTCGCGTTCGTCGCGTGGACGAGGCAGGTCGTGGTGTTCACCCACGACGAGCGGTTGGCCGAGGCGGTGCGCCGGATGCAGCTGGACGCCTGCGTGCTGGAAGTGCAGCGGCGCGAACGGTCCGTGATCGAGGTGCGTACGTCGAGCGATCCGGTGCGGCGCTACCTGGACGACGCGCGGTCGCTGGTGCGCACCCCGCAGCTGCCGCAGGCGATCGCGGACGAGCTGGTCGCGACGTGCTGCCGGTCCGCGGTGGAGGCGGCAAGCCTGGCCAGGGCGCGGCGCGAGCTGCTGGCGCTCGGCATGAACCACCGCGAGGTGGAGCGGCACATCGAGGGCGCGCAGACCACGAGGGCCATGGTCGCGCTGGCCGTGATGGGCGTGTCCTACAACGTCGACAACCTCAACAAACACCTTGCGCGGGAAGGCAGATGGCTGGTCGGCGCGCTGCGCGACGTGACGGCGGGCGCGCACGTGCCCATCGATCGCGGCATGCGTGAGCTGATCGCGAACACCGAGCGGTTCATCGCCTGGATGGCTCGGTGACCGGGCAGCGCGGACCGCGGCGGCGCCCGCCCGCCCGGCCGCGCCGATCGAAGCCGAGTGCGCCGCGCCCGACGGTGGCCGAGCGGCTCGACGCGGTGGATCGGCTGCTGGACGGCGAGGTGACCGCGGCGGGCGGCGTGTGGTCGCGGGCCACGGCCTGGATTCTGCGGCTCGCCCTTGAACAGGCGGTGGACGAGTTGTGGGCGCGCCTCGCACCGGAACTGGCGCGCTGCCCGATGCGCGCCCAGCTGCTCGCGCTGCGCGTCTACGCGGGACCGGAGACCGGCGCGCAGGTGGCCGCGGTGTGGGCGGCGCTCTCCAGGGCCGCCCACCATCACGATTACGAACTCGCGCCGAGCGTCACCGAATTGCGGCGCTGGCGCGAGCAGACCGCCGCCATCGCGGGCGTGCTTGCCAGGGTCGGCCGCGGGGATTCGGTCTGGGTGCGCACCGAGATCGTCCCGGACTGACGGTCCCTCGGTACGGGCTGCTCGGTGCGGGCAGCGGAGCAGCCACGGGCCGTGCGCGGCGGGGCAGTGCGGGCGGGGGGAGAATCCGGGCATGGATGAGTCGCAGCCGTGTCCGTGCCGTCGCGGGGAGCCGTTCCAGGAGTGCTGCGGTCGGGCGCTGTCGGGCGCGCGGCCCGCGGCGACGGCGGAGGCGCTGATGCGTTCGCGCTACACCGCGTTCGCGGTCGGCGACGTCGATTACCTGCGGCGGTCCTGGCATTCGCGGACCAGACCGCGGCGGCTCGAGCTGGATCCCGGCCAGCGGTGGCTGTTCCTCGAGATCGTGCGCACCGAACGCGGCGGGCCGTTCGACGACACCGGGACGGTCGAGTTCGTCGCGCACTACCGCGCCGAGGGCCGACGCGGCTCGCTGCACGAGGTCAGCCGGTTCGCGCGGGAGAACGGCGCGTGGGTCTACCTCGACGGGGTCGTCGAGCCGTGAGCGCGCAGCGCGCCGGCGACGGCGCTTCGGTAGCGTCGACCCCTATGCCACGTGTTGCGATCGAGTACTGCACCCAGTGCCGCTGGCTGCTGCGGGCCAGCTGGATGGCGCAGGAGCTGCTGAGCACCTTCGCCACCGAACTGGGCGAGGTCGCACTGATCCCGGGCACGGGCGGGGTGTTCCGGATCACTGTCGACGGCGAACAGGTGTGGGAGCGCAAGGCCGACGGCGGTTTTCCCGACATCGCCGTGCTCAAGCAGCGGGTGCGCGACCGGGTCGCGCCCGGCCGTGACCTCGGCCACGCCGACCGGCGCGAGGCCGAGCCCTCCGACTGAGTCGCGAGCGTCAGCCGCAGCAACCGCCGCCGCAACAACCGCCACCGCTCGGCGGCGGCGTCGGGGCCTGCGGCGCACCGCCGCCTGCGCGGCCGACGGTGGCGAAGGTGGTCAGCAATTTCACCGTGTCGTCGTGGCCCCGCGGGCAGACGGCCGGGTCCGAGGACTGGGCCATCGGGCGATTCACCTCGAAGGTGTCACCGCAGTGGCGGCACCGGAAGCTGTAGTTCGGCACCGGCTCAGGGTAGCGCCCGGATCACGGTTGATGCGTCCTCCCCGTGGCACTCCGGCACCGCACGTACTCTCGAAGAGAGATCACGAGGTGCAGACCGGGGTGTGGCAAACCCTCAGCGCACCCACGGGTCGTGGGCAGGAGGTGCGCGACGATGAGCACTCGGTTCGAAATCGAACGGGGCTGGGATGTGGACGGTGCCGAGCCCATCGTCGAGACCACGTCGGGCCGGGTGCGCGGCTTCTTCGACGGACCGATCGCCACTTGGCGCAGCATCCCCTACGGAGCGCCCGTCACCGGGACGCGGCGATTCCGGCCGCCGACCCCGCCGGATCCTTGGGACGGCGTGCGGGACTGCCTGACGTTCGGCGCGATCGCCCCGCAGACGATGGGCACCATGGTTCCGGTCGATTCGGATCTGCGGATGGGCGAGGACTGTCTCTGGCTGAATGTGTGGGCGCCCAGCCGTCGTGCCGAAGAATCCGGCGAGCCCCGTCCGGTCATGGTCTGGCTGCACGGCGGCGCCTACTGCCTCGGCACGGCGGCCCAGGCCATCTACAACGGCCGCAAGCTCGCCGAGACCGGCGACGTCGTCGTGGTGAGCGTCAACTACCGGCTCGGCGCGCTGGGATTCCTCGACCTGTCCTCGCTGTTCCACGGCTTCACCCCGAATCTCGGCCTGCACGACCAGCTCGCGGCGCTCGAATGGGTGCGCGACAACATCGCCGGGTTCGGCGGCGACCCGGACAACGTGACGCTGTTCGGCGAATCCTCCGGCGCCGGATGCGTGACGGCGCTGCTCACCGCGCCGCGCGCGGCGGGGCTGTTCCACCGCGCCATCGCGCAGAGCCCGCCCGCCACCACCGTGTCCGGCCGGGATCGCGCCGCGATCGTCGCGCGGCGCTACCTGGAATTGCTCGAGCTGTCCCCGTCCCAGGCCCTCGACCTGATCGACCTGCCCATCGAGCGGGTGGTGCAGGCGGCCGGGCTGCTGCTCGACGAGATTCCGCTCGGGGAACCGGGCAGGCTGGCCGCGGCGCCGGTGGTCGACGAAGACCTGCTGCCGGGTTACCCGGTCGACCGATTCCAGCGGGGACACTCGCACCACGTTCCGCTCATCATCGGCACCAACAAGGACGAGGCCTCGCTGTTCCGGCTGTTCCGTTCACCGATCATGCCGGTGACGCCGGACGCGGTGACCATGATGCTGCGCGACGTGGCGGCCAATCATCCGGAGATGTCGGCCGAACGGATCGCCGAGATCACCTCGGCCTACCCCGATCTGGACAAAACCCGCGGCGCGCTGGCCATGTCGACCGACGCGGCGTTCCGTATGCCCGCGCACTGGGTGGCCGACGCGCACGCGGCGCACACGATGACCTGGGTCTACCGCTTCGATCACGCCACCCCGATGCTGCGCGCGGCTCGCGTCGGCGCCGGGCACGCCACCGAATTGCCGTACATGTTCGGCAACTTCGGCACGTTGAACCACGACCCCACCTTCTGGCTCGGCGGCCGCAAGCAGGCGACGGAAGTGTCCGGGCGGATGATGCGCCGCTGGCTGGCCTTCGCCAGGCACGGCGTGCCCGCCGCGCTGGACGGCTCCAAGCACTGGCCGCCCTATCGGCCGTCGACGCGCACCACGTTGCTCATCGACGCCGCCGATCGTGTCGTCGACAATCCCGACCACGACCTGCACACCGCGTGGGGCGATCAGGCCGTCGGCTTCAGCTGAGCATCGGTCGGGGCCGGATTCGGACCCACGGCCGGATTCAGACCCAGCGCTGGATTCAAACAGAGCTCGGTTCGGGCGCTTCGGCTTCCGCGCGGCGGCCGAGCCGCACGGGCATCCGCTCGTATCCGTGCAACGTGAACAGCTTCCTGCGCTGCGGCGGGCCGTCCAGGCGCAGGTCGGGGAACCGATCGAACAGGGCACGCAGCGCGTAGGTGCCTTCCATGCGGGCCAGGCTGGCGCCCAGGCACGCGTGGATGCCATTGCTGAAGGCAAGGTGATCCTTGGCGTTCGGGCGGGCCACGTCGAACCGGTCCGGATCGGAGAAGATCCTCGGATCGCGGTTGGCGCCCGCCAGCGACAGCACCACGGTGTGGCCCTTGCGCACCTGTGCGCCGTGCAGTTCCACGTCGGCGAGCGCGGTGCGCGCGGTGGTCTGCACCGGGGAGTCGATGCGAAGCACTTCCTCGATCGCGTTCGGCCACAGCTCCGGTTCGGCGCGCAGCCGGGCCAGCTGGTCGGGGTGGTCGAGCAGCTGCACGACGCCGTTGCCGATGAGGTTGACCGTGGTCTCGAAACCCGCGCCCATCAGCAGGCTCGCGCTGGCCTTCAGCGCGTAGTCGTCCAGTTCGCCCGCGGTGACCAGGGCGCTGAGGATGTCGTCGCCGGGCTCGCGGCGCAGCCGGGCGATGTGACCGTCGAAGTAGTCGTTCATCACCTCCATGGCCTGCATGGCGTGGTGGTGCGCGCGCCACGGGATGCCGACGTCCAGCAGCGGGGTCAGCTGATCGCCCCAGGCGAGGAATCGGGCGCGATCGGCATCGGGGAAGCCGAGCATTTCGGAGATGATCGCGATCGGCACCTGAGAGGCGAACGAGGCGATCAGGTCGGCGGAACCGCCGGACGGCAGCGCGTCGAGCAGTTCCTCGGTGACCGTCTCGACGCGGTCGCGCAGCTTGCCGATGGCGCGCGGGGTGAACGCCGACGCGACCGGTTTGCGCATGGCCGTGTGCTCGGGCGGATCGATCACCAGCATGGAGGGCGGCTCGACCGGGTTCGCAGGCACCGGCGAGCGGTCCGCGAGCAGTTGCAGAGGTTTGGGGATGTCGAAGCTCTCGTTGTTGCGCACGCCGAAGCGGCTGTCCCGCAGGATGGTCCGGCACACCTCGTGGTCGAAGGTGGCCCAGGACAACGAGGTCCGCATGATCCGGCCGCGCCCGCGCATCTCCTCGATCAGCGGATAGGGATCGGCGATCCCGTCCGGGCCGCCCATCAGCCGCGAGAACGGATCACCGCGGCGCGCCTGTGTACGCAGGACCAGTCTCGGCAGACCCTGCTGCGACAACCAACGCAACCAATACTGCGGCTTCATATCCCACCAACTCCATCGTTGTGCGATATATCCACCGTACGGACTCCGCCCTGATTGTGGAACGTCCTCCGGTCGGACGCGTTCTCCTACCGGAGTAGGAGAACGAGCCCTGTGCCGCCGCACGCCTCCGTGCGGCACGGTGCGCGGGCGGACCGGTCGGGGGAACTTACGAAGGCCGCGGGATCAGCCGACGTGGGCGGTGACGCGCTCGGATTCGATGCGGCGCTGCCGCCGGTCGGGGTCCGGGTTGGCGACCTGGACGAGGGCGGCGCCCGCGACGAGCACGGCGACGAAACCGTTGATCAGTTCGTCGGCGGTGTCCCACGGCGCGCTCGACAGCACCCGGTCGCCCTCCGAGAAACCTTGGCGCATGGCCGATTTCCGTGCCTCGGCGAGCACCTCGGCGACCGGCATGCCGTCCAGCGCGACGCCCGCGCCGTGCGGGAAGAACTGGTCGCCGTGCACGCGCACCGCGGTGGCGAAATCGGTGATGCCGATCGGCAGGTCCCGGATCGGAGCGCCGAGCGGATCCAGCGAGAGCGCGGCAACCTCGGCGACGCCGTCGGCGTCATCGATGCGGTCGGCCGTCACCAGCGCCAGATCGGCGTCGGGGTCGGGGGTCAGCACCACCTCGGTGCCCGCCCACCAGCAGCCGAGCAGTACGGCGGCGGTCTGCCAGTGTGCGGGTAGCAGCACCGCGACCCGCGCGCCCGGGCTCAGGCCGAACTCGTCGCGGATCAGGTTGGCCGTCTTGGCCGCCCAGTTCGCGAGCGTCAGCCCGGACAGCTCGATCCTGGCGCCGGTGGCGTCGTCGTAGTAGGTGACGCGCGGTCCCGCGGGTTCGCGGGCGAGGATCGGGTCGAGAACCGCCTCGGTGAGGTTCAAGGTCTGGGTTTTGTCACGCATCAGGGGCTTCACGTTTCAGTTCACGCATTTCGGTCCGTTCTGGCCTGCGTCGATCGGTGGGGCGGGCGGAACCGGCGTCGCCGACGTCGACGTTCCGGAGAAGTCGAACATGGAGCTCGCGGCCGAGCCCGGCCCAGAATAGTCGCTCGCCAGCACGACGCTCACCGAGTCCGGCGACATCGACGGGTCCGCGACCACCGTGAGCTTGCCGAGGGCTTCGGCGACCGCCTTGGCCCTCGGATCCGCACTGTCCGCCGCGAGCACCCGGCTGCCGGTGACACTCCCACCGGAATAGTTGCCCACCCGGCCCGCCTGGAAACCCTTGGCCGTCAAGGCTTGCGACACCTGCCCCGCCAGCCCGCCGGTACCGCTGGCATTGAGGACGTTCACGGTGACCGTCGCCGGGTCGACGCCGGGCGCGGCCGCCTCCTCGGCGTGCTCGCCGACCAGCGAGGCCACATAGGACTTGACCGCCTTCGGATCCACCCGCACCACCGACTCGCCGTCGCTGGTGGTGCCGTTGAGATCGGTCACCGGGATGGTCTCGAACTGGACCTGACCACCGGACAGATCCCGGAGCTGCTGGAGGAAGGCCACCACGTCCCAGTCCTCGTCGAGCACCACCGTGCGCCCGACCGCCTCGCTGAGGTTGCTCAGCCGTCCCGGATTGGCGAGCGTCTTCGTACTGAGCATCTGACCGACCAGCTGGGCCATGAACACCTGCTGGCGCACGATCCGGTCCAGGTCGCCGCGCTGCAGGTCGTGGCGCTGGCGCACGAAACTCAGCGCCCGCGGCCCGTCCAGCCGCTGGCGGCCCGCCGGGAATTCGGCGCCCGACATCCACTCGTCGACCGGGTTGTTCAGGCACACCTCGACGCCGCCGACCGCGTCGGTGAGCAGCACGAAGCCGAGCAGGCTGACCTCGGCGTAGTGATCGACGGTGATGCCCGTGAGGTTGGCGACGGTCTTGATCAGCGCCTGCCGCCCGGCCTTGGTGGACTGCTTCTCGGCCTCGGCCTCCGGCACCCCCTGGTCGATCAGCTGCTGCCGCTCGGTCTCCTTCGTCTCGCCGTACGCCGAATTGATCTTGCCCTTGCCGATGCCGGGGATGTCGACGTAGGAATCGCGAGGCAGCGAGATGGCGGTCGCGGACCGGCCGTCGTTGGGCACCCGGACCAGCACGATGGTGTCGGTATTGGTGCCCATCTCGTCGCCCGCGTGCAGCATGGCCCGCTCGGCGGTGGTGAGCGGATTGCCGTGCGCGTCGGTGCGGCTGTCCACCCCGACCAGCAGGATGTCGACGGCGCCGTCGCTACCGCCGCCGAGACCGAGGCCGCCGATGCGCTCGATGTTGGCGATCAGCGAGTCCACGCTGTGCCAGGCGAAACCGGTGATGACCAGCACCACGGCGGCCACGACCGCGACGAAGGCATGCACCAGGCCCCACGAACCGGCGCCGGCCTCCGCACCGGCGAGTCGCGACGGCATCGGTGTACTCCTCCGCTGCAACTGCGCATCCTCTCGACAAGCCCTGTATTTCGCCCCGATCCCCCCGCGTTCGGCGCCCCCGCCGATCCCTGGACCCCGCCACCCGGAAGCCGTTGCTCAAGGCTAACCAACGGTTACCCCACGGGACCGCACCCGCAGGTGTCACGGCGTGCCAGACTTGCGCCCGTGACCGCCGCCGTACCGCCCGCCGCCGCTCGTCTCGTCGTCACCGGGGCGAGCGGACAAGTCGGCCGGGAGTTGTTGCGCCTGGCCCCGAGTGCCCGCGGCTACCGCCGCGCCGACCTCGACATCACCGACGCCGACGCGGTGCGTGCCGTGATCGCCTCCGGTGACGTGGTGCTCAACTGCGCCGCGTACACCGCGGTGGACAAGGCCGAGTCCGAGCCCGATGCCGCGTTCGCGGGCAACGAGACCGGCCCGGCCGTGCTCGCCGCCGCCTGCGCGCGCGCCGGTGCCCGGCTCATCCATCTCTCGACCGACTATGTGTTCCCGGGTACCCAGCGTGCGCCGTACGACACGGACGATCCGACCGGTCCCGCCACCGTCTACGGGCGATCCAAGCTGGCGGGGGAACGGGCCGTGCTGGATTCGGCCGCGCACGCGCACGTGGTGCGGACGGCCTGGGTATACGCCGGGCGCGACGGTGATTTCGTGGCGACCATGCTGCGCCTGGAACGCGAGCGCGAAACCGTCGACGTGGTGAACGACCAGATCGGGTCGCCGACCTACGCCGCCGATCTGGCCGCCGGTCTGCTCGAGCTCGTCGCCCGGCCCGATGCGCCGCGGCTGCTGCACGCGACCAACGCGGGCGTGGCGAGCTGGTTCGACCTGGCCAGGGCGGTGTTCGAGGAGGTCGACGCCGATCCGGAGCGCGTGCGGCCCTGCGATTCCACGGCGTTCCCGAGACCCGCTCGGCGCCCGGCCTATTCGGTGCTGTCGGACCGGTCCTGGGTGACGGCGGGTTTGGCGCCGCTGCGGGAGTGGCGCATCGCGCTGCGCCACGCGCTGCACGCGGCCAGGGACTGAATCCGGTGAGACACGGTCGGCCCGTGGCCTTTTCGATCACCACGGCGCGCCGTCGCCACGGGCGAGGAAAGACCGATCGGTCTGGCATCGGGTGTGCACCGGGGGACGCGCGGTCGCGTCGTTCGGACTAGGCTTCCATGCCGTGAGCGCTTCCGAATCCGCGGCCCCCGGTGGCCTGGCCGTCGTCACGGTGACTTATTCACCCGGCGAGCACCTCGAGCACTTCATCACCACCCTCGCCCACGCCACCAGCGAGAAACCGCAGGTGATCCTGGCCGACAACGGGTCGGTCGACGGCGTGCCCGAGCTGGTGGCCGAGGCCAACGCGCACGTGCGGCTGCTACGCACCGGCGGCAACATCGGATACGGCGGCGCGATCAACCGCGCCGTGGCCGAGATCGACCCGAGCATCGAATTCGTCGTCATCGCGAATCCCGACGTCCGCTGGGGCACCGACTCCATCGACAAGCTGCTCGAGGCCGCCGAGCGCTGGCCGCGGGCCGGTGCGCTCGGGCCCATGGTGCTGGAGCCGGACGGCAGCGTGTACCCGTCGGCGCGCTCGGTACCCGGTCTGCTGGACGGCGCGGGTCACGCCATCCTCGGCACCGTCTGGCCGGGTAACCCGTGGACCCGCCGCTACCGGCAGGAGAACGAGGAGATCTCCGAGCGCACCGTCGGCTGGCTGTCCGGCTCGTGCCTGCTGGTGCGCCGCGCCGCTTTCGACTCGATCGACGGCTTCGACTCCCGCTACTTCATGTACATGGAGGACGTCGACTTCGGCGACCGCATGGGCAAGGCGGGCTGGCACAATGTGTTCGTGCCCACGGCCGAGGTCACCCACGCCAAGGGCCATGCCGCGGGGCGCCACCCCGAGGTGATGCTGCCCGCGCATCACGCCAGCGCCTACCGCTTCCAGGCCGACCGGCATCCGCACTGGTGGCAGGCGCCGCTGCGGCTCGCGCTGCGCGCTGGACTTGCGATTCGCTCCCGGATTGCGGTTCGATCTGCGCTGCGTGAGTTGGCGCAGGAACGCGGCCAACAGGCGTAGGAGCACGGTCGACGGGCGTGCACCGCGGCCACCGGGCGTAGCAGCACGGTGACGGCCGCGGGAACGCGGTCGCCTCGGACGGTGCCCGGCTCGGAACGATCCACTGTGAACAGGGGAACTTTGATGGCAGGACATCCAGGCACCGACGCCGTGATTCTGGTCGGCGGCCAGGGCACGCGGTTGCGCCCGCTGACCCTCTCGGCACCCAAGCCGATGCTGCCGACGGCGGGCCTGCCGTTCCTCACCCACCTGCTTGCGCGCATCGCCGAGGCCGGGATCACCCACGTCGTGCTCGGCACCTCCTTCAAGGCGGAGGTGTTCGAGGAACACTTCGGCGATGGCGCCGAACTCGGTCTGGAACTCGAGTACGTCACCGAGACCGAGCCGCTCGGCACCGGCGGCGGCATCCGCAACGTGCTGCCCAAACTGCGCGCCGACAACGTCATGGTGTTCAACGGTGATGTGCTCGGCGGCACCGACCTCGGCGCGATCCTGGACACCCACGAGTCGACCAACGCCGATGTGACGCTGCACCTGGTGCGCGTCTCCGATCCGCGCGCGTTCGGCTGTGTGCCCACCGACGAGAACGGCCGCGTCACCGCGTTCCTGGAGAAGACCCAGGATCCGCCGACCGATCAGATCAACGCGGGCTGCTACGTCTTCCGTCGCGAGTACATCGAGAAGATCCCCTCCGGGCGTCCGGTGTCGGTGGAGCGCGAGGTGTTCCCCGCGCTGCTCGCCGAGGGCGCGCGGGTGCAGGGCCACGTCGACTCGTCGTACTGGCGCGACATGGGCACCCCCGAGGACTTCGTGCGCGGCTCGGCCGACCTGGTCCGCGGCATCGCCCCCTCGCCCGCACTGCCCGGCCAGCGCGGCGAATCGCTCGTCCACCCCGGCGCGGGC
>NZ_BDBP01000149.1 GCF_001613045.1 Nocardia lijiangensis NBRC 108240 | reverse complement strand
CCGGTTCGTAGGCGTCGAGCGCGTGATTGAGCAGCTCGAAGTTGGACTGGTACTTCTCGAACAGCGAGCGGGCCAGCACATCTCGCAGCAGGAGCACGATGCCGAGGACCTCGTCGGTCTCGACTCCTCGCGGGATGATGCGCTCGGACAGGTCGCGCGCGTAGGCCTGCAGCGCCTCGACGCTACCGGTCTCCAGCACCTCGACGTAGTTGTCGTAGATGGAGGTGGCCTCGGAGAAGATCTCCTCCGGGGTCATGGCGGTGAGCAGCTGGGCGTCGGTGATGCGGCGCGCCCACTCCTCGCGCAGCGCGGTGCGATTCTGACGCAGATGCTCGACCAGCTGCGGAAGCAGGTTGTCGACCGGTCCCGCGGCCAGCGAGTCCGCCGAAAGGCTCATGGACACCTCGGACATGGAAATTCCAGCCCCTTTCGACGGGTAGGTCGGTGATCGTCGTGCGCTCGGCCGTGGCCGAGTCCGAGCCTAGTCATACCCCATCCCGATTGCCGCTGAAACCTATGGGTAGCTCGCGCACAATTCATGTGGCCGTCACGAACCCACGCTCCAGGGCGAGCAGGGCCTCGTCCAGGTACACCGTGAGATCGGCGTCCGCCCGGCGCAACCAGGCGTCGAATGCGGCGCGCGCCGCGGCGAGCGTGGTGCGGCCGACGGCCAGCGGGATGAGCCCGTCCTCGGGTTCGCCGAGGCGTCGCCCGGCGAAGGCGCTCACCGCGCGCTCCCAGGCGTCGTAGTGCGCGCCCGCCGTGGCGGCGAGTGCGGGCACGGTGGCCACCAAGTGCATGCGCCTGCGCAACTCGGGCACGTCCTCGGCGCGATATCGGTTGGCGTTCACCACGACTCGGCGCACGGCGGTCATCATCGGCACGTCGTCGGGCACCGTCGCGAAGTCCGCGCGCAGGGCGGCCACCTCGTCGTCGAACTGGTGCCAGAGCACCTCGGCCTTGGTGGGGAAGTAGCGGAAGAAGGTGCGCCCGCTGATGCCCGCCGCGGCGGCGATCTGGTCGACGGTGGTGTCGTCGAAGCCCTGCTCGGCGAACAGGCGCAGGGCGATGACTTCGAGCTCGCGCTTGGTGGTGCCGCGGGGTCGGCCCCGGGTGGTCCGCGTGGTCACGAAGCCATTATGTCCGCTGCCGGTCGAATTTTGTCAGTCACTGAAAGTATTGATTCTGTCAGTCTGTGACGTTAATCTCGCTGACATGCGGGCAATGGCGGATCTCACATGGCCGGAGGCGGGCGAACGCGCCGCCGGGGCGATCCTCGCCGTGCCGGTGGGCGCGACCGAGCAGCACGGGCCGCACCTGCCGCTGTCCACCGACACCGATATCGCCGCCGCCCTGTGCGCGGGGCTGGCCGCCGCGCGCGCGGATGTGCTTGTGGCGCCTGCGATTCCCTACGGATCCAGCGGCGAGCACGCGGGGTTCGCTGGCACCCTGTCCATCGGGCAGGCCGCGCTGGAGCTGGTGATCGTGGAGCTGTGCCGCTCGGCTACCGACACCTTCGACCGCATCCTCGTGGTCAGCGGGCACGGCGGGAACCTGGAGCCGCTGCGCCGCGCCGAGGAGCTGCTGCGCCGCGAATCCCGCGACGTGCGGGTGTACCTGCCGCACTATCCGGGCGGTCTGCACGCGGGCCGCGCCGAGACCGCGCTCCAGCTGGCGCTGCGCCCCGACCTGGTGCGCGCCGACCGCGCCGAGAAGGGCGATACCCGCCCGCTGGCCGAGTTGCTTCCGCTGCTGCGCGCCGGGGGAGTGCGCGCGGTGAGCCCGAACGGCGTCCTCGGCGATCCCGCGGGCGCGCACGCCGAGGAGGGGCACGCCCTGCTCGCCCGATTGACCGACGACCTGATCCAGAAGACCCGGCACTGGTGGCCGGTGCACGCCTCGAAAGGACTCCCGTCATGAATCCCTGGTTCGAAACCGTTGCGGAGGCGCAGCGACGCGCGAAGAAGCGGTTGCCGAAATCGGTGTACGGCGCGCTGATCGCCGGCTCCGAGCGCGGTCAGACCATCGATGAGAACCAGAAGGCCTTCACCGAACTCGGTTTCGCGCCGCACGTCGCCGGTCCGATCGGCGAGCGCGACCAGTCGACCACCGTGCTCGGTCAGCAGCTGTCGATGCCGGTGCTGATCTCGCCGACCGGCGTGCAAGCCGTGCACCCCGATGGTGAGGTGGCCGTCGCGCGGGCGGCCGCGGCGCGCGGAATCGCCATGGGGCTCAGCTCTTTCGCCAGCAAGCCGATCGAAGAGGTGATCGCGGCGAACCCGGCCACCTTCTTTCAGCTCTACTGGTGCGGCGGCAAAGAAGAGATCCTGCAGCGCATGGCGCGGGCGAAGGCGGCGGGCGCGGTCGGGCTCATCCTGACCCTGGACTGGTCCTTCTCGCACGGCCGCGACTGGGGCAGCCCGGTGATCCCGGAGAAGCTGGACCTGCGCACCATGCTGAAGTTCGCGCCGCAGACCCTCGCGCGCCCGCGCTGGCTGGCGACCTATGCCCGCTCCGGCCACATTCCCGATCTCACCGCGCCCAACATGGCGGTGGGCGACGGCCCGGCCCCCGGCTTCTTCGGCGCCTACGGCGAGTGGATGAGCACGCCCGCACCGGACTGGGACGACGTGCGCTGGATCTGCGAGCAGTGGGACGGCCCGGTGATGCTCAAGGGGGTGATGCGGGTCGACGACGCGCAGCGCGCGGTCGACGCGGGCGTCGCCGCGATCTCGGTCTCCAACCACGGCGGCAACAACCTGGACGGCACCCCGGCCGCCATCCGGGCGCTGCCGGTGATCGCCGACGCCGTCGGCGGCCAGATCGAGGTGGTGCTGGACGGCGGCATCCGCCGCGGCAGCGACGTGGTGAAGGCGGTGGCGCTGGGTGCGCGGGCGGTGATGATCGGCCGCGCCTACCTGTGGGGCCTCGCCGCGAACGGGCAGGCGGGTGTGGAGAACGTGCTCGACGTCCTGCGCGGCGGCATCGACTCGGCCCTGCTCGGCCTGCGCAAGACGGCGGTGACCGAGCTGGATCGCGGTGACATCGTGGTGCCCGACGGATTCGAACGGGCGCTCGGTGTGCCCGCGGCGGCGAAGGCGGTGCCCGCCTCGGCCTGACTCTGTTCAGCTCGGGGGTTGTCTTCGGTGGTGCGCGAGCAGCATGTCGTAGATGTCGGCGAGCGCGTTGAGCTGCTCGCGGTCCAGCGCCTCGATCATGTGTTTACGCACGCTGCGCACGTGCGCGGGCGCCGCGGTGCCGAGCACCTCGGCGCCGCGCGGGGTGAGCCGCGCGGCGGTGCGGCGCGCGTCGTCGGGAATCGGCTCGCGCACCACCAAGCCGCGCTTCTCCATCCGGGTGATCTGGTGGGAGAGCCTGCTCTGCGACCACTCCAGCGCCTCGGCGAGGTCGGCGAAGGTCAGCCGGTGGTCGGCGGAGTCCGCGAGTCGCGCCAGCACCGAGTACTCGACGTAAGTGAGGTTCGACTCACGCGACGAGTCGCGCCCCACGGCGGCGGCGATGAGATCGCGGGTGCGCACGAATCCCAGCCAGGCCCGCATCTCGACGTCGTCGAGCCACTGCGGATCGGTCACGACAGCCTCCATACCTCTGACGTGTCATATAAATTGCCCCGCTGTGGTGGTGTCGAGCGCGACAAACGGTCGGAACTGAGAGGTAGCACCACCGGGGTTGAACGTGCAACCTTTTGTACGGCTTATTAATGTGCGAAGGGCCGAGTCGCGCACGCGCGCCGTCGTTTCGGTGCGATCGCAGTGTGTCCGCCTGCACAATTAGGTTTGCCTAACCCGTGGCCGGTCCCGGGCCGCTGGATAGGCTCCCTCTGCTTGTGACCAGCCCGGCTCAGCCCGCCTGCGGCCGACGGTCCGCTCGAGCCCAGCCCACCCGAAGGAGTGCGATCCGTGACCGCCCCGGAATTCCGCTATTCAGATCTGCTGCCGACCGGCGCGGACGACACGCCCTACCGGCTGCTGACCACCGAGGGCGTCAGCACCTTCGAGCACAACGGGCGCACGTTCCTGCAGGTCGATCCCGAGGCACTGCGGCTGCTCACCACCGAGGCGATGCACGACATCAGCCACTACCTGCGCCCCGCGCACCTCGGCCAGCTGCGCAAGATCATCGACGACCCGGAGTCCTCGGGCAACGACCGCTTCGTCGCGCTGGACCTGCTCAAGAACGTCAACATCTCCGCGGGCGGCATCCTGCCGATGTGCCAGGACACCGGCACCGCCATCGTGATGGGCAAGAAGTCCGAGGGCGTGCTCACCGGCGTCGACGACGCCGAATGGATCAGCCGCGGCGTGTACGACGCGTACACCAAGCTGAACCTGCGCTACTCGCAGCTTGCCCCGATCACCATGTGGGACGAGAAGAACACCGGCTCGAACCTGCCCGCGCAGATCGAGTTGTATTCCACCCAGGGCGATCCCGCGCACCCGTCCTACAAGTTCCTGTTCATGGCCAAGGGCGGCGGTTCGGCCAACAAGTCCTTCCTCTACCAGGAGACCAAGGCCATCCTGAACCCCACGCGGATGCTGGAGTTCCTGGACGAGAAGATCCGCTCGCTGGGCACCGCGGCCTGCCCGCCCTACCACCTCGCCGTCGTGATCGGCGGCACCAGCGCCGAATTCGCGCTCAAGACCGCGAAATACGCCTCGGCGCACTACTTGGACAACCTGCCCACCGAGGGCTCGCTGGCCGCGCACGCCTTCCGCGACCTCGAGCTCGAGGAAGAAGTCTTCAAGCTCACCCAGGAGTTCGGGATCGGCGCGCAGTTCGGCGGCAAGTACTTCTGCCACGACGTGCGCGTGGTGCGCCTGCCGCGGCACGGCGCCAGCTGCCCGGTGGCCATCGCGGTGTCCTGTTCGGCCGACCGGCAGGCGCTGGCCAAGATCACCCCGGAGGGCGTGTTCCTGGAGCAGCTCGAGCGTGAGCCCGCGCAGTACCTGCCGGAGCAGACCGACGAGATCCTCGGCGGCGACGTCGTCGAGGTCGATCTGAACCGGCCGATGTCGGAGATCCGCGCCGAACTGTCGAAATACCCGGTGAAGACCCGGCTTTCGCTGACCGGTCCGCTGGTCGTCGCCCGTGACATCGCGCACGCCAAGATCAAGGAGCGGCTGGACGCGGGCGAGCCGATGCCCGACTACCTGCGCGACATGGCGGTCTACTACGCCGGTCCCGCCAAGACCCCCGACGGTTACGCCTCGGGTTCCTTCGGCCCCACCACCGCGGGGCGGATGGACTCCTACGTCGACCAGTTCCAGGCGGCGGGCGGTTCGTTCGTCATGCTGGCCAAGGGCAATCGTTCGGCGCAGGTGACCAAGGCGTGCAAGGAGCACGGCGGCTTCTACCTCGGTTCGATCGGCGGCCCCGCGGCCCGGCTCGCGCTGGACTGCATCAAGTCGGTCGAGGTGCTGGAATACCCCGAGCTGGGTATGGAGGCGGTCTGGAAGATCGAGGTCGAGGACTTCCCGGCGTTCATCGTCGTCGACGACAAGGGCAACGACTTCTTCGCCGAGACTCAGAAGCCCATCGCGCTGCGGGTGCGTACCCGCTCCAAGGAGCGGGTCTAAGGCTACCTCCGCCTGGGCTTCAGCCGCACGGGCAGTTGTGCGGACACGGCGATGTCACCCTGATCACCGGTGTGACATCGCCGCCCTCCGGAGGCACCCTTAGCGGGGTAGGTCGTTGACCTTTCGAGTCGAGGAGGGCAATGAATACGTCGTTTCGCGTCTCGGAATCGGCCGGGCGACGGCTCGTGGCGCGTGCCGCACAGGAGGGAACCAGTTCGACTGCCCTGCTGGACCGGTTGATTCGGGAGGGGGTCGACCAATTGGAACACCCGGGGATCGTGTTCCGCGGCCCGATCCACGACCGGCGGGCCGCGCTGGCCGCCGGGCCCGAGATCTGGGAGGTGGTGGCCCGGCTGCTCGAGTTGGACGGCCCGGTGGAACGCCGGATCGCCGTGCTGAGCGGGCAATCCGATCTGCAGTCCCACAAGATCCAGACCGCGCTCGCGTACGCGCGGGAGTATGGGGTGGAGATCGGCGCCAGGATCGGTCGCAATCGCCAAGCCGCCGAAAGGATTCGGCGGGGCGAGCCGGTCTAGACTCGCAAATCCGACCGGTTGGTCGCTGCGCCGAGGCCTGTTCATGGGCCTCGGCGCTTTTCGTTCGGGTCGAGGCGGTGTCGTGTCAGCGAACGAAATGGGCTTGTGGCGGGGATGATTCGGACAAAACGCTCGTCATCGGCGCTGCGGGTAGAGGTCGGGTGCCGGTGCGGGTGATCGTGCCGACCGGGATTCCCGGATTCCGACGGTGCTCTCGGCGGGTGATCACCGAGACCTTGCGATTCCGTCAGCGTGTGAGATGTGGTGCTGGATACGGACATTCCGGTCCTCATCGGCGACCGTGTCCGAGTGGAGTGGCCCGAGGGCGAGGTGGTGCGTGCCCTCCAGGCGGAGTAGGGGATTGGTAGCAAGCCCACTCACGTTGTGATCCACAGCACTGGATAACTATGTGGACAACGATCTTTCCTGTGGAAACCGGGATTGTCAGGCAAGCGGATTCGGATCCGATGGGTCGATCTGGGGCCGGGATGTAGCCGAACGCTATCACTGCTGGTTATCCACATGCCTGTGGATTCAGGGGGTCGACGGCGTCCGCGGTGGACGGATCTCCACAGGTAGTGCACACGAAATCGCCGGTGCGGATTGCAACTTGGCACGCACTGCCAGTTCTCAGGGCGACAGCGATACGGCCCAAGCGCTCTTCGGCGCGTTCGGCAGGTCCTCGAAAGGACCGTCCAGTCTCGGGCTGCTCGACCGGCACTTTCCTACCGAGCGGAGAGAAATGGTTTCGACGCGAGAGAGAAGGCGGCTCAATGCCCTTGCCGGACAACCTCTCTCGTCGATCGATTCTGGGAGCGGTCGGCGGGGCGCCGTTACTATGGCGCCCATGTTTTCGACGAGCGAGACCTTCGGGAAGCGGATGGCGGTCGGCGTGCTGGCGGCCGCCGCGATCGGCGCGTGTGCACCGCAGGCGCTGGCCACGCCGGGTAGCCATAGGGAGGTCATCGGCTCGGCCACGGGCACCGAGGGACTCGATCCGGCGCTCGCGGTGGCCTACACCCTCGCCGAGGACGCGGCGCACGCCGAAGGCGTTCCGCTCTGGATCAATTCCGGCCACCGCAGCTACGCCGAGCAGCAGGCCATGTGGGAGAACGGCATCGCCACCTACGGCAGCCCCGAGGAAGCGCGCCGCTGGGTGCTACCGCCCGAGGAGTCCACCCACGTCGCAGGCCAGGCCATCGATGTGGGTCCGCAGCCGGGCGCGCAGTGGCTCGAACAGAACGGGAACCGCTGGGGCCTGTGCCGCACCTACGCCAACGAATGGTGGCACTTCGAACTGGCCACCGGCCCGGGCCGCGTCTGCCCGCCGCTGCGCCCAGACGCCAGCGAACACTAGCCGACGCTGACGGCACCCAGCCTGCACATGGCCCGAGTTCCGGCTCGGTGCGCCTGATCGACACCGCCGAACGGCGTCGGACATCGGGTCGCGCGGAAGGGAAGTATGCCCTGGGCTCGGCGTCGTCTCAGGGGCGCGTCGGTGGGGTCGGGGCTCGGCCGAGGACTTCGGTCGGGACGATGCGCTGGGCGCCCAGGACCTCGATGCCGAGGAGGGTGCCGGAGGAACTGAAGTCGAGGACGACGGTGCCGCCCTCGACCGGTGTGACGACCTGGCGGGTCGCTTCGCCCGGTGCTATCTCGTCGGCGATGGTGAAGTAGGCGGCGTCGGCGGCCGGGTCGTACGTCATGTGCATGTCCGGATCCTCCGTCGCGTCGCACTCGGGCCGTGAGCACTCCACGGTAACTCCGATGCGGCCACGCCGCCGAGCCGCGAGCCGTAGCGGGTTCCCAGGACTGCGCTCAGCGCACCGGCGCGGGCTCGGCCTCCGGCTCGGTGGCCGCGGGCCGTCGTCCGGTGTGTCCCGCTCGCCGTGGCAGCACCCAGAACAGCACGAACGTGCTGATCAGGCTCAGCGCGCACACGGCGACGAGGTACCAGGCGACCGCGCCGGACCCCGATCCCGCCGACCACAGCGCTGTCGCGATGAGCGGCGCGAGCCCGCCGCCGACAATCACGGAGATCTGAACGATCAGCGAGGTCCCCGAGTACCGCGCCGTGGCGGGGAACAGATCGGCGATGATGATGCCGCCCACGCTGTGACTGATCGGCAGGACCACGCCCATCCCCAGCAGCGCAAGGAAGACCACGAACCGATCGCCGGTGTTCAGCAGCGGGAAGTAGACCGCGCACCACGCCAGCAGCGCCGCGGTACCCGCGAGAAAGACCCGGGCGGTGCCGATCCGATCCCCGAGCGCGCCCCACAGCGGCATGGTGGCGCACCAGACGATCGACGCCACGATGACGCCCGTCAGCAGGAAGTCCCTGCTGAACCCGAGCGACTTGGTGCCGTAGGTGAGCGTGAAGACCATGAAGATGTACACCACGGCAGAGGTCGCCATCGCCGCGCACAGGATCAGCGCGAGTCTCGGGAATCCGACGCGCAGCGCGTCGCGCAGCGGAAACGCCGACACCTCTCCGCGCCGCACCAGTCCCGCGTATTCCTCGGATTCGGTGATACGCAGCCGCACCACCAGCCCGACCACCACGAGAATCACGCTGAACAGGAACGGAATCCGCCATCCCCAGGACTGGAACGCCGCATCCGGCAGCAGCGCGCTCACGCCGAGGAACATCGCGTTGGCCAGGATCAGCCCCGCGGGCGTGCCCATCTGCGGGAAGCTCGCGTACCGGTTGAGCCGCCCGGGCGGTGCGTGCTCGATGGACAGCACCGTCGCGCCCGCGCCCTCGCCGCCCAGCCCGACGCCCTGGGCCAGCCGCAGAACGACCAGCAGCACCGGCGCCCAGACACCGATGCTCGCGTAGGTGGGCAGCACACCGATCAGCGTCGAGCTGACGCCCATCACGATCAGCGACACCACCAGCGTGGTGCGCCGCCCCAGCCGGTCGCCGAAGTGCCCGAACAGCAGGCCGCCGATCGGCCGCGCGCCGAACCCGACGGCGAAAGTGCTGAAGGCCGCGAGGGTGCCCGCGGCCGGGCTCAGCGAGGGGAAGAACTGCTTACCGAAGATCAGCGCCGACGCCGTGCCGTACAGCATGAAGTCGTACCACTCGAGCGTCGTGCCGATCAGGGTGGCCGCGGCGACCCGGCGCGGGGCGGACACGGCGGTGGAGCGGGGTGGAACCAATGTCACTGCAATCCGTTTCATCCGACGGGCGCGGGTGCGCCCGGCATGTCGTCGAGGGTGAGCCCGCCCTCGATGGTGGCGGGCACCCGGCGGCGGTTGGGGGAGCCGAGCGCGGTGGTCAGGTCGGCGCCGTCGTGTTCGGCGAGCAGGTCGCCGCTGTCCCACACCAGCAGCGTCGCGCTCACCGTGTTCTCGGCGGTGGAGTGCGCCAGGTCGTAGTGGGCGCAGCCGGGCACGTGCGGGTAGGTGATCCACAGGTCGTAGCCGGTCATGAACAGGTCGAGGTCGAATTGCACGCTCAGGCCGAGCAATTCGCTGCGGCCGTTGTCGTCGACGCCCGCGAACGCCTCGTCCAGCGCGAGCAGGCGCGGCGCCTGCGGATCGGCGGAATCGAGCATGACGTGCGCGGCCGCGAACAGCGGCAGGTGCAGCGACACCGACTGCTCGCCGCCGGAGAGCGCGCTGTGCCTGGCCACCGTCAGTTTGTCTTCGTTGCCGTCGCCGGAGATGAGGGTGAACGAGAACACCCGCCAGGTGCGGTAATCCAGGGTGGCGCCGAGGATCTCGGGGTAGGAGCGTTCGGGGTGCGCGGCGCGCGCGGCGCGGATCTCGGCGGCGAAGTGCGCGCGGATCGCGGCCAGGTCCTCGGAACCGAGGGTGGTGGCGTCGCGGTCCAGCAGCTTGCACATGGCCCTTGCGGCGTCGGAGAGGTTGTCGGCGAGCACCCAGTGCACGCCGATGGTGTTGCCCGAGGACATCCGCCGCTGCTTCATCTCCGCGCCCATCTTGGCGATGAGTTCGCGTGCGTCGCTGGTGCGTTCGTGGATCTGCTGGGCAAGGCCGGTGAGCAGCGCGTCCTCCAGGATGCGGCGCTCGGCGTCGGTGAGCAGCAGTTCCTGGTCGTGGCGCGCCTGATCGATGCGTCCGGCGAAGTCGGCGAGCGCGGCGATGCCGTGCTCGTCCTGGACCTGCACCACGGTGAGCCCGTCGGCGGCGTCCCACTGCAAGCGGTAGTCGCGGCCCGAGGCGGCGAGTGCGGCGTCGAATTCCTGCAGCGCCGCGGTCACCGCGCTGCGGGTGGACTTGCGTGCGGCCTCGCCCGCGCGGACCGCGGCGGTGGCCGCGGTGAGGCTGTGGAAGAGTTCGGCGACCTCCTCGGGCAGCACCTGCGGTTCGTGTTCCGGCCCCGCCTGGGTGATCCGGTAGAGCAGCTGCTCCGGGGTCGACCAGGCCGCGTCGCTGCTCGGCCACCGGCATTCGGGCGCCGCGCCGAGCAGCGACAGCAGATCCGGCTGGGCATAGGGGGCAAGGGTTTTCACGTCGGCGAGCACCTCGGTGAGCGCGGTACCCAGCGACTCGTGCGCGGTGCGGTAGGCGGCCTCCGCGTCACCGACCGCCTCGATGGCCTCGTTGGCCGCCTTGCGTGCGGCCTTCTGCTCGGCCCTGGTCGCCTCGATGCGCTGCCTGGCCTGATCGAGCTCGCGGTCGATATCCGCCGCGCTCGCGCCGAGCGCCTCGCGCAGCGTCTCCAGTTTGCGCAACTGCTCCTGGTAGCCGGCCTGGGCGGCCTCGGCCTCCTCGGCGAAGGCCTCGGCCAGGTCGCGGGCCTCGTCGTACCGGTCGGCGCCCTCGCGTTCGCGTTCGCGTTCGCGATCATGGTCGGCGCGCAGCCGGAGCAGGCCGGTGCCGGTGTTCTCGAAATGCCGGATGGCGGCGGCCAGTGCGTCGAGTTCGCGCGGTTCGCGCGGCGCACGGTGCGCGGCGGCGGCGGCCCGCAGCTTCTTCTCGATGGCCGCGACCTCGGTGACGGCCTGGTCCAGATCCTTCTCGGCCTGCGCGGCGGCCTCCGAGCGGGACCGCATGACGCCCGCGGTCTCGGAGACCGAGCGCAGCGCGGCGGTGACGGCGGCCGGGCGCGGAAGAGCCTTGGCGGCGGCCGTGATCCCGGCCAGTTCCGCGTCCGCCGCGTCGGCTTCCTCCTGCGCGACGCGCTGGACCTCGGCGGCCGCGTCCATTGTGGTCGCCAACTCGGTGAGCCGCAGCTCGCGGCGGCGCGCGCGGGCGGTCGCCCCGATGAATTCGGCGTCGGACTTGTGGTGCCTGCCGATCTGCACGCCCTGCCGGTACCCGCCCGCGCCGCTGATCGCCACGCCCACGGCGTCGTCGAGGTCGTCGAGCAGGGCGATCGAGGCGAGCACGTCGCAGACGACCTGCCGCGGGACGGTCAGGCCCTCGGTGTCGTCTTCGACCACGAGCACGTCCGCCAGCGTGCTCCCGGTCGGCCGACCCGAAGGCGGCAGCGGGACCAGGAACTGGTCGCTGCGGTAGCCGGCGGGCAGTTCGTCCTCGGCGCACACCCAGGCGTCCAGGAGTCCGGCGGCGTGCAGAGCCGCCTCGACACCGGCGGCGCTCGCGGGCGTCACGCCGTCGCCGAAGCGGACCAGCCGCCACAGCGGGGCGCCCGGACGTCCAGTCCGG
>NZ_BDBP01000148.1 GCF_001613045.1 Nocardia lijiangensis NBRC 108240 | reverse complement strand
CGCGGCCGTGCCGCGGGCGACGATGCGTCCGACGGTGTTCGAGGCGCCCGCCGACGGCGCCTACCCGTCGCGGGACAAGTGCATCGCGGACTGGGACACCCGCGAGGTGATCACCTGCACCTACGGCGACGCGGGCGCGGAACGCACCATCGCCGTGGTCGGCAGCTCGCACGCCGAGCACTGGGTGCCCGCGCTGGACGTGCTCGCCCGCGAACACGGCTTCCGTCTCACGGTGTACCTGAAAATGGGCTGCCCGCTGACCGTGGCGGCCGAGCCGATGTACAAGGGCGAGCCGATCCCCGACTGCCGCGACTGGTCGGCGGAGGTGATCGACCGCCTCGGCGTCGACCGGCCCCAGTGGGTATTCACCACCGGCACCCGCCCGCGCGACGGCACCGGCGACGAGACCCCGACGGATTACCTGGAGGTCTGGTCCCGGTTGGCCGAACACGGACTCAATGTGCTCGCCGTCCGCGACACGCCCTGGCTGCGCCGCGACGGCGTCCGCTACCGGGCCATCGACTGCTTGGCCCAGAGCGGGGACGGCGTCAGCTGCGGCATGCGTCGGGTCGACGCGCTCGACGAGGTGAACCCCGCCGCCGAGCCCGCCGCGTCCTTCCCGAACGTGTTCCCGCTGGACCTCACCGACGCTGTGTGCACGCCGGAGGTCTGCCCGGTGATCGAGGGCAACATCCTCGTCTATCACGACGAACACCACCTCACCGCCAGCTACTCGCGGTCGCTGGCTCCCGAGCTCGGTCGCAGGCTGGCGCCGATCCTCGGCTGGTGGTGAACCGGGGCCGGTTGCCCGGCCCCGGCGGTCACAGCGCTAGCAGAGCTCGTCTGACCGGTCGTGGATCGGCCAACGGCCGCACCGCGATTCGCATCAGGGCCAGCGCATTGTCGTCGCCCGCGATGCGGTTCGCCTTGAGCGCACCGCAGGCGGCGCACTCGTGCACGAGCAGCCATTCGCCGTCGGCGCGGGCCGAGAGGCTGACCGCGGCCATCCGCGCGCCGCACGCCGACGCCCGGTCGCCGGGTATCCGGCCGTCGACGTGACGGCTGGACAGGCAATGCGGGCAGTGGTTGCGATGCGCCGTACCCGGTGCGACGACGGACACCGCCATGCGGCAGCCGATGCAGCGGAAAGCGTCACCGGATTCACCGCCCGCCCCGTGCAACACATCCTTGCGGCGTTGCACGCGAGTGGATTTCGACTTTCTTCGCGGCATCCAGCACCCGCCTACATGTCGCCGAAAACTTCGAGCGGGAAGGGCGGTTCCGCGAGCGGACGCACGGCCAGCCGCATCAGGATGAGCTGATTGTCGTCGCCGCACACCGGGTGCAGCGACAGCTCGTGGCAGCGGGTACAGCGGTGCACCAGCGCCCAGGAACCGTTGCGTTGCACCGCGATCGACAGCGGGGCCATCCTGCCCAGGCAGTCGGACGCGCCGCCGTCGACGTGATCGACGGTGTGCTGCGAGTGCAGGCAGCTCGGGCAGTGGTTGCGTCGGCTGTCGTCCGGCGCGAGCGTGGCCACCACGAGGCCGCAGCGCACGCAGGTGAAAGTGCCGGTCCGTAGCGCGGGGCTCGGACCACGGTGGGTCGAGGTGTTGGGGTCGGACACCCGGGTTCTCCTTACTCCTTGGCTGTGTGAGCGGGAGCAGGCCGAGCGCGCCTCGAAATGTCAGTGGCGGTTGGCTTTACCGGCGTGGTCGAGATGTCGAGCCACGCGTTGAGGCGCCCTCGGCGCGAGCCGGGTCATACATCGTCCTCCTTCTCGGCGACCTGCTCGGTCGCATCTGGTTTCGGCGCGGGGAACTGTAGCGCCGCGCTCGCCGTGGGGCCACCGATTATTCGTGGCGGCACCGCACACTCCCGGCGCGACCCGGCGGGCGCGCGGTCGGCGCATCCCCGTGCTCAGCGGGGCGAGTTACCGAGGGCCGCGACCGCGCCGGAGATCTGCCCGGCGATGTCGAGAATCAGCCGGAACACGTCCTCGGGGAGCGGTTTTCCGTTGCACCACAACACATTGCATTCGGTCGACGCGTACGGCCCGACGCCGAGTAGTACGGCGGCGACGGTGAGCGGGTCGACGAGTTTGCCGAGATCCTCAGGGCTGCGCACCAGCGGCTGGCTCGGATCCTGGATGGCGTAGGGATCCTCGAACGGCAGCGCGGGCTGATCGAGGACCGCGGCGCTCGCCCTGCGGAACAGTTCCTTGTTGTCCGGGTTGCTGGTGCCGGTGAGCACTCCGGTCGGGTTGCCCGGCTCGAGCCGGGTGGGCACGCCGAGGCGCACGATCACCAGATCGCGGCTCGGCACCACGGTGAGGAATTGGCCGAGCGCCCCGGAGAAGGCATAGGTGTCGCGCGGCGAGCCGATGAACACCGGATGCGAATAGAGCTGGGCGACGGGCACATTCACGCCGCGGTAGGTGTCACCGGCGTTGAGCCACCACAGGAATCCGTAGCCGCCGTTGGCTTCCGTCGGCGTCGTGGCCTGGCGGATGTAGCCGGGATCGATGAGGGACCGGTCCGCCCATCGACCTTCTTGCAGGAGCAGCCTGCCGATCCGGGCAAGGTCGGCGGGCCGCATCGCGAGACCGCCGTTGACCGCGGTGTTTCCGCTGCGGTCGCGCAACCAGACCCAGTTGCCGCGGTCGATGCCGAGGGGGTCCATGACTTCCCGCTGCACGAAGTCCTGGAAGTCGGCGCCGGTGGTGATCTCGATGATCTTCGGCAGCAGCGCGAGGACGTTCTGGGCGTACTGGAAGGTGCTGCCCGGCTCGTAATCGACCGGCGCGGCGAGTGTTTGCAGCACCGAGTCGGTCTGCAATCCGGCTAGGTCGGCGGGCCAGCTGAAGTGGATGCCGGTGGTCTGGTTGAGCACTTGGCGCACCGTGATGCCCGCGTGCGCGGCGTCGGCCTGCGGGAAGAACGCGCCGAGCGGGTCGTCGAGGCCGAAGTAGCCCATGGTCACCGCGCGTCCGACCGCCACCGAGGCGACGCCCTTGCTGCCGCTGGCCAGTGGCATCGGCACGTTGCCCGTCGGCGTGTGGTCGCCGACCAGGCAGCCGTGCCGGTAGATCTGCACCGCGTGCGACCCGGTGCGCGCGCCGAGCGCCACCGCGTCGGCCACCGCCGCCGCATCCATCCCGACCTCGGCGGCGTCCCGTCGTTCCGGCGCCTGACCCGCCGCGGGTTCGGCGCAGCCCGCGGCGGGCGCGGCCGTGGCGGCGGGGGAGAGCAGTGCCGCCGTGACGAGCACGGTGGCGCCGAGCCCGGTCACCCAGGCATTGCGGCGGAAGAGCATGGTGAATTTCCTTGGTGAGAAATGGGTGACGCCACGGGCATTGGCGATCTGCGAAGCCAGCAGCAGAGCGGCGGCGATCGGCAGCGCGACGGCCGCGTGGCGCGGGCCGTTCGTCCTCGTCATCGAGGTCCCCCTAGCGTGCTCGGGTCGACCGGCCGGGAAAGCTGTGGAACTGACTGGTCTCAGATCGCGACTGTAGCGCAGGAGTGTTTCGCGGCACAATCGCCGACTGGGGGCTGAGGCGCGCCGTGTCGCGCGAGGTACCCGGCCGCTCGCGTGACCGTTAAAGTCGGTGTCCGGGTGAACGGCCGTGGGGATCGGGCCGGTTTGTGAGAGCGAAACAACTAGGAGTTACACACCACCGAAGTACGTGAGGGGGAGGACGTATGTGGTTTCTCATCGATATCGCGGAGCCGGACAAGGTGATTCGGCACGTGCCGAAGGAGGGGATGGCGCGGGCGCGTTCGCTGCACAGGGCGATACGCCCCGCCGCGCTGGCTGCGGCGGCCGCAACGGTCATCGCGCAGGCGGTCGAGAGCGGGCGGCGATGCGAACGCGCGGTGCTGCTGCGCGGCGAAACGCACCGGGCCGTGGCGATTCCGGTGCCGGGACCGGACGGCGCGCCGCTCGCCGTGCGGTTGTGGGCCGGTGCGTCGCGCACCGAGCCGCCCGACCCGCCCGCTGTCGACGCTTTCGTGTGGGACAGCCGCCAGTGGACGTTGCGCAGTCATGGCGGGGGCGGCGGACCGGTGCTGCCCGAGGGGCATCCGATGCTGCACGGCGCGTGGTTCCTGTCGCGCGTCATCGAGTGCGAGGACCGGGATCGGCTGATGACCGCGGCGCTGGATCCGCGTCCGGGCGTCGCCTGGCGCGGGCCCATGCAGGTGCGCACACCGGACGATCGCACCGCCAGGGTCTTCGGTTTCCTGCGCTATCACGCCGAGGGCGCGCTGCGCGGGCTGTTGCTCGAGGTGGCGGCCGACCGGCCGCCCGGCCTGGTGCCCGCGACCTATCGCGACGACGCGGCCGTCGCGCTGCTCGGTGGCACCACCGCGCTGATCGACGCCGAGACCATGCAGATCATCGAGTGGCTGACCCCGCCGCTCGGCGACATCGCCTGGCGGCACCACCCGGCCTCGCGCGGCATCGATCCCGACGACGGCCGCGAATTCACCTTGGCCACCACCCATCTCGTGCACCCCGACGACGTGGACGGCTACCTCGGCGCGCTGCGCGAGCTGGCCGAGCATCGCAGCGAGCGAGCCAGGGTGGCGGTGCGGCTGCTGACGTTGCGCCAGGACTGGCAACCCGTCGAGCTGTACGGCGCGAGGCTGCCCCGCGGTCTCCCGCGGTTCCTGATCTGCCTGATCCGGCCGGTCGGCTCGGATCCGGTGCCCGAGTAGGGAAACCGGGCGCGGTTCGGTCGGACGGCGGCGCCGGTCGCCGCGCGGCCGGACGCGCGCCGCTCGGGGGTGGCTCGAACATTGCTGTCGATTCGCTATCGGGTTGTCGCGGCGCCGAGGCCGCCGACGGGTGAGCGCGGTGTCGTGGCGAATATCAGCGTCGCCTCACGTCCCGCGAACCAGCGTCCTACAGGACATCTGTCCAGTTCAGCGCGCCCATCCGGCCGGACGGTCGGTAGGACATGTGATCGGTACCACCCCGATCATGTTGATAGCATGGCGTTTCTAGCCGACCGGATGCGGGCGGGCCCCCGGATGCACCTCGAAAGAGTATTTCCATGCAGTTTGAAATCGTCGAGCGGGACGAGACGTGGGTTGCCGGATTGCCGGTGCGCAGCCCGAAGCGTGCCCTCGGAAAACTGCGTGACCACGACTTGGAGGCCGCCTGGGCCGCGGTGCTGCACCAGGAGCTCGGCGGACCGCTGGCCAGCGCCTACACCGACTACACCGGTGAACTCAGCACGTACAACACCCAGATCGTGGGATATCAGTGCGGATCCTTCGCCGAGGTGACTCGTGGCCATCTGGTCGCCCGGCTGCCGCGCGGCAGCTACGCGAAATTCTCGTCGGTGGGTAATTTTCCGCAGGTGATGACCGACCTCTGGACGCAGATCGCCTACGCCGAGGAACACAACCAGATCAAACGGACCTATACCGGCGATTTCGAGTGTTACCCGCACGCGTACAAGATCGATCTCTACCTGGCGGTCGATCCCCGATGACCTATGCGATCGTCGTCCGCAACGAGGCGCTCTACGGCGGATTGGCGGTGCCGCGAGTGCGGCCCAGCTTCAAGGTCAGCAACAGCGATCTGATCGAGTTCCTGAAGGACCGGTTGCGCGACCGCGGTGCCGCCGACCAGCCCATGTACACCGTGTACGTGCCGGATCCGGCCGGAAATTACAACGCGATGGTGTGCTTCGAGTACGCCGCACCCGACGCTGTTCCGGTCGGCGATTTACTCGTACGGGTACCGAAGGGCGTCTACGCTCGTTTCGAACCGAACGGGGACTATCACGACCCGGTCGAGGATGTGTGGGCCCAAGTGGACGACGCGACCGCGTCCGCCGAAATCACCCGCGCCTATCGGGAGGAGATCGAGGTCTGGCGCGGGCCCGAGGCGGTCGAGTTGTTCATCTCCATCCTGGTTTGATAGCTACAGGTTAACTAAATGTGAACCGACTGGTCTCTCGGTTCTTACTTAGGAATACCTTGCAGCCTTTGACCTGCGGCTATTTCGGGGATCACGATCAGTTTTCGGGATATTAACCAGACGCCTGGTCAATTCCTGCTGGATGACGGATACTGCCCTAGGCAAACTCTCCCGGAGCGCTCGGCGGCGGGAGAGTTCGTCACCCCGGCTCGAAGAACCGCGCGCGGGCGCGGTAGCAACGGAGTAGGAAAACCATGGCTGTCGAAACAGTCGCAGTCGGCGCCTTCGGAGCGCGCGATGCCGAGGTGTTGCGGTTTCGCGACATGCATTCCGGCTATGTCTTCCACGTGGCTTCACCGGACGCGCATCCGGATCTGTGGCAGCGCTATCTGCGCGGTGCGCTGGGTGTTTACCGGCATTACGAAGTCGAACCGGCATTGGAATACGAGAAAGTCGCCGACGGGCGCTCGACGTCGTTGTTCTTCGCGGCCGTCGACCCGGCGGGCGAGGTTGTCGCCGGGCTGCGGGCCCAGGGTCCCTACCTCGTCGAGGACGAGGTGCACGGGCTCGGCGCCTGGTCCGGCCGCGACGGCGAGGCCGACCTTCGCGCGATGATCGCCGAGCGGATCCGCGAGGGCATCGTCGAAGTCAAGGCGGTCTGGGTGACGTGCGAGGGCATCGCGCACCGTGCCCAGCTGGGCGCCGCGATCTCCCGCTGCGTGGTGCACGCGGCCTGGCTGCTCGGCGCGCGGTTCGGTTTCGTCACCGCCGCGGCGCACAGCGCCCTCCTGTACGAATCCAGCGGCGGCCGGATCGCCGTCGGCGTGCCCGCGGTGCCGTATCCCGACGATCGGTATCGCACCGTCCCGCTCTGGTGGGACACTCACGCGTGCCGGACCAGCGCCACCAAGTTGCAGGCCTCCCTGCTGGCTCTCGAGCGTGCGGCGCTCGGCGCCTGGTTCACCCAGGCGCGCCGCCTGTCCGCCGCGGGCGATGCCCGGATGGGGGGACTGGCGCAGGCATGAACGGTGACCCTGGTCCCGGTGCGGACTATCGGCCGCTGATCCTCGACGAGACGATGCCGGACGAAGCGTCCGTCCTAGTGCAACTGCGCAAGTCGCCGATGATCCGGATCGTCGACTTGCGCGACGTGCTGCACGCCGAGCTCGTCAAGGTGCACAATCCCCCCGGCGACCCGGTCGGCCCGGAAACGGACCGCTGGGTTTACTACCCGTGGCGGCGCACGCTGGTCGGTTTGCCCGGCGAACGGACCTACCGTGCGATCCGGCTCGACCGCAACCGCAACAAGGTGACCCGCGCCGAGCAGCGGCGGCTCGCGGGGCTGGCCGTCGGAGTGGTCGGGCAGAGCGTCGGTCACGCCATCGCGCACACCCTCGCCATGGAGGGTTCCTGCGGGCTGCTGCGGCTGGCCGATTTCGACGACATCGAGCTGTCGAACCTGAATCGGGTGCCGGGCAACGTCTTCGACATCGGCGTGAACAAGTCGATCGTGACCGCCCGGCGGATCGCCGAGCTCGATCCGTATCTGCCGGTCGAGGTGTACACCGCGGGTGTCGACGAGCACACCATCGACGAGTTCCTGCACGGGCTGTCGATCGTCGTCGAGGAATGCGACTCGCTGGACGTCAAGTTCGCCGTCCGCCAAGGCGCGCGCAGGCATCGGCTGCCGCTGCTGATGGACACCAGCGACCGCGGGCTCTTCGACGTCGAACGCTACGACCTGGAGCCGGAGCGCCCGCCGTTCCACGGCCTGCTCGGTTCGACCACCGCCGCCGACCTGCGGGGGTTGTCCACCAAGGAGAAGGCGCCGCACGTGATGCGGATCCTGGACCCGAAGGAGCTGTCGGCTCGGATGGCCGCGAGCCTGGTGGAGATCGACGAAACCGTCACCACCTGGCCGCAGCTCGCGGGCGACGTGCAGCTGGGCGCGGCCGTCGTCGCCACGGCGGTGCGCCGCATCGGCCTCGGCTACAAGCTCTCCTCCGGCCGCACCAGGATCGATCTGGAGCGCGGTCTCGACGGCCTCGCCGAACCGGAGCCCGAAGAGCTGGTGTGGGTGGACGAGTCCCATGCCGCCGCGACCCCACCCGGACCCGCCTGGGCGAATGTGCTCGAATGCGCGCAGCGCGCGCCGTCGGGCGGTAACACCCAGCCATGGCAGCTGCGGATCGAACACGACGCGGTGCGTATCGATCTCGCGCGCAACCTGTCCTCGTCGCTCGACATCGGTTATCGCGGCAGCGCGGTCGCGATCGGCGCGGCACTGCACAATGCCCGCGCGGCCGCCGCGGCGCACGGCATCCTCGGCGATCACCACCTGATCGAGAACGACGGCACGCCGCTCACCGCGCTGCTGGAATTCGGCGCGGGCTCCGACCCGCTGCTGGCCCGCGACTATCCGGCGGCGCTGGCGCGCGACACGAATCGCAGGCTCGGCACCGGCGCGCCGCTCGCCGACGGCGTGCTCGCCGGTCTCGCCGCGGCCGCCGCCACGTCCGGTTGCGCGGTGCGCGCGATCACCGGCCGCGCCGAGCTTTCCGAAGCTGCCGTGCTGATCGGCGAATCCGATCGGATCCGACACCTCACCCCGCGCCTGCACGAGGAGATGTACGGCGAACTGCGCTGGCCGGGCGAGGATCTACGTACCGGCATCGACGTGCGCGGCATGGAGCTGGCGCCGGACGAACAGGCCAAGATGCGCATCGGCGGACGCGCCGATGTGATGGCGAGATTGCACGAGTGGTCCGGCGGCGCCGCGCTCGGCGAGTACAGCCGCGATCGGGTGCTGTCGAGCTCGGCGCTCGTCGCGGTCACATTGCCGTGCGGACCGGGGCCGGACGGCGCGAGTTTGATCGATTACGCCACGGCGGGCGGGGCTTTGCAGCGGGTCTGGCTGGAGGCCGAAAGGCGCGGTCTTGCGGTGCAACCGGTGTCCCCGGTGTTCCTTTACGCACGGCACCCCGACGAGCTGATCGCGATTTCCCCGGATTTCGCGGATACACTAACGTCACTTCAGGGCCGTTTCCTGGACCTGCTGGGAGTGCCTGGACATGAGATCATGGCGTTGGTGCTTCGCCTGAGCTACGCGGCAGCAGCCACGGTCCGCAGCAGGCGGCTTCCAGTGCCGGGCGCGGGCGACCGCAGCTAGCACGATCGGAGACAAGGTGCCTCGGCGAACGCTCGACTCACTGGTGACGCAAGTCGCCGCCGAGTTGATGGGCGTCGACGCCACGACCATGGTGGCGGCGAGCGAACGCGTGCTGGCCAGACTGGTCGAGCATTTCGACGTCGACTTCAGCTACCTGCGGCACACCGACCGGGAACGGCGCGCCACCATTCTCATCGCGGAATGGCCGCACCGCGGCGAGATCCCCGATCCCGATCCGCTGAAGGTGGTGCAGTTCGAGAACGCCGACTCGGTGTTCCGCGAACTCGAGTTCGCCACCGAGCCGATCATCGTGCGCCCCGATGTCAGCTCCGCCGACTATCAGGAGACGATCCGGCGCTCCTCGGGGATTCCCCAGGTGGCGATGGCTTGCGTGCCGCTCATCTCGCGCGGCGAATCCACCGGCGTGCTCGGCTTCATCAAGCAGGGCGACCGGGATTGGAGCACCAGGGAACTCAACGTGCTCAAGGCGATCGCCGCGTTGTTCGCCCAGGTGCAGGCGCGGGTGGTGGCCGAGGAGCGGCTGCGCTACATCGCGCTGCACGACGATCTGACGGGCCTGGCGAACCGGCGCGCGCTGCTGGAGCACATGGAGGACCGATTACGCCCGGGCAATCCGGGCCCGGTCGCCGCGTTCTTCCTCGACCTGGACCGGTTGAAGGCGCTCAACGACTTTCTCGGACACACCGCGGGCGACAACTTCATCCGCACGCTCTCCTCGCGTCTGCGCGAGAACCTCGACGCCAACGACATGATCGCCCGCCTCGGCGGCGACGAATTCGTCATCGTGCCCGCCAAGCCCATGGACGCGGTCACCGCCGAACTGGAGGCGACGCGGATCCAGCAGCTCATCGGCCGCCGCGTCACCGTCGGCGGCGAATCGGTGAGCCGCGGCGCGAGCGTCGGTGTGGCGGTGGGCATTCCCGGCGAGACCACGGTGGCCGACGTGCTGCGCCGCGCCGACCACGCGCTGCTCTCGGCCAAATCGGGTGGCGGCAACGGTGTCGCGGTGTTCACCGACGCCATGCGCGCCCAGTTCGAGCTGCAGGACGATGTGGAGCTGAACCTGCGCGGCGCGGTGTCCGACGGCTCGCTGCTGCTGCACTACCAGCCGGAGGTGGACCTACGCACCGGGCGGATCGTCGCGCTCGAGGCGCTGGTGCGCTGGATGCACCCGACCAGGGGACTGCTGCCGCCCGGCGCGTTCGTCACCGTCGCGGAGGCGACGAATCTGGCGGGCGAGCTCGGCCGGTGGGTCATCCGCTCGGCCTGCGCGCAGTTCGCCGAATGGCGGCGCCGTGGTTTGGCCGCCAACGTGGTGATGCGCATCAACGTCTCGCCGGTGCAGCTGGTGAGCCTGGATTTCGTGGAACGGATCGAGGACATCCTGCGGCTGTTCGGCATCGACGGCAGTTCGGTCTGCCTGGAGATCACCGAACACGTCGTCGTCCAGGATCTGGCGCGCACCCAGGTGACGCTGCGCGGTCTCAAGCGGATGGGCGTGCAGATCGCCATCGACGATTTCGGCACCGGCTACAGCTCGCTCTCGCACCTGAAGGCGCTGCCGGTCGACGCGGTGAAGATCGACCGTGGTTTCGTGCAGCGGCTCGGCGCCAGCACCGACGACCTTGCCATCGTGAAATCCATTATCGGGCTCGCCGGTTCGTTCGGGCTCGGCGTGGTCGGCGAGGGTGTGGAGACCGCGGTGGCCGCGCGCACCCTGGTCGGCCTCGGTTGCTACCGCGCGCAGGGCTTTCTGATCGCCAGGCCGATGCCGTCCGATCAGGTCGAATCGCATCTCGCGCTCGGCCGGATTCCGCTGGATCTCGACCTGCCGCGTGCCGCGCGTGGTGTCGCCAAGCACTGACCGCGATCCCGGTTCTTTCACTGCTGTTCACCGCTCGTTGAGCGCTACGGTGCCTGCGATATCCGGTTGCGCTGCAACGATCGGCGGGTGCGCATCGTGCAGCTGGCGAACTTCTACGGTCCGCGGTCGGGTGGGCTGCGCACCGCCCTGCACCATCTGGGCGCGGGCTACGTGGCGGCAGGGCACGAGGTGGTGCTGATCGTGCCGGGGCCGCGCCGCACCGAGGAGGTGCTGCCCGGCGGCGCGGTGCGAATCACCTTGCCCGCCTTGGCCATTCCCTGGACCGGCGGCTACCGTGCCGCCGATCCGCGCCGGGTCGCCGACGTGCTCACCGGGCTACGGCCCGACGTGCTCGAGGTGTCGGACCGGCTCACGCTGCGCGGCTTCGGCCGCTGGGCGCGGCGGCGCGACGTGGCCAGTGTGATGATCTCGCACGAACGCCTGGACCGGCTGCTCGGCCAGGTCCTGCCGGGCAGGCTGGCCCGCCGCGGCGCCGACATCGCCAACCGCCGCACCGCCGCCGAATACGACATCGTCGTCTGCACAACGGAATTCGCGCGCGCCGAGTTCCTGCGCATCGGCGCGCCGAACGTCGAGTTGGTGCCGCTCGGCGTGGATCTCGACCTGTTCAGCCCGCGCAGGCGCGACCGCAGGCTGCGCGCCGACCTCGCGGCGGCCGGGCACCCGCTGCTGGTGCACTGCGGGCGGCTTTCGGTCGAGAAGCGCGTCGACCGCAGCATCGAGGCGGTGGCGGAGCTACGCAAGGCAGGCACCGAGGCGCGTCTCGTCGTCGCGGGCGACGGCCCCC
>NZ_BDBP01000147.1 GCF_001613045.1 Nocardia lijiangensis NBRC 108240 | reverse complement strand
GGCTCCGGCACCGGCCGAGGTGCCCGCCGCGACGATCGCCGACAGCTGCGAACCGCCCGCCACCAAGGCCGACTCGGCCACCATCGGGGCGACCGCGGCGATGTCCTCCGGCGTGACCGCGGAGAGCCCCGCGGCCGCCAGCGCGCCTTCCGGGTTGGCGCAGTAACCCACCGCGGCCTCGCGGTCGCGCAGCAGGCCGAGGATGAACTCGAGAATCACATTGGGGGTCATCGAGGATCGTCTCCTGGGATCGGCGGACCACGCGATCCGCACTCGTTGGAATGAATTTCACGCTAGGCACGCCTCGCGTTACGGGGAACGGGGCGGACCCCTACTAATCACGGGAGCAACCCATTAGGGGACCGTCCGCCATTAGGGGAATTCCCCCGCACCTTCCCCTGCCCGGTAACGGCGGCCCCCCAGCAACCGACAGATCTGACAGGTCGGCCGCATCACGCGGCTATCTCGCACCACCGAACAACACAGCAGCGACTACCGGATCACACGGTTTTCCCCCAGCGAGGTTCACCTATGACACAGCGTCTGGCGCTCGGCATCAAGGTCGGAGCGTCGAATTCGGTCGCCGTGGCGACGACGGGAGAGATCGGCGACACCCAGGCGGGCCCGGCAACGGGCGGCGTCGTCGCGAGTCACCCGAGTGTGTTGCGTCTGAGCCAGGACGCCCCGCCTGCCTTCGGGTCCGGCGCGCGGCGCACCGGAAGACACTCCAGTGACGCGGTGCTGGAAGGGTTTTTGGCTCGGGTCGGCGATCCTGTCGACATCCTGGCCGAAAACGGTTCCGCGCACGCGGCCGAGGACTTGGTCGCCGCGGCCGTCACCTGTCTGATCGACGAAATCGCCGATGCCACAGGGCAAGAGCCCGGCGCCGTGGTCGCCTGCCATCCGGCGTGGTGGTCGCGGCACACCATCGACGTGCAGCGCGCCGCGTTGGACGCCGCGGGCCTGCACGAGGTGACGCTGGTCCCGGAGCCGACGGCGGCGGTGCAGTGGCTCGAGGCCGCGCACGGTCCGCTCGGCGAGGGCGCGCTGGTCGTCTACGACCTCGGTGCGACCGGGTCCACCGTCTCGGTGGTGCGCACCGGCGCTCAGACGGCGCTGCTCGCCTCGCTGCGTTCCACCGACGTCGCCGGTTCGGAATTCGATCTGCTGACCATGCGTTACGTGCTGGCTAACGCATTGCGTGGAAATGATTTCGATCCGTTCGACCCGGTGGTGGAACGCGAATTGTCGGTATTGCGAGAGCGCTGTAAAAAAGCGAAGGAAGAGCTTTCCATAAATACCGCCACGGTGGTCCCGGTCCGGCTGGATCCCGCTTCCGGTGCGGGCGATCAGATTCGCCTGGTGCGCGGCGAGCTGGAAGAGCTGATCCGCGGCCCACTGCTCACTTCCATCGACCTGATCCGCGACACCGTGCACCGCGCGGGACTGGACATCGGCGACATCAGCCGGGTGCTGCTCACGGGCGGCGGCGGCGCGATCCCGTTGGTCGGCGAGCTGATCTCGGGCGAGTTCGGCCTTCCGGTCGTCGCCGCGCCCGAGCCTGCCAACACGAGCGCACGCGGGGCGGCCGCGCTGGCCGCGGAGCTGATCGACAATGCGATCGACACCGCCCCGGTCGCGGCGCTCGCCGAGGTTCCCGCGGCCGCAATCGCGCCGAAGACCAAGGAACTGCCCGCCGTCGACCGGTCGAGCCGCTCCGAGAACGCGCTGCCGAAGTCCCGGATCCGCAGGCTCACAGGTCGCCAGCGCGCCGCGATCGTCGCGGGCGCGGCCGTGGTGATCGGCCTGCTCGCCACCGGTACCGTCGCGATCGGCACCGGGGCGCACTCCCCGGCGAACTCCCCCTCGCCTGAACAGTCCGTGTCGCCCGGGGCGGCCGAGGTGGCGGCACCCGGCGGCACCGGCGCTCCCGCTTCGGACGCGCCCGCCGCCGATCCAGGAACCGGCGCACCGCAGCAACCGAAACCCGGTGCCTCACAGCCGGGTTCGGTGCCGAACTCGGCCCCCGGCTCGAGCACGGTCGTGGTGGTGAACAACCAGCCCGCGCCCGGACAACCGACCCAGGGACAACCCGCGCCCGCCGCCGCTCCCGGGGAGCAGGCGGCTCCGCAACCGGCACCGCAACCCACACCCGGCCCGAATGCGCCTGCGCCGCAGCCCCAACCACAACAGCCGCAGCAACCACAACAGCCGAGCATCCCCACCGGCGTGCTGACCGACCCCCTCGGTGAGGTGGTGGACGGCGTCGGCGGCGCCGTCGGCACGGTACTGCGCGCGCCGGGCGAGATCCTCGGGGGCAATGGTGGCTGACACGGCGTTCGACACCCTGCCGAGCGCCCGTGACATCCTGCGCGAACTCGACAGTGCCGAGCAGGAACCCGCCGTCTACCTGATCCGCGGCCGCTCCGGCACCGGCAAGTCCACTCTGCTCTCGGTGATCCGCACGCGCCTGCGCGCACGCGGTATTCCCTTGCAGGACAACGTCGCAGCTCCCGGACCGAAGGCGACGACGAACGGCGCGCATCACGGCAACGCGGACAGTATCGACCCGGATGCGCCACGCCCGGCGCTGATCATCGACAACGCTCACACCCTGGGCGCGTCCGAACTCGAAACACTCTGCACCGCAGTCGAGTCCGGAAAATACACCACGGTGGTCGCGGTGCAGCCGCGCCCGCACGACCCGCAGCTGCGCGCCTTGGCGGACGCGGTGGCCCGGCGCGGGCGCATCGTGGACCTGCGACCGCTCGGCGTCGCCGACATCCTGCCCTTCGCCAGGGAATTGGGCATGATGGTGCCGCGTCCCGTCGCGCAGCACATCCATCAGCAGACCGGCGGTATCCGTGGCGGTGTCGTCGCCGCGCTCTCCGCGGCCTGCTCGGCGCGCCTCGACGCCGGGATCCGCGCCGTGGACGAGGCGGTGGCCGACTGGTCGCGCTCGCAGTTGGACAATCTCGAACCCGATCTGCTCGAGACCCTGGTCGTCGCGACCACCGGGTCCGGGCTGGATTCCAGCGAACTCACCGAAGTGCTCGGCGTCGAATCGACCGCCGCGCAGACGCTCATCGACCGGGCTCGCGCCACCGCCTTGGTGACCGACGCCGACCTGCTGCTCGCCCCCGCGGTCGCCCCGCTGCGCACCATGCTCGGCGACCGCAGGTTCGTCGCGGTGCAGCGCAGGCTGCTCACCGCCCGCCTGGACGCGGGCCTGCTGCGCGACCACACCGCCTTGCTGCTCGCCGAGTCCGGCGTTCGCGATCCGCGCCTCGCCGAATTCCTCAGCACCACAGCCGAACACGCCGGACGGGAAGCGGTCCGCTACTACGCCGCGGCCGCCGCGGCGGGCGCGGATCCGAACCAGATCGCGCTGCGCTGGGCCGAAGCCGCCGCGCGCACCGGCGACGGCGAGACCGCGATGCGACTGGCCGAGCCCGTGCTGGCCAGGGTGGGCGTCGACGGACCCGATCTCGCCGACGCCGTGCGGATCTGCGCGGGCGTGCTGACTCGGCGCGGACTGATCGGCCGCGCGGCCCAGCTCTACGGCTGGCTCGGCTCGCACCGGGTCGGGCCGGACTGGGCGGTGGGCGCGACCGTGCTGTATCTGGCGGGCAATGTGCCCGCCGCGACCGAACTGTCCGGCACCGCGGGCAACTGGCCGCCGACCGAGGCTGGCGCGCACGCCCAGCTGATCGCGACCGCGCTGTCGAACTCCCTCGCCGATCACGGAATCGGAACGCCCGCAGCGGTTTCCGCGCTCATCCAGGCCGCGCACGCCGATTCCGGCGTCGACCGCTTCCTGCCGTGCACGGCCGTCTCGATCGCGACCCTGTTGTGCCTGAGCACCGGTGAGCCGCGCCGCGCCGGTGACGCGCTGCGCCGCGCCACCACCAGCGGACTGCGCTGCCATCAACTCCAGGTGCTCGCCGCGTGGGCGGCCATGCTCGGCGGTGACGAGCAGGCCGCGGCGAACACCGTCGCCGCGCTCGACTGGGATCAGCTCGACGTCCGCGACCGGCTGCTGGCGCACGGCGTCGCGGTCGGTCTCGCGCGCCGCGGCGGCGACCACGCCGCGCTCACCCGCGCCTGGCAGGCCGCCCACCCGCTGTTCGACGACGTGGACGCCGACCTGCTCACCGTGCTGCCGATCGGCGAGCTGTGGCTCGCGGGCATCCGGCTGCGCGACGAACGCCGCATCACTCCGCTCGTCGAGGCGACGCTGGCCTTGCTTCATCGCCTCGACCAGCCGCCCGCCTGGGCCAACGCCTTCCACTGGTACGGCGTGCAGGCGGCCATCGCCCACGAGAGCCCCGCGGAACTGCTGCCGCACGCGCGCCTGCTCAAGGCCGCGGCGGAGGCGGGCGACCGGCACGCGGCCGTGCTGGTGGACGCGGGCCGCACCTGGGTGCTCGTGCTGCGCGGGCAGGTCGCGGTGAAACCCGTCGAGGTGGCTGTCAACGGACTGCGCGAGATCGGCCTCACCTGGGACGCGGCCCGGCTGGCCAGCGAGGCCGCGTTGTCCGCCGCCGATTCCAGCACCGCGACCGCGCTGCTCAAGCTGGCCCGCATGGTGCGCGCCGAGTCGAAACCGCAAGAGCAGCCTGCCCCACCGTCCGCCGCCGCACCACGCGCGTCCAACGCGCCCGATCCCGCTGCGGAAGGCACCGCGATCCTGAGCGAGCGGGAAAGGGAGGTCGCCGAACTGGTGCTGCTCGGATTGACCTACCGGGAGATCGGTGCGCGGCTGTACATCTCCGCGAAGACGGTCGAGCATCATGTCGCCCGGATCCGACGTCGAATCGGAGCGCGATCCCGCTCGGAGTTATTGTCAATGCTCCGCGCCATGGGACACGGCTCCTTGCTCGTGTGATCGCCCGGGCGGGCCGATCGAAGTCGAAACGAGGAATGTGATGGCCACAGGGGTGGGCCTGCGGATCGCCGATGAGGACTGCACCGCCGCGATCGTCACCGACTCCGGCGACCTGCACTACGTCGTCCGGGAATCGGTGCTCCATATGTCCGACGAGGGTGACACCGTGCTCGGCGGCGACGCGCCCTCCGACCACTCGCACTCCATCACCGGTTTCGTCGGCGCTGTCGGCAACCCCGCCGGTATCTCGGTCGACGCCGGTGAGGCCTACCGCGCCGAGGACCTCGTCGCCACCGCCCTGTTCTGCCTGATCAACCTGACCACCGAGCACCTCAGCGGCGCGGCCGAGTTCTACGCCACCCATCCCGGCACCTGGCCCGCCCAGCAGGTGCAGTCGCTGCGCGAGGCGCTGGACTACCTCGGCCTGAAGTCGGTGGTGCTGGTCAGCGAGGCCGATCTGCCCGCGGTCGACACCGCCGAGCCGGGCAAGTCGTTCTCCTACGACGCCGCGCGGGCCGCGCTGGCCTCCGTGCTCGCCACCCCCGCGGGCGCGACGCCGCCGGATCCGGGCGCGGCCGAGAACTCGACCGTGGTGACCGACGTGATGCCCGCGGTGCCCGCGGTGGACTCCCACCTGCAGGCCTACTCCGCGGCGCTGCCGACCGCGACGCCGCCGCCGACCGAGGTGCTCACCGAGGCAACGCCAGCCGAAACACCAACGCCCGCGGTGCAATCCGGCGATCGTCGCCGCGTCTCGATACTCATCGCGGTCGCCGCGCTGATCGGGCTGACGCTCGGCGGCCTCGGCGTCGCCGTGCTCTTCCGCGGCGACGACTCCCCCTCCGTTCCCCCGCTGCGCGACGCGCAGTCCGGCACCTCGAGCACCACGGTCCCGCCCTTCCCGGTCGCCCCGCCGCCGGTTGCCGAGCCGTCGGTGGTCATCACCGAGACCACCGACGTGGAGCCGACCATCGAGCCTGCCACGCCGCCTCCGCTACCGCCGCCGACGACGACCACCGAGCCGACCACCACGCCGCCGCTGCCGACCACGACGGCGCCCTCGCGCCCGACCACCACACGCAACACCAACCCGTGGCAGCCGTACCAGCCCTCTGACCCGTACGAATGGTGGACTCCGCAGTGGCAGCCGCCGGGGAACAACCATCCTCGGTGATTCCGGACCATTGCGGCGTGCCACGGTCTGCACTGCGGCCATGCGCATCTTTCCGGCGGACTTCGTCCGACAGAGCCATTTAGTAGCGAACGGAACGGGTTTGTGCCCTAGAGTGAAGCGCTGACCGGTTCGTCCGATGTATCGCGACGACCGGACTGTCGCTGGACGAGGACTGTGCGCCAACGGGTTCGCCGCCGGGGCCCACGGATTTAGCTGGCACTTCCGTGCCGACGAAGGGACTTCATGCGCAAGTTGGTGGCGCGTCGCGCCGCGGTCAAGGCTGCCTCTCTCGGGGCCGTGGCGACCGTTCTTCTGGCTCCCTTGTCCGGCACGGCGACCGCGGAACCCGCACCGCCACAGCTCAGCGTCGATACGCTGCCCGCGGAGCTGGTGGAGGCGATCTCACGCGATCTGAAGATGACGCCCACCGAATACCTCGACCGCGCGGCGCGTGCCCAGCAGCTCAGCGACTACGCCCGCGACTTCCGCTCCGAGCGCCCGGATTCCTACGCGGGCGCGTGGATCGGCGCCGACGGCAAGCCCGTCGTCGCGGTGACCTCGCCGGACGCCGCCCGCATCGCCGCGGACGCCGGCTACCAGACCCGGCTCGCCCCGGTCTCGGCGGACAGCCTGGAGGGCTCGCTGATGCAGCTCAACCAGTGGATCACCACACTGCCGCGCGAGGTGTCCAACGCGATCAACTCGGTGGCCATCGACTTCCTGAACAGCCAGCTGGTGCTCAGCGTCGCGAACACTCCCGCGGGCCACGTGCTGAATCTGCCGACCCTGATCGCCAACGTCAAGGTCATCCTTTCCCCCGGCAGCGGCGGCCCAGTCGAGCGCAGGCCGATGGGCGGCGACACCTACATCAGCGCGCCCGGCTCGCTGCACGACTCCTCGCTGCGCAACGTCGACGTCTGCTCCTTCGGCTTCAACAGCGTGGACGCGGCGGGCAACGCGCTCAACATCAGCGCGGGCCACTGCGACCCGAACCTCGGCAAGGCGAACCAGCAGGCCGGCGTCTACCTGCCCAACCTCAAGGATCTCCCCAGCAGCCCCGAGCTCGGCACCTTCGTGCAGGCCACGCTGGGCGGGCAGAACGCGCTGGACTACTCGGTGATCAAGCTGAACGACCGCGCCGTCCGGGCAGGCATGGACCAGCCCTCGGTGCGCGGCGCCAACGGCACCACCCTGTCGATCACCGGCACCGCCCAGCCGATCACGGGGGCGCCGGTGTGCAAGTCGGGCCAGTCGTCCACCTTCACATGCGGTTTCGTGGTCGCGGACCGGGTCGAGACGCAGCTCTACACCGCCGAGGGCGAAAGCAAGACGATCCGCGGCTTCGCCAGCTCCGCATGCACCCTCGGCGGTGACAGCGGCGGCGCGATCGTCTCGGGCACCCTGGCGCTCGGCATCACCAGCGGCTCCAACGCCGCCGACGCACCGGACTGCAACGAGGCGAACCTCGCGCTCGCGCCGTACGGCGGCACGGCGACGCTCGGCATTCCGATCCGTGCGATCCTCGCCGATATCGACGAGTCCGCGGGCGGCGGCCTCGGCAGCGGCATCCAGGTTCGGACCCGGCCGAACGCCGGATGACGGTAGCGACGCCGGATAAGTCCGAATAGGGCACAGCGAGGTCTTCGGTTCGGGTGGGAATACCGGCCGAGACCCCATATAGTCTGGGAATGCTCCTGCCACGTATGGGTCAATCAAGATCAGCCGCGCGACAGACCAGGTTCCGGAACTCAGTGATCGCCGCCTCGGCGGCGATCATGCTGTTCGGACCGACGGCGGCAGTAGCGAATGCGGAACCCGCCCCGGGCCTGCCCTCGGATCTCATCGCCGCGGTCACCCGTGATCTGAAGATCTCGCCCGAGGAGTACCTGCGCCGCGCCGAACTCGGCCAGCAGGTCGCGGCTTTCGCCACGTCGGCGCAGCGCCAGTACCCGCAGATCTTCGGCGGCGCGTGGCTCGACGACGCGGGCAAGGCCGTCGTCGCGCTGTCGCAGGGGCCCGGCGCGGAGGAGGCACGCAAGGCGGCCGAGTCGGCCGGGTTCGAGGTCCGCAACGTCGCCAAGAGCGAAGCCGCGCTGCGTGGCGAGAAGAGCGCGTTCGAGCGGTGGCTGGAGAGTCAGCCCGAGGCCGTCTCCGCCCTGGTGCGCGGCGTCGTGATCGACACCGTCAACAACAGCATCGCGGTGCGGGTGGACCAGGCGGGCCTGCCGATGCCCAGCTTCGTCGACCCGGCGCGGGTGATCGTGATGGCGCCGCCGGTGGCGGCCGAGCAGCTGCCGCAGGGCACCGCCATCGCCGAGGGCGACAACCGGGCCGCGCTGGCAGGCGGCGACGGCTACGCCTCGGTGGGCGGCGGGAGCCAGCTGCGCTGCTCGTTCGGCTTCAACGGCACCGACCGCGCGGGCAACGTCGTGAACATCTCCGCGGGCCACTGCAACCCCGACCTCGACAATGCGTCGGCCGTCCACGAGCTGCTGCCCCAGGAGCGGCGCGGCGCCCAGCTCGGCGCGTTCCAGAAGTCGGTGCTCGGCAACCAGGACTACTCGATCATCCGGATCAACGACTCCTTCGCGGACCGCTTCTCCAACAACAGCGTGCGAGTGCCCGGCGCCGGGCCGATCGCGGTCGACGGCGTGGCCACCCCGGTGGTCGGCGCCCCGGTCTGCAAGTCGGGTTCGCGCACCGGATTCAGCTGCGGCGTCGTCAACGCCGTCGACCAGACCGTGCAGGTCGGCGATCGTGAACTGACGCAGAGCTTCTCGGCCAACATCTGCGCCCTGCCCGGCGACAGCGGCGGCCCGATCGTGACCGGGCGTCTCGCCCTCGGCATCTCGAGCGCCTCGTCGGTCGCCGACTACCCGATCTGCGAGATCCCCAACCTGATCGGCGCGCTCACCGGCAACACGCCGCAGCTGTTCGCGCAGCCGGTCAGCGTGGTCCTCTCCGACAACCCGGGGCTGCGGATCCGCACCAACTGAGCATGTCTCCACGAAAAGGCCGTCCGCGTGCGCGCGGGCGGCCTTTTCGCTGTCTCCCGCATCGTTTTTCGCTGCCCTTTCCGGTGACCGCGCGGTGGGTGTTCCGGCATCCTGGACCACATGTGTTTGGTGTTGATCGGTTGGCGCGCACACCCGGAGTACCGGTTGATCGTGGCCGCCAATCGCGACGAGTTCTACATCCGGCCTACCGAATCCATGCGGTGGTGGCCGGAGGTACCCGGACTGCTGGCGGGGCGGGACACGGGTGCGGCCGGCAGGGCCGAGGGCGATCCGCCCGGCACCTGGCTGGGTACGACCGTGGGCGGATCACACGCTCGCTTCGCCGCGGTGACCAACGTCCGAAATCCGAATGACCAACGCGTAGACGCGCGTTCACGTGGAGCGCTGCTGATGGATTTCCTGCGCGGCGGCGACGACGGGCAACCCGCCGGCGAACTCCCGAGCCCGGAAAAGTACGCGCGAGCGGTCGCCGCGGCGCCGGACGACTACAACGGCTACAACCTGGTGGTCTCGGATCTGGCTGCGCTGTGGTGGCATTCGAACCGCAGCGCTAATCCGCCGCAACCGCTCGCACCGGGCTTCCACGGGCTGTCCAACGGCACCTTCGTCACGTCGGCGGAGCCAGCGCCCGGCGCCGAACTCGAAGCGCCCCAGCGGATCTGGCCCAAGGTGCGGGACGGTCTCACCGAGCTGCGCAAGGTCGTGGAATCCGATCCCGGTGCGCTGGACCGGTATTTCGACGTGCTCTCCGATCGCACCGAAGTCCCCGACGATCAGCTGCCGCACACCGGCGTTCCGCTGGAGATGGAGCGGGCGCTGTCGGCGCGGTTCATCGCCAACCGGGTGCACGGCACCAGGGCGAGCACGGTGCTGCTGGTGCGCGAGAACGGCACGTTCGAGATGGCCGAGCGGTCCTACGGCGAACTGGGCGCCCGGCTCGGGGAGGTCGCCTTCCACGGATCGCTCGAGCTGCCGGGCTGAACTCGGTCGCCGAGCGTAGAAACGTTGTGGCGGTAGGGCACTGCGCCGTGGAGACGGGCGCGGTGGGCTGTCACCGCTGAAACGACGACCGGCCCGCTCCCCGAAGGGAACGGGCCGGTCGTGTGAAGAGCCGGGTCAGTTCGCGGCCTGCGCGGCCTTCGGCTTGTCGGCCCACTTGGTGGTGCCTTCCGGAGCCTGCAAGGTGTTCATCAGATCCATACCTGCGAGAGCCAGGGCCGGACCTCCGAGCGCGATAGTGCCAAGGATGCCTCCGATGCCAGCGAAGGCGGCGATCGTCGGAATCGCCGCGATGCAGCCGACAATCGTGAGGCACTCGACGAGGCCGACCGCCACGCCGACAATGCCGCCGACAACTACGCCGAGAGCGGTGCCGAGGAAGCCACCGACGGCCGTCGCGATGCCGAACTGGCTAGCGAACTCGTTCTGCGCACGCTGGTTCTCCATCGGGGAGGCGACCGGCTTGAGGGCCATGCTCACCGAGTTGACCTTTGTGTCGGCCTTCTTGTCGGCCGGGATGGCGTTCTGGTCCGGCGTCAGCTCGAGCACCGTTCCGTCGTTCTTGACCTCGGGCTTCACCGGCACCGCGATGTCAGCGACCTTGAAGTCGAGCGGCAGCTCGATCACGGTGTTGCCCGCACCGTCCTTGATCAGGTAGATGTCGTTTTCCTTGACATCCTCGGACGACTTGGCGAGCTCGAAGGTCCCCCCCTTGAGCGTCGTCACCACCGTCTGGTCGATCAGCTTGACCGAGTAGTTGATGGCCTGCGCAGGGTCGGCGGGCTCGGCATGGACCGTGCCCATGCCCACGGTCATCGCGCCGATGACCAACGCGGCGGCCGCGGTGGTTCTGCGGAAGTTCATTCGGTTTTCCAATCCATCAGCAGGGGTTGGGGTGTTGTCCGCGCGCCGCGCTTCCACACGCGAGAGCTCTCATTCAACCCGAAAGGCGGTCAGCCCCTTCGGATTCTCCCCGAGCGGTGGTGAAGACAGGCGTAGCAAACAGAACGGACGTGAGCGTAATCGAACGAGCGCCCAGAAGCGAGATCCATAACAGAATCCACCGAGTAAGCCTGTCCTTACCGATTGGTACGACTTGCTCGGCGTTTACGGTGATTACCGGCGATCTCACGACAGACCCTCGAGAATCTGTGTGAGATTGATCACAGGTAAATTTTAGGTCAAGCCCCAGCAAGTGGGGCCAGGCCTCAAATGCCGATCGTACGATAGACACCATAAGTTACCGGTGGGTAACTTACTGGCGGTTACGATACGAGCCAACCGGTGCGGCAGGCCTGCCGCACCAGAACGCTCGTGTTGCTCAAAGAAAGGTCGCGACATGAATGCCCTGACAGTGACGCTGGGCACGATTGGGGCGACGCTCAGCCTCCTGTGCTGGGCGTCGTTCTTCGGCGGCGTCAGGAACATCGCTCGCACCATCATGCTCGGACAGGGCGCACCCGATCGGTGGCGACCGTTCTTCCCGCGCTTCAAGCAGATGTTCGTGGAGTTCATCGCGCACACCCGCATGAACAAGTTCCGCACCGTCGGCTGGGCGCACTGGCTGGTCATGATCGGCTTCCTCGCCGGCTTCATCCTGTGGTTCGAGGCATACGGGCAGACGTTCGACCCCGAGTTCCACTGGCCGGTCGTCGGTAACTGGGCGATCTACCACCTGACGGACGAGATCCTCGGCATCGGCACCATCGTCGGCATCGTGGCGCTGATCGTCATCCGTCAGCTGAACCACCCGCGGGTGCCCGAGCGCCTGTCCCGCTTCAGCGGCTCGAAGTTCGCACCGGCCTATGTCATCGAGACGATCGTGCTGATGGAAGGCCTCGGCATGGTCTTCGTGAAGGCCGGCAAGATCGCGACCTACCACCACTCCAACGCCGCGACCGACTTCTTCACCATGCAGGTGGCCAAGTTGCTGCCCGCCAGCCCGGTCATGGTGTCGGTCTTCGCGTTCATCAAGCTGATGTCGGGTATGGCGTTCCTGTACCTGGTCGGCCGCAACGTCACGTGGGGCGTGGCGTGGCACCGCTTCTCGGCCTTCCCG
>NZ_BDBP01000146.1 GCF_001613045.1 Nocardia lijiangensis NBRC 108240 | reverse complement strand
GCGGTGCCGAGGATCCGGACGAAGCGCGCCGCGCGGCGGTGGCGCGACGGGCGGCGACGCACGCCGCGCGCGACGAGTGGGTGATCGACGGCAGCGGGCGCGCCGTGGAGTACGTGGCAGGGCGGCGCTGGGAGATCGCGGCGACCGGGTTCTGGCAAGCGCATCGCCTTGCGGCGCAGTGTTATTCGGACGTGGTGTCGGAATGGTCCGGCCTCGGCGATGGCGACCTGGCCTGGGATCTGTACAGCGGCGCAGGGGTTTTCGCCGCGCGCCTGGCGGATCGTGTCGGCGCGCGGGGATCGGTGCTCGCGGTGGAGTCCGCGCGTTCCGCCGTGGCGGACGGACAGGCCGCGCTGCACGATCTGCCGTGGGTGGAGCTGCGTGCCGGACGCGTCGAGCGCTGGGTGGCCGAGCATGCGGGTGGCGCTGCGCCCCGGGCCGTGGTCCTCGATCCGCCGCGCGCGGGTGCGGGCAAGGACGTCGTCGCCGCGGTCGCGACGGTGAATCCCGCCCGCATCGTCCACATCGGTTGCGACCCGGCCGCATTCGCCCGCGACCTCGGCCTCTACCAATCGCACGGCTATCGCCTCACCGACCTGCGCGCCTTCGACGCGTTCCCCGCGACCCACCACGTGGAGTGCCTGGCGCTGCTGGAGCGGTGAAGCCCGGCGCGGCCCCGACGAGGCCGCGGTCACCGCGTGGTCGCAATCGTCGGAGTACCAGGAGATCTCGAAGGACCGCAACGCGGGCGCCGACACCGTGACCGTGCTGGTGAAAGGGCTCGGCCACCGCCCGAGCTGACGCCGCATCGGCTTCCCGCCCCTTTCAACGTATAACGCACTCGGGGGCTTGCGGCAAGACCCGGGTCGTGCCGCAGAATATCCGGCCGAAGCCAGGACCTGCGGAAATCGGGGATTCGCGAAGTACGTGTGCTCGCGGGTGCGCCGGACCGCGCGGGGCAGCTGGCCGATATTCACACCTCGACGGATGGGCGGGTTCATGTTCGACGTGATCATTGCCGGTGGCGGCCCGACGGGCTCGATGCTTGCCGGTGAGTTGCGGCTGCACGGCGTGCGGGTGGTCGTGCTGGAGAAGGAGGCGCAGCCGTCCAGGCTGGCGCGTGGGCTGGGTCTGCACGTGCGCAGCATCGAGGTGATGGACCAGCGCGGTCTGCTGGACCGGTTCCTCGCGCACGGCACGCAGTATCCGGTCGGCGGTTTCTTCGCGGGCATCTCCAAGCCTTCGCCCGAGCGGCTGGACACCACGCATCCCTACGTCCTCGGCATCCCGCAGACCATCACCGATCGCCTGCTGGCCGAGCGCGCCGCCGAGCTGGGCGCAGAGATCCGGCGCGGCCGCGAACTGGTCGGGCTGAACCAGGACGACGACGGGGTGACCGCCGAGCTGGCCGACGGCACGCGGCTGCGCTCGCGGTACCTCGTCGGCTGCGACGGCGGCCGCAGCACGGTGCGCAAGGTGCTCGGCGTCGGCTTCCCCGGCGAGCCCGCGGGCGTCGAGTGGCTGCTGGGCGAGGTGGAAGTGGCCGCGCCGCCGGAGCAGCTGGCCGCCGCGGCGGCCGAGCTCCCCACCACGCACCTGCGGTTCGGCCCGGCGCCGCACGAGGACGGGGTGTATCGCTTCGTCGTCCGCACCGAGGAAGTCGCCGAGGACCGTGGGCGCCCGACGACCTTCGAGGAGTTCGCGCAGCGGGTGCGGGTGTTCGCGGGCACCGACTTCGGCATGCACTCGCCGCGCGCACTCACCCGGTTCGGCGACGCGACCCGGCAGGCCGAGCGCTACCGAGTCGGCCGGGTGCTGCTGGCAGGCGACGCGGCGCACATCCACCCACCGATGGGCGGGCAGGGCCTCAACCTCGGCATCCAGGATGCGTTCAACCTCGGCTGGAAGCTGGCCGCCGAGATCGACGGCTGGGCGCCGGAGGCGCTGCTGGACAGCTACCACACCGAACGACACCCGGTTGCCGCCGACGTGCTGAACAACACCCGCGCACAGAGCGTCCTGCTGACCCCCGAGCCGGGTCCGCAGGCGGTGCGCAAGCTGGTGTCGGAACTGATGGACTTCGAGGAGGTGACCCGGTATCTGATCGAGAAGATCACTGCGATCGGGATCCGCTATGACTTCGGCGAGGGGCACGATTTGCTCGGACGGCGGTTGCGGGATGTCGGATTGAAGCGGGGCCGCCTCTACGAGCTGATGCACGGCGGCCGCGGGCTACTGCTCGACCAGACCGGCAGGCTGTCGGTGGCGGGCTGGGCGGATCGGGTCGACCACGTCATCGACGTCAGCGAGGAACTGGACGTGCCCGCCGTGCTGCTGCGGCCGGACGGCCACGCGGCGTGGGTCGGCGACGATCAGCAGGATCTACTCGAGCAGCTGCCTCGATGGTTCGGCGCCGCCAGCTGAGTTCGCGGGTGCGGGCCGGAAGCGACGTGGCCGGTGCGATACCGCACCGGCCCGGTTCCCACATTCGCCTCGGCAACCGGCTCCAGTTCTGGGCGCACTGATTCCTCCGAGCCGTCGCGATCAGTGTTCGTAGTGGGGTGGGCGGCGATCGCGGCGGGCGCGGATGGCTTCGTCGAAATTGTCGGTGGTGAGGCGGACATAGAGCTGGGCGAGGCCCTCCTGCTGCATGTGCGATTCGAAGCTGCTCGCCTCCAGCCCGCTCCACAGCATGCGTTTGGTGAGCTCGGTGCCGACCCTGCTGAAGCCGATGATGCGTTCGGCCAGGTCGTAGCAGGTGTCGAGGAGCTTCGCGGTGGGCACCGTGCGGGAGACCAGGCCGATCCGCTCGGCCTCGACGGCGTCGACATCGCGTCCGGAGAGCATGATCTCGAAGGCGCGCGCGGAGCCGATGGCGCGCGGCAGCAGGAAGCTCATGCCGAGTTCGGTCGAGGTGAGCCCGTTGTTGATGCCCGCCGCGCGGAAGTAGGCGTCCTCGCCCGCGATGCGGATGTCGGCGCCCACGCTCAGGCAGAACCCGCCGCCGATGGCGGCGCCGTTGACCGCGGCGATCACCGGTTGGTGCATCCGGCGCAGCGTGAGCATCACGTCGTTGAGCAGATCCATCGAACGCCGCGCGACCGTGGTGGTGGTGAGCCCCGTGATGTTCGGCACCCGTCCGGCCCCCTGAAGGTCGGCGCCGGAACAGAATCCGTGCCCGGCGCCGGTCAGCACCACCACGCGGACGTCGTTGTCGGCGCTCACCTGCTCGAGCGCCTCGCGCAGCGGGATCATCACGTCGAAGGCCATGGCGTTCATCCGGTCCGGCCGGTTCAGCGTCACCAGAGCGATCTGCGGCCGCGGCCGATCGATCAGCACGAAGGACATGGCGACTCCTGACCCGCGGCGCCGGGGCCCGCCGCGCGCCTTCACTATAGGGTTGCCCGCGCGTCGATCGCGGCGAATCCGCGCTCTGTCAGTCCATTGCCCAGGTGGCACGCACGCTCGCCGAGATCTCCGATTCGCCGAGTTCGACCGGGACCGCGGCGGCGAACGCCACCTCGCCCACCGGCGCGGACATTGCGCGCATTCGCGGCGCGAAAGGCGGTGCGGACGCGGCGTTCTCGGTGATCTCCAGCACCGGGCCGAGTGCGCGGCCCGCCCGTGCGGCGTACTGCTCGGCCTTGGCCAGCGCGTTGTCCCACGCCGCGTCGCGGGCCCGCGCGAGCAGGCCTGCCTGGTCGGCGAAGGTGAGGGTGAGCCCGCCCAGACGGACGTCGTCGCCGCCCGCCTCGACCGCGTCGGCGATGATCGCGGCGGGGCCGGGGGAGGCGTCGGCGCCCGAGGCGTCCGGGTTCGCGTCGATATCGCGCAGCGCGACGGTCAGGTCGGCGGTCGCGAGGTACCCGGTGATGCGATTGCCCTGCCCTTCGGTCCACACCGTCTCGGTGCGCACCGAGAGCCCGCTGGTCGCGATGTCGGCGTCGGCGACGCCGTTGCCCCGCAGTGCGGCGGTCACCGCCGAGACGCGTTCGCCCGCCTGCCCGTAGGCCAGCGCGACCTTGCTCGCCCTGGTCTCGATGGACAGGGTGACCCGCATCAGATCCGGGGTGGCGCGCACGCTGCCCTGGCCGAAGGTGGTGACCGTGCCGGTGTCGGACTTCTTCTTGCTCACGTCGTTGCACTCCTCGCTCGGTTGTCGATCCTCGCCGGCTGCCGGGACGCCACAGCTCCTAGTCCCCGCCGCGTATCACGATGGTGCGCACGGCGGCGTCCACCTGCGCGTACGCGCTCGCCGCGAGCCGTTTCAGCAGCGCCATCTTCAGTTGCGGCGCGCGTTCGGCGAGCACGTCGAAGCGGACCGGGTCGAGCACCGCGACCCTGACCCCGGTCTCGGCGCGCACCTCGTTCACGAACGGCGCGCCGACCAGCATCGGCATCTCCCCGAACGACATTCCCGCCGACAGCGTGGACAACCGGTGGGCACGTCCTTCGGCGTCGTAGAAGGTGAGCCGCACCCGCCCCTCCAAGATCAGATACAGCCCGGAACGGCTGCTGCCGTGGCGGGCGATCACCTCGCCGCGCGCGATGGTGTGTCCCTCGAACTCCTTCGCCAGAAGGGCTCGGTCCTCCGGGGTGAGCGCGGCGAGCACGGGATGCTCCTCGATCGAGATCGATGTGCACGCGGGTTCGTCGGCGGGCCGGTGCCGGGCCAGCACGATGTCCTCGCACCACTCGGTGGCGGTGTCGCGGTCGACGAAGATCCGCCCGCGCGGGTCGGCCGGGTCCAGGCTCGACGCCGGGCGCCCCAGCTTGGCGTCCGGGTCCACCAGCGCGACCAGGCATTCGGTCGCGGCGAGCTCGCGGTGCAGGTCGTCGAGCATGGTGACCGCGATCGCGCTGACCTCACCGACTCTGCGCAGGTCGATCACCAGCGCGTCCAGCTCCCCGGCCCTGGCCTCGATCGCCCGCACCGCGCTTTCCACGCCCGCGAACAACAGGTCGCCGTGCAGTTCGTAGACCCGTGCCCGGTGTCCGTGCTCGTCGAGGACCGCGATCTCCTCGGTGCTGCGCCGCATCCGGGACGGCGCCTGCGCCACCGTGTAGTCGGCGCGGATCGCCGTGCGCGCCGACCGGGTGACGTGCAGGAAGTGCAATTCCAGCCGTCGCGAGAGCTCACGGCATGCCGCGACCCCACGCACGCTGTTGCCGTGCCGATCCAGGCGCGGGGAGTAGACCGCGATCCCGATCTGCCCGGGCAGCACCGCCAGGATGCCGCCGCCCACGCCGCTCTTGGCGGGCAGGCCGACGGTGCTCACCCAGTCGCCCGCCGCGTTGTACATCCCGCAGGTCGTCATCACGCTGAGCACCTGCTCGGTCAGCGTGCTCGACAGGGCCCGCTCCCTGGTCAGCGGGTTGACGCCGTTGTTGGCCAGTGTCGCGGCCATCACGGCGAGGTCGTGGCAGGTGACGTCGATCGAGCACTGCCGGAAATAGCGGTCCACCGCCTCGTCCGGATCGGAGTCGATGATGCCGAACGAGCGCAGCATGTAGCCGATGGCGCGGTTGCGATAGCCGGTGCGCGCCTCCGAGGCGTAGACGGCCTCGTTCATGCGCAGCTCGCGCCCGGCGAAGCGGGAGTAGCAGCGGCGCACCCGTTCGAACTTGTCGGCAGCGTCGCGGCCGGTGATCAACGACGCGGCGGTGATGGCGCCCGCATTGATCATCGGGTTGCGCGGACGTTCGGTCACCGGATCGAGACTGATCTCGTTGAACGGCTCGCCGGAGGGTTCCACGTCGATGCGCTCCGCCACCGCGGCGGGCCCGCGATCGGCCAGCGCCAGCGCGTAGCTGAACGGCTTGGAGATCGACTGGATCGTGAAGATCTCGTGCACGTCACCGGTGCCGTATACCCGCCCGTCCGCGGTGGCAAGGCACAGGCCGAACGAATCGGGTTGCACCGCAGCCAGTTCGGGAATGTAGTCGGCCAGCTCGCCGGATCGGTCGGCCAGGCACCCGGCGTATACGTCGGCGACGATGCGCGCCACCACGCCGGGAGCGGCTGATCGGGGAACCTCGTGCTCGGGCTCGGCCACACCACCACTGTATGAGCGTTCGCCGCGGCCGTGCGCGTCCTTTGGCCGGACTCTCTCCGGCCGCGTTCGCGCGGCGGGTACCGTATGACCCGACGGCCGGATGCTTTTCGTCCGGCCGCGCGCGTGTCCAGTCTCACATTTCGCGACGAAGTCGGTTGGTGACAGGCACTTGTCGGAAAGCGGCACGGTCACCGCTCCGTAGACTGATCGGATCAGAAGCGCTATCCGGAGGGAGCGAGTTCAGGTGGGAGTGCTTTCCCGGGTCGACACGCCCGAAGACTTGCGCCGGCTGAACGTGGCCGAGTTGCGGGAGCTGGCGGAGGAGATCCGTGAGTTCCTGGTGCAGAAGGTCGCCGCCACCGGCGGCCACCTCGGACCGAACCTCGGCGTGGTGGAACTGACCATCGCGCTGCATCGGGTCTTCGATTCGCCTGCCGACCCGTTGATCTTCGACACCGGCCACCAGGCCTACGTGCACAAGATCCTCACCGGCCGCAAGGACCAGTTCGACAGCCTGCGCAAGCAGGGTGGGCTGTCGGGCTACCCGAGCCGCGCGGAGAGCGCGCACGACTGGGTGGAGTCCTCGCACGCCTCCGCGGCGCTGTCCTACGCGGACGGGCTGGCCAAGGCGTTCCAGCTCACTGGGCAGGGCAGGCACGTCGTCGCGATCGTCGGCGACGGCGCGCTCACCGGCGGCATGTGCTGGGAGGCGCTGAACAACATCGCCGCCGCACCGGACCGGTCGGTGGTGATCGTCGTCAACGACAACGGCCGCTCCTACGCGCCGACCATCGGCGGACTGGCGGACCGGCTCACCGCGCTGCGCACCCAGCCCGTCTACGAGGTCGCGCTGGACGCGGGCAAACGGATTCTGAAGAGCATCCCGCGGGTCGGCGAATCGGCCTACTCGATGGTGCACGCGGTGAAGGCGGGCATCAAGGACGCGGTGAACCCGCAGGAGCTGTTCAGCGACCTCGGGCTCAAGTACGTCGGCCCGGTGGACGGCCACGACGTCGCCGCCATGGAGGCGGCGCTGCGCCGCGCCAAGGACTTCGGCGGTCCGGTGGTGGTGCACGCGGTCACCCAGAAGGGCCGCGGCTACGCGCCCGCCGAGAACCATGTCGCCGACCAGATGCACGCCTGCGACCCCATCGACCCGCTGACCGGACGCCCCGTCGGTGGTCCGAAGGCGGTCGGCTGGACCTCGGTGTTCTCCGCGGAACTGATCGCGCACGCCGAACAGCGCGACGACATCGTCGCCATCACCGCCGCGATGCCCGGCCCGACCGGTCTGGCCGCGTTCGGTGAGCGGTTCCCGGACCGCATGTTCGACGTCGGCATCGCCGAGCAGCACGCCATGGCCTCGGCGGCCGGTCTCGCGCTCGGCGGGATGCACCCCGTGGTCGCGATCTACTCGACCTTCCTCAACCGCGCCTTCGACCAGCTGCTGATGGACGTGGCGCTGCTGAAGCAGCCCGTCACCGTGGTGCTGGACCGCGCGGGCATCACCGGCTCCGACGGCGCCAGCCACAACGGCATGTGGGACTTCTCGGTGCTCGGCATCATCCCCGGCATCCGAGTCGCCGCTCCGCGCGATGCCGCCACCCTGCGCGAGGAACTGGGCGAGGCGCTGGCCGTGAACGACGGCCCCACCGCGCTGCGGTTCCCGAAGGGCAGTGTGATCGAGGACATCCCGGCCGTCGAACGACTCGACGGCGTGGACGTGCTGCGGTTGCCGGACGCCGAGGGCGGTTCGGTGCAGGCGCAGCGCGGCGACGTGCTGCTCGTCGCCGTCGGCTCGTTCGCCGAGACGGCGCTGGGCGTCGCGGATCTGCTGGCGCCGGAAGGCGTTTCGGTCACGGTCATCGACCCGCGCTGGGTGCTGCCGGTCTCCGACACCGTGGTGAAGCTCGCCGAGAACTACCGCATGGTGGTCACCCTCGAGGACGGCGGCCTGCACGGCGGCATCGGCTCCACCGTCTCGGCCCGCCTGCGCTCCGCGGGCCTCGACGTCCCCACCCGCGACCTCGGCGTGCCGCAGCAGTTCCTCGACCACGCCTCCCGCAACCAGGTCCACGAGGAACTCGGCCTCACCCCCGCGGACATCGCCCGGCGGATCAGCGGCTGGCTCGACGCAGGCTGAGCGAGCGCACACGACGACGCGCCCCGGCGGCTCGGATCATCCCGAGCGCCGGGGCGCGTGTCGTTCGCGGCCGATGGGCAGGCGGCGTCTGATCGCGTCGGTCAGGCGGGTGTGGGCGTCAGCGCGACGGTGAGCCGGGGCACGGCCAGCTCGCGCTGCCAGGGGCGGGCGCCGCCCGACTTGAGGAAGCCGTCAACCGCGGCCGCGAGTTCGGCGGTGTCGGTGCGGTCGTACTCCGTCAGTCCGTCCCAGCACAGTCTGCGGACCAGATCGGGGGAGAGCAGGTTCTCGACCGGGATGGCGTGCTCCAGCGAGAGCTCGCCCATGGCGGCGCGGGCGCGGGCGAGACGGGCCGCGGCGATCGGGTCGCGGCGCTCCCAGCGGTTCGGCGGGGGCGGGCCGTCGAACGGCTGGGTGAGGGGCGGGAGTTCGTTGTCCTGGAGCGTGCGGGCGTGGTCGACGGCGCCGAGCCACTCCCGCGAATACCGGCGCTGGCGCGGCCCGCCGAACACCGGGAGGGCGCGCAGCTGGGCGATGGTGCGCGGGTCGGCGTTCGCCGCGGCGACGATGGCCGTGTCCGGCAAGATGCGCGCGGGCGCCACGTCACGGGCGCGGGCCAGTGCGTCGCGCGTCGTCCAGAGTTCGCGCACGATGGCCAGCTGCCGCGCGCGGCGCAGCGTGTGGATGCCGGAGGTGCGCCGCCACCGGTCGGCCTTGGGCGCGGGCGGCTCGGTGGTCCTGATGTGCTCGAATTCCTGTGCCGCCCAATCGGTCTTGCCCTGCGCCTCCAGGTCGGCGGCGACCGTGGCGCGCAGCTCGAGCAGCAGCTCCACGTCCAGGGCGGCGTAGTTGAGCCAGTCGGCGGGCAGCGGGCGAGTCGACCAGTCGGCCGCGCCGTGGCCCTTGCGCAGCGCCCGGCCGAGCAGCCGCTCGACCATCGCGGCCAGCCCGACCCGCTCGTATCCCGCCAGGCGTCCGCCGAGCTCGGTGTCGAACAGCTGCGCGGGACGCAGCCCCAGTTCCGCGAGACCCGGCAGATCCTGGTCGGCCGAATGCAGCACCCACTCCAGGCCGTTGATCGCCTCGGCCAGCGGCGCGAGCCCGTCCGTCACCGGGATCGGATCGATCAGGAAGGTGCCCGCACCCGCGCGGCGCAGCTGGATCAGATAGGCGCGCGCGGAGTAGCGGAATCCCGAGGCGCGCTCGGCGTCGACGGCCAGCGGACCGCGGCCGCCCGCCAGCGCCGCGGCCGCCGCGACGACTTCCTCCGCGGTGGCGAGGACCGGCGGCACTCCGTCGGCGGGGGCGAGCAGAGGTTCCGCTGTGCTGTCTCCCGCGCGCCCGTCTTCGGGCTGGTCTCCTACCGGCATAGACCTGAACTTTACGTTGTGGTCAGTTGTGGTCGTTGCTGGTATACGACTGCGGACGCAGATGGGTGATCCCGGCGGGCGGCAGACCCGCCGAATAGGCCAGCACCTCGCAGAACGCCTCCACGTGCGGACGCATCTCCGTGGTGAGCGCGGTCCACGACGCGCGCAGTTCCAGCTGGTGGGCGCGGGGCGGGCCCGCGATGTCGCCGTAGCGCACCGAGCTGGTCGAGGTGACGGTGCCGCCGAGCGCGGTGAACGGCTCGGTTCGCGACTCGAGCGCGTCCACCAGCCAGCTCCACGCCACCTCGGGCAGCAGCGGGTCGGTGGCCAGCGCGGCGTCGATGTCGGCCTGGATGTAGGCGACCAGACGGAACACACCATGCCAGGCGTCGTCGCCGTCCGGGTCGTGCAACAGGATCAGCCTGCCGAACGCGTCACCCTCGGAATCGACAGGAACGACAGGGGTTTCGGGATGTTTGACTTCGGCGCCGACGGCGTAGGAGTAGGGCGCCAAGCGTTGCGGCGGCCGGATGGGCGCGAGCTCGATCCGAGGATGCACAGTTGCGGTGCCCATCGCCTCGACCGCGGCGCGAAATGGAGCAGGTTCGCCTTGGGGGCCTTCGGTCGGTGCGGCGCCGTCGCGGAAGTCGAGCGGTGTCACAAAAACGACGGTAGACCTTGTGCACCCGGCGCGGTCGGAGGCGCGCCGCTACGGGCCGTACGACGGCCCGGTTCGTCCGGCTCCCGCTGCCGCCCTCCGGCTCCGGAGCCCCCGCCGGGCGCGCATACGATAGCGGTGATGAGCACCTACACACGCCGCCGCCTGACCGACGCCCCGTTCCTGGCCGCCGCCACCGGCGCCGCGCCGAGCAGGCGCCCGGTGTGGTTCATGCGCCAGGCCGGACGTTCGCTGCCCGAGTACCGCGAACTGCGCGCGGGCATCGGCATGCTGGAGTCCTGCTTCGACCCGGAGCTGGTGTGCGAGATCACCATGCAGCCGATCCGCAGGCACGGCGTGGACGCGGCGATCTTGTTCTCCGACATCGTCGTTCCGCTCAAGGCGGCCGGGATCGACCTCGACATCGTGCCCGGTGTCGGCCCCGTCGTGGCCTCGCCCGTGCGCACCCACGACGACGTGCGTGCGCTGCCCCGGCTGCGGCCCGAGGAGGTCGGCGCGGTCACCGAGGGCGTGCGGCTGCTCACCGACGCGCTCGGCCAGACGCCGCTGATCGGTTTCGCGGGCGCCCCGTTCACCCTCGCCTCGTATCTGGTCGAGGGCGGGCCGAGCAAGCATCACGAGCGCACCAAGGCGATGATGCACGCCGACCCCAAGACCTGGCACGAACTTCTCGGCGCGCTCACCGACATCACCATCGTGTTCCTGCAGGCGCAGCTGGCCGCGGGCGTGGACGCCGTGCAGCTGTTCGACTCCTGGGCGGGCGCGCTCTCGCTCGCCGACTACCGCACCTTCGTGCTGCCGCATTCCGAGCGGGTGTTCGCCGAGGTCGCCGACGCGGGCGTGCCGCGCATCCACTTCGGCGTCGGCACCGGCGAGCTGCTCGGCGCGATGGGCGAGGCGGGCGCCGACGTGGTCGGCGTCGACTGGCGCGTCCCGCTGACCGAGGCGGTCCGCCGCGTCGGCGCAGGAAAAGCCTTGCAGGGCAACCTGGATCCGGCCATCCTCTTCGCCGGATCCGAGGCCGTCGAGGCCGAGGCCCGCCGCATCGCCGCCGAGGCCGACGCGGCCGTCACGATGGGCGCGACAGGCCACATCTTCAACCTCGGGCACGGTGTCCTCCCCGACACCGACCCGGGCGTGCTCACGGCCTTGGTCGAGCTCGTCCACGAGCTTTAGACCCGCTCCGTCCGGCTGCGTTGCGATGGCTCCAGCCGTGCTCGAACGGTCATCGAGACTTCGAGCAGGCCGTGGCGTCGCTGCTCTCCGAGCCGGGGGTCTGGGGAGCGTCGAGAGCCGTCGCCCGAGACTCGAGAATCGCCGCCGCATCACGTACGACGCGGTGGCGGGCACCCGGGGCGTGACGAAGCGGACAGCGGGGTGGTAGCGGAAACGAGCGGTGAACGGGATACCGTCGCAGACATGAGGATCGCGATTGTCGGCGGTGGAATCAGTGGTCTCGTTGCGGCGTACCGGTTGCGCACGCGGCTGGGTGCGGACGCCGACATCGTGGTGCTGGATCGCGCCGAGCGGCTCGGCGGCATTCTCTACACCGGTGACGTGGGCGGGGAGCCGTTGGATCTGGGGGCGGAGGCGTTCGTCGGGCGCAGGCCCGAGGTGCCCGCCCTGCTCGGCGAGCTCGGCTTGACGGACCAGTTGGTGACGCCTGCCGGGCGACGTCCGCTGGTCTGGTCAGGCGGCGCGGCGCACCCGCTGCCGCCGCGCACGCTCATGGGCATACCCTCCGACGCCGAATCGATGCGCGGCCTGGTCGACGCCGACACACTCGCGCGCATTGCCGCCGAGCCCGACCGCGCCCTCACCTGGTACCCGGACGCCGACCTGGACGTCTTCAGCCTGGTCGCCGATCGCTTCGGCACGCAGGTCGCCGAGCGCAGCGTGGACCCGCTCCTGGGCGGGGTGTACGCGGGCAGCTCCCGCTCCATCGGCGTGCGGGCGGCCCTGCCCGGCCTGGCCGCTGCCCTCGACG
>NZ_BDBP01000145.1 GCF_001613045.1 Nocardia lijiangensis NBRC 108240 | reverse complement strand
TTGGTCGCCACCGGCGCCGCCGCCAGCGCCGGAACCCGGCCCGCCGCAACGGCTTCCAGCGCCTCCTGCGCCTCGCGCATGGTCGGGCGCGCGTCGATGCTCGCGGCGAGCAGGTGCATCAGCACCGGTCCGAGCCCGTCCGCCCGCCGCGGTTCGGCTATGTCGGCCCGCGCGACGGCGTGCAGGACCGCCAGTGCGTTGTCACCCTCCCCGAACGGCGGCGCGCCCTCCACCGCGGCGTACAGCGTGCTGCCGAGGGCGAACACGTCGGACGCCGGTTCCGGGTTCTCGCCGCGCGCCACCTCCGGCGCGAGGTAGGCGGGAGTGCCCGCGAGGAATCCGGTCGCGGTGACGGTCACGTCGCCGACCGCGCGGGAGATGCCGAAGTCGGTGATCTTCACGGTGCCGTTGTCGGCGACCAGCAGATTGGCGGGTTTCACGTCGCGGTGCATGATGCCCGCGTCGTGCGCGGCGGCCAGCGCGGCGGCGGCCTGCGCGCCGATCTTGGCCACCTCGATCGGCGACAGGGTGCGCTGCCCGGACAGCTTGACGGCCAAGCTCGGCGCGTTCATGTATTCCATGACCAGCCACGGCTGGCCGTCCTCTTCGGCGACGTCGAACACGGTGATCGCGTTGGGGTGGTGCAGCCGCGCCGCGATCCGCCCTTCGCGCATCGCGCGCAATTTCGACTCCAGCGCCTGCGCTTTGGAGAGCCCCGGCCCGAGTAGCAGCTGTTTCACCGCCACGGTGCGGCGCAACCGCACGTCGGTCGCCCGCCACACCACACCCATCGCGCCGGTGCCGATCGGATCCGTCAGCCGATACCGTCCAGCGATCAACCGATCCGCCGTCATGTGGTCGTGCCCCTCCTGCTGTGCGCCGAGCCGTCGAGCGCTTCGGCGCGCTCGGCGGATTTTCCGGAAACCCGTACGCTCCGAAGTGCTTTGCACCCGTCAGCAGCGAGACGAACGGCATCCGCCGACTGCTCCGGATGCAGTTGCAATTGTTCGACAATGGCATACCCACCCGACAGACAGCCAGCCGCGTGACACGATGCCGCGGACCGGACGGTCGAATACCCAGGTCGCCTTGAAACATCGAGCGTACCCGTAGGTAACGGATATTGGGCGATACCCGTTCGGCGACCGGCATTTTCGCACTTCCCAGCAGGTCAGAGCCCGCGACAAAGGCCGGAGCCGCGACCGGGGGACACTCCCCGATCGTCGCGGTGAGTACCGTCACATCTTCCGGCCCGAGTGCGCCGTATACAAGCGGAACGGCGGCTCCACGTCACGCGGAGCCGCCGTTCTCGCCGGACGGATCAGGCGTTGAAGTACTTCGCCTCGGGGTGCAGCAGGACGAACGCGTCGGTGGACTGTTCGGGATGCAGCTGTAGTTCTTCCGAGAGGACGACGCCGATGCGGTCGGCTTCGAGCAGGTCGACCAGCTTGGCGCGATCCTCGAGGTCCGGGCACGCGCCATAGCCGAAGGAGTAGCGCGCGCCGCGGTAGCCGAGCTTGAAGTAGTCCTGCACGTCCTCGGGGTCGGATTCGGCCACCGAATGCCCGTCGAGCACCAGTTCTTCGCGGACGCGGCGGTGCCAGTATTCGGCGAGCGCCTCGGTGAGCTGGACGCCGATGCCGTGCACCTCGAGGTAGTCGCGGTAGTTGTCGGCGGCGAACAATTCGTTGGCGAAATCGGCGATGGGCTGGCCCATGGTCACCAGCTGGAACGGCAGCACATCCACCTGGCCGGTGGCCTTGGCGTGCTCGCGCGAGCGCAGGAAGTCGGCGATGCACAGGAACCGGTCGCGCTGCTGGCGCGGGAAGGTGAACCGATACCGTTGCGGCGCATCGGGATCGGGTTCGGTGAGTACGACGACGTCGTCGCCTTCCGACACCGCGGGGAAGTAGCCGTAGACCACGGCCGCGTGCTGCAGCACGCCCTCGGTGGACAGCCGGTCCAGCCAGGCTCGCAGCCTCGGGCGGCCTTCGGTTTCCACCAGTTCCTCGTAGGAGGGCCCGTCACCGCCACGCTGGCCGCGCAAACCCCACTGGCCGAGGAACAGTGCCCGCTCGTCGAGCAGACCCGAATACTCGTGCAGCGAGAGGCCTTTGATCACCCGCGTGCCCCAGAACGGTGGCGCAGGCACCGGCAGGTCGGCGGCCACGTCCGAGCGTGCGGGCACCTCGACGGGGATCTCGGCGGCCTTGCGCTGGGCGGCGATCCGCTTGGAGCGTTCGTGGCGGGCCTTGCGTTCGGCGGCCTTCTCCCGTTCGGCGACGGCCTCGGGGCTGTCGGGGTCGGGGCCGCCGCCGCGCTTGCGGTTCATGATGTCGTCCATCAACCGCAGGCCCTCGAAGGCGTCGCGGGCGTAGTGCACGTCGCCCTCGTACACCTCGGTGAGATCGTTCTCCACGTAGGCGCGGGTCAGCGCGGCGCCGCCGAGCAGCACAGGGAACTGGTCGGCCACGCCCCTGGCGTTGAGCTCCTCCAGGTTCTCCTTCATCACCACGGTCGACTTCACCAGCAGCCCGGACATGCCGATCACGTCGGCCTTCTTGTCCACCGCGGCGTCGAGGATGGTCGCGATCGGCTGCTTGATGCCGAGGTTGACGACCTCGTAGCCGTTGTTCGACAGGATGATGTCGACCAGGTTCTTGCCGATGTCGTGCACGTCGCCCTTGACGGTGGCCAGCACGATGCGGCCCTTGCCGGAGTCGTCAGTGGCCTCCATGTGCGGTTCCAGGTAGGCGACCGCGGACTTCATCACCTCCGCCGACTGCAGCACGAACGGCAGCTGCATCTGGCCCGAGCCGAAGAGCTCACCGACGGTCTTCATGCCTGCCAGCAACGTCTCGTTGATGATCTGCAGCGGCGGCACCTCGGCCATGGCCGCTTCCAGGTCGGCCTCCATACCGGCCTTCTCACCGTCGACGATGCGCCGCTCGAGCCGCTCGAACAACGGCAGCGCGGCCAGTTCCTCGGCGCGCGAAGCCTTCGACGACGACGTCGAGACACCCTCGAACAACGCCATCAGCTTCTGCAGCGGGTCGTAGTCCGGGGTCCGGCGGTCGTAGACCAGATCCAGCGCGGTCTCGCGCTGCTCGTCCGGGATCCGGCTCATCGGCAGGATCTTGGAGGCGTGCACGATCGCCGAATCCAGGCCCGCCTGCACGCATTCGTGCATGAACACCGAGTTCAGCACCTGCCGCGCGGCCGGATTCAAGCCGAAGGAGATGTTCGACAGACCCAGGGTCGTCTGCACCTGCGGGTGGCGGCGCTTCAGCTCCCGGATCGCCTCGATGGTCTCCACGCCGTCGCGGCGCGACTCCTCCTGACCGGTGCCCAGGGTGAAGGTCAAGGTGTCGATGATGATGTCGGACTCGACCAGCCCCCAGTTGCCGGTGATGTCGGCGATCAGGCGCTGCGCGATCTCCACCTTCTTCTCCGCCGTGCGCGCCTGACCCTCTTCATCGATGGTCAACGCGACCACCGCCGCGCCGTGCTCGGCCACCAACCGCATGGTCTGCTGGAATCGAGACTCCGGCCCGTCACCGTCCTCGTAGTTCACCGAGTTCACCGCACACCGGCCACCCAGGTGCTCGAGCCCGGCCTGCAACACCGGGGTCTCGGTGGAATCCAGCATGATCGGCAATGTCGAGGCCGTCGCCAACCGCGACGCCAATGCCTCCATGTCCTTGGTGCCGTCGCGACCGACGTAATCGACACACAAATCGAGCATATGCGCGCCGTCACGCGTCTGGTCCTTGGCGATGTCGAGGCACTTCTGCCAGTCCTCGGCCAGCATCGCGTCGCGGAAAGCCTTGGAGCCGTTGGCATTCGTCCGCTCACCGATCATCATCACCGAGGCGTCCTGCTCGAACGGCACCGCGGTGTACATGCTCGACACACTCGGCTCGTGCACCGGCGCGCGGCGCTCCGCGATCGGCGCCAGCGTCGGCTCGACCTCGCGCACCGCGTCGCGCACCTGACGGATGTGCTCCGGGGTCGTACCGCAGCAGCCGCCCACCAGCGCCAAACCGAACTCACTGACGAACTGGCGCATGGAAACGGCCAGCTCCTCCGGCGTCAACGGATACTCCGCGCCGTTGGCGCCCAGCACCGGCAGACCCGCGTTCGGCATCACCGACACCGGCACCCGCGAGTGCCGCGACAGATGCCGCAGATGCTCGCTCATCTCGTCCGGACCGGTCGCGCAGTTCAACCCGATCATGTCGATACCCAGCGGCTCGAGCGCGGTCAACGCCGCACCGATCTCACTGCCGACCAGCATCGTGCCGGTCGTCTCCACGGTCACATGGGTGATGATCGGAATCCGCCGGCCCGCACGCTCCATGGCGCGCCTGCTACCCGTGATCGCCGCCTTCACCTGCAACAAGTCCTGGCAGGTCTCGATCAGGATCGCGTCCGCGCCGCCCTCCAGCATGCCCAGCGCGGACTCGATGTAGGCATCACGCAGCACCGTGTACGGCGCATGCCCCAGCGTCGGCAACTTGGTACCCGGCCCCATCGAACCCAGCACATACCGCGGCGTGCCGTCCTCGCTCGGCCCCATCTCGTCGGCCACCTCGCGCGCCAGCCGGGTACCGCGCTCGGACAGATCGCGAATCCGGTCGGCGATGTCGTAGTCGGCGAGGTTCGGCAGATTGCAGCCGAAGGTATTGGTCTCGACCGCGTCCGCACCCGCCTCGAAGTACGCGCGATGAATGTCGCGCAGCACGTCCGGCCGGGTTTCGTTCAGGATCTCGTTACAGCCCTCCAGCCCGCGGAAATCGTCCAGGGTCAGATCCGCGGCCTGCAACATGGTGCCCATCGCGCCGTCACCGATGACGACACGCCGACGGAGCGTGTCGAGAAGGGTGGTATCGAACGCGGCGGAGTGGGACACAGACATGTGTACAAGCCTAAAGGCCGGGTACGACCGGCAACCAACAGCCCGCGAATGTTCATGGCGAGCGTGTGCGGCGCCACATTCGGGCCGGAGCCGCACCACAGTCTCTTCCACCACCGAACCTCCACCGACGGCAACCCCACCAATCAGGCTCCGGCCCGACTCCGCCGCGACGACCCCCGGCATCCCGACCATCGGTGAACAACACCCCCAAGGCACCGCCGAAACGAGCCCCCTGAACAAGCCACACCACGCAACCGCCCCCCACATCCCCGCACTCCCAGCCAC
>NZ_BDBP01000144.1 GCF_001613045.1 Nocardia lijiangensis NBRC 108240 | reverse complement strand
CCCGTCTCGCGTCCGAGCGTTCGAGACGCATGCGCCGCAGGCGCGAGTCTCGAACGCTCGGACGCGAGACACCAGGGGGCCGCGAACACGCGCGCGCCAGCGCGCCAATAGACAGAGCACCACGCGAGCGCACACCGTAGGCTGACCGGGTGAACCCCAGTGAAACTTCCGATTCGGAACTGCCGACGTTGCGGGATCCGGTGCTGGTTGCCGCCTTCGAGGGCTGGAACGACGCCGGTGACGCGGCGAGCGGCGCCGTCGAGCATCTGGAACTGATCTGGGATGCCGAGCCGCTGGCCGAACTCGATTCCGAGGATTACTACGACTATCAGGTGAATCGGCCGACGGTGCGTCAGGTCGACGGTGTGACCAGGGAAATTCAGTGGCCCGCCACCATGCTGTCGGTGTGCTCCCCGCCGGGCAGCGACCGTGATGTGGTGTTGCTGCGCGGGATCGAACCGAATATGCGGTGGCGCAGCTTCTGCGCGGATCTGCTGGAATTCATCGAACAGCTGGGTGTGCAGACCGTGGTGATCTTGGGTGCGTTGCTCGCCGACACCCCGCACACCCGGCCCGTTCCGGTGACCGGTTCCGCCTACAGCAAGGAGGCGGCCGAGCGTTTCAATCTGGAGCAGACCCGCTACGAGGGCCCGACCGGCATCACCGGTGTGCTGCAGGATCAGTGTGTGAAGGCGGGCGTGCCCGCGGTGTCGTTCTGGGCGGCGGTGCCGCACTACGTGTCGCAGCCGCCGAATCCGAAGGCGACGATCGCGTTGCTGCATCGGGTGGAGGATGTGCTCGACATCGAGGTGCCGCTGGGCGAGTTGCCCAAGCAGGCCGAGGATTGGGAGGCCGCGGTCAACGAGATGACCGTGGGCGACGACGAGATCACCGAGTACGTGCGTTCGCTGGAGGAACGCGGTGACGCGGCAGTCGATTTGAACGATGCGATGGCCAAGATCGACGGCGACGCGATCGCGGCGGAGTTCGAAAAGTACCTGCGCAGACGGGGTCCGGGCAGCTTCGGGTTGTGATCGGCCGGACGAGGCGTCCGCCGCGCAGGTCCATCCCCTTGCGAGCAACACCGCGTCGCGGTGTTGCTCGCCTCGTTCGGTTCGGTGGTCATGCCACGGAGGGTGGCGGGGTTGCGAAGCCCGTCGCCCGCACCTCCTCGACGGTCCAGACCTGAGCCGCCGCCTCCTGTGCCAGTTTCGCGATGAGGATGTCGCGCGGAATCGTCTGGCCGGCAAAGTGATCGAGTGACGGCACCACCACGTGGTGTGCGTCGGCGCGCTTGAGTTCCTGTGTCAGCTCGGCGAGCGCGGTGCCGTCACCCGCGGTCGATTCATGGAATGTTGCGGCGAAGCAAAGCCCTTCGGCTCGGGCGAACGTACTCATCGCGCGCTCGAGTTCTTCGCTGTGACCGTCGGCGAGATCGTCACGCAAGTATCCATAGATCAACGCTTCCACCCGAACCTCCGTTGGATAGGGCCGCTGTTCTCTTGTTTGGATCTTCCCGTGCAGGGTAGTGCGATGGGGGCGATCCCGGATCTTGCCGCTGCGCTTGCCTTTGCGACTCCGGCAACCCGACCGCTCCCATTTCAGGATCGCTGACGCCAAACTGCGAATGCAGGTGTCAACCCGCTGACATCTAGATGCCCTATCCGGGCCACCAGACGTTAACTGGTGCGATACTACAACCGTGGCCGCTGGAGACGATCGACCCGTCTGGGCTGTCCGGATGCGTTCCGAGCGCGATGCGAGGGGGTGGTCACAGGCAGACGCCGTCCGCGTGATGCGCGCGAAGTCATCGCACAATCTACCGACCGACAGCACGCTGCTACGGAATTGGCGACGCTGGGAGTCGGGCGAGTCGCGGCCCGACGACTTCTACGCCCCCATCATCGCCGCCGCCTTCGACACCGTCACCGCGGCGTTCTTCCCGAAGGCCAGACCGAACCGGGACGACGAACTGCTCTCGGCGACAGGGATGGACACGCTGGAGTTCATCGGCAGGCTGCGCATGTCGGACGTGTCCGCCGCGACCCTGGACGCCATCCGGATCACCGCCGAGCGCCTGTGCTGTGAGTACCCGTACGCCGACCCGCACGCACTGCACGCCGAGGGCACGTCCTGGCTGCGCCGTATCACCTCGCTGCTGGACGGGCGGCTGACGCTGGCCCAGCACCGGGAGATCCTGGTGCTCGCGGGCTGGGTCGCGCTGCTGGTCGGCTGCGTGGACTACGACCTGGGCCGCCGTACCTCGGCGGAGGCCACCCGGCGGGCGGCGTGGTCGCTCGGCAAGGAGGCCGACCATCTCGAGATCACCGGGTGGGCAGCGGAAATGGCGGCGTGGTTCGCGCTGACCCAAGGTAACTACCGGGGTGCTGTCGAAGCGGTCGACGGCGCGCTAGAGGACAGTTGCACCTTCGGGGTCGGTGTCCAGCTGGCCGCGCAGCGTGCCAAAGCGTGGGCCAGGCTCGGCGACCGCTGCGAGGTGGAGCGGTCGCTCGGCAAGGGCCGAGCGATCCTGGAGCGACTCGACCATCCGGCGAACCTGGACAACCACTTCGTGGTGGATCCGCAGAAGTTCGACTTCTACGCGATGGACTGCTGCCGCGTGGCGGGCGAGGACCGCCTCGCGGAATCCTTTGCGCGCGAAGTCATCCGGAATTCCACCCGCGCCGACGGCACCGTCCGCAACCCGATGCGCGTCTCCGAGGCACACCTGACGCTGGCCGTCGTGGCGGTGCGCAACCGCGATCTGGAACTCGCTGTGCACGAAGGCATGCGCGCCTTCGCGGGGAAACGCCGTTCGCTGCCTTCGCTGATGTGGATCGCGGGCGAGGTGGCCCGCGAGATCATCGAACGCTATCCGGGCGATCCGCGCACGCGCTGCTATCTCGAGCAACTGCGCGCGCTGTCCACCGAGTGAACGGCCCGCGCCCGCCCGCCGCGGGCGAACCGCGGCGCAGCGGACACAGCCACGCCGAATGGGGGTCGGTCTTGGTGACGGCGACCGGCCCGCTACTACCCTGTTCCCGGTGACCGACTCCGACGACGGCCCGCCCATCGGCGATCAGCCCGGCGCTGCCTCCCCGGGTGATCAGCCTGGCGCCGCCGCGCTGGGTGATCGGCCCGGCTCCGCCGCGCAGGGTGACCGGCTCGGCGCCGCCGCGCAGGGTGATCAGCCCGGCTTCGCCGTCCTGTGGGACGAGCGGCTGCGACTGTTCTCCTTCGCGACCGCGGAGAAGCGCGCCGACTACCTGTGGGTGCTGCGCGCGTTCGACAGCGCGCGGGCCGCCTACGTGGTGTTGCTGCACGCCGACGACGTGGCGGACTGGATTCGCCGCAACGGCGGACGCGCACGGGTCGCGGAGAGCGGACCGTCCCCGGACCAGGCGGAACCCGGTCCGGCCGGTGCGCAACCGGGTCTGTTCCGGCGCGCCGATGCCGCGCCGCTCAGCGCCGCCGAGATCGGGCCGCTGCTCGACCAGCTGCACCAGTGGGGTGTGCTGGAGCGCAGCTACGACGGAACCCGGGCGGCGACGCTGGCCGAATACCGCAACCGGCACTACGTCTACCAGTTCTCGCAGGCCGGGTTCCAGGCCTATCGCGCGGTGGCGGCCGTGCTGGAGGCGCGGCTGGACGAGGCGTCGCTCTCCCGGCTGGTGCTGCCCGAACTGCTCGCCGACCTGCACACCCTCGCCGAGGCGAATCGGGCGGGCGACGCCGAGCGCGTCTACCGCACGCTGCGCAGGCTGGACGCGGCGCTGTCCGATATGGCCGCGCGCGCCGCGCATTTCTATCTGTCCCTCGGCGACCTGGTGCGTACCACCGAGATCACCCCGGAATCCTTTCTCGCGCACAAGGATGCGTTGCTCGCGCACATGCGCGAGTTCAGCATGGACCTGGCGCGCTTCGCGCCCCGGCTGGCCGCCGCCATCGGTGAGATCGAGGAGACCGGAGCCGAGGACCTCGTCGTCCGCGCGGCGAGCTGCGACGAGCGGGTGCTGTTGAGCGCCGCCGAACGCGAGGCGGACTGGCGCGCCCGCTGGCAGGGTCTGCGCACCTGGTTCGTCACCTCGGACGTCGAGGGCGAGTCCACCGAGGCGGACCGGCTGCGCGAAGCCACCATGAGCGCGATCGCGGCCGTGCTGTCGCTGCTGCGGCGGGTCACCGAGACGCGCCGCGGCGGCGTGAGCAGGGAGTCGGCGCTGCGGCACCTGGCAGGCTGGTTCACCGCCGCGCCCACCGCCGACAGCGCGCACGCGCTGTTCGACGCGGTGTTCGGGCTCGGCAGGCCGCGCCACCTGGCCATGGAGCATCCGGACGCCGACATCGTGCCCGCGACGCGGTCGTGGTGGGAGGCGCCGCCGCTGGAGATCTCCCGCACCCTGGCCGAGACCGGGCGGCCGCCCTCGGCGGGCGCCCCGGGCCGAATCCAGCGCAACGACGCGGGTATTCGCCGTTTGCGCGAGGCCCAGCTGGCCGCGCAGCGGGCGCTGGCGGAGGCGGCGCAGTCCTTGGCGGCCGCGGACGTCCACGAACGGGTGCTCGACGAGCGCGAGACCGAGGTGCTGCTGCGGCTGCTCGACGCCGCCTCCACCGCGTGGGTGCCGGTCAGCGGACGGGTCGGCGGCACCACCGGCACGGACAGCGGCGTCACCCTGACGGTCTCCGAGCACGCGGGACCGACCGTGGTGCGGACCGCGCGGGGGCTGCTGCACCTGAACAACCGCAAACTCGACGTCCGCGCGACCAGGTCCCGCGGCGGGAACGCGGGGCGCGGGAAGGTGTCCGATACCGAAACCGCAAGGGGCGGAGCATGATCCACGCCCGGCGCATCGACGCACTCGCCCTCGACAATTATCAGCGCGCCGCCAGGGTGGTCCTGGCCAACCATCTGGTGACCCGCACCTACCCGGATCGGATCGCGCTGCCGCTGATCCGCCGGTGGGCCACCGAACTGCGCGAGGACCTCGCCGAACTGTTCGGCTACCGGCTCGAGGTCACCGAGACCACGGCCCGCGTCTACCCGGTGATCGATCGGCTCGACGCCGGCAAACCCGCCCGCACCGTGAACGACCGCGTCTTCGACCGCCGCCGCTACGCCTACCTCGCGCTGGCGCTGGCCGCACTCGGCCGCGCGGGTGACCAGATCACGCTCTCGGAACTCGCGGATCAGGTCGCCGCGTACACGGCCAGGATCGACGGGCTCGAGCTGGCGCCGGATCGCGCCGCGGACCGCGACGCCTTCGTCGACGCCGTCGGCTGGCTGGCCGCCCGCGGCGCGCTCGCCCTCGCCGACGGCGACGCGGGCGGCTGGGCCGCCGATCCCGAGGCGGGCGAGGCGCTCTACGACATCGATCGGCCGGTCGTGTTCGCGTTGTTCCGCCCGCCGCGCGCACTGCAGCATCTGCACAGCGTGCGGGGTCTGCTCGTCGAGGATCCCGCGGTCACCGCGGGGCAGCCCGCCGCGCAGTCCGGCGAGATCGCCCGCCGGGTGCGCCGGGCGCTGGTGGAGCGCCCGGTCGTGTACGCCGAGGACCTGGCGCCCGAGGAACGCCCGGTGCTGGCACAGGACCGCACGATCGCCGATGTCGAACTGTTCACGGGTCTGCGCGCCGAACGCCGCGCCGAGGGCGTCACGCTGATCGACACCTCCGGGCGGCTGTCCGATGTCCGCTTCCCCGGCACCGGCACCCTCGCGCAGGTGGCGCTGCTGCTGGTCGGTGAGATCGCCGACGTGGTCCTCGACATCGATCACCCGCTCCCCCGCCGTCCGCGCCCGGCCGACGACGGTGCGCTGGCCGGTCAGCTCGACGACGCCATTCCCGAATCGACGCTGTTCGCACCGATGGCCGACCCGCCGTCCGCCGAGACCGAAGCGGGCGAGGCGGACTCGGCCGCAGACGAGACCGGACCCGAGGCGACCTACCCGTTCGTCGCCGCCGACTGGGTGCGCGACACCGTGCAGGCGCTCACCGACCGGTACGGCGTCACCTTCGCCGCGCAGTGGCAGGCCGACGTGCCCGGGCTCACCGCGCAGGTCACCGCCCTGCTCGCGCGGCTGCGGCTGGTCCACGTGCTCGAAGACGGGCTGCTCGTGCTGCCCGCCCTGGCGCGCTATCGGGGCGCGGTGGTCACCGTGCGTACCAAGCGGGCCGCGGAACTGTTCGTCACCGCCGCCGACACGGTCGGGGCCGCACGCACCGGTACGGAAGGGATCTGAACATGTCGGTCATTCACGGCGGAGTGCGTTTCCTCCCGACCCGCGCCGGAATCGTCAACCTGTGGGACTACCGGGACCAGGAGTTCTGCTTCGCCGACGGCAGGCTGGTGCTGCGCGGACCGAACGGCTCCGGCAAGACCAAGGCGCTCGAGGTGCTGTTCCCGTTCGTGCTCGACGGCCGCATCGAACCGCGCAGGCTCAACCCGTTCGCGGGCGAAGAGCGCACGATGAAGTCGAATCTGCTGTACCGCAAGCAGGAATCGGCCTACTCCTATGTCTGGATGGAGTTCGCGCGCGGGAAGTGGGACGACCCCGAGGTGGTCACCGTCGGCATCGGCATGCGCGCCACCCGCTCCTCGGACAAGGTCACGCGCTGGTATTTCGTCGCCGACGGCCGGGTGGGCGTGGACTTCTCCCTCATCGGGCCCGACGATCGCCCGTTCACCCGCAAGCAGCTGGCCGAGCAGATCGGCACCGACTCCATCGTGGACCGGCCCGTCGAGTACCGCGCCGCCATCGACGCCCGCATGTTCGGGCTCGGCACGCAGCGCTACGACCAGCTCATCAATCTCATTCTGACGCTGCGCCGCCCGCAGCTGGCCAAGAACCTGGACCCGCGCGGGCTCTCCCAGGCGCTCACCGACGGCCTACGCCCGCTGGACGAACAGCTGATACTGGACGCGGCCCGCTCCTTCAGCGATATGGAGGAGGTCGGCCGCACGCTCGAGGGCCTGGTGCACGCCGACACCGCGACCCGCGCCTTCGTCGGCGTGTACCGGAAATACCTTGCGGTGCAGGCGAAGACCGACGTCGACCAGGTGCGCACCAGGCTGGACGCGGTCACCCACGCCAGCACCGCGCTGTTCGCCGCGACCGCGCTGCGCGAGCGCCGCGACGCCG
>NZ_BDBP01000143.1 GCF_001613045.1 Nocardia lijiangensis NBRC 108240 | reverse complement strand
CGCCGCCCTCGTCCGCACCGCGCTGGCCGATCTGCGTGCCCGGCCCGCGGACGAGCAGGCGGCGGCGAGATCGTCCGCCGCTCGGCCGACCGCGGGCGAGCGGCCCGCCGGACCCGAGCCGTCCGCGACGCCCGTACCGGAACCGGGCGCGCTGCTCTCGGTCGACGAACTCCTCGCGCCGACCGGCGATTTCGCACCGTATCCCGACGATGTCGCGCCGCTCCCCGACGACTTCGAGCCGCCGCCGGACGAGTTCGTCCCGGTGGATCAGGCGACCGACCCGGACGATCCGGAGGGCTGGGCCGCCGACGTGGACGCCCTGCTCGCCGAGCACGAGGCGGGCCTGGCCGCGGCCCAAGAGGTGGAGCTGCCCGGCCAGATCCCGGCCACCGCCCTGGTGGAGATGCGCGCCGACCCCGCGAAACTGGCTCGGCGCCTGCGCCGTCCGCTGCCGTTCCCGCCGAATCCCCTGGCCCGTCGCGGCACCGCCTTCCACGCCTGGGTGCAGCGCTGGTTCGCGGGCACCAGGCTGCTCGGGCTCGACGAACTCCCCGGCGCGGGCGAACCCGATCCGCACGATGCGAGCGTCGACGCCGAACTCGCCAGGATGCAGGACGCGTTCCTGAATTCGCCATGGGCGCACCGCAGTCCGCTCGATGTCGAGGTGCCCTTCGAGACCTCGATCGCGGGGACCGTGATCCGCGGCCGGATGGACGCGGTGTTCGCCGAGCCGGGCGGCGGCTGGACCGTGGTCGACTGGAAGACCGGCGCCGAACCCGGGCCCGCCGACGAACCGGCCGTGGCCATGCAGCTGGCCATCTACCGGCTGGCCTGGGCCCGTCTGATGGCCGCAAGGCACGGCGGCACCGAACTGGAGATGCTCGAAAAGATCGGCGCCGCTTTCCATTACGTGCGTTCGGGCCGGACCATCGCGCCCGCCGAGCTGCCAGGACCCGAGGAGCTGGCCGCGCTGATCCGTTCGGCCGCGCCGACCAGGCAGGACGACTGAGGCACGATCGCGGAACCGATCGGCTGCCGCGCGGGAATCGACCAGTTCCGGCGCATGGCATCGGCTTAGCTCCTGCGCGAGACTTTCAGCCCCTGCGCGATACTTTCAGCGCCGTGGTGACCAGAGGTATCTGCAACGGCAGCCGGAGCACGGCGCCGATCTTCAGCATCCGCGAAGCCCTCTCGCTGCGCCCCACGTCGACGGCCATCTGCACGTTCGCGGGGAAGATGGCGACGAACAGCAGCGCCGCGAGCCGTCCACCGAGGCGCCTGGTGCGCGGCGCCGCGAGCGCCGCGGCCACGCCCAGCTCGGCGACGCCCGACGCATAGGTGTAGTCCCGCGCCCGGCCGGGAAGCCGCCTGGGCACGATGGAGTCGTAGAACTTGGGCGCCGCGAAATGCAGGACCCCGCTGCCGAACAGCAGTGCGGCCAGCAGCAGTGCGGGCCGCCGGGCGTCGTCGGTGGTCGGTCGAATGTCTGCCATGAGTACCCACCCTGACATTCACCGAGTGTTCGCGTCGAGTCCGGGTGGCGCGACGGAGACCCGGTAGGCTCCCGTGCTGTGCCGGAGGGAGAGACAGTGCCGGAGATAGACCGCGCGGCGAACGAGCGGGCAGGTGAGAGCGATGCTCGGTGATTTCGGAGATCGCGCAGCGAGAGTCGGCTTGTCGACTCGTCCGGACTTCGCGCTCGTCGGTGTGCTGCGGATCCCGGAGGCGCAGAGCAGTCCGTGGGTCTCGCTGAGCCGCAGGATCGCGGCCGCCATCGGACTGCTGTTCACCGCGGCGTTGGTGGTGTACCTCGGGCGAGCGGGCTACCGCGACAACACCGAGAGCGAACTGTCCTTCCTCGACGCGTTCTACTACGCGACGGTGTCGCTGTCGACCACCGGTTACGGCGACATCACCCCGGCCTCGCCCGAGGCGCGGCTGGCGAACATCATCATCATCACCCCGCTGCGCATCCTCTTTCTCATCGTGCTCGTCGGTACCACTATCAGCGTGCTGACAGAACGATCTCGTCAGGCATTCAAGATTCAGCGTTGGAGGCGCAGCGTGCGTAATCACACCGTGGTCGTCGGATACGGCACGAAGGGGCGCACCGCCATCGACGCCATGCTGGGCGACGGCGTACATCCCGCCGAGGTCGTGGTGGTCGACACCGACGCCGTCGCATTGGACGCCGCGGCGAACGCGGGCCTGGTGACCGTGCACGGTTCGGCCACCCAGTCCGACGTGCTGCGGCTGGCAGGCGTCCAGAACGCGGCCTCGGTGATCGTCGCCGCCAACCGCGACGACACCGCGGTGCTGGTCACCCTGACCGCCCGCGAGCTGAACAAGAAAGCCAAGATCGTGGTCGCCATCCGCGAGGCCGAGAACACCCATCTGCTGCGCCAGTCCGGCGCCGACTCGGTGGTGGTGTCCTCGGAGACCGCGGGCCGTCTGCTCGGCATCGCCACCACCACCCCGACCGTGGTGGAGATGATGGAAGACCTGCTCACCCCCGAACAGGGTTTCGCGGTGGCCGAGCGCGAGGTCGAGCCGAGCGAGATCGGCGGCTCCCCACGGCATCTCAGCGATATCGTGCTCGGCGTGGTGCGCGACGGCGACCTGATCCGCGTCGGCGAGCCGCAGGTGGACGCGATCGAGGCGGGCGACAAACTGCTCTACATCCGGCGCGCGGCGAAGTAGCCCCGTCCGGAAGTAGTCTCGAAGCGTGTCATTTCAGCTGAACGCCATCCCCCTGCTGTCCCGGGCCGCGGTCGACCGAGCCGAAGAGATCCGCGCGGACGAGAATGCGCTGAAGGAGGGGTGGGCGAAAGCCGGGCTGCTTCGCATCAATCGACGCGGTCAGGTGCGTTTCGAGGGCGGTGCGCTGATCTTGGACGCGGCCGTCGAACTGTCCGCCGAGCCGAGCCCGGCGGCGGTGTTCCTCGGGATCGGCGAGGGCAGGCACGTGTGGGCGGTGCGTGACAACGAGCTCGCCGGCGAACTCACCGACCTGCGCGTCATCGCGGGCGAGCTGGACGACTTCACCGCCGGACTGCTCTCCACCGCCATGGCCCTGCTGAACTGGCACGACAAGTCCGGCTTCAGCGCGCACGACGGCACCGCGACGGTCTCGGTCAAGGGCGGCTGGTCGCGGCTCGCCGCGAACGGGCACGAGGAATTCCCGCGCATCGACCCGGCCGTCATCTGCCTGATCCACGACGGCGGCGACCGGGTGCTGCTGGCGCGCCAGCACACGTGGCCGACGACGCTGTTCTCACTGCTCGCCGGATTCGTCGAGGCGGGCGAGTCGCTGGAGCGCTGCGTGGCGCGCGAGATGCGCGAGGAGGTCGGTCTCGACGTCCGCGACATCCACTACCTGGGCAGTCAGCCGTGGCCGTTCCCCAGGTCGCTGATGCTCGGCTTCGCCGCCGTCGCCGACCCGGAGCAGCCGCTGGCCTTCTCCGACGGCGAGATCGCCGAGGCCTACTGGTTCACCAGGGCCGAGGTGCGCGAGGCGCTCGCCGCCGGTGACTGGTCGGGCCAGCGCGAAGGCGTGCGGCTGCTGCTCCCCGGCTCCATCTCGATCGCGCGCACCATCGTCGAATCGTGGGCGGCGCTGGACTGAGCGTCAGGCCAGGGTGGCGAGGGTCTGCTTGACGGCGGCCAGCGACGGGTTGGTCGCCGTCGAGCCGTCCGCGAACTTCACCGTCGGCACCACGTGGTTGCCGTTGTTGACGCTACCGACGAACTCGGCCGAGGCCGGGTCCTGCTCGATATCGATCTCTACATAGCTGATACCGGACTCGTCCAGCTGCTTCTTCAGCCTGCGGCAGTAGCCGCACCAGGTGGTCGAGTACATGGTCAGAACGGGGTTCACGTCAGTCACGGAACCATTCAACGCTGTACCACCTTGTCCTGTTCCACGGTGCTACCCGGCTCACTCCCGCGGAAGGCGCGGCGGCCGGTTGTCGGATCGGGCTGTCATGATGGTGGCCGTGCCTGCCTTCGATCTCGACGCCCTGGATCCCGAGCAGGCCGCCGCCGTCCGGGCGCCACGCGGGCCGGTCTGCGTGCTCGCCGGGGCGGGCACCGGAAAGACCAGGACCATCACGCACCGGATCGCGCACCTGGTGTCGGCGGGGCACGTCAAACCCGATCAAGTGCTCGCGGTCACTTTCACCGCGCGCGCCGCGGGCGAGTTGCGCGCCCGGCTGCGCGGCCTCGGCCTCGGCGGCGAGGCGAACCAGGTGCAGGCCCGCACCTTTCACGCCGCGGCGCTGCGTCAGCTGAAGTACTTCTGGCCGCAGGTCGTCGGCGACGTGCCGTGGCGGCTGCTGGACGGCAAGTTCGCGGTGGTGGCGCAGGCGGCGCACCGGGCGGGGCTGAGCACCGCGACCGACAGCGTCCGTGACCTGCTCGGCGAGATCGAATGGGCCAAGTCCACGCTGCTCGCCCCGGAGGACTACCCGGCGGCGGTAGCCAGGCAGCATCGCGAGCCGCCGTACGACGCCGCGCGGGTGGCCGAGGTCTACGCGGGTTACGAGTCGCTGAAGGCTTCCGCGGAGGGACTGCTGCTCGATTTCGACGATCTGCTCCTGCACACCGCCGCCGCGCTGGAGGACTATCCGGCCGTCGCCGACGAATTCCGCGGTCGCTACCGGAGTTTCGTGGTCGACGAGTACCAGGACGTGACGCCGCTGCAACAGCGGGTGCTCGACGCCTGGCTCGGCGAGCGCGACGATCTGACCGTCGTCGGCGACGCGAACCAGACGATCTACTCGTTCACCGGCGCCACCCCGAGCTACCTGCTCGACTTCTCGCGGCGTTTCCCGGACGCGACCGTGGTGCGGCTGGAGCGCGACTACCGGTCGACGCCGCAGGTGGTGTCGCTGGCCAACCGGGTGATCGGCGCCGCGCGCGGCCGTATCGCGGGCACCCGGCTCCAGCTGATCGGCCAGCGCCCGGATGGCCCTGAGCCCGAATTCGTCGAATACGACGACGCCCCGGCCGAGGCGGCGGGGGTGGCGGGCGCGATCGAGCGGCTGATCACGGCGGGCACTCCCGCGGCGGAGATCGCGGTGCTCTACCGCATCAACGCCCAGTCCGAGGCCTACGAGCAGGCGCTCACCGAGCGCGGCATTCCGTACCAGGTGCGCGGCGGTGAGGGCTTCTTCCAGCGCGCCGAGGTCAGGCAGGCCGTGCAGGCGTTGCGCCAGGCCGCCGCCCGCGACGATCTGCCCGATCAATCCCGCCGCGGGGCGGCGCTGGTGACCCTGGTCCGGGCCGTGCTCGCGCCGGTCGGCCTGACCGCGGACGAGCCCGCGGGCGCGCAAGCCAAGGAGCGGTGGTCGTCGCTGGTCGCGCTGGTCCGCCTGACCGAGGAACTGGTCGAGCACGACGCGGAGCTCGCGTTGCCCGGCCTGCTGCGCGAGCTGGCCGCCCGCGCCGAGGCCAGGCACCCACCGACCGTGCAGGGCGTCACCTTGGCCTCGCTGCACGCGGCCAAGGGACTGGAGTGGGACGCGGTCTTCCTGGTCGGGCTCGCCGACGGCACGCTGCCGATCACGCACGCGCTCGCCGACGACGGCTCGGTCGGCGATCCGGCCGCGCTCGAGGAGGAACGCAGGCTGCTCTACGTGGGCGTGACCAGGGCACGCGAGCACCTGCGGCTGTCATGGGCGCTGGCGCGAGGCGAGGGCAGCAGGCGCACCCGGCGACGTTCCCGCTTCCTCAACGGTCTGGTGCCCGACGACTCGCCCGCTTCCCGGATCGCGACCTCGACCGGCCGATCCGAGAGCAACGGGATACGCCCGGCCTGCCGGGTCTGCGCCAAGCCGCTGATCGGCACCTATGCCACCATGCTCGGCCGCTGCCGTCGCTGCCCCGCGGAACTGGACTCGGTGCTGCTGAAGGCGCTCGAGGAGTGGCGCGCGGAAAAGGCCGAGGCACTGCGGGTCCGGGAGTTCGTGGTTTTCACCGACACCACGCTCACCGCAATCGCCGAGCAACTGCCCGCAGACGACCGTGCGCTGGAGGCGATCCCGGGCATCGGCGCGAAGAAGATCGTCGACTACGGGGCCGACGTGCTCGCCATCGTCGCATCGCGAGTCCGCTCGACATCACAAAACCGCAGGTAGAAAATAGGTTGTCGGTTCCGCCGACATTGCCTATGGTGGGAATCACGCACCGGGAGGGCATTCCGGCGCGGAGAGTTTCGGACAACTGCGTTCGACACCAGACAGTTTCGACACAACGAGAACAGGAGGGAGGCAGACCAATGAACGGCATCAACAACTTCGGCGCCATCGGCGTTGCGGGCAATACGTCCATGTCAGCCTCCCGGGGGATCCTCGCCTTGCAGGGGATCGGTCTGTCCTCGGCAGGAGTGTGCGGATTTGGTACGCCGGTGAAGATTTCGCCGGCGCTTCGCCCAGTCCACACCCTTCTCCAGGACAAGCCCAGCGGGGGCTGGCACCCGACCGCCAACGCGGCAGTCGGCGTCGTCGCTCGCGAAGCCGGCTATGAGCCGGCGGCGGAGCCCATGGCAGACATCGATCTGCGGGCAGCACGCCTCCGCACCGCACACCCAGCGACCGTGATCAGGAATCGACCCAGGTGTCGACCTAGGTAGGGGACCCACCCCACACCTCCTGGCCACGGCTCGCACGAAGCGAAACCGTGGCCAGTACTTTTAAGCGGCCCTTCAGCCGTTTGCCACCGGTTTCGTGGACAACTAACGAACCGCTGCAGAACGAACTGAAGGAGAACGACGTGTTCCCCGCAGAGAGCTGGTCGCCAACCACCGCTGCCACCCGGGAGATCACCAAGGTCCTGCCCTGCCGAGCCGGAGATCCCGATCTCTGGTTCGCGGAGAGCCCGGGCCAGTTGGAGCAGGCCAAGACGCTGTGCGCGTCTTGCCCGATCCGCAAGGGCTGCCTGAGCGCGGCCATCGATCGGCGCGAGCCTTGGGGCGTGTGGGGCGGTGAGATCTTCGACCAGGGTGTCGTGATCGCCCGCAAGCGTCCGCGCGGCCGTCCGCGCAAGGTCGCGGTCCCGGCATGAGTGCCGGGCCCCGGCCCCACCTCCCTCCGGTCGCTGAGGCCCACCCGTCCGGTCCGGACCCGGTAAGGGCCCAGGAACGAGAAAGCAAACAAGCCGCTCACCTCGAGATCAGGTGGGCGGCTCGTTTGCGTTGTGGGGGAGGATCTTTCAGCGGCGCGGTGGGTCAGCTGGCCGAGCGTTCGTCGCGCAGGCCGGGCAGCCAGGTCGCGGCCAGCTGCATGAACGGCACCTCGGCGTCCAGCTGGGCGAGGATGCCCACCGAACCGCCGAGCACCCGGAAGATCATCACGTGCTCGGCCGGAAGTTGCAGCGCTCGTGCGGTTTTCATCTCCGAGCTGGTGAAGTCGGTCGCCTTGCCCGCGACGCGCTGCATCCAGCGGCGGGTGAAGTGGAACGAATCGGTCTTGATCGGATCGGCGAACGGCCGCAGGTATTCGGCGATTTCCCGATGGGTGACCGTGCGACCGGGGAGCACCCAGCCGTTGTCGTGCATCAACTGGGTGAGCGCGTCGTAGTCCTCGTCGACGGCCAGCGACAGCATCCGCCCCAGGATCTCCGGGAAACCGTTGGGCAGCGGCGCGCACGCGCCGAAATCGATCACCGCCAGCCTGCCGTCGGCCAGCATCATGAAATTGCCGGGATGCGGATCGGCGTGCAGCAGACCGACGGTCTCGGGGGAGGAGAAGTGAAACTTGCCCATCTGCAGCGCGACCCGGTTGCGCAGCGTCAAGGTGCCCGCCGGATCCTCGGCGCCCGCCTTGATGAGCTGGGAGACCGGGGTCCCCTCGAGCCATTCGGTGACGATCACCTTCGGCGCGGAGGCCACCACCTTGGGCACCACGAGCTCCGGATGCCCGTCGAAGGCCTTGGCGAAGGCGCGCTGGTTCGCCGCCTCGTTGCGGTAGTCCAGCTCCTCCTCGGTGCGCTCGGTGATCTCGGCCAGGATCGGCTTGACGTCCGCGCCGGGGATCACCGAGGAGATCAGGCCGGTCATCCGCGACAGCGTCTTGAGATCGGCGCGCAGCGCCTCGTCGGCGCCGGGGTACTGCACCTTCACCGCCACGGTGCGGCCGTCCGACCACACCGCCTTGTGCACCTGTCCGATGCTGGCGGAGGCCGACGGGATGTCCTCGAAGGTATGGAAACGCTGCCGCCACTGGGTGCCCAGCTGTTGATCGAGCACCCGGTGCACCGTCTCGGCGGGCATCGGCGGGGCGGCGGCCTGCAACTTGGTCAGTGCGTCGCGGTAGTGCTCGCCGAACTCCTCGGGAACCGCGGCCTCCATCACACTCAGCGCCTGTCCGAACTTCATCGCGCCGCCCTTGAGCTCGCCGAGCACGGTGAACAGCTGTTCGGCGGCCTTCTGGTTCAGCTGAGCGTTGATCTCCCCCTTGTCACCACCCGCGAGCCTCTTGCCGAAGCCCACGGCGGCCCGTCCGGCGATGCCGAGCGGAATCTTGGCTAACTTGGCGTTGCGGGACGAGCTACGGCGCACGATCTCAGACACCACCCCATCATGGCGGACGCACCCGCAGCTTTGCCATGGCAATTCGAAGTTTTCGATCTCACGTTGCGCTCCCGGCGTTGATCGTGCGACAACCACACGCTGCATGTGGCGCCCAGTACCTCCGCTGGAGCAGGTGCGAATCGAGGTCCAACTCGAGCGTGGCGTCCAGGGTGGCGGGCGGTCTGCGCGGCGAGCAGTCCAGGATCGCCTCGAGTTCTCCCAGTGCGAGCGCCGCGGTCGCGGCGATGGCGGCGGGCGAGGCGTGACCGACCCGCCCGAGCAGCTGGGCGGCGAGATGGGGCCACTCGGCGTCGTAGTCGACGCGCGTCAGGTCGGCGCAGCGCAAGCAGCTGGTCTCGCCGGGCAGCACCAGTGGTCCCACGATGCCGCGGCCATCGCGCACTCGCACTTGAAGATGTGGAATGCGGTGCAGCACAAGTTCACTCGCCAAACGCGGATCGGTGACCACGGTATCGGCGAGCACCACCAGGTCGGCGGCGCGCGGGCCCAAGTCCTCCGGTGCGTTCCCGCGCGACCGCACCGGACGGATGCCGACCCGGCGCAGCCCCGCCGAGATCGCGTCCGAGAGCGGTCCGAGGCCGTGCACGCGCACCGCGCGGATCGGACCCGGACGGTCTCGCGGCTGTACCAGCAGTCCCGCGACATCGATCTCGTCCAGCAGCGCGCGGGCGCGCTCGGCGGCGATGCCGCTGCGGCCCGCTTGCCACAGGATCTGCGGCCGGGTCCGCAATCCGTCGAGCAGACGCAGGAAACCGAGCACGGTCTGGGTGTCCAGATCCGGCGGTTCGAGGAGCAGGGCGCGTTCCGGATCCCAGCCGAGCTGGACCACCCCGGAGGGGCGAACCAGGATCGTCACCCGGGGATGCAGCATCGGGCCGTGCGGGCGCATCGTGGTCATGCCCAGCAGTATGCGCACCGCCAGCCCCGCGAACGGCCGCGAATCCTGTCGTTATCCACAGGAATTCGCGCTGTTCACAGGACGAATTCTCAGGACTTACCGGTGTCCTTGCCCAGGTCGGGGGTGTCCGGTCCGTCGGCCTTCTCCCGGTCGGCCTCGGCGCGCTCGCGCGCCTCGGTTTCGGCCAGCTGCGCCAGCGGATCGTCGAACGCGGTCGCGCCGCCGCCGATGACCGAGTCGATGAAGCTCGCGGGGGCGTCCAGGTCCTCGGAATCGGGCAGCAGGTCCGGATGCGCCCACACGCCGTCGCGAGCCTCCATGCCCGCGTCGCTGGTCAGCCGCCGCCACAGCTGCGCGGCCTCGCGCAGCTTGCGCGGCCGCAACTCCAGGCCGACCAGGGTGGCGAAGGTCTGTTCGGCGGGCCCGCCGGTGGCGCGGCGGCGGCGCAGCGTCTCCGCCAGCGCGCCTGCGCCGGGCAGCCGGTCGCCGACCGCGTCGGTCACCACGACCTGCACCCAGCCCTCGATCAGGGCGAGCAGCGTCTCGAGTCGTTCCAGCGCCTGCTTCTGTTCGGGCGTGGTCTGCGGTTCGAACGTGCCCTGCGCCAGGATCTCCTCGAGCTTCGACGGGTCGGTCAGTGCCATCGGGTCGATGCCCTGGGCCGCCTGCTCGAGCGCGGAGAAGTCCATCTTGATGCCGCGCGCGTAGTCCTCCACGGCGCCGAGCACCTGCTGACGCAGCCACGGCACGTGCCCGAACAGCCGCTGGTGGGCCGCCTCCCGCGCCGCGAGGAACACCAGGATCTCGCTCTCCGGCTGCTCGAGGCCCGCGCTGAACTCCGAGATCGCGGCGGGCAGCAGCGCGCCGACGCCGCTCGGGCCCAGCGGCAGACCGATATCGGTGGAGGTCAGCACCTCCTTGGCCAGCTGGCCGAGCGCCTGGCCGAGCTGCGAGCCGAACGCGAGGCCGCCCATCTGGCCGAGCATGCCGACCATCGGCGCGGCGAATTCCTTGGCTTCCTCGGGTAGTTGCGCGGTCCACATGCCCGAGATCTGCTCGGCAACCGGGTCGCACAGCCGCTTCCAGGTGGACAGCGTCTCCTCGATCCAGTCGTTGGCCGTCCACGCCACCGTCCTGGTCGCGCCCGCGGGCAGCGTCGTCGCGCCGTCCAGCCAGAGTTCGGCCAGGTGTGCCGCGTCGGCCACTGCCTTCTGGGTGCCCGCCGAGACGGGCGTCACACTGGTACCGAGCTGCTGGCGGGCCAGGCGCTTGGCTACGTCGTAGTTGACCGGCCCCGAGGACGCGCCGCCGGGTTGTCCCATGCCGCTGAGCATTTGACCCAGCGAGGTCAGCATCTGGCCGAGCTGCGCCGGATCGAACCCGGCCGCGCCGCCGCCGGTCGGGAAGCCGAACGGATTGCTCGCCCCGGGACCGTTCGGCTCTTCGCCGCGCTTGCGCGCGTCGTCGTCGTCACGGTTCGAGAATCCGAACGGGAAGTCAGTCATGCCTCTTACGTTACGCGTGGACCATCGGCGCGTGACCGTGGGCGGCGGGCCCTCGGCCCGTGGGAGCTCGCATTACGCGCACAGCGAACGACCGGGCGGCGCGCAGCCGCGGATTCCGCGCCTGCGCCGTCCAGCGCCGGGGGAGATCACTATGGTGGGCGGGGTGAATCGTCGGATCCTCACCCTCCTGGCCGCGCTCCTTCCGGTGCTCGTGCTGGGTGTCATCGGCACCGTGGTCAAGGTGCCGTTCGTCGCGCTCGGACCCGGGCCCACCTTCAACACGCTCGGCGAGGTCGACGGCAAGCAGGTCGTCGACGTGGTCGGCGCCGAGCTCGACCCGGCCACCGGCCACCTGAACATGACGACGGTGGCGGTGCGCGACGGGCTGAACCTGTTCGAGGCATTCGGCTTCTGGGTGAGCGGCCAGCACGGGCTCGTCCCGCGCGCCGAGGTGTACCCGCCCGGTGTGCCGCGCGAGGAGATCGACAAGTCCAATCAGCAGGAGTTCAAGGATTCCGAGGGCAATGCCGAGGTCGCGGCGCTGCACTACCTGAATCTGCCGACCGTGGTGCTGATACGCAAGGTCGGTGACGACGCCCCAGCCAAGGACGTGCTTCGCCCCGGCGACCAGCTCGTCAGCGTCAACGGCGCGCCCATCGCCACACCCAAGGACCTCGTGTCCGCGGTGTCCTCGCAGCCCCCGGGCAGTCAGCTGACCGTGGTGTTCCGCCGCGACAACGCCGAGCAGACCGCGACGGTCACCCTCGGCGCGCGCCCGGACGATCCGGCCAAGGGCTACCTCGGCGTCACCCCGGGCGAGGGCGCGCTGCCGCCCATGCAGGTCACCTTCAACCTGGCCGACATCGGCGGCCCGTCGGCGGGACTGATGTTCAGCCTCGCCCTGATCGACAAGCTGAGCCCCGGCGACCTCGACGGCGGCAAGTTCGTGGCGGGCACCGGCACCATCGAGCAGGACGGCGCGGTCGGTCCGATCGGCGGCATCCAGTACAAGATGATGGCCGCCCGCGAGGCGGGCGCCGAGACTTTCCTGGTCCCGGCCGCCAACTGCAACGAGGCCAGGCAGCGCACGCCCGATGGCCTGCGCCTGGTCAAGGTGGAGACCCTGGACAGCGCGGTGCAGTCGCTCAACGCGATCAACGCGGGCGCCGAGGCGCCGAGCTGCGGCTGATCACTCCAGGGTGTGGTGCAGCGCCTCGATGACGTTCGGCGCCAGATTCGGGTAGGTCCGCAGGTCGAGGTCGCCGAAATCGTCCTCGTCGTCCTGCGGGCGGATCTGCAGTAGTGACAGCGACGCGCCGTCGCGCAGCACCGCGGCGAACAGTCGCGCCTCCCGCCGCCCCGGGTGCGCCTCCGCGG
>NZ_BDBP01000142.1 GCF_001613045.1 Nocardia lijiangensis NBRC 108240 | reverse complement strand
CTTGGAGCAAGCATCGGTGGACACTGGACCGTTCGATGAGAGTTCCGGTGTCGCACGGGATTCGGCGGGGCCGGCCGTGCCGTGGGTGTTGTCGGCGCGCGATAGTGCCGCTTTGGCGGGGCAGGCCGCTCGCTTGGTCGCTCATCTGCGCCGGCGTCCGGAGGTGGATGTGGCCGACGTGGCGTCTTCGCTGGTGACGACGCGGAGCGTGTTCGAGCATCGGGCCGTTGTGGTGGGTGCCGATCGTGCGGAACTGATGGCGGGACTCGACGCACTGGCCGAGGGTGAGCTGTCGCCGACGGTGACCCGGGGCGAGGGGTTGCTGTCGGGGAAGACAGTCTTCGTATTCCCGGGCCAGGGGTCCCAATGGGAGGGGATGGCCGCCGAGTTGCTGGACTCCGCCCCCGTCTTCGCCGCCACGATGCGGGACTGCGCCGAAGCCTTTGCCCCACTGGTCGATTGGCCGCTGCTCGACGTGGCGCGCGGCATTCCCGGTGCGGCGTCGTTGGACCGCGTGGATGTCGTACAACCGACGTTGTTTGCGGTGATGGTGTCGTTCGCCGAGTTGTGGCGGTCTGTCGGAGTCGTCCCGGACGCGGTTGTCGGTCATTCGCAAGGGGAGATCGCCGCCGCCTATGTTGCGGGAGCATTGTCCTTGAAGGATGCGGCGCGGGTGGTGATTTCGCGTAGCAGGATGCTGGCTCAGGAGTTGGCAGGCACCGGTGGAATGGCCTCGGTGGTGCTGCCCGCCGAGGCCACCGAAGCGCGGCTGGCGCGGTGGGACGGCCGCATCGGTGTGGCGGCGGTGAACGGACCGGCGTCCACCGTCGTTTCGGGTGACGCCGACGCACTCACGGAGTTCCTGAACGCCTGTGCGGCCGAGGGCATTCGGGCACGCCGCATACCCGTCGACTATGCCGCTCATTCGGCGCAAATCGAAACCCTGCGTTCGCCGCTGTGCGATGACCTCGCCGATATCCGACCTCAGCCGTCCCGGGTGGCGTTCTACTCGGCGGCCACCGGGTCGCGCGTGGATACCGTGCGCTTGGACGCAGAGTACTGGTACCGGAACCTGCGCGATGTCGTTCGTTTCGCCCAGACCACCACGGCCCTCTACGAGGACGGCTACCGCTTCTTCGTGGAGGCCAGCCCGCATCCTGTGCTGACCATCGGGGTGCAGGAGACACTCGAGCGCGCGGGCGCGAAGGACGGTGACGTGGTGGTCGCCGGCTCCACCCGCCGCGGCGACGGAGGCATGCGCCGCTTCGTCTCGTCGGCCGCGGAGTTGTTCGTCGCCGGCGCCACGCTGAACTGGCCTGCACTGAGTCCGGTCGGGCGCCGAGTCGACCTGCCGACGTACGCATTCCAGCGCCGCCGATTCTGGTTGGACTCTTCGCCCGGCGAGGACGCGCGGTCCGCGACCGACCGAACGAGCGCCGAATTCTGGGAGTCGATATCCCCCTCCGCACTCGAGGCGCGTGGACTGGATCCGCAGCGGCGGTTCGTCGAAGTATTCGAGCAGCTGTCGGCTGAACATCATGCCGCCCAGCTGCGACGAGATATCGGTTCCTGGAACTACCGGATCACCTGGCAGTCGATCGCGGCGGGGTCTGCGCGCTCGTCAGGGGTATGGCTGATCGTGACCCACCCGGGGAATCGGGACCTCGAGACGATCGAGAAGACGTTGATCGGGGCCGGCGCCGAGGTGCGGATACTGGAACTGACATCGGAGACAGCGAATCGGGCGTACATCGCCGACCACCTCCGAGCGCTCAGTGTAGACGGCGAGTTCGCGGGTGTGTTGTCGCTGCTGGCCGACGACGAACGTGGGATACCGGAGTCGACCTCGGTAACTCGGGGGTTGGTCGGGACCATCTTCCTGCTGCAGGCCATGGTGGAAACATCCCGCACCGCGCCGGTGTGGTTCGTGACGAGTGGCGCTGTCGCAGCAGCAGGCTCCGACGAGAATGTCAGCCCGCTTCAGGCGCCTATCTGGGGTGTGGTCCAAGCGGCTGGTCTGGAGAATCCGGACCGCCGTTTCATCCTCGTCGATCTCCCGGCGGATCGGGACGACGAGGACATCGCTGCATTGGGTGCGGCGCTGGCTGTTCAGCACGGCGAGGATCAACTAGCGGTGCGCAAGGCCGGTCTTTTCGCGCGGCGCATGTCCAGGGCCCCGCGGACCGAGGCGAGCGACGGTGACACATGGACTCCACGAGGTGCGATCCTGATCACCGGTGGCACGGGCGGGGTCGGTTCGCGCATCGCGAGGTGGGCGGTGCGCCTGGGCGCCGAGCATGTCGTGCTGGTCAGTCGCAGTGGCGCAGGCGCCGCGGGGGCGGCGGTCCTTCGGGACGAGCTCGCGGCTCTCGGGGCCTCGTCGACGTTCTGCGCCTGTGATGTCTCGGACAGAGATCAAGTCGCGAGCCTCCTGCAGGACATCGATCGCAGCGGCGTCGAGCTGACGGCGGTGATCCACGCGGCCGGAATCGGCGAACTCGCGTTCATCGGGGATATCGATATCGCTCGGCTGGAGGCCGTACTGGCACCGAAGGTCGCGGGCGCGCGTCATCTGGACGAGCTGCTCGGAGACCGCCCGCTCGATGCGTTCGTCCTCTTCTCGTCGGGGGCAGCCGTCTGGGGAAGCAAGGGCCTCGCCTCCTACGCCGCCGGAAACGCCTTTCTGGATGGGCTCGCGCAGGCTCGCCGTGCCAGTGGCCGAGTCGCGACGTCGATCGCCTGGGGTCTCTGGGGAGGTGACGGTATGGGGGAATCCGCCGACATTCGAGAATATTTGCACCGCACCGGTATACGGGCCATGGATCCCGACCACGCACTGGCGGCGCTGAGCCGGGCGGCCGGGTCGCACGAAGCTCTGTCCATCGTGGCGGACATCGATTGGCAGAAATTCGCACCCGCCTACACGATGTCGCGCCACCGCAGTCTGATCGACGAGATACCCGAGGTGCGAGCGCTGCATTCGTCCGACGGTGCATCGACCGGTGGTGCGAACTCGTCTCTCGCCGACGAGTTGAAGGGAATGTCGCCCGCCGCCGCGGAGGAAGTGCTGCTGGAAACGATCCGGGAGATCGTAGCCGCCGTACTGGGGCATCGCCGCGAGGAAATCGACGATCGACGACCTTTCATGGAACTCGGTCTGGATTCTCTGACCGCACTCGAGTTGCGCTCGCGGTTGAACAGGCGGACGGGATTGACGCTGCCGTCGACCGTTGCCTTCGACCACCCTTCGGTGCGCGAGTTACGCGAGCACATCCAGCGGAACATCGGCCTCGCACCCTCGTCGCGTACCAGCGACGTGCTCGAGGAGCTGGACAAACTATGGCCGATCCTCTCCTCGCTCGACGTGGAAAACGGCCGACGCGTGAATATCGTGTCGCGACTGGACGATCTGCTCGTGCGCGCGAAAGCCAGGTTCGAGCTGTCCGCGATCGAGGATCTCGAGACCGCGACCGACGAAGAACTCTTCGACATCATCGACAACGAGCTGGGGCTCTGACGGCCGAGCTCACCGTCGCGCAGACCAATTGAGGAGATTCATTCCTGATGTCCAATGATGAGAAGCTTCGCAGCTACCTCAAGAAGGTGACGCGCGAACTCCGGGAAACTCGCGAACGTCTGCTGCACGCCGAGGGAACGGTGGCGGAGCCGGTGGCGGTTGTGGGTGTGGGGTGTCGTTTTCCGGGTGGTGTGGTGTGTGTGGAGGATTTGTGGGGGTTGGTGTCGGGGGGTCGGGATGTGGTGGGGGATTTTCCGGTTGATCGTGGGTGGGATGTGGGGTTGTTCGATCCTGATCCGGAGGTTCGGGGGCGGTCGTATACGTGTCGGGGTGGGTTTTTGGCGGGTGCGGCGGATTTCGATGCGGAGTTTTTTGGTTTGAGTCCGCGTGAGGCGTTGGCGATGGATCCGCAGCAGCGGTTGTTGTTGGAGGTGTCGTGGGAGGCGTTGGAGGGGATGGGGGTTGATCCGAGGTCGTTGCGGGGCAGCAGAACCGGCGTCTTCGTCGGAGCGTCCTATCTGGGCTACGCGGCGGGAGATGATGCCTCGCTGGTGGCGGAGATCGACGGGTACCGGATAACCGGCACGTCCTCGAGTGTGTTGTCGGGGCGGGTGTCGTACGTGCTTGGGTTGGAAGGTCCTGCGGTGACGGTGGATACGGCGTGTTCGTCGTCGTTGGTGTCGTTGCATCTTGCGGTGCAGTCCCTTCGGTCGCGGGAGTCCGACCTGGCGCTGGCCGGCGGTGTGGCCGTCATGGCGAATCCGATGCCATTCATCGAGTTCTCTCGCCAGCGCGGGCTGTCGGTGGATGGTCGGTGCAAGTCCTTCGCCGAGGCGGCGGACGGGACGGGGTTCTCGGAGGGGGCGGGAGTCCTTGCCTTGGAACGTCTTTCGGATGCACAGCGGCTGGGGCACGAGGTGTTGGCTGTGGTGCGTGGTTCGGCGGTGAATCAGGATGGCGCCTCGAATGGGTTGACTGCGCCGAATGGTCCGTCGCAGCAACGGGTGATTCGTGCGGCGTTGGCGAATGCGGGGTTGACGACGGCGGATGTGGATGTGGTGGAGGCGCATGGGACCGGGACGGTGTTGGGTGATCCGATCGAGGCGCAGGCGCTTATCGCGACGTACGGTCAGCGGGGGGTGGGTGCGGAGCCGTTGTGGTTGGGGTCGTTGAAGTCGAATGTTGGTCATATGCAGGCGGCTGCGGGGGTGGGGGGTGTGATCAAGATGGTGGAGGCGTTGCGTCGTGGTGTGTTGCCGAAGACGTTGCATGTGGATTCGCCTACGTCGCATGTGGATTGGTCGGCGGGTCGGGTGGAGTTGTTGGTCGAGGCTCGTGTGTGGCCGGAGGTGGGTCGTGTTCGGCGGGCGGGTGTGTCGTCGTTCGGGGTGAGTGGCACCAATGCGCACGTGATCCTCGAACAGGCGCCGGTGGACACTCGATCGCCCGATGAGAGTTGCGGTGTTGCACGGGATTCGGTGGGTTCGGTGGTGCCATGGGTGTTGTCGGCACGTAGCCGGGCGGGTTTGGCGGGGCAGGCTGCTCGGTTGGCCGCTCATCTGCGCCGGCGTCCGGAGCTGGATGTGGCCGACGTGGCGTTTTCGCTGGTGACGACGCGGAGCGAGTTCGAGCATCGCGCCGTTGTGGTGGGCGGTGACCGTGCGGAGCTGATGGCGGGACTGGACGCACTGGCGCAGGAACAGTCGCATTCGGCCGTTGTCGAAGGCACTGCCGCGTCCGGCGGGACAGCGTGGCTGTTCTCCGGTCAAGGTTCGCAGCGGGTGGGGATGGGCCGGGAGCTGTATGCCGAGTTCCCCGTGTTCGCGGCCTCCGTGGACGAGGTCTGTGCCGAGTTCGAACCGCAGCTCGACGGCTCCCTCCGAGATGTGATGTTCGATGACGAGTCGAAGCTGCTGGGGGAGACGGTGTGGGCGCAGGCGGCCTTGTTCACCGTGGAAGTCGCTCTGGCGCGGTTGATGCGATCGTGGGGCGCACGACCGGACCTCGTGGTGGGGCATTCGATCGGCGGAGTCGTCGCCGCTCATGTCGCAGGCGTGCTGTCGCTGGCAGATGCGTGCGTTGTCGTGGCCGCGCGTGGACGTCTGATGCAGGCGGCTCGCAGTGATGGTGTCATGCTCGCGATCCAGGCCACCGAAGTGGAAGTCTCGCCGTACCTGGACGACAGGATCTCGGTGGCGGCTGTGAACGATCCGGCGTCGGTGGTCGTTTCCGGCGACTCGGACGCCGTCGCGCAGGTCGCCGCGCGATTCGAGGATCGGAAATCACGACGGCTCAACGTAAGTCATGCGTTTCATTCACCGCACATGGATTCGGTGCTCGATGAATTCGAACGAATCGTGGCCACGGTATCCTTGGCGCCCGCGGCGATCCCGGTGGTCTCCGACAGCACCGGGGCGGTGCTGACCGATGAGCAAGCCACCTCACCGCGGTACTGGGCGGAACACATCCGCCGCACGGTGCGATTCGGCGACGCCATGGCATGCGTGCGGGAACGCGTGAGCAGATGCGTGGAAGTGGGACCGGACGGGGTGCTCAGCGCGATCGCCGCGGAGACCGTACCGGGGTCGGCGCCGTTGTTACGCGCCGGTCGTCCCGAGGTCGCTACCAGCGTGCGCGCTCTGGCTTCGCTGTACGTCGACGGTGCGGACGTGGCGTGGCAGTCCCTCGTTCCCGGCGGGCGTCGAGTCGCGTTGCCGACGTACGCATTCCAGCGGCGCCGGTACTGGGTGTCGGGCTCTCGGACGGGAGACGTATCGGGTGCGGGTTTGATGGCCGCCGAGCACCCGATGCTGGCGGCGGCAACGGAACTGCCCGCGACCGGCGGGTTGATACTGACCGGCCGAATGTCGGTCGAGACACATCCATGGCTGGCCGATCATGCGGTGCACGGCACGGTGCTGATGCCAGGGACAGGTTTTGTGGAGCTGGCCTTACAGGCCGCAGCGGAAGTTGGATACGGGCGGGTAGACGAGCTGACACTGCAGGCGCCCCTGCTGTTTCCCGACCACGCGGCCCGCCGGATACAGGTCTCGGTGGACGCGGCCGACGACGTCGGAGCGCGTGCGATCTGGATCTACTCGCGTCCCGAGGGATCCGAGGCGGAATGGACCGCCCATGCCCGCGGGACCCTCGCCGCCGAGCCCACGCCCGCGGCAGCGGCGCTCCCATGGCCGCCGACCGAGGCGGAGGCAGTGGATCTCGACGGCGGATACGGGCGATTGGCGCAGCGAGGGTACGAGTACGGACCGGGATTCCGCGGACTGCGGGCGGTCTGGCGACGGCGGGACGAAGTCTTCGCGGAGGTGGCGCTGCCTGACGAGATACCGGTGAGCGCAGCGGGATTCGGCATACACCCGGCCTTGCTGGATGCCGCGCTGCACGCCGTGCCGCACGCACTGCCAGCGGTCGGTCGGGACGAAAGCGATGTCGTGCTGCCGTTTTCCTGGGAAGGGGTGTCACTCCATGCCGCGGGTCGATCGCCGCTGCGGGTTCGGATAGCTCTGAGCGGTCACGACCTGTCGCTGACGATGGCCGACGAGACCGGGCAGCCGGTGCTGACGGTGCGCTCGGCGAAATCACGGCCGGTGACGCGCGAACAGCTGGCCGCTACCGGCACGAGCGACGGCCTCTACGAGCTGACGTGGTCTGCGGCGCCACCGACATCCGCGGTGCAGCCGGTCTCCGCCGCCGACTGGAAAGAGGTGCGGGGCCAGAAGGTCGACGTGCCCGCGGTGGTCGTCCTGGACTGCCGAGCCGAGGACGGGCGGCTCGACGTCGTGGCGGACACGCACGCGATGACGAATGACGTCCTCGGCGTGCTGCAGGTCTGGCTCGGGCAGCCCCGTTTCGGATCGAGCACCTTGCTGGTGCTCACGCACGGCGCAGTGGATTTCGCGGGCGAAGGCGTATCGGACCTGGCGGGAGCCGCGGTGTGGGGTGTAGTGCGGTCCGCGCAATCGGAGGATCCGGGACGGATCGTGCTGGCCGATGTGGACGAAGCGGTCGATATCGCGGCGGTCATGGTGACAGGTGAACCGCAGGTCGTGGTCCGTGACGGTGTCGTGCATGCGCCCCGCTTGGTCCGGGTCCGCGGCGCCGCCGAGCCCTCCGCTCCGTTCGGCACAAGCGGAACGGTTTTGATCACCGGAGGAACCGGAGGTCTCGGAGCACTGCTGGCCCGCCACTTGGTGACCGACTGCGGAGCACGGAAGATGGTGCTGGTCAGCCGTCGCGGCCCGGCCGCTCCCGGTGCGACGGAATTGCGCACGCAGCTGATCGATGCCGGGGCCGAAGTCGACATCGTGGCCTGCGATCTCGCCGATCGCGCCGCCGTATTCGAACTGGTGGCGGGCATCCCGGACCTGACAGCGGTGGTGCACGCGGCCGGAGTGCTCGACGACGGCGTGATCGGGTCCTTGACGCCCGAGCGCGTCGACAAGGTGCTCGCGGCGAAAGCGGACGCGGCATGGCACCTGCACGAGGCGACCCGGAGTCTGGAGCTCTCGGCCTTCGTGCTGTATTCCTCGGAGGCCGGGGTCCTCGGCGGCCCGGGGCAGGGCAACTACGCCGCGGCGAACACCTTCCTGGACGGACTCGCGGCGCACCGCCGCGCCAAGGGGCTGCGCGCACAGTCGATCGCCTGGGGGTGGTGGGCCGCTGGATTCGGCGGGATGACAACGACTCTCACCGATATGGATACCGCGCGGATGCGCCGGAACGGATTCCTCCCGATGTCGGCGGACGACGGATTGAGTTTGTTCGACGCGGCGGTGGGATCGAACCGGACCGCGGTAGTGGCGGCGCGGCTGGACGCCACGGCATTACCGGGGGCCGCACGCTCGTTCCCGATCCTGCGAAGCCTGGCGCCCGCCGCACGGTCGGCCGAGCGCGCCGCGGTCCCGGTATTGCGGCAGCGCGTTCAGGGACTCGACCCGGTTCGACGACGACAGGTTGTCCTCGATGTCGTCCGAGCCCAGATCGCGGAGGTGCTCGGCCACGACGGACCCGCTGTCATCGATCCGGAACGGCAATTCCAGGAACTGGGATTCGACTCGCTCAGCGCGGTCGAAGTCCGCAACCGGCTGAGAACCGCAAGCGGACTGCAACTTTCGGCAACCCTGGTCTTCGATTATCCCACGCCGACGGCCCTCGCCGACCACCTCGCCGACCACCTCGCCGAACAACTCGCACCGACGACTCCGGCGTCGACGGACGAGCTGGTGCTCAGCAGTGTGGACAGCCTGGAAGACGCCCTGCTCCGTGCGCCCGCGACAGGAGAGGTCGCAGAGCGCCTCATCGGACGACTGGAGGCCATCCTGTCGCGCATCCGTCTCGGCGGAAACGCGGCAGGAGCCGAGGTCGACCGGGAACACATGCACACCGCCTCGGCCGAAGAACTCCTCGAGATCCTCCGGACGCAGTTCGGCCGATCCTGACCACCGGACGAGTAGCTCGAGGAAGACGCACCATGACGAACGAAGCACAACTCGAACCGATTGCCATCGTCGGCATTTCCTGCCGCTTGCCGCAGGCTCCGGACAAGGAGCAGTTCTGGCGATTGTTGACCGACGGTCGCAACGCGGTGGGCGCCGCGCCGGAGGGCAGGTTCGCGACCGGTCGAAATACCGTGCCGCACGGGGGATTCCTGGACTCGGTGGACGAGTTCGACGCGGAGTTCTTCGGTATCTCCGCGCGTGAGGCCGTTGCCATGGATCCGCGGCAGCGGCTCGTTCTCGAATTGGCCTGGGAGGCATGTGAGGACGCCGCGATCGTGCCTGCGACCCTGGCGGGCAGCAGCACAGGGGTGTTCATCGGCTCGGTGTGGGACGACTACGCCACACTGCTCTACCGCAGCGACGAACTATCCGCACACGCGATGACCGGCCTGCATCGCGGCATCATCGCCAATCGGGTGTCCTACGCATTGGGACTACACGGTCCGAGCATCGTGGTGGATGCCGCCCAGGCGTCCTCGCTCGTCGCCGTGCACTTGGCTTGCGCGAGTCTGCGATGCGGCGAATCGACGTTGGCCGTTGCCGGTGGCGTGAACCTCAACCTCATCCCGGAGAGCGACGAGGTATCCGATCGCTTCGGCGGACTGTCACCGGATGGCCGCTGCTTCACCTTCGATGCCAGGGCGAACGGCTATGTCCGTGGTGAGGGCGGCGGCATCGTCGTATTGAAGCCCCTGGCCCGGGCGCTTGCGGACGGCGACACGATCTACTGTGTGATCCGCGGCAGCGCGGCGAACAACGACGGATCCACACCGGGTCTGACCGTTCCCAGTACGCAGGCGCAGGCCGACGCAATCCATGCTGCCTACACGGCCGCGGGAATCGACCGCGGCGACGTGCAATACGTCGAGTTGCACGGCACGGGAACGAAGGTCGGCGACCCGATCGAGGCGGCCGCCCTCGGCGCGGTGGTCGGCGCCGCCCGCGCGCCGGGCGAGCCGCTCCTCGTGGGCTCGGTGAAGACCAATATCGGTCATCTCGAGGGCGCGGCCGGGTTGCCCGGCCTGATCAAGGCGGCGTTGAGCATTCACCACCGCGAGATCCCGGCCAGCCTGAATTTCCATACCCCCAACCCGGAGATCGATTTCGACCGGCTGAACCTCCGTGTGCAGACCGAAACGGGTCCGTGGCCGCGACCCGCTCGCCCGCTGATCGCCGGTGTCAGCTCGTTCGGCATGGGCGGGACGAACTGCCATGTCGTCCTGGCGGAATCGCCGACGGCGCAGCCGCAGCCGGTTGCGTCGTCCGCGCAACCATTGATGGTGCCGTGGGTACTTTCGGCGCGCACCGAGCGGGCGCTGCGCGGCCAGGCCGCCAGGTTGGCCGAACATCTCGCCGCGCACCCCGAGGCGACCGCGCGCGAGGTGGGCTGGTCCTTGGCGACGAGCCGGACCGTGTTCGAGCACCGTGCGGTGGTATACGGCGCCGAGCGCGACGAACTGGTGCGCGATCTGGCGTCGTTCGCCGAGGGGGACGGCGCCGCCGCGATGACCGGCAGGGCCGATACCTCCGGTGTCGTATTCGTCTTCCCCGGACAGGGAAGTCAGTGGCAGGGCATGGCGATGGATCTACTCGAGTACTCGCCGCGGTTCCGCCGGGAGCTGGAAGAATGCGCCGAAGCGCTTGCTGCGCACATCGATTGGTCGCCGATGGCCGTGCTGCGGTGCGAACCGGGGGCGCCGTCGCTCGATCGCGTCGATGTGGTGCAACCGGTGCTGTTCGCCGTCATGGTCGCGTTGGCGCGGCTGTGGCAATCCTTCGGAATACAGCCCTCTGCCGTCATCGGTCACTCGCAGGGCGAGATCGCCGCGGCGCACATCGCGGGAGCATTGAGCCTGCCGGACGCCGCCGCCGTCGTCGCGCTGCGCAGCAAGGCCATCGCCGAGATCGCGGGCAAGGGCGGGATGGCCGCGGTGGCGCTGTCCGAAGCAGCGGCTGCCACCCGGATCGCGGAGTGGGCGGGCCGACTCGACATCGCGGCCGTCAACGGACCGTCCGCCGTGGTGGTGGCGGGCGATTCGGCGGCGCTGGCGGACTTCGTCGGTGAGTGCACCGCCGCAGGCATTCGTGCCAGGATCCTTCCGGTCGACTACGCCTCCCACACCGGGCACGTGGAGGCGGTCCGCGGCCGTGTGCGCACCGATCTCGCCGCGGTCGCACCGAAATCCACGGACACGACGTTCTATTCGGCCGTGACGGGGGACGTGCTCGACACCGAGAACCTCACCGGTGATTACTGGTACACGAATCTGCGGCAGCGGGTCAGGTTCGCCGACGCGGTCCGGACCGCGGCCGACGCAGGCCACGGAGTGTTCGTCGAGATGAGTCCGCATCCAGTGCTCACCTTCGCGGTCGAGCAGACACTGGAATATTCGGCTGCCCCGAGTGTCGCGGTCGGCTCGTTGACACGCGACCAGCCCGCCTCGCGGTCGCTGGTCGCCGCGCTGGCCGCGCTGTTCGTGCGCGGAGTAGACGTGGAATGGCCCGCGATCTTCGGCGACGACGTCAGGCGTGTGCCGTTGCCGACCCATGCGTTCCAGCGATCGCGCTATTGGCCCGGCGCTACGCCGGACGCCCGGCCCGCCGCCGAGTCGCCGTGGCGAACGCGGTTGGCGGCGCTGAGCGAGGACGCCAGGCGTGACGCGCTCGTGGAATTGGTCAATGCCAACGTCGCCACCGTGCTGGGCACGGAGTCGACGGTGACCCTCGCCGCCGAAACCTCTTTCGAGAGCCTCGGTTTCGAATCCGCCACCGCTGTCGATCTGCGAAACAGGCTCGCCGCCGCCACCGGGTGCGCCCTGCCCGCGTCGTTGCTCTACGACCAGCCGACCGTGGCGAGACTGGCCGACCATCTCGGCGACATCGTGCTCGGCGCGCGCGTCGCCGAACAACCGATGCCGCGGCACGCGCGGACCGCCGATGTGGACGATCCCATCGTGATCGTGGGCGCCGGCTGCCGCTTCCCCGGTGGCGCGTCCTCGGCCGAGCTCCTGTGGGACGTGGTGGCCGAAGGCCGCGATGCGATCGGCGACTTCCCGGCCGACCGCGGCTGGGACCTGTCCGATGTCTTCGATCCGGAACCCGGGATGCCAGGCCGTTCGTACGTGCGGGAGGGCGGATTCCTCTACGACGCCGGGCAATTCGACGCGGCGTTCTTCGGGGTCAGCCCACGCGAAGCGGCGGCGATGGACCCGCAGCAGCGCGTGCTGCTCGAAGTGACGTGGGAAGCGTTGGAACGCACGGGCATCGACCCGAAATCGCTGCGCGGCAGCGACACCGGTGTGTACGTCGGAGTCTTCGGTTCGTCGGTCGATCGGTACGGCGGTGGACCCGACGACACCGCGGAAGGCTATCGGCTGACCGGCGGCGCGGCGAGTGTCGTGTCGGGCCGGGTGGCGTATGTGCTGGGTTTGGAAGGCCCTGCGGTCAGTGTGGATACGGCGTGTTCGTCGTCGTTGGTGGCGTTGCATCAGGCGGTCGGCGCGTTGCGCGCGGGGGAGTGCGGGCTCGCATTGGCGGGTGGGGTGACGGTGATGGCCACCCCCGGTGTCTTTGTGGAGTTTTCGCGGCAGCGTGGGTTGTCGGTGGATGGCCGTTGTCGGTCGTTTGCGGAGTCGGCTGGTGGTACGGGGTGGGCTGAGGGTGCGGGTGTTGTTGTGCTGGAGCATCTTTCGGATGCTGTGCGCAATGGTCACGAGGTGCTC
>NZ_BDBP01000141.1 GCF_001613045.1 Nocardia lijiangensis NBRC 108240 | reverse complement strand
TCCTCGGGCGCGGTGAGCGTGGCGGCCAGCGCGGCGTGCGCGGCGAGCCGCTGGGCGAGCGGTGCGCCCTGGTAGACCGCCGAACGCAGCAGCGGATGACGGAAGGAAAACGTCCGGCCGTCGGTGTGCACGAGCCCGCCGTCCTCGGCCGGTTGCAGATCGGCGAGACCCGCCCCGAGCGTCGCCGCCGCGCGCAGCACCGGATCCACCTCGGCCACACCCGCCGCGGCAGCGACCAGCAGCAGGGTCCGCGTGCTCGCGGGCAGCCTGCTCACCCGGCCGTAGAAGGCGACCTGGAGGCGCTGGGTGAGCGGCAGCGGATTCGGCCCGGAGTCGGCGGACTCGGCAGCCAGCACCGCGGGCAGTTCCCGCAACGCCAGCGGATTGCCGCCCGCCTCGGTGAGCAGCCGGTAGCGCAGCGCGGGGGCGAGATCCGGCGTGCCCGCGTCCACCAGCGCGGCGGCCGCGTCCTGGCGCAGCGCGGTGACCTCCAGCTCCGGCAAGCCGGGCGCCGGGAAATCGTGCGTGCCGGTCCGGGTCGCGAAGACCATCGCCACGCCTTCGGCGTCCAGGCGACGGGCGGCGAAGAGCAAGGTTTCCGCGGTCGCGCGGTCCAGCCAGTGCGCGTCGTCGATCAGGCACAACAGTGGCCCCTCGGCGGCCTCCTCGGCCAGCAGCGAGAGCACCGCGAGACCGATGAGCAGCCGGTCGCCCGGCTCCTGCGCGCCGAGCCCGAACGCACCGCGCAGTGCGGCGCGCTGCCGCTCGGGCAGCGTGTCCACCAGCGCCATACCGGGGCGCACCAGCAGGTGCAGTCCGGCGAAGGGCAGCTCGGCCTCCGACTCGATGCCCGCACTGCGCACCGACGGAATGCCTTGCGCAGCGGCGTAATCCAACAGCGATGTCTTGCCGATGCCGGCCTCGCCGCGCAGCACGAGGACACCGCTGCGGCCCGCCCGTGCGTCGGCGAGTAGTCGATCGATGCGGGCCTGTTCGGCCTCGCGTCCGTGCAGCATCCGTTCACGGTAACGGTCACCGACGGACGGTACTTACGTCATCGGTCGCCGAAAGTACTTATGCGTGACTGATTCGGGGCCCCCTCGCCTCGCCATACCTTGTTCTCACAGCGCAAGACAGCGCAGGAAACACAAGGGAGACAACGATGAACGACCTGGTCGCACAGTACTTGGAGATCTGGAACACCACCGACGCCGCCGCTCGCTCGGCCGCGATTGCCCGAGTCTTCACCGACGAGCCTCGCTACGTCGATCCGCTCATGGCCGTCACCGGTCGCGAGGCGCTGGACGCGGGCATTGCCGCGGTGCAGGCGCAGTTCCCCGGCATGGTGTTCCGGCTGGCAGGACCGGTCGACGGACACCACGACCAGGTGCGTTTCACCTGGGAGCTGGGCCCGGCCGACGGCCAGGCGCTGGTGGTCGGCTTCGACGTCGCGGTGCTCGCCGAGGGTCGTATCGCGCAGGTGTACGGCTTCCTCGACAAGGTCCCGGCCGCCGCCTGATCCCTGCGCCGACTCGCACAACCTTTATGCAGAAAAGAGATTCGCCATGACCACCACCACCGCCCCCGGTTACCTGTCCACGCTGCTCGCCCCCGGCGACAAGCTGTTGCGGACCTCGCTGCGCCTGGACGCGGTGATCACCGGCGCGAACGGTCTGGCCTACCTGGCCCTGTCCGGCCCGCTGGAGTCGCTGCTCGGCCTGGACAGCCGCCTCGGTATCCCGATCGGCGTCTTCCTGACCCTCTACGGCATCGGCGTCGCCGTGGCCGGGGCGACCGCGTCGATCAACCACACCGCCGCCCGCACCGTGATCGGCCTGAACGCCGCCTGGGTCGTGGTCAGCCTGGCCGCCCTGATCGAGGGCGCGCTCGACCTGAACGCGGTCGGCTCGGTGTGGACGGTCATGCAGGCCGCCACGGTCGGCGGCTTCGCCGCCCTGCAGTACCTGGGCCTGCGTAAGACCCGGTGACACCGAACCCCTTCTCCGGCAACAACATCGCCCACCGCACGGCCCCGGCTCCCCGCCGGGGCCGTCGCCATTCCCGCACCGGCCTCCTCGCACCGGCTTCACACGCCTCGCACAGCTGCCACGACTGCGAAGTACATCGACGCGTTGCGAGGGCTTCGGATGCGGGTGGGAGCTGCGTAAAGGGGGGTAACGTCGGACGCATGGCACAGGGACGTGTCGAGGCGGACGCTCTGTCCTTTCACGTGGATCGGATCGACGCGGATCGGATCGACGAGCTGGTCGGGATTCTCGATCTGCAGGCCGAGTTGCCGGGCATCCGGCGGATGCGGCGCTGGGCGCACGAGGCTCTTGCGGTGAGCACAGGGGAGCGGGCCCTCGATATCGGAGCGGGCACGGGATCGGAGGTGCTGGTCTTCGCCGAGCGGGTCGGCGATGACGGCGCCGCGGTCGGGGTGGATCCGAACCCGTCGATGCTGGCCATCGCGCGGCAGCGGGCCGAGGCCGCCGGGTCGGCCGCGCGATTCGTGCACGGCTCCGTCTATCACCTGCCGTTCTCCGACGCGGCCTTCGACGTGGTCCGCTGCGAGCGCGTCTACCAGCATCTCGACGATCCCGCCGCGGCCACCGCCGAGATCGCCAGGGTGCTGCGGCCGGGCGGCCGGGTCCTGCTGATCGACAGCGACTGGTACACCGCCATCACCCACCCCGGCGATCCGGACGTGGTGGCCGCTCTGGGTGCCGCGATGCTGGCGGACATGCCCAACCCCGCGTCGGGCCGCAGGCTGCGCGGCCTGCTCGTGGCCGCCGGTTTCGCCGTCGACGATCAGGGGTCCGAGGCGGTGATCTGGGATCCGGTGACGGCGCGGCCGCTCTATCAGCAGATGAACGAGCTGGCCGGGCAGCGCGGCACGGTCACCCGCGAGGAGTACGACCGGTTCCTCGCCGACCTGGACGCCGGCATCGAGCGCGGCGACTTCCACCTGTCGGTGACGATGTTCGCGATCCTCGCGCACAAGCTCCGGAGCCTCGGCCCTGAGTAGTTCGCACCCGAAAAGTCCCGGCTCGACCGGGGATTCGTCGTCGAAACGCGTTGAAAGACAGTATTTTCATCAACGGGGTCCCGTGTGGGGGCGATGATTCGAGTAGTCAAGTACGCGGGTTTCCCACGCGAATTCGAGGGGAGAATTTCGCTCATGAAACGCCTGGTGGTGTGTTGTGACGGCACCTGGAAAGCCGAGAACAGCAGCACGGTATCCAACATCGTCAAAATCGCGCAGACCGTCCGCATGGAGGCCCCCGGGGCCGACGGGCAGCCGGTCCGCCAGCACGTGATCTACGTATCCGGTCCCGGCGCACGAGGTTTCACCGCCGACCGGCTCATCGGCGGCGCCTTCGGCCTCGGCCTGGAGGCGAATCTGTCCGCCGCCTACTGGCAGGTGGCCGTCAACTGGGAGCCCGGCGACGAGCTGTACATCTTCGGCTTCAGCCGCGGCGCCTACACCGCGCGCAGCCTGGTCGGCCTCATCGACCGCATCGGCATCATGAAGCCCGAGTCGATGATCGCCGGGCACTATCCGGCGGCGTTCAAAATGTACCGGCGCCGCGAACGCAGCAAGCTGCTGTGGTGGCGTACACCACCCACCGAACAGCAGTGGCGCAACTTCCGCAGGGAGCACAGCCACCGCAGGCGGATAATCGACTTCATCGGCGTGTTCGACACCGTCGGGGCGCTGGGTGTCCCCGGCCTGACCTCCTGGCGGCACCGCTTCCACAACGTCAATCTCTCGCAGCGGGTGCTGTGCGCGCGCCAGGCCTTGGCGATCGACGAGCGGCGGCGCAACTTCGAGCCCTGCCTCTGGCAGGTGCCGGTCGAACTCGGCATCAAGTACCGCCGGATCAAGGACCGCAAGGCCGACCGCGTCAAGCAGGTCTGGTTCGAGGGCGTGCACAGCGATATCGGCGGCGGTTACGACCAGTGCGGGCTGTCCGACATCACCCTGCGCTGGATGGTCGCCGAGGCCGAGGCCGAGGGACTCGCCTTCAACAGGGAGCTGCTCGAGGAGCTGTCCGCCAAGTGCGCGGGCACCGAAGACCATATGGAGCGGCACAACTCACTCGGGCCCGGTTTCGCCCTGCTGAACGTGGTACGCACCCTTCGCAGTCCGATGCGGGCGAGGTTCTACTGGAACTTCCAGCGGCGGCTGCGGGTGCCGACGGACAACGGCGTGCTGCTCGCCTCGACGGTGCACGACAAGGCCGGCTACCGGCCCTACAACCTGCGGGGCTGGCAGCAGGACCTGGGCGGCAAGTTCCCGGCCGAGCTGATCGAGAAGGTCAGCCCGCCCGACGCCTCAACGCACCAGCAGGGCGACGGGGAGCCGAGCGAACAGCTTCTCTAGGCGCGCCCGGCCCTGGAAGGTGTGGCCGGTGAGCCGGTCGGTCCAGTTGCCCTGCGGCAGGTCGAGCGCGGTATCGCCCCAGCCGGAGTCGGTCAGGCCGACGCTGTGCCGGGTGGCCGCGACGATCACCTCGGGCGGCTCGCCGACCCGGCCGCGCGCGTACGACACCAGCCGGGCGGCCTGCTCGCCGGTGGCGAACAGCGGGAGATAGGCGCCGCCGACGAAACAGTCGGGGCGCTCCCTGCGCAGCCACAGCGCGTAGGCGATGATCCACATCTTCGCCGCGCCCGAGGTGTCCAGAGCCGGTGTGCCGGTGAGCGATTGCAGCATGCCGGTGCGCGCGGGGAAGTCGACCGGGCGGCGGTTGTCCGGGTCGACCAGCGAGTCCTCCCACAGCTCGCAGCCCTGGTACACGTCGGGGATGCCCGGTCCGCACAGCTGAAGCAGCTTCTGCGACAACGCATCCGACCAGGCATGCGGCGCCAGGTCGTGCACCAGGTCGCTCAACTCCGCGCCGATCTGCCCGTCGATCACCGCGTCCATCCAGCCGTGCACGGCCGCCTCGAACTCGGCGTCCGGCTCCTCCCACGAGGTGCGGGTGCCCGCCTCGCGCATCGACTTCTCCGCGAACAGATGCAGACGCTCGCGCAAACCGGGCACCGAGGACGCCGGACGACCGTCGGCGGGCCAGACGCCGAACATGTTCTGCAACACGAACAGTGCCGTCGCGCCGTCCGGCGGGGGCGTCTTGTCCAGCCAGGTCTCGACCGACCGCGCCCAGGTCCGCGCCACTTGGGAGAGCACCCCGATCCTGGCGCGCACGTCCTCGCCGCGCTTGGTGTCGTGGGTGGACAGCGTGGTCATGGTGGCGGGCCAGCGCTGGGCGCGCTCGATGTTGGCGAGATGGAATTCGTTGAGCGAGTGGCCGAACCGGGCCGGGTTGCCGCCCACCTCTTGCAACGAGACCAGCCGCACGGCCTGGTAGAACATGGTGTCCTCGACAGCCTTCGCGGTGATCGCGCCGCACACCTGGTTGAACCGGACGGCCGCCTCCGCACCGGCGGCCAGCGCGGCCACCAGCACGTTCAGCGGCGCGGTGAGTTCGCTGTTGCGCTTCTCCACCTCGGCGATCACGGCACCGGTCATCCCGGCCAGCGGCGCATAGTCGGCGCGGTAGACCGGCATGAAGGCGAGCACTTCGATGGTGGCGTTGGTCAGTGCCATGGTGTCGAAGCTGTCCGCGCGCGCGTCGCGCTTGATCGCGGCCACCAACCGCCGGATCTCCGGCGCCAGAATGCTTTCGGCGACGGCGCGTTTGATCCGGTGCTCGGTCTCGCCGATCCAGGCGCGGTCGCTGCCGTGTCCGGCGAAACGGCGCGAGAGCTCGGTCAGCGTCTGCTCGCCGTCGGGATCGATGAGCACGCCACCGAGCCCGGCCAGCGCGTCGTAGCCGGTGGTGCCGTCGATCGGCAGCGTCGAGTCCAGCGGCTCCCGGTTGGCGAGGATCTTCTCCACCAGCAGCAGTCGCTGCGGGCCGATGAGCTGGCGCAGCCGGGCCAGATAGGCTGCGGGATAGGACAATCCGTCCGGATGGTCGACCCGCACGCCGTCGATCAGGTCGTGCTCGCACCAGGCCGCCAGCTCGCGATGGGTGAGATCGAAGACCTCCTGGTCCTCCTGCCGCACCGCGGCCAGGCTGCTCACCGCGAAGAACCGCCGGTAGGAACAGACCCCGGCCTTCCAGCTCACCAAGCGGTAGTGCTGTTTGTCGTGGATGCGCAGCGCGTTGTCACCGTCGGTGCCCGGTGCGATCGGGAAACGCAGATCGTGCAGCGCCAGCATCGGTTCCGGGCCGGAGCGGTCGACGGACAGCGCCGCGGGATCGTTCTCGCTGTGCAGCACCGGCAGCGCGAGCCTGCCGCCCGTGCCGTTGCCCGGGCTCCAGTCGATGTCGAAGAACCGCGCGAACGGCGAGTCCTTGCCGTTGCGCAGCACATCCCACCACCACGGGTTCTGCCGCGGATCGGCGACGCCGACGTGGTTGGGCACCAGATCGACGATGAGGCCCATGCCCCTGGTGCGCACCTCGTCGGAGAGCGCCTTGAGCCCGAGCGGACCGCCGAGCGCCGCCGAGACGGAACCGGGGTCGGTGACGTCGTAGCCGTGCGTCGAGCCGTGCGCCGCGGTCAGGATCGGCGACAGGTACAGGTGCGAAATGCCGAGCTGCTGAAGGTATTCCGCGATGGCCCTGGCGTCCGCGAAGGTGAGCGCGTCGGGTCGCAGTTGCAGCCGGTAGGTGCTGCGCACGGTGGTCTGCCGCGCGAGGGCGCGCCCACGGGCGATGGGGTCGGTGTGGTGCGTCTCGGTCGGTGTGTGGGATGGGGTCATGTGCGTGTCGGTCATGCGGGGCAGCGGAGGACGAGCAGGCAACGGGCAGGGACGGTGATCGTGGTGGCGGCCGGATAGGTGGCCTCGGCGCGGCCGTCGGGTGACGAGCAGTCCAGCGCCACCGTCCACGGTCCGCCGTAATCCGTACCGGGAACGGCGAATTCGAGCGCCGAATCGTGGGCATTGAAGCACAGCAGGAACGAATCGTCGATGATGTGCTCACCGCGTGGGCCGGGCTCGGGAATGCCCTGCCCGTTCAGGTACACCGTGAGCGCCTTGCCGAAGCCGCTGTCCCAGTCCGCGGCGGTCATCTCCTTGCCCGAGGGGGTGAGCCAGGCGATGTCGCGTGCGTGCTCCTTGGCGCGGATCGGCTTTCCCGCGAGGAACCGACGGCGCCGGAAGACCGGGTGCGCCGTGCGCAACGCGATCACCGAGCGCGTGAACTCCAGCAGATCGGCATTGGTCTCGGCCAGCGACCAGTCCATCCAGGACAGCGGCGAATCCTGGCAGTACGCATTGTTGTTGCCCTGCTGACCGCGGCCCATCTCGTCGCCGTGCAGCAGCATCGGGGTGCCCTGGCTCAGCACCAGCGTGGCCAGCAGATTACGAGTCTGCTTGGCGCGCAAGGCGTTGATCTCGGGATCGTCGGTGGGGCCCTCGGCACCGCAGTTCCAGGATCGGTTGTAGCTCTCCCCGTCGCGATTGCCCTCGCCGTTGGCCTCGTTGTGTTTCTCGTTGTAGGACACCAGGTCCCGCAGCGTGAACCCGTCGTGCGCGGTGACGAAATTGATGCTCGCGCTCGGCCTGCGGCCGGTGGCCTCGTACAGATCCGAGGAGCCCGTGAGCCGGGAGGCGAACTCGCCCAAGGTGGCAGGCTCGCCGCGCCAGTAGTCGCGGACGGTGTCGCGGTACTTGCCGTTCCACTCCGTCCACAGCCCGGGGAAATTGCCCACCTGATAGCCGCCCTCGCCGACGTCCCACGGCTCGGCGATCAGCTTGACCTGGCTGACCACCGGATCCTGTTGCACCAGATCGAAGAACGTGGACAGCCGGTCCACGTCGTGCAGTTCGCGGGCCAGGGTGGCGGCCAGATCGAAGCGGAAACCGTCGACGTGCATGTCCAGAATCCAGTACCGCAGCGAGTCCATGATCAGCTGCAAGGTGTGCGGATGCCGCACGTTGAGGCTGTTGCCGGTGCCGGTGTAGTCCATGTAGCGGCCCGGATCACCGTCCAGCAGACGGTAATACGCGGCGTTGTCGATGCCGCGGAAACCGAGCGTCGGCCCGAGGTGATTGCCTTCGGCGGTGTGGTTGTAGACCACGTCGAGGATCACCTCGATGCCCTCGGCATGCAGCGCGCGCACCATCGCCTTGAACTCGGTCACCGCGGCGCCGCCGCGCGGACTGGCCGCGTACTCGTTGTGCGGCGCGAGATAGCCGAAGCTGTTGTAGCCCCAGTAGTTTCGCAGGCCCTGATCGAGCAGCATCCGATCGTGCAGGAACTGGTGCACCGGCATCAGTTCGATCGCGGTGATGCCGAGGCTCTTCAGGTGCTCGACTACGGCCGGGTGCGCGATGCCCGCGTAGGTGCCGCGCAGGTCCTCGGGCACCTCGGGGTGGGTCATCGTCATGCCCTTGACGTGGGCCTCGTAGATGACCGTTTCGTGATAGGGGCGGTTCGGCGCGCGGTCGGAGCCCCAGTCGAAGAAGGGGTTGATCACCACGCCGGTCATGGTGTGGCCCAGCGAATCCAGGCCGTGCGTATAGAGGGACGGGTCGTTGTCGAAGCCGCCGTCGAAGGCCTTGCCGTACGGGTCGAGCAGAAGTTTGCTGGGATCGCAGCGCAGGCCGCGGTCCGGGTCGTACGGGCCGTGCACCCGAAAGCCGTAGCGCTGGCCAGGACCGATGGTCGGCAGGTAGGCGTGCCAGACGTAGCCGTCGACCTCGTCGAGCGCGATCCGGGTCTCGGTGCCGTCCTTGGCGATCAGGCACAGCTCGACCGACTCAGCGACCTCGGAGAAGACCGAGAAGTTGGTGCCTGCGCCGTCGTAGGTCGCCCCGAGGGGATAGGCGGTGCCCGGCCAGACACCTAGTGGTGTCACCTCGCCGGGCGCTGCGTCGGGCTGAGCCATGGCAACGACAGTAGCGTGAGGCATACACACGAGCGGCGCACGGCCGCGCTGTCTCATTCGGCGGGCAGCCAGCGGCGCTCGTATCCGGCGCGCCGCGTGATCCGTGCCGCTCCGCCGAGCAGCGCGCGCTGCACCCACGCCGGAATGCCCGCGAGGTAACCGTCCTGATAGTCCCAGAGCAACGCCAGTGCCAGCGGGTTGCGCGGCACCCGTCCCGCGGTGGTCTTGCCCGCCGCGTCGAGCGCGCACCAGAGCCGGAACATGTCCCAGTGCCGCAGCGGCGGGCGGATCTCGTGGTCGAACCTGGTGTCGGGCGCCTCACTCCAGAATTCGTGCACGGCGCGCGGCGGGGCGGTCACCGTGTCGCCGGGGTTCGCGACGATCTCGACGCCGTCGACACGGAAGCGCAGGCGGCCCTCCCGCACGGTCCAGCTCTCGGCGAGCTCGGGATGCCAGTGCGGCCCCGCTTGCCGCTCGACCTTGCGCACCAGGTGTTCCAGTCGTAAGTAGGGTCCGCCGTCGTCGATTCCGCGATCTACGAAGGTCACTCGATGGCCGTTGGCGAAGGTGAGGATGGTGTCGCGCATACTCCAGATATAAAGGTAACCTTCGTAATGTGTCAACGACCGATACCTTGCTGAAGCTGCTCGTCCAAGCCGCCGACGCCTACGAAACGGCGCTGAATCGCGAACTGCGCGCCGAACTCGACCCGGAGCTGCGGCCCGCTCACTACGCGGTCTTTCGTCATCTGGATCCGGAAGGCTCGCGGATCACGGCGTTGGCCGAAGTCGCGGGCATGACGCAGCAGTCGATGGGGGAGCTGGTGACGCACATGGAGCGTCGCGGCTATGTCGAGCGCAAGATCGATCCGTCCGACCGTCGAGCCCGCGTGGTCGTCACGACCGCGGCCGGGCAGCGCGCGCTCGCCCTCGCCGCCGACCGGATCGCCGATATCGAGCGGATCCTCGTGGCCGAGCTCGGAGAAGACACAGTGCGCAGGCTTCGGGCGTCGTTGGCCCGGGTACCGGTGGTGATCGATGAGGTGATCGGCGGCGATTCGGAGGAGAAGTAGAGCCTCGTCGGTCGACGTTCTTCGTCCAGCCGCAGAGCTCGGCTGGTAACTTGAACACCGTTCAAGCCCGTCGACCGCGAGGGATTCCTGTGGCACTGATGACCCCCGACGAGATCACCGCCATCGACGCCGAACACGTCTGGCACCCCTATGGCGGATTCCCGGCCTCGACCGCGCCGCTGGTGGTGGCGGAGGCTTCCGGCGCGCGCCTCACGCTCGCCGACGGCCGCGAACTGGTCGACGGCATGAGCTCGTGGTGGGCCGCCGTGCACGGGTATCGGCACCCGGTGCTGGACGCGGCCCTGCTCGCGCAGTCGCAGCGGATGAGCCACGTCATGTTCGGCGGGCTCACGCACGCACCGGCTGCGCGCCTGTCCCAGCTGCTCGTCGAGCACACCCCGGCGGGCCTGGAGAAGGTCTTCCTGTGCGACTCCGGCTCGGTCTCGGTCGAGGTCGCCACGAAGATGTGCCTGCAGTACTGGCGCGGCGTCGGCAAACCCGAAAAGCGCAGGCTGCTCACCTGGCGCGGCGGCTACCACGGCGACACCTTCACCCCCATGAGCGTGTGCGACCCCGAAGGCGGCATGCACTCGCTGTGGACCGACGTCCTCGTCGAACAGGTCTTCGTCCCGGCCCCGCCGCGCGAGCATCGCGCCGAGTACGTGGCCGAACTGGAACGTGCCATCACCGCGCACGCCGACGAACTCGCGGCCGTCATCGTGGAGCCGGTCGTGCAGGGCGCGGGCGGTATGCGCTGGCACGATCCGCGGTACCTCGCCGACTTGCGCCGCCTGTGCGACGCCAACGACGTGCTGCTGGTCTTCGACGAGATCGCCACCGGATTCGGCCGCACCGGCGCCCTGTTCGCGGCCGACCACGCGGGCGTCGCCCCGGACGTCATGTGCGTCGGCAAGGCGCTGACCGGCGGTTACCTGACCCTGGCCGCCACGCTGTGCACCGCGCGGATCGCCGAGACCCTCAGCGCGGCGCACGGCGGGCTGATGCACGGGCCCACTTTCATGGGCAACCCGCTGGCCTGCGCGGTGGCTGTCGCGTCGATCGAGCTGCTGCTCTCGCGTGACTGGCGCGGCGAGGTCGGCCGGATCGAATCCGAGCTCACCGCAGGCTTGGCGCCCGTGCGAGAGCTGCCGGGCGTCGCCGATGTGCGCGTGCTGGGCGCGATCGGCGTCGTCGAGCTCGAACAGCAGGTCGATATGCGCGCCGCCACCCGGGCCGCGGTCGACGCGGGCGTGTGGCTGCGGCCGTTCCGGAACTTGATCTACACCATGCCGCCGTTCATCAGCAGCACCGAGGAAGTCGCGACCATCGCCGCCGGAATGTGCGCGGCGGCCGCGGTGCACAGCCCGGTCGGGCTACCGTCCTGAACGGTGTTCAAGTACGCTGCGGAGCTGTGACTACCGATCCGTTGAGCTGGCTGGACGCACGGGCCGCAGAGCGGGTGACCGCCGGATTGCGCAGGGAACTGCGCCCGAGGAATCCGCACTCGCCGTCGATCGACCTCGCCTCCAATGACTATCTGGGTCTCACCAAGCATCCCGAGGTGATCGAGGGCGCGATCGAGGCCGTGCGGCGCTGGGGCGCGGGATCCACCGGATCGCGACTGGTCACCGGAACCACCGCCGATCACGAGCGCCTCGAAGCCGAACTCGCCGAATTCGCCGGCGCGGAAGCGGGTCTCGTGTTCGCCTCGGGTTACGCCGCGAACCTGGGTGCGGTCACCGCTCTCGCGGGGCGCGGCGCGCTGATCGTTTCCGACGCGGGCAGTCACGCGTCCCTGGTCGACGCCTGCCGCCTCTCCCGGTCCCGTGTGGAGATCGCACCGCACTGCGATGTCGACGCCGTGAACCGGCTGCTCGCCGCGCGCACCGAGCAGCGCGCGCTCGTACTCACCGACTCCGTCTTCAGTGCCGACGGCGATCTGGCCCCGCTGGCCGAGCTGCACCGGGTGACCCGGGCGAACGGCGCGGTCCTGCTCGTGGACGAGGCGCACGGGCTCGGGGTGCGCGGCCGGGGCGGGCGCGGCCTCGTGCACGAACTCGGCTTGGCTGGTGAGCCGGATGTCGTCGTCACCGCGACCCTGTCCAAGGCGTTCGCCGCCCAGGGCGGTGCGGTGCTCGCCGCCGAACGGGTCCGCGCGCATCTCGTCGACGCGGCGCGGACCTTCATCTTCGACACCGGGCTCGCGCCCGCGGCGGTCGGCGCAGCCCGCGCCGCACTGGGATTGCTGCGCCGCGAGCCCGAGATGGCGGCGCGCGTGCTGGACCGCGCCGCCGACATCGCACGGATCGCGGGCGTGCCCGCGCCGGACTCGGCGGTCGTCTCGGTGGTGCTCGGCGAGGCGCAGGTCGCCTACGACGCGGCCCAGGAATGCCGGGCGCGCGGACTGGATGTCGGGTGCTTCCGTCCGCCGTCGGTGCCGGAAGGCACCTCCCGCCTGCGGCTCACCGCCCGCGCCAACCTGACCGGTGCGGAACTCGACACGATCGCCGAGGTGCTCGGCACGGTGCTCGCCGAGGCGCGCGGAGTGGAGGTGGTGCACGCATGAGTCTCCTGTTGGTCACCGGAACCTCGACCGAGGTGGGCAAAACTGTCGTCACCGCCGCGCTGGCCGCGACCGCGCGTGCCGCCGGGCGCTCCGTCGCGGTGTGCAAACCCGCGCAGACCGGCATCGCGCCCGGCGAACCCGGCGATCTCGCCGAGGTCGAGCGGCTCGCAGGCCCGGTGAAGACGGTGGAGCTCGCTCGCTACCCGGAGCCGCTCGCGCCGGATACCGCGGCCCGCCGCTGCGGTCAGCCACTGCTGACGCTGGGCGAGACGGCCGAGGCCGTTCGCGCGCTGGACGCCGCCGACCTGACGCTGGTGGAAGGTGCGGGCGGAGTGCTGGTGCGGCTCGGTGAATTCACCCTCGTGGATTTCGCGCGCGAACTCGACGCGCCCGTCGTGGTCGTTGCCGCCGCGGGTCTCGGCACGCTGAATCACAGCGAGCTGACCGTCCGTGCGCTCGAGTCGGCGGGAGTCCGCTGCGCGGGCTTGGTGATCGGCTCGTGGCCCGGCGAGCCGGATCTCGCGACCGAATGCAACCGGACCGATCTCCCGCGGGTGACGGGTGTCGACGTGGTCGGCGTGGTGCCCGCCGGCGCGGGTTCTTGGGAGCAGGAACGGTTCGTCGCGGCGGCGCCGGGCTGGTTCATTCCGGGTTGGTCTGCGCACCACTGATCGTTAAGCGATGATTTACCGCTTCTACCAGCGGATTTGACATCGTGCTCACGGCTACGTAACTTATTCAACGTCAGAGCGACACGGACACCGACCCGGAGCCGAGACGCCAAGCCGAAAGGCTGGGCGAGGACCGGGAAACGAGGTAGTACGAGGAGCGCCTGACAGTCACACTAGCTCGTTTGGGACCCC
>NZ_BDBP01000140.1 GCF_001613045.1 Nocardia lijiangensis NBRC 108240 | reverse complement strand
GGGCGATCCCGCGCGCGTCGAACACCCGCTCGGCGGTCAGCACCCGGCCCGAGGCCAGCGTCACGCGGTGCCTGCCGAGCCGGACGGCGCGATCGGCGACGATCTCGGCCCCGGTGGCCGCGAGCGAGTCGTGCAGTCGCTCGGTGTCGAACACGACATAGGGCCGATCCAGTTCGTGCCGCCGCGCCCCCCACGCCGTCGGGCGTGCCACGGTCGCCGCCGCGAGCGTGGGATCCAGCCACTCGGGCAGTTCGTCGGCCCACGCCGCGTAGGTCGCGCTCCACCGTCGCTCGGGCGACGGATCGACGGCGACTACGGACATGCCTCGGATCACACACCGGTGCGCGAGCGCACGTCCTGCCGGGCCGAGGCCGCAGACGACGACGTCGGCCGTCACAGCGGCGACGCGGGACGGCGGCGCGGCGTGCTCACGGCTCGGCGCATCGGTTGCTGCCCTCCCATCGGCTCGGTGCCGCCGAGCCTAGGGCCTGTCGGCACCGAGCGGCAGCGAAGGCCGTCGCCCTCGGCAGTCCGGCTCAGATGCCTCCGGTGGAGAGCAGTCCGCCGTCGACCCGCACGGTCTCGCCGGTGATCCACGCGGCCTCGTCCGACACCAGGAAAGCGATCAGGCGCGCGACGTCCTCGGGCTCGCCGAGCCGCTTCATCGGGTACACGGCCGCGGCCCGCTCCTCGTCGGCGGAGTAGAGCGCGTCGGCGAACTTGGTCTTGACCACGCCGGGCGCCACCGCGTTCACTCGGATCTTCGGGCCGAGCTGCCAGGCCAGCTCGTCGGTGAGGTGGATGAGCGCGGCCTTGGAGGCGCCGTAGGCGGCGATCACACCGCTGGAACGGATGCCCGCGACGCTCGCGACGTTCACGATCGCGCCGCCGTGGTCGCGCATCCACGCCTTGTAGGCCTCCTGGATGTACCCGAGCGCGGCGACCACGTTGACGTCGAAGATCTTGCGCACGGCGTCCAGGTCCGCGTCCATCAGCGCGCCGTAGATGGGGTTGATGCCGGTGTTGTTGACCAGAATGTCGAGCGAACCGAACTCCGAGACCGCGCGCTGGACCGCGGCGGCGCGGCTGTCCGCGTCACCGGAGTTGCCCGCCAGCGCGACGACCTCGCCCTGATGCCCCAGCGCACGCAGCTCGGCGGCGGCCTGCTCCAGCGGTTCCGGTTTCCGCGCGGTGATCACCACGTTCGCGCCGCGGCGCAGCAGCTCCGCCGCCACGGCCTTGCCGATGCCCCGGCTGGCCCCGCTGACCAGCGCGCTCTTGCCCAACAGATCGGTACTCATGCCACCGCACGCTACCGAAGCAAGGCGAACGGCAGTTACCGCGGTCACACCGGCTTCCTCGGGTGCGGTCACGCTTCGGGGCGCAGGTAAAATCGGTGGCTCTTGTGCGTTTCGGCGCGCACAATCGGGCATCGACAGCCCGCCACCGCCGTACCAGCCCAGCACCACCATCCGTGAGGAGCCCATCTGTGATCACCGCGACCGACCTCGAGGTTCGGGCCGGAGTCCGCACCCTGCTGTCGGCGCCCGGTCCCGCGCTGCGGGTACAGGCCGGTGACCGCATCGGACTGGTCGGGCGCAACGGCGCGGGCAAGACGACCACGCTGCGCATCCTCGCGGGCGAGGGTGAGCCGTACGCCGGAAAGATTCTGCGCTCCAGCGAGATCGGCTATCTGCCGCAGGACCCCAGGGAAGGCAACCTGGACGTGCTCGCGCGCGACCGGGTGCTCTCGGCCCGCGGCCTGGACACGCTGATCCGGGACATGGAGAAGCAGCAGGCGCTGATGGCCGAGGTGGCCGACGAGAAGGAGCGCGAGAAGGCGGTCCGCAAGTACGGCAGGCTCGAGGAGCGGTTCTCGGCGCTCGGCGGGTACGTCGCCGAGAGCGAGGCCGCCCGGATCTGCCACAGCCTCGGGCTGCCCGACCGGGTGCTGGGTCAAGCGCTGCGCACCCTCTCCGGCGGTCAGCGCCGCCGAATCGAGTTGGCGCGCATCCTGTTCTCCGCCTCCGACGGCAGCGGCGGGCGTTCGGATCGCGTCCTGCTGCTCGACGAGCCGACCAACCACCTCGACGCCGACTCGATCACCTGGCTGCGCGGGTTCCTGCAGAACCACGACGGCGGCCTGATCGTGATCAGCCACGATGTCGAGCTGCTCGAAGCGGTGGTCAACAAGGTGTGGTTCCTCGACGCCGTACGCGGCGAGGCCGACGTCTACAACATGGGCTGGAAGAAGTACCTGGACGCCCGCGCCACCGACGAACAGCGCCGCCGCCGCGAGCGCGCCAACGCCGAGAAGAAGGCCTCCGCGCTCAAGGCACAGGCCGCCAAGCTCGGCGCCAAGGCGACGAAAGCCGTTGCGGCACAGAACATGGTCAAGCGCGCCGAGCGGCTGCTCAACGAGCTCGACGACGTGCGCGTCGCCGACAAGGTGGCCAGGATCAAGTTCCCCGAGCCCGCCGCCTGCGGCAAGACGCCGCTGATGGCCGAGAACCTGACCAAGATGTACGGCTCGCTGGAGATCTTCACCGGCGTGGACCTGGCGATCGACCGCGGCAGCCGGGTCGTGGTGCTCGGCCTCAACGGCGCGGGCAAGACCACGCTGCTGCGCCTGCTCGCCGGGGTGGAACAGCCGAGCGCGGGCGGGCTGGTGCCCGGGCACGGTCTGAAGATCGGCTACTTCGCCCAGGAGCACGACACCCTCGACGACGACGCGTCGGTCTGGGAGAACATCCGGCACGCGGCGCCGGACGCGGGCGAGCAGGACCTGCGCGGCCTGCTCGGCGCGTTCATGTTCACCGGTCCACAGCTCGACCAGCCCGCGGGCACCCTGTCCGGCGGCGAGAAGACCCGTCTGGCGCTGGCCGGACTGGTGTCCTCGGCGGCCAACGTGCTGCTGCTCGACGAGCCGACCAACAACCTGGACCCGGTGTCCCGTGAGCAGGTGCTCGACGCCCTGCGCACCTACGCGGGGGCCGTTGTACTGGTCACCCACGACCCGGGCGCCGCGGAGGCGCTGTCCCCGGAGCGGGTCATTCTCCTCCCCGACGGCACCGAAGACCACTGGTCTGCGGAATATTTGGAACTTATTCAGCTTGCGTGAGTTTCATCACAGGAACCCGTTGATCACGGACTGCTGAGTGCTTAGCCTGGAAAGACGCGCTGCTCGGCGACTCGGAGGAAGCCATGAGCGACAGGGCCACACAAAGCAAGGCCGCATTGGGTAAGGGCACACGCGTCACGGGGAAATCGCGTGACCGTCTGCAATCGCAGCTGAAGAAGCAATACGAGGCGGGTGCCAGCATCCGATCGCTGGCGCGGTCGACGGGACGCTCCTACGGCTTCATCCACAACGTGCTGGTGGAGTCGCATGTGCAACTCCGCAGCCGAGGTGGGGCGAACCGCCGTAAGAGCGTAGGCAAGTAGCGCCCGCGCCCGCTCGAATCCGGTGGCTGCGCAGAAACTTTCGCAGCCACCGCGAGGAGATTTTTCGCGCCCGCGTCGTCCGGCGTATCGAAGGATGCCGGCGGGCGGCGTTGCGCGCTGGCCAGGCGTCCGGCCCAGTACCCCGGAACCTCAGTACCCGGAAACCATGCCGTCGCTGTGCACGAGCAGGTTGGACAGGCTGCGGAAGATCGGCAGCCCGGTCTTGATCTCCAGGTAGGCGAACTGCCCCTGTGGATTGACCTCGAGGAAGTAGTACTCGCCGTCCAGCCCCAGGCGCAGGTCGAGCACGCCGAAGCTGAGGCCGAGCGCCCCCATGAGCGTGGCCAGGGATTTGCTCACCGAGGCGGGCAGCTGGTCGCGGGAGAAGTCGACGGAGGTGTCCAGTCGCGAGTCGACCCGGCCGACGCCCGCCTGGGAATCGATGCGCACCGTCCACGCGATGCCGTCCACCCACACCACCCGGAGATCGCATTCGGCCTGGATGTAGTCCTGGAAGGTGGTCGGCGCCGACCGGATGCCCGCCAGCTTGCCGAAGTCGGCGGCGGTTATGATCCTGGTTTCGGCGAACTCCGCGCGCCCCGTGCCGGTGCGCTTGTAAACCACTGGGCCGGGCCGTGATTCGGCGAAGCTGCGGGCCTCGTCCGGATCGTTGGTGATCAGCGTCTCCGGTATCGCGAATCCAGCGCGCTGCGCGGTCTCGAGCTGGACGATCTTGCGCGCCGCGGTGCGGTCGGCGCCGGGATCGTTGATCCAGAACGCCGGGATCGACCACAGCAGACCCTGAATGAACCCGTCGCACTCGGCCTGGCGGAAGGCGTCGTCGGAGGCGCGCACGCCGCCGGGCACCTGGCACGGGTGCGGGCGCCGCCACCACACCGCGCGGACGTCGTCGAGCCCGAACACGTGCGAGAGCGAGCGCGTGGTGCCGAGCCGGTCGAGCCGGAAACTGCCTGACTCGCGCGGGAAATCGCGCAGGTCGAGGTGTATCGGACTGAGTCCGTGCTGTTCTCGCAATGTCGCCGCCATCGCGGTGGCGTGCAGATCATCGGATTCGGACACGATCAGGACCGAGCCTGGGAGCCGGGCCGCCATAAACAGGTCCGCTCAGTCGAGACTGTCGCAGTTGATGCCGTCGTCGCTCGTCGCGAACGATTTCGTCTGGCAGTAGGTGTAGGTCGCCCCGCTGCCTGCCGGATAGTCCACGAGCCGCAGCCGATCGGCCCAGCTGGCCGTGAGTTGTTGCAGCAGTTCGTCACCCAGCGCTTCCGAGGGCGCCGCGGCGATGGTCATCGGGCGGTCGACGAGATCGATGCGCAGCCTGCGGGTGAAGTCGGCGGTGGCGCCGGGGCGGATGTCCACCAGGACCGGCCGTCCGTCGCCCGCGTGGTCGCCGGTGGCGTTGTCGAGCACGCGAAGCACGTCGTCACGGCAGAAGGTCCACGTGCCTTCGGCGACGCGGACGGTGATATCGCGTTCCGACTCGGCCACCAAAAGGCCCTGCAGTGCGGGTACGCGGTCTTCCGTCGACGTGACACCGGGGCGGTGGATTGCGTCGGCCATGGTCTGCTCTCCGATCTGCTCGCGATTTGCCAGGACCCCCGAGCGTGAACTGGATCATAACGCGGAAGGGGGCTGCCACGGCTCGGATCGAAAGATTTCACGGCCGTTGGCAAACCGGATCCGGACACGGAAGGCGCTTGCGCCGAAAGATTTTCGACAGTCCGAAAATAGCCCTACCGCAATCTTTCAGCTACTTCCAATTGGGGGTAGCGGACGAGTATTGCCCAAGATTGGCGGCCATGCCGCCCGCGCTGCGGCGCTACAGGCCGAGCAGATCCGGTCGCTCGGCGAGGGCTCGGAAACGCTCGGCCGGGTCGGCGACCAGCTTGCGCGCGGACAGATCGAGCACGCCGCCGGTCACCGTGACCTCCGCCGAGACGGTGCCGTCGAGCTTGCGGATCTGCTGCCGCATGCGGAAGATCTTGCCCTCCGCCCACTCGAATTTGCAGCTGATCGTCACCTCGTCGCCGCCGCGCAGTTCGCGGAAGTACTTGATGGTGTTCTCCAGGACCACCGGGCCGATGCCGGAGGCGATGAGCTTTTCCTGGGCGACCCCGGCGGCGCGCAGCAGCTCCCAGCGGGCGTGCTCGGCGTACTGCAGGTATACCGCCTGATTCAGGTGGCCCTGGGTGTCGAGTTCGTAACCGCGGACGACGACGGGGACGGAAAAGGTCATGCAACACCGAACCCGTCGCAGTCCGCGGTTGTTCCCGCGTGCGCTGCCGTGTGCGCCACAATCCGGCGCGCCGGCGCATTACTTGCGGCCCGCGGCCCGTTCGGCCCACCACTGCGGGGCGTCCACGAAGTGGTTGTCGAACTCCTCCTGTGACGCGGCCAGGTCGGCGAGTGTCGCCTCGCCCTTGCCGAGGCGGTCGAGCAGGCGGAAGTACTCGAAACGTTCGACGCCCGGCATGAGCGCGATCAGCAGCCGCGCCGGGCTGTCCGGTGACGCCCCGAAGGCGTGCGGCATGAGCTTGGGGACCACGAGCGCGCCGCCCGCGCCCACGGTGACGATCTTGTCGCCTGCCAGCACCTGGAGTTCGCCCTCGGCCACGTAGAACAGCTCGTCGGACTTGGTGTGGTAGTGCGGCGCGGCCCCGTCGGCGCCGCGCGCCATGGTGACTTCCAGGCTGCTGACCGACCCGCCGGTCTCGTTCGCGTCGATCAGCAGGCGGATGCCCACCGTGTCGGTGCCGAGGGTCTCCGCCTCGTGCGGCTGACGGACGGCGAGGTCGCGGTGAGGGAAGGAGGTGGTCACGTCTGCTCCAGTGATTCGGTGATTGATAATTCGCTACCGAACTATATACCGGCGAATAGAATCGTGTCCATGACCGAAACGAAACCGGATCAGGTGGACGCCATCGCCGAGCAGTGGCGGCGCGAACGGCCCGACCTCGACCTGGAGGCAATGGCGATCGTCGGGCGGCTCTGGCGGCTGATGGCCGTGGCGCAGCAGGCGATCGAATCGGTGTTCACCGCGCACGGCCTGCAGCGCGGAGAGTTCGATGTGCTTGCCGCCCTGCGCCGTTCGGGTGCACCCTTCCAGCTGAACCCCTCGGTGCTCGCCGACACGCTGATGCTCTCCCGCGCGGGCATGACCGGACGCCTCGACCGGCTGGAATCGGCAGGCCTGGTGCGTCGTATCGCCGACGCGACCGATCGACGCGCCGTTCGCGTGGCGCTGACCGACGAGGGCCGGGAGTTGGTCGACACCGTGGTGACCGCGCACACCCGCAACGAGACCCGCATCCTCTCGGTGCTCTCCGCGCAGGATCGGCGGGACCTGGACCGCATCGCGCGGCGGCTGCTCGCGAGTCTCGAAGGCAGGGACTGACACTCGGCCGGGCGCGGCGTGGAATCGTCGCGCGAAATCGAGTAGCGCGCTACTCGTGTGCTTGGCGCCGGGCGGCCCTACGGTGTGGCCCTGGCTCCAGAATTCCAGGCGGGCAAGGAGAACCGATGATCGACATCATCACCCTCCGGGGCACCGGCGAGCCCCGGAACGCGAACGGCGTCCCCGCGGGCATGCTGCGCGACGTCACCAAGCTGCTCGATCCGGAGAAGTTCACGGCCTTCGAGCCGAACTGGCCCGCGTCGGTCGGCCCGGCGCCGGATGTGTGGGGTCCCTCGCTGGAGACCTCGGTCCGGCTCGGCGTCGCCGCCGGGGTTCGCGCGATCCAGGATTCGCCCAATGTCTGTGGGCTGCTCAGCTATTCGCTGGGCGGGATCTGCGCGAGCCGCATCCTGGAGGGGGTGCGATCGGGCAAGTACAAGAACGTCGACGGTTCGCCGCTGGAGATCGCGTTCGCGGTCAACATCGCCAACCCGCTGCGCAAAGCGGGCCAGTCCGTGGGCAACCTGTGCCCGCCGTCCACCTACGGACTGCACGGGCAGCGCGGCGCGTGGCCCGCCCTCGACGTCAGGGAATACGCCAACCCCGGCGACATCATCACCTCCTCGCCCGCGGACTCCCCGCTGCGCGTGATCGATGTCGGTATCTCCCCGTTCTCGTTCGTCGAGGGCGCCCGCTTCGGCAACGTGACGCCGCTGATCTTCGACGAACTGCTGCGCTTCCTGTTGCGGAATCCGGTGGCCAACCTGGACCGCTACGCCGAGGCCGTGCAGGGCGTCATCGGCTACCTCACACCGTGGCCCGACGGTCAGCACGTCCGGTACTCCGGCCGTAACATGCCCGGCACGAACGTCCTGTGGACCACGCACGCCGCCGACTACCTCAACGCCACCTACTGACGTCGGCGTCGGGCGGTGTCGCCGGTCAGTCCTTGCGGCGAACCGAGGCTTCGACGAGATCGAGGACCGCGGAGAGGTTCTCGTTGGTGTGGCCGGAGGCGATCCGGGCGATGAGGCCGTCGAGGACGAGGTCGAGGTAGCCGAGCAGGACGTCGGTGGGAACGTCGTCGCGCAGGGCGCCCGCGGCTTTGCGGCGTTCCAGGCGAGCGAGGGTGGCGGCGGTCAGTTCCGCGGAGCGCTGGGTCCAGCCCGCACGGAACTCCGGATCGGTGCGCAGCCGCCGCGCGATCTCCAAACGGGTGCCGAGCCAATTGAATTGCTCGGGGTGGGCGAGCATATCGCGCATCACCTGCACGATGCCCTGATTGGCCGCGACGTCGGCCATCCGCTCGGCGTCCTCTTGCGCGAGCGCGAGGAACAGCGCGTCCTTGTCGCGGAAGTGGTGGAAGATGGCGCCGCGGGACAGCCCGATGGCCTCTTCCAGGCGGCGCACGGTGGCGCCGTCGTACCCGTATTCGGCAAAGCAGCGCCGCGCCCCGTCCAGGATCTGGCTGCGCCGGGCGGCGAGGTGGTCATCGCTGACCTTGGGCATGAGCGTGGCTCCTCCGAAAGGGTGGAACGGCGGGATGCGGAGAGGTCCGCGCACCACAGGGAGCGGTGCGCGGACCTTCCACACGAGCGACGGTCGGGCCGTCACACGACACGCGATCGAACCTCCCCGCGTGTGCGGGGACGCGGATCAGCCGCGAATCATGGGATCATCCCCGCGTGCGCGGGGAACCCACGGCTAGCCGCGAATCATGTTGCGCAGCACGTACTGCAGGATGCCGCCGTTGCGGTAGTAGTCGGCCTCACCGGGGGTGTCGATCCGGACCACCGCGTCGAAGGTGATCTTGTCACCGTTCTCCTTGGTGGCGGTCACCTTCAGGGTCTTCGGAGTCACACCCTCGTTCAGCTTGGTGATGCCCTCGATGTCGAAGACCTCGGTGCCGTCCAGGCCGAGCGACTTGGCGCTCTCACCGGCCGGGAACTGCAGCGGGACGACGCCCATACCGATGAGGTTGGAGCGGTGGATGCGCTCGAACGACTCGGTGATGACGGCCTTCACGCCGAGCAGGCTGGTGCCCTTGGCCGCCCAGTCGCGCGAGGAACCGGAGCCGTACTCCTTGCCGCCGAGCACGACCAGCGGGATGCCCGCGGCCTGGTAGTTCTGCGAGGCGTCGTAGATGAAGGCCTGCGGCCCGCCGTCCTGGGTGAAGTCACGGGTGTAACCGCCCGAGACGTCGTCGAGGAGCTGGTTGCGCAGCCGGATGTTGGCGAAGGTGCCGCGGATCATCACCTCGTGGTTACCGCGACGCGAGCCGAGGGAGTTGTAGTCCTTGCGCTCCACGCCGTGCGAGTCCAGGTACTGCGCGGCCGGGGTGCCGGGCTTGATCGGACCGGCCGGGCTGATGTGGTCGGTGGTGACCGAGTCGCCGAGCAGCGCGAGGACGCGGGCGCCCTTGATGTCGGAGACCGGCGAAGGCTCCATCTCCATGCCGTCGAAGTACGGCGCCTTGCGGACGTAGGTCGAGTTCTCGTCCCACGCGAAGGTGTCGCCCTCCGGAGTGTTCAGGCCCTGCCAGCGCGCGTCGCCCTTGAAGACGTCGGCGTAGGACTTGGTGAACATCTCGCGGTTGATCGAGGATTTGATGGTGTCGTCGATCTCCTGCGGCGACGGCCAGATGTCCTTCAGGAAGACGTCGTTGCCGTCGGTGTCCTGGCCGAGGGCGTCGGTCTCGAAGTCGAAGTCCATCGTGCCCGCGAGCGCGTACGCGATGACCAGCGGCGGGGAGGCCAGGTAGTTCATCTTCACGTCGGGGGAGATGCGGCCCTCGAAGTTGCGGTTACCGGAGAGCACCGCGGTGACCGACAGATCGTTGTCGTTGATCGCCTTGGAGATCTCGTCCGGCAGCGGGCCCGTGTTGCCGATGCAGGTGGTGCAGCCGAAGCCACCCACGTAGAAGCCGAGCTTCTCGAGGTACGGCCACAGGCCGGCCTTCTCGTAGTAGTCGGCGACGACCTGCGAGCCCGGCGCCATGTTGGTCTTCACCCACGGCTTGGAGGACAGGCCCTTCTCGACCGCGTTGCGAGCCAGCAGGGCGGCGCCCAGCATGACCGACGGGTTGGAGGTGTTGGTGCAGGAGGTGATGCCCGCGACCACGACGGCGCCGTGATCGAGCACGAAATCGCCGCGCTCCGGATCGGAGACCTTGACCGGCTTGGACGGGCGGCCGACGTTGCCGTTGGCGGCGGACGGCAGGATCGCGTCGTCGTCGGCGAAGGACAGCACGGCCGGATCGCTGGCCGGGAAGGACTCCTCGACGGCCTCGTCCAGGTGCGAGTGCGGGGTCACGGCGGCGGGGCCGCTCTCGGCGTCGCTGGTGTAGTTGTGGATGTCCTTGCGGAACGCGGTCTTGGACTCCGACAACAGGATTCGGTCCTGCGGACGCTTCGGGCCTGCGATGGACGGCACCACGGTGCTCAGGTCCAGCTCCAGGTACTCCGAGTACGCGGGCTCGTGCTCGGCGTCGTGCCACATGCCCTGTTCCTTGGCGTACGCCTCGACGAGCGCGAGCTGCTCGTCGCTGCGGCCGGTCAGGCGCAGGTAGTTGATGGTCTCCGCGTCGATCGGGAAGATCGCGGCGGTGGAGCCGAACTCGGGGCTCATGTTGCCCAGGGTGGCGCGGTTGGCCAGCGGCACCTCGGCGACGCCCTTGCCGTAGAACTCGACGAACTTGCCGACCACACCGTGCTTGCGCAGCATGTCGGTGACGGTGAGCACGACGTCGGTGGCGGTGACGCCCGGCTTGATCTCACCGGTCAGCTTGAAGCCGACGACGCGCGGGATCAGCATGGAGACCGGCTGGCCGAGCATGGCGGCCTCGGCCTCGATGCCGCCGACGCCCCAGCCCAGCACGCCGAGGCCGTTGACCATGGTGGTGTGCGAGTCGGTGCCGACACAGGTGTCGGGGTAGGCCTGGCCGTTGCGGACCATGACGGTGGGCGCCAGGTACTCGATGTTGACCTGGTGCACGATGCCCATGCCCGGGGGGACGACCTTGAAGTCGTCGAACGCGCCCTGGCCCCAGCGCAGGAACTGGTAGCGCTCGCCGTTGCGCTCGTACTCGAGGTCGACGTTGCGCTCGAGTGCGTCGGCGCGGCCGAAGACGTCGAGGATGACCGAGTGGTCGATGACCATGTCGGCGGGGGAGAGCGGGTTGACCTTGTTCGGGTCGCCGCCGAGGGCGGTGACGGCCTCACGCATGGTGGCGAGGTCGACGACGCAGGGCACGCCGGTGAAGTCCTGCATGATCACGCGCGCCGGGGTGAACTGGATCTCGGTGTCCGGCTGAGCCGACGGATCCCAGTTCGCGATGGCCCGGATGTGGTCGGCGGTGATGTTCGCGCCGTCCTCGGTGCGAAGCAGGTTCTCCGCCAGGACCTTCAGTGCGTACGGGAGTTTCTCGGTGCCAGGCACGGCCGAGAGACGGAAGATCTCGTAGGAGTTGCTTCCGACCTCGAGGGTGCCCTTGGCGCCGAAAGTATCGATACTTGTCGTCACGTCAGCTCCACTCGTCTGTGAGGGTTGGCCACCGGCGGGGCTGTGCCGGCGACTCGAGTCTTTGGAGGGGCTCCTGCGCCTGGGAGAGCGCCGGTTCCTCGCGCCACGACTCTAACAGTACGCTTGTCCTGTGAAGTCCGCGGGGGGCGTCGGTGTGGCGGGTGGCGGCGGGCGAACACTGCGTCGCGTACTGTGCTTTCAGCTAATCGGGGTAGTAGTAGCTCACCCTGCAGTGTTGGATGCCCGTCGCAGCTTTCGCTGATGCGGATCGACAGACCGGATGGAAGATGGCCCCCTCGCACACCTCGGTGTTCTCTCCTATGGCCGCGGAACTGCCGCCCACCATCAACGACAGCGCGTTGCGGACCATGAAGGCCGATATCGCCGACAATCACGTGGCGACGCCGAAGGGGAAGGATCAGGCAGGGCTCGAGGCGGTCGTGACGGACGCGCGATCCCACGGGATCCCGCTCACCATCGTGGTCATCCCCGGGAATCCAGGCCACGACTCCAATCTACGGGACCTGGCCACCGAGATCGGCAAGTCCCAGCACGGCACCGTCGTGGTGCTCAGTGACGACTGGGTCGGCACCCACAGCGATTCCATCAGCCGGGTGACGCTGGAGTGGGCCGAGGACGCCGCCAAGGGCAAGCAGGGCAACTCGGTCGAGGCCGCGCGTATCTTCCTCGGCCGCCTCGAGGAGCCGGCGAGCGTCTCGTGGACCGCGATCACCAGTGTGTTGCTGGCCGGTACCGCGATCACCGTCGCCGGGCTGTACTGGGTGAAATCGCGGCGCGCCGCGCGTGAGTCCGCCGCCGTGGCGGCCGCCGAGCGCGAGGGGCGCGAGGCTCCCATTCGGTAAGAGGTCTCTCTTCCGTCACTTTTCCTAACGGTCGGTTTGTTTCGTTCGCGAACTCCGATCGGTGATCCGGCTAATTTCGAGCAATGCGCAAATTGCGTGCGTGTGATTGTGTTGCTGGAGTTCTCTTGGTGAAAGAAGTGTCGTACGGTTCAAGTGGCTACTGATGGGGAACATGTGTTGTCGAGGGCTACCCGCCGACTACTGAGCTAGATGGGTCGGGCGGGGCTCGTGAGGCGAAGCCGCATTCGAGTCCTTCGGAGGTGCGATGCACGAAAAAGGCCCGACCGGTCGGTCGCGCGGACTATCGGTCGCTCTCGGTTTGCTGGTCTCCGTCACCGTGGCGCTGGCCGCGGGACCCACCGCCGCGGTGCCGCCTGCCCCGCCCAATCCCAGCGACGGTGAGATCGCCGAGGCGGGCGCTCGCGTGGACGCGGGCATCACCGAGGTCGGCGCCCTGATCAACCAGGTCGGCGTGGTGAACCAGCAGCTGCAGGAACTCGACGACGCGGTGGCGCGCAAGCGCGAGGAAGTCAACAAGGCGCTGGTCGATCTGCAGAACGCGCGCGAGGCCGCCGACGCGGCCGCCGCCGTCGTGGTGCAGACCCAGGCCGATCTCTCCGACGCCGGGGCCGAGGTCGGGCGGGCGCGGCAGAACTTCGACGACTTCGCCACCCAGGCCTACACCCGGCCCGGTGCGGACTCGATGGTCACTTACCTGGCGGCAACGACGCCCGGCGCCGCGATCGATCGTTCGCAGCTGCTCGGCCTGGTGACGAAGAACCAGCAGCAGGTGCTCGACGGACTGCGCCGCGCTCAGATCGAACAGGGCAACCGGAATTCCAGTGCACGCCAAGCCAAATCGGAAGCCGACGCGGCCGCCGCGGTGGCCGAGCAGAAGAAGATCGACGCCGAGCGCGCGGTCGCCGCGGCCAAGGCCGAATTCGATCAGCACACCGTGCGGCGCGACAACCTGCTGCGCGAACGCGACACCGCGCAGGGCAGGCTCGACATCGCCCGCACCAACGTCGCCGGATTGCGGAGCCAGCGCGAAGCCTTCCTGTCCTGGGACGAACAGCGCCGCGCCGAGGAGGCCGCTATCCGCGCCGCCGCGGCGGCGGCCGCCGCCCGTGCCA
>NZ_BDBP01000139.1 GCF_001613045.1 Nocardia lijiangensis NBRC 108240 | reverse complement strand
GGCAGGGCCGGGGGCGCGGCGGCGCGTGGAAGCCGCGCAGCGGCGGCTCGTTGTTCGGAGCAGGCGACAACGCCTTGCGATCGTCGGTCATCCAGTACCCCCTGAACTCGGATTTCTTGTCGATCGCCGATTCTGCGCACCGGCGCCGCGAATTGCTCGAGTAGTCGACTACCCGAAATCGGACCGGACGGGATGGTCCGCGTCCAGCAGCGCGACCAGGGCGCGCCGGACGGCGGCGGACGCGGCCGCGCGGGAGAGTCCCCGCCGCGCCACCAAGTGGTGCCGGAACGGCCAGCCGACGGTGGCGTCGATCATGTCGAGCAGTTGCTCGTCGGGTTCGCCGGAACGGGTCAGCTCGGTGCGGAAGGCGTGCGCGAGCGCCGCGCGAATCCGGCTGTCGGTCAGTCGCATTCGCGCGTCGAGGGCGGGGAGGCTTTGCGATTCCAGCAGCCCGAGCACCCGCGGATGGCGCTGCAGCGCGAAGATGCCGGCGCTCTGCTCGACGACGAGATCGATGCGCCGGTCGAGCGGAAGCTCGGGGTCGATGGTCCTGATCAGGGCCTCGACCTGTTCGGATTGCCGGTCGACGGCGGCGATCCGCAGATCATCGATGCCGGTGAAGTGGACGAAGATGCTGCGTTCGGAGGCTCCGGCGCGCTGCGCGATGTCCTTGACCGTCGGCGCGTAGATGCCCTCTTTCACGGCGGCCAGCAGGGCGTCGATGATCGCGCCCCGGGTCTGCTCCGGATTGCGGCGCCGTCGCGCGCCGGTTGTGCCCTCACCCATGACCGCATCCGATCACACGTCGCACCCGCGGGCCACGACCGGTCCGGATCGGGCGGGAAGCATCGACATTCACTATTGCAGTATCACTGCAATAGTACGTATCGTCGACCACCACGGCCGAGCAACTATTCGGCGAAGGCCGACGAGACGAACGAGGAGCGTGCATGGTCGAGCGGGAGAACGAGCAGAGCATGGCGCGGCGGGTTTCCAGGCGCGGCGTCTTCGGCGTCGGCGCGGCCGCGCTGGCCGCCGCCGGGGTCGGCGTCGGACTCGGCGGCTGCGCGGACAACGACGAGGTGCGTCCCTCGGCCACGCCGACCGACCCCAGCGACCACATCCTGGCCGCGAACGAGAAGGCCGCCGCGACCATGCCCTTCTCCGACACCGCCGACTTCGCCGACGCCGACCGCGGCTTCGTCGCGGCACTCGACCCCGGCGTCGTCACCGATGCCAAGGGCGCCGTGGTGTGGGACAACGACTCCTACGATTTCCTGCGCGAGCCCTGCCCGCAGTCGGCGCATCCGAGCCTGTGGCGGCAGTCCCAGCTCACCGTGAAGCAGGGCCTGTACGAGATCGCGCCGGGCTTCTACCAGATCCGCGGCCTCGACCTGTCGAACATGACGCTGGTCGAGGGCGACACGGGCGTCGTCGTGATCGACCCGCTGATCTCCGCCGAGACCGCGGCGGCGGGGCTGGCGCTCTACCGCGCGCACCGCGGGAACCGCCCCGTCACCGGGTTGATCTACAGCCATTCACACATCGACCACTTCGGCGGCGCGCTCGGCGTGACGACCGCACAGGACGTCGCCGCCGGTCGCTGTCCGGTGCTCGCCCCCGTCGGCTTCCTGGAACACGCTGTCGCCGAGAACATCTACGCCGGAACGGCGATGGCGCGCCGCGCCGCGTACATGTACGGCGCCGCCCTGCCGCGCGGCCCGAAGGGGCAGATCGGCGCCGGACTCGGCCAGACCACCTCGCTCGGCACCGTCAGCCTGATCGAGCCCACCGTCGACATCGTCCGCACCGATCAGGAGGAGACGATCGACGGCGTGCGCATGGTGTTCCAGCTGACGCCGGGCACCGAGGCGCCGTCGGAGATGAACTTCTGGTTCCCCGACCGCAGGGTGCTGTGCATGGCCGAGAACGCCACGCACACCATGCACAACATCGTGACGCTGCGCGGGGCCCTGGTCCGGGATCCGCACGTGTGGTCGAAGTACCTCACCGAATCGATCAACCGCTACGGCCGCGCCAGCGATGTGGTGTTCTCCTCCCATCACTGGCCGGTCTGGGGCACCGACCGGATCGTGGAATTCCTTTCGCTGCAACGAGATCTGTACGGCTACCTCAACGACCAGACGCTGCGGCTGCTGAACAAGGGCTACGTCGGGGCCGAGATCGCCGAGATGATGGAGCTGCCGCCCGGACTGACGAAATCCTGGTCGACGCACGGTTACTACGGTTCGGTCAGCCACAACGTCAAGGCCATCTACCAGCGGTACATGGGCTGGTTCGACGGGAATCCGGCACACCTGTGGGAGCATCCGCCGGTCGAGTCCGCAAAGCGCCACGTCGAGGCGATGGGCGGTGCGCACGAGGTGGCGAAGAAGGCGCAGCGGGCTTACGACGCGGGCGACTATCGCTGGGCAGTGCAGTTGCTCGACTACGCCATCTTCGCCGATCCGACGAACACGACGGCAAAACTCTTGCAGGCCTGCGCTTTCGAGCAGCTCGCGTACGGCGCCGAGAACGCCACCTGGCGCAATTTCTACCTCAGCGGCGCGCACGAACTGCGCAACGGCTCGTTCGGCACACCCGCCCAGGCGGATTCCATCGGCGTGGCGAGCGCGCTCAGCGTGGAGCAGGCGTTCGACGCGATGTCGCTGCGCGTGGACGGACCGAAGGCGTGGGACACCCGGCTGGTCACCGACTGGCGTTTCCGCGACGAGGGCGATCGCACGCACCGCGTCGAGCTGCGCAACGGGGTGCTCGTGCACTACGACCGGCGCCCCGGCGACGGGCTGCCCGCGCCGGACGCCACGATCACGCTCACCCGCGCCACGCTGCTGCGGGCGTTCCTCGCGGGCGGCGATCTGCGCGAGGCGGTGCGCACCGGCGAGATCGCGATCGAGGGCAACGCCGTGGCGCTCGCGCAGCTGCCCGGCCTCCTGGACAAGCCGGATCCCGGCTTCGCCATCGTCACCCCGTGACGCGAACAAGGTTCGGGCGCAAGCGGATCAGTCGGCGACGCCGAGGACTTCCTTGCCGATGACACCGGCAAGCACCTCGGTCGAATACGCCATCAGCTGACCCGCTTCGGCGTCGCGCAGGTGCCGCTGGATGGGCGAACGCTTGAGATATCCCGATGCGCCACCGATCCGCACGCCGAGCTGCGCCACGTCGACGGCGACCTTGTTGGCGAGATACTTGGCCCGCCCCAGCGTGGGCAGGAATGCCGGAATCCCGTTGTCCGCCTGCCACAACGCCTGCTCGTACAGCGCGTGCGCGGCGGCCAGCCTGGTCTGCGCGTCGGCGACCTCATGCTGCACCCACTGCTGGTGCGAGAGCGGCGCGCCGAGGATCACCCGCGTCCCGGCGTGCTCGACAAGGGCGTCCAGCGCCGCGTCGGCGATGCCGAGCGAGAGGGCGGGCAGCCCGGCGGGGATCACCGCGAAATCACCGGCGTCGAGCCGCCTTCCGCGGTATTCGGCGCGCAGCACGGTCCGCTCGAAGGACAGCAGCTGGCTGCGGGTGGCGCGCAACCCGAGGGTGTCCCAGATCGGGATGATCGACACCGTCGCGTCCGGCGCCAGACCGAAGAAGGTCGGCACGCCGTCCACCAGGGCGTTGACGAACAGGTAGTCGGCGATCTCGGCGCCGGAGACGAACCGCTTGGCGCCGGTCAGCTCCCATCCGCCAGGCACCGGCACGGCCTCCTGCTGCGGCTGGAGAAAACGGTTGCCGCTGGCGGGTTCGGAGAGCGCGTTCGCGAATCGCTTGCCCGCCAAGAACTCCTCGGCGAAGAACGCGCCGAGCGTCTCCCCGGTGATCTCGGCCAGCGCCACGCCCGCGCCCGCGTGCATGGTCCAGATGGTCGCGGTCGAGGGGTCGGCCTTGGCCAGCGTGCGCACCAGCCGTCCGAACGCCTGGTAGCTCAGTCCCGTGCCGCCGACCCGTTCCGGCAGCACCGCGCGATCGACCTCGGCCTCGTGCAACGCCGTGAGGTGCCCGACGGCGATCTCCGCGCGTTCGTCGTAATCGGCTGCGACAGTGGCGAATTCCGCGGCGAGTTCGGTGACGCGGTCGAGCGCGCGACGCTCGCTCGCACGCAGCGGGAAGGGACTGGGATCGGTCACGGGGCGCTCCGCTCGCGGATCGTCGGACGGGTCTCGACCAGCCTACGCAGCGGAGGCGGCCTCCAGCACCGCGTTGTTCGTGCGCTCACCGCACGGGCGTGACGGGGGGCATTTTCCAGCGGCCGTCGATCGCCTCGGGCCGTGGCGCGTACAGCCGCGCGGCCAGCTCGAACTCGCCCTCCGCGGGAATGGGCAGCCAATTACCCCGCGGCACCGCGGGTCCCGGGTCCGCGTGCTGAATCGCCAGCTCGACCGAGCCGTCCGGTCCAGGCACGACCGGCGTCAGATGACCCACCGCGTAGATGCCCGCCGGGTTGGGGACCAGGAAACCTTCCGGACCGTACACGGTGATCGACCAGAACGCGTCGACGGGCGGTGTCTGTCCGGCGGCGAAGCGCAGCCGATATCGGTTGGGCGTGCCGTGGGTGTCCGCGTTCCCGTAGTAGGTGGGATAGATCGTGTCCTGGGCCAGGTTGGCGCCCAGCCCCTGGTGCGCCGCCGACGCCCGGTGCAGATACTCGGTGCCGTACACGCCCATGATCGGATCGAAGGTCCAGCCGTTCTCCATCCTGGTCTGCGGGTCGATGTAGACGGCGATCGACCGTTTCGCATCGTTCGCCGCGTCCGTGAGGGCCGCGTCCGAGAGTCCATCGACCCGGCCGCCCGGCTCGATCCCGATCTCGGCGAACCGCGCCATCGCCGGTTCGTCGATGGGTGCGGGCCGATCGGTGTCCATCAGCTTGCAGAGCCGGTTGTAGTAGCGCTCGGCGTCCATCTCGGCGACCTGGTCGGCGGGCGGCGGCGCCGGTTTGGGCTTGGTCGGCTCGACGGGCGCTGCGCGCCCCGCGACCCAGTCCTCGAGCGACGCCAGCCGCACCCCCCGCTGAATCGCGTGCACAGCCGGAATGTCGTCGACGCTCTCGACCTCGATGCGGCCGAGCAGCCACACCGTGGGTGTCGGCATCGGCAAGGGGGTCAGCCCCTCGGGGAGGGTGCCGGACCAGTTCGGGCCGGTGATCACGTAGGTGAACGGCGGCGCGGTCACCCCGGGTCGCACCTGGGGTCGCATGCTGCCCGGATTGTGGACGGTATTGCTCCAGGCGTCCTGGATCTGCATCAACCAGAAGCGGCGCGGGTCCATCGCCGGAACCTGCAGCACGACAGGGTCCTTCGAGAGATCGAGCCACGCGTTGGAATACAGGGTGTCCTGGTTCAGCCGAATCACATCGCGCCGATCCGGGGTCGGTAGCGAGTCGGTGTGCTGGAACTGATTGACCGGTGTGCTCTTCAGCGCCACCGTCCGCATCTCGTGCATCATCATCAGCGGATAGCCGAAGACGTAGGCCTCGCTCGCGATGTCCGAGGTTTCGCCGGAGGCGGCGGCGTCCTCGTCCTCCGAGCGACCGCACGCCCCCAGGCCGAGCGCGACCGTCGTCGCCCAGCCGAGCATCGTGCGGCGCGTGATCACGCGTCCGGCACCCGACGACGGCGCAGCATCATCTCGCTCGCTCATGAGTCTCCTCGTGCGGACGTTCGAGGGACGGTTTCGCGAGTTCCAGGCACCTATTCGTCTAGGAAGATCAATCGTCTATCCACCGTAGCGCCTGGACGGGACAGCTGTCGACGGCGAGCGCCACCACCTCGGCATCCGCCGGGGACACCGACTCGGCCGGGGGCTCGACGACACCGTCCGCGCCGACGCGGAACAGCGCGGGTGCGAGCGCCTCGCACATGCCGTGCCCCTCGCACCTGCCGCGGTCGGCCGCGAGTCTCACCGCCCGATCCGTTCGAGCCGGATGGGCAATCCGTCGGCCGGTGTCGGGCCGGTCCCCGCCACCAGCGGCACCCGGTAGTCCGCGGGCACCGTCCAGCGGTACTCGAGCAACATCTGGTGCAGTACCGCTTTCACCGTCATCGCGCCGAAGTACAGCCCGATGCACTTGTGCGCCCCGCCGCCGAACGGCGACCAGGCGAAGCGGTGCGCCTTGTCCTCGCGGCGTTCCGGCGCGAATCGCCCGGGATCGAAAGCGTGTGCGTCGCGCCAGAATTCGTCGGTGCGCATCATCGTGTACGGGCCGCACATGACGAGCGTCCCGCGCGGCACGTAGTGGCCGAGAATGTCGGTGTCGCGCAGGGTTTCGCGGGCCTGCTGGGCGACCGGCGCGTACATCCGCAGCGCCTCCTTGAACGCCATGTCCAGCGCGGGCAGCCGATCCAGATCGTCGTAGCCGAGCGAAACCTTGCCGAGCGCACGGGATTCGGCGCGCAGGCGCTCCTGCCACTCCGGGTGCCTGCCGAGTTCGTGGACCAGCATGGCCGAGGCGATGGTGCTGGTGTCGTGCGCGGCCATCATCACGAAGATCATGTGCTGGACCACCTCGTCGTCGGTGAAGGCGTGGCCCTCGACGGTGCTGGCCCGGCACAGCACGCTGAACAGGTCGTTGCCCTCGCCCGCGCGCTTGACGGGCAGCTCGCGGCGGAAGTACTCCTCGAGCACCCGGCGCCCGCGCAGCCCGCGCGCCCACACCCCGCCGGGCACATTGGCGCGCACCAGCGCCGTCCCGCCGTGCACCGCGTCCTCGAAGGCGCGTTCCAGCCGGGCGCCCTCCGCGCCGAGCGGGGCGCCCGCGAACACCTCGGTGGCCTGTTGCAGCAGCAGCTTCTTGATGGCGCTGTAAACGGGGAAATCGGCGGCCGGACGCCATTTCTGGATGCCGCTGCGCAGCAATGGCGTGGTCAGGTCGAGGTAGCCGACCAGGCGTGGCCGGGTGAACGCCTGCTGCATGATCCGGCGGTGGAACAGATGCTCGTCGAAATCGCGCAGCAGCAGACCGCCGCGGAAGAACGGGCCGATGAGGAATTCCCAGCCGCGTTGCGCGGAGAAGACCTTGTCCCGGTCCAGCATGACGACCTCGAACGCCTCCGGGCTTCCGACCGTGACCACCGGCCTGCCGAGGACGCCCATCCACTGCACCGGACCGAACTGTTCGAAACGCTTGCGCGCGAACTCGATCGGATCGGCCAGGGTGTGCAGCGTGTATCCGATGCCGGGCGGCCCGAAGTCACCTAGGGTCGGTCGCAGCCCGCTGCCCGCGGGCGGTTCGGCCAGCGGCCGCACCCTGGTCGGATAGTGCTGCACGAACCGGACGCCGACGCGCTGGACCCGCCAGGACAGCTGAGTCCGCAGCTGCCTGGCCCCGTCGGACACCGCACTGACTCGTTGTGGCACGAGAAGACTCATGGTCGTATCCCTTCGCGACGCTGCGATGCATCGACCATATCGGAAACAGACGTTTCCGTACACGTTTGTTTCCCAACTTGTGCTGTGCCAAGCTGGCCGGGTGACCCGAGCATTCACCGGCACCTACCGCGGGGTGTCCAGCGCCGAGCGCCGCGAGGATCGGCGCAGGCGTCTGCTCGACGCCGCACTGGCCATCGTCGGCACCCAGGGTCTGGCGGCACTGACCGTGCGCGGGGTCTGCGAACAGGCCAAGGTCGGCCCCCGGTTCTTCTACGAAGCGTTCCCCGATCTGGACGCACTGGCTTCCGAGCTGCTGCTCGAGGTGCAGCGGTCCGCACTCGACCGCGCGCGCAAGGCCATCGCCGAGACCGAGGGCACGCCCGCGCAACGCATCCGTGCCGGGGTGGCCGCGCTGATCGTCGAACTCACCGACGACCCGCGCCGGGCCAAGATCGTCTTCGCGCAGGCCTACGGCAACGAGGCGCTGATGCGCACCCGCTTCGCGGGCATGCGCACCGTCGCCGCGACCATCATCGAACAGACCCGCATCGTCCTGGACCTGCCCGAGGGCCAGGACACCGCGGTTGCTGTGACCTCGCAGCTCATCACCGGCGGAGCCGCCGAACTGGTGCTCGTCTGGCTGGACGGCGGACTGGACGTCGACCGCGACGGCCTGATCGATCTGCTCGCCGATTTCACCATCGCGATGATCGATCGGCTGCCCGCGGTGGCCGGACGGCTCAGCGGCACCGCCTGAGCGCGCACGATCGCGCAGTAAATCGGACAGATTCGCTCACGCGCACCAATTGCTCGCAATTTGCGACCCCGGCGCCGCCCGCTCGCCGGCAACGACCGATTACTGCCAAACGGTTGAATCATCGTGTCGGGGAATGTGTTTCACCACGTCAACCGGGTGGTTCGGCCACGATGTCGGCACCGGGGCTATACACTGTTTTGCAGGTCAGTTCTCCTCTGAATTGCCGAATTGACCTCGGACACAAGATGTCCCGACCTATGACCGGCTGTTCTCTTCTGATTACGTTGGGAGGCAAGATGATCGATCACAGCCCGATCGGCACCGCCGACCCGCGTCCCACCCGGAGGTGCAGGATGATCGAGAGCGCGTACGCGGCCGAGGCGGCAGACACCACCGAACCGCGCCATCGCACCACCACCACCGAACCGGACGGCCCCGGCGGCCGTTTGCCAGGCAATCGCATGTGGGCGGTCTCGGCCGTCGTCGTCGAGGCCGACGGACCCAGTCCACGCCACGGCGTGGTGGCGGGCGCCGATCTCGGCGACGCCGCCGAGCAACTGTGCGAATACCTCCCGGAGACCCGCTCCGACGAGGACTACTACTTGGTGGCCAGGCAGGTCCCGATGATCACGCGCGGCCCGCGCAGCGGCGGCCAGATTCCGCGCCGCACCTGGGTCAGCCCGATCCAGCGCGACGACGACACGGGCCAGGCGACCTACGGGCGCTGGATGCGGGCCGAGGAGCACCCGCACTTCCGGCTGCACGGACCGGTCATCGCCAACTGAGCGCGGCCGGACGACGGCCGCGGACCGCGCGACGCGGCCGGCTCACGCCGAGCGGCGCATCCGATGGTCGGCCACGTGCACTCGATTCGAGCAGCGGGTCGAGCAGAAGCGACGCCGCCCGTTGCGCGAGGTGTCCACGAAGACCAGCATGCAGCCGGGCCGCGCGCAGCGGCCGATGCGGCCGGGGTCTTCGCAGAACAGGGCCGCGAGCCCGGCGGCCGTGTAGGCCTTCACTCGCTCGTCGGTCGGCGCGTCCTCGTGGGCGTAGTGCAGGTGCGGTGGGCGACCGTCGTGCGTCGAAATGTAAGGGCGACTGGTCGTTTCCGCCAGCAGGGCGTTGAGCTGCGGCACCGAGGGCGCGTCGAAGACCTCGGCGAGCCGGGCGATCCAGCGGCGCAACTCCGCGGTCTGCCGCGTGTCGAGAGATCCGAGCGGCTTGTAGCCCGACGCGTCGAGCACCTCGAGCAGATCCGCTTCCGGGTCGGCGTTCACCAGTCGTGCGGCCAGCTCCGCGGCCGTGCCACCGTAAGGGTTGAAATGCACAAAGCCATTACATCAGGCTGAGGGCATGTCCGCCATCTGCCCTTCTTGTTCCTGGCCCTCCCCCACCGTCGTGTCCGCGCACGGCGCCGTCCGCTACCTCCGCTGCGTGTGCGGGCGGTGGCTGATCAGTCAGCACGGCGCGGTGATCGCGGCGGCGGGCGACAGCTCCCTGGCCGAACCGGTCGCCGACATCGCCTGAGGCGTCAGACCGTGCGCGGTCCGTACGGGGAACGACCCGTCTTGTCGCGATACATGGCGGTGTCCACCGCGTGCATGAGCGCGTCGATCGCGCTCGGCCGGTCCACCACGAACACGGTGCCGACGCTGGCGCCGACGTGCACCGGATGACCGGCCACCCACAACGGCGTCGCCAGTGCTTCACGCAGCGCGTCGGCGAGCGCGGTCAGCTGCGACTCCCCCGCACAGCGCTCGACGAGCACGATGAATTCGTCGCCGCCGACGCGGGCGGCAAGGCCGCCGAGGGATTCGGCGGCGGTGAGCAAGCGCTGGGCCACCTCGTGCAGCACCCGATCGCCGACGGTGTGTCCCCACTCGTCGTTGACCGTCTTGAAGCCGTCCAGATCCAGGTAGCACAGGCCGACGGGCGGCGCCGCGCTCGCGAGCCGATCGAAGAAGAGCAGCCGATTGGGCAGCCCGGTCAGGTTGTCGTGGTGGGCGTCGTGCCAGAGCCGGTCGGCGAGCTGCTTGCGTTCGGTGACGTCCACGGCCACGCCGATCAGGAACTGAATGCGCTTGTCCGCGTCGCGCACCGCCGACAGGGACAGGTCGATGTGGGACAGGGCGCCATCCGGGCGCACGTGCGGGGTCTCCAGGCGGAGACGATCGATCTCCCCGGCCAGCATGCGCCGGAACTGCTCGTAGGCGTGGCCGATGTTGGCGGGCCCGAGCAGCTCGGCCACCGCCCGCCCCGGCATGCGCTCCTGCGGCAGGCCGAGCATCTCGGCGAAGGCGGCGTTCACCGCGAGCACGCGCCCGGTGACATCGACGGTGCCGATGCCGACCGAGGCGCCCGCGAACACGGCCTCGAACCTGGCCTCCGACAGCTGGCGCCGCGCTTCGGCGTCCCGCGCCGCGGCCAGCGCCGCACCGAGCGTCGTCTCCTGCTCGACCAGCGCCGCCGCCCGCAGCGCACCGGTGCAGCCCGCGGCGAACTCCGCGGCCACGGCCACCGCGCGATCGCGCACCCGTTCGTAGCCCACCTCGCCCGGCGCGCAGACCTCCTCGACCATGTCGTGGCAGATCACCGGAAGCGAACGGCTGACCAGGAGCGGGTCGCGGTAGTTCGCGGCGACCAGCACGACCGCCGCGTCGTGCGCGTTGCGCAGATCCCCGGCGCCGCGGATGGCGGCGACCAGGAGTTCGGCGAGATCAGCGAGCATCGCCTCGGTCTCGGTCCGCGTGAGCGTGGGTGCGACGACGCCGTCCAGCGCGTCCGCCCACCGCAACGCCAGCTCACGCAGACCCACTACCCGCGACCTCCTGCCTCTGCGACCGGCGCCCTCGAAGTTTCCGGCCTCAGCCCTTGCGACCGATTCCGGCCAGGCCGAGCGATCGGCCGGGCGCCTCGTGGAGATCGCGCTCGGATTCCGGGCGCCAGGCGGGTAGTTCGACCACGCCCGGTTCCACCAGGTTCCATCCGTCGAACATAGCCGCGATGGCCGCGGCGGAGCGGAAGTGAATGCCGACCTTGCTCTGCCGTGCCGCGTTGGCGCCGAGCTCGGCGGCGTCCTCGGGCCGCAGCTCCGAGGTCAGGTGCGAGATCGCCACGTAGGAACCGCTCGGCACGGCGGCGCGCAGCGCGGCGACCTTGTCGACGGGCGCGTCCTCGTCGGAGACCAGGTGCAGCACCGCGATCAGCAGCACGCCGACCGGCTGATCGAAATCGATCAGTCCGGTCTCGCGGACCTTGCCGAGCAGTTCGTCCGGCTTGCGCAGATCCGCTTCGATCGCCGCGGCGCGGTCGTTGCCGCGCAGGATCGCCTTCGAGTGCGCGACGGCGACCGGATCGATATCGGCGTAGAGCACCCGGATCTCCGGGTCGAGCCGCTGCGCCACCTCGTGCACGTTGCCCGCCGTGGGGATACCCGAACCGATGTCGAGGAACTGGCGAATGCCCGCGTCCACCAGGAAGCGCACCGCCCTGCGCAGGAATGCCCGATTGCTCAGCGCGACCAGCGGCAGATCGGGCACCAGCTGCTTGCCCAATTCGGCGGCCTTGCGGTCGATCTCGAAATTGTGCGAGCCGCCGAGCAGCGCGTCGTACATCCGTGCCGGGCTCGCCTGCTGCATATCCACGCCCTCGGGCGCCCACGCCGGCCTGTCCATCGAATACCCCTTTGCGTCAACGAGCGGGCCCGCCGAGACCGGGAGGCCGCACCGCACGGATGGCGTCGCCGATCACCCGCTAGGTGCCGTCCGCATCGTAACCGCAGGTCCGAACAACAGTGCACCGCACATGATCACAGTTGCGCACCGCGGCGGCGCGCCGGATGCGAGTACCCGCTCGACAACCCCCTTACACCCGGAAATAAATGCAGACATGCGCATGTCTGCAAGATAGGCTAGGCTGTGCCGCGGCAGCCATCCGATACGGAAGGAACGTTCGACCATGGGAGATCAGTGCGTGTCGCCCGGGCAACCGGCGCGACCGGCGAACAGCGTGGCGAAAGAGCGCGGGGGCGCCGAGGATCGTCGGCACTCCCATGATCACAGTCACGACCACGGCAACGGTCACCACCACGATCACGGCGTGTCCGCGGACTCGGACCCGCGCTGGCTGAGCATCGCGCTCGCCCTGATCGTCGCGTTCATGGCGGCCGAGGTGGTCGTCGGCCTGCTCGCGCATTCGCTGGCGCTCATCACCGACGCCGCCCACATGCTCACCGACGCGGCATCGATCGTCCTCGCGCTGATCGCCATCCGGCTGTCCAAGCGGCCGGCGCGCGGCCAGTACACCTACGGCTACAAGCGCGCGGAAATCCTGTCGGCGCAGGCCAACGGCATCACCCTGCTGCTGCTCGCGGCGTGGTTCGTCTACGAGGGCGTGCAGCGGCTGATCCACCCGCCGGACGTGGAAGGCCCGCTGGTCTTCGTCACCGCGCTGATCGGCATCGTCGTCAACGTGATCGCCGCGTGGTGCATCAGCCGCGCCAACCGCACCAGCCTCAATGTCGAAGGCGCGTTCCAGCACATCCTCAACGACCTGTACGCCTTCATCGGCACGGCCATCGCGGGCGCGGTGGTGTGGCTGGCGGGCTACCCCCGCGCCGACGCCATCGCCGCGCTCGTGGTCGCCGCGCTGATGCTGAAGGCGGGCTGGGCCCTGGTCCGCGAATCGGGGCGGATCTTCCTGGAGGCCGCGCCCGCGCACCTCGATCCCGATGCCATCGGCGCGAGCATCGTCGCCACCCCGCAGGTGACCGAGGTGCACGATCTGCACGTCTGGGTGATCACCTCGGGTCAGCCCTCGTTGTCGGCGCACATCCTGGTCGACGATCGCGCCGACTGCCACGCGGTCCGGTCGGACATCGAACGCGCACTGCACGACGATTTCGGTATCGAGCACACCACCCTGCAGGTCGACCACGTCTCCGATCCGGATTCGGTGCGCGCGCAACTGCACTGCGCCGAGCCGCACGGTCCGGTGCACCGTTCCTGAACGCGTCGCCCTCGCGCAATCGGAGGGTGACGGATCGCGCGGTTGACCTTCAGGTTGGTCGAGACTCCATGATGACCGGGTGCGGAGTTCCAGGGTCGAGGAGTTGATCACCATCGGGGCGTTGGCGCGGGCCAGCGGCCTGACCGCGAGCGCGCTGCGGTTCTACGCCGACTGCGGGCTGCTGACGCCCGCCGAGGTCGATGCGGCGACCGGATACCGGTATTACACGCCCTCCCAGTGCGAGCGGGCGGTGCTGATCCGGCGGCTGCGCGGCATCGACCTATCGCTGGAGGCCATCACCGAGGTGCTCTCGGCCGGACCGGACCGCGCCGAACGGTTGCTCGACGCGCACGTCGCGGAGCTGGCGCGGCGGGCGAAGGCGGCGGCGCGGGT
>NZ_BDBP01000138.1 GCF_001613045.1 Nocardia lijiangensis NBRC 108240 | reverse complement strand
GCCCGCAGGACGGCGCGCCCGCGTCGTACTGCTACACCGACGAGACGATCGTCATCCCGTACGCCGCCGCGCGAGCCGCCACCGCGGAGTCGCGCCGCGGCGCGCAGCTCGAGCTGCTCGCTCACGAATACGGCCATCACGTCCAGCACATAGTCGGCGTCTTGCGCGCCTACACCGACCAGCGCACCGAATCGGGCTGGCAGACCGCGGCGGGCCAGGAGCAGAGCAGGCGGCTGGAACTGCAAGCCGGTTGCTTCGCGGGCATGTTCTTCGGCATCAACCACGGCCGCGGCGACATCGATCAGCAGACCTGGGACGAAGCCGCCGACCGGGCGCGCGCCGCGGGCGACAGGCCCGGTGCACCCCGTGTGCGCGGCGCGGACCACAACGCGTGGGGCTGGTGGAAGTGGGGCTCCGACAAAGGCGACACCTGGGAGTGCAACACCTGGTACGCCGACCAGGAGAACGTCGAGTAGCTCCGCGCCGCCGCCGCCCCGTCGTTCCATCGCGAGCCGGTTCCGCGCGTGTCCCGGTGTCGGCGTTTCGGCTTGTCGGTGCCGGTCCCTAGACTCTGGGGCGTGAGCTCACCCACGACTGCCTCGCGTCCCACCGCCGCCGACTCCGGTGACCGGCCGACACTGCTGTTGCTGGACGGGCATTCGCTCGCCTACCGCGCTTTCTTCGCGCTACCCGCGGAGAACTTCAAGACGGTCACGGGGCAGACCACGAACGCGGTGTACGGGTTCACCGCCATGCTCATCAACCTGCTACGCGACGAGAAGCCGAGCCACGTCGCCGCGGCGTTCGACGTGTCCCGCAAGACCTTCCGCACCGAGGCCTACCCGGAGTACAAGGCCAACCGCAGCCAGACGCCGGACGAGTTCCGCGGCCAGGTGGAGCTCACCAAGGACGTGCTCGGCGCGCTCGGCATCCCGGTGATGGCGATCGATGGCTTCGAGGCCGACGACGTGATCGCCACCATCACTACCCAGGCCCAGGCCGAGGGGTTCCGCGTCCTCATCGTCAGCGGTGACCGCGACTCGATCCAGCTGGTCAACGACGAGGTCACCGTGCTGTATCCGCGCAAGGGCGTCTCGGATCTGACCCGGTTCACCCCGGACGAGGTGGTGGCCAAGTACGGCCTCACCCCGATCCAGTACCCGGACTACGCGGCACTGCGCGGCGACCCGAGCGACAACCTGCCCGGTATCCCCGGCGTGGGGGAGAAGACCGCCGCCAAGTGGATTCGCGAGTACGGCGATCTGGCCACCCTGGTGGAGAAGGTGGACCAGGTGAAGGGCAAGGTGGGCGACGCGCTGCGGGCCAACCTGAGCAGCGTGGTGCTCAACCGGCAGCTCACCGAGATGGTCAAGGACGTGCCGCTGCCCTACACCCCCGACCAGCTGGCGCAGGCGCCGTGGGATCGGGAGAAGATCCACCAGCTCTTCGACGACCTGGAATTCCGGGTGCTGCGCGACCGGCTGTTCGAGACCCTGGGCTCGCCGGAACCGGAGGCCGAGTCCGGTTTCGAGATCTCCGGCGGCGCGCTGGCCGTCGGCGCGGTCGCCGAATGGCTCGCCGAGCACGCGAAAGCCGGTGTCCGGCACGGTGTTTCGGTGGTCGGCACGAGCACTCCCGGCAACGGCGACGTGAAGGCGCTGGCGATCGCGGCCGCCGACGGTGAGAGCGGCTACATCGATGTCACCGTGCTGGCTCCCGAGGACGAGGCCGCGCTCGGCGCCTGGCTCGCCGATGCCGCGGTGTTCAAGGCGCTGCACGAGGCCAAGTCGGCCGGGCACGCGCTGCGCGGACGCGGCTGGACCCTGGCGGGACTGACCAGCGACACCGCGCTGGCGGCCTACCTGGTCCGGCCCGGTCAGCGCAGCTTCAACCTCGACGACCTCTCGCTGCGCTACCTGCACCGCGAGCTGCGCGCCGAGACCGACGTGACACCGCAGCTGTCGCTGCTGGACGACGAGGACACCGTCGAGGCCGAGCTGGCGCAGACCGAGATGCTGCGCGCCCGCGCGGTGCTCGACCTGGCCGCCGCCCTGGACACCGAGCTCCAGCAGATCGAGTCCACCGCACTGCTCACCGACATGGAACTGCCGCTGCTCGGCGTGCTGTCCACCCTGGAGGACGCGGGCATCGCGGTCGACGTCGAGCAGCTGGAGACGCTGCAACGCCAGTTCGCCGACAAGGTGAGCGAGGCGGCCGAGGCGGCCTACGGCGTGATCGGCAAGCAGATCAACCTCGGCTCGCCCAAGCAGCTGCAGGTGGTGCTGTTCGACGAGCTCGACATGCCCAAGACCAAGCGCACCAAGACCGGCTACACCACCGACGCCGATGCGCTGGAATCGTTGTTCGAGAAGACCCAGCACCCCTTCCTCGAGCACCTGCTCGCGCATCGTGACGCCACCCGGCTGAAGGTGACGGTGGACGGCCTGCTGAAGTCCGTCGCCGAGGACGGCCGCATCCACACCACGTTCAACCAGACCATCGCGGCCACCGGGCGCCTCTCCTCGACCGAGCCGAACCTGCAGAACATCCCGATTCGCACCGACACCGGACGCCAGATCCGCGACACCTTCGTGGTCGGCGCCGGATACGCCGAGCTGATGACCGCCGACTACAGCCAGATCGAGATGCGGATCATGGCGCATCTGTCCGGCGACGAGGGCCTGATCGAGGCGTTCAACTCCGGGGAGGATCTGCACAGCTTCGTCGCGTCCAAGGCGTTCGACATCCCCATCTCCGAGGTGAGCCCGGAACTGCGCAGGCGCATCAAGGCGATGTCGTACGGTCTCGCCTACGGCTTGAGCTCCTACGGTCTCTCGGCGCAGCTGAAGATCAGCACCACCGAGGCGAAGGAGCAGATGGACATCTACTTCTCCCGCTTCGGCCGCATTCGCGACTACCTGTACGAGGTCGTCGAGCAAGCCCGCAAGGTCGGCTACACCGAGACGCTCTTCGGTCGCCGTCGCTACCTGCCCGACCTGGATTCCAGCAACCGGCAGCGCCGCGAGGCCGCCGAGCGGATGGCGCTCAACGCGCCCATCCAGGGCACCGCCGCCGACATCATCAAGGTGGCGATGATCAACGTGCACAACGCGATTCGCGAGGCGGGCCTGCGCTCGCGGATGCTGCTGCAGATCCACGACGAGCTCGTCTTCGAGGTCGCCGAGGGCGAGCGCGAGCCGCTGGAACGGATGGCCCGCGAACAGATGTCCGCCGCGATCGACCTGTCGGTGCCGCTGGACGTGTCGGTCGGCACCGGGCGCAGCTGGGATTCCGCCGCGCACTGATCTTCCGGCCCCACACACCCGCCGCACGCCTCACGCAAGCACCGGCTATGTGAGGCGTGTGCGCGGTGTGTGGAAGCACCGGTGGGCGGCGGCGCTACCGGCGCGGGCGCAGTCCGTCCAGCATGTAGCCGGTCGTCTCGTCGAGCAGTTCGTGGGCGGTGTCGGCGTCGATCACGCCGGAGCCGATGAACGTGGCCAGACCTTGCAGGACGGCGACGGCCGACAGGGCGATGCGCCGGGGTTCGCCCGCGATCACCTCGCCGCGTGCCTGGGCGTCCGCGATCAGCGCGACCGGCGCCGCGAAGGCCCGGTCCACCGCCTCGGTCACCGCTTCCGCCGCGGCGGGGCTGTGCCTGCGGGCGAACATCAGCTCGAGCAGGGCCGAGTTCTCGGTGGCGAAGCGCAGGTAGGTCTGCGCCATCTCGCGGATACGGCCGCCGACCCCGTCGCAGGCCGCTGTCTTCTCGAGCGCGGCGCCCAGCTGCTCGAACCCCGACACCGCCAGCGCGTCGAGCAGCGCTTGCTTGTCCTTGAAATGGCGGGTCGGTGCGGCGTGACTGACGCCGACGTCGCGGGCCAATTGCCGCAGCGACAGGCCGTCGACACCGGATTCCCGCAGGGTCGCCTCGGCGCGCTGCAACAGTTCGGCGCGGAGGTCTCCGTGATGGTAGGAGCGGGTTCGGGTGATCGGCATGGTGTATGCAGGATAACAAGATGTAGGCGTTGCCTACTTTGTAGGCACTGACTACATTTGCCGTATGACGGTTCGGACCTTCACCGCCCCGATTGCGGTGCTGATGGTGTTCGCGGCGCTGCTTGCCACCATGTACCTCGGCTACGCCAGCAATACCGAGAAGAATCTGCACGACTTTCCTGTCGCACTGGTCAATCAGGATGTTGGCGACACGCTCGACGGCAAGCCCGCGAACGTCGGCGCTCAGGTCACCGATGCGCTGGTGGCCGGGATCCCTTCGGACAGCATCGATCTGCGCGTCGTCGGCATCGCCGAGGCGCGCACCCAGCTGCAGAACGGCGAGGTGTACGGCGCCATCGTCATCCCCTCGGACTTCACCAAGCGCCTCGCCATCCTCGGCGCGGGCGCGGTGGTGCCCGGCGAGATCGAGCGACCGGTCATCACGGTGCAGACGAATCCGCGTGTCGGGCCCTACACCACCGGCATCATGCAGCGCATCGCCGACCGCGCGCTGACGCAGGTGAACGAGACCGTCGGCAAGAACCTGACCGATCAGGTGAATGCCGCGCTCGCGCAGGGCACGCCAGCCGAGATGAGCGGCGCCGCAAGGCTTCTGCTGACCGACCCGGTGCAGGTCGTCACGGCGCCCTACCGGCCCATGGACGACGGCGCGGGCCAGGGTCTCGTCGCGTTCTTCTACACCCTGATCCTGCTGCTCGCCGGATTCACCGGCGCCATGATGATCCACACGCTCATCGATTCGGTGCTCGGCTTCACGCCGACCGAGTACGGCCCCTGGTTCGTGCATCCGCCCGCCGCGGGCGTCTCGCGCCTGCGCACCCTGCTGATCAAGTGGGGCGTCATCGCCACCGCGGCGCCCATTCTGTCCGCGATATTCCTCGGCGTCGCAGCGGCTTTGGGCGTCCCGCTGGGCAACGGACTATTGCTGTGGCTGTACGGCAGCCTGGCCATCATCGCCGTCGGTTTCACCGCGCTCGCCGTGCTCGCCGCCTTCGGCACCGCGGGACTGCTGGTGAACCTGATCCTGTTCGTGGTGCTCGGCCTGCCCTCGTCGGCGGCCACCGTTCCGCTGGAAGCCACGCCCTCCTACATCTCGAATCTGGCGGCCTTCGAACCCATGCACCAGATCTATCTGGCCGTGCGCGCCATCCTCTTCTTCGATGCCCACGCCGAAGCCGGTCTCGGCCAAGGTCTCTGGATGACGCTGCTCGGCCTGGCCATCGGCCTGGTCCTCGGAGTCCTCGCCACCCACCTCTACGACCGCCGCGGCCTGGATCGCGCCACCGCGTCGGATCCGGCGCCGGTCGCGATCCCCGTCATGGCGGGCTGAGACCGAGGCGCGCACGGGCGGCCGCGGATTCCGGATCATCGGGGCCCCGGCCGTGTCGTGCGTCTGCTGTGCGACGAAACATATTGTGCCACTGGCGACCTCGGGGATCTCAGCGCTGACGTCACCGAAAGCGTTGTGCGGTACGGGGAGGGTCGGGCACCCGGAGGGTGGTGCAGGTCAGGCGGCCGGTGGCGACGGTGACCTGCGGACCAGCCGGGCCGCGCCGGTGCTCAGGTCCACCTCGTCCCGCGGGGGAGCGCCGTCGGACTTCGTCTCCCGGTGCATGAGGGTCGTCTGGCGCTGTTCGAACTCGAAGTGCTTGGAGCCCTGGAAGGCCGCGGCCACCTCTTCGAAGCCGGTGGCGGCGACGGGATGGCCTCCGCGGCGCTTGGTCCACGGCAGAAAACGGCTGCCGGTGAGGCGGTTCCAGAGGACTTCGGCGAAGGCGACCAGGATCAGGAGCATGGCGAGTCCGGGGATGGTCATGGCGAGGAGACCCATGCCACAACGTTACCCGCGCCGCGTGCGGTGTGAGCTGCGGCGATGATACCCACGAGTAGGAGAAACGGGGGCGCGAAAAGGTTGCTATCGGGCTTCGGACTGCCTATTCTCGATGCCGTGCCGAATCCCGCCGACTGCCACAGCGCAGCGCTCCGTGTCGCAGACCGCGACCGCGTTGCGCTAATTCCGCTTACCGCGGTGGCGCAGGCGCGACTTCTCGTAGTAACCCGCCGTAGCGGGGTCTGATTCGGACCGGCCCCCTCGCTGCGGGCTGATGATGTGTTGACGCTGGTCCCCTCCGCCGACATTTTCGGGAAGACCTACCCCACAATGACCATGCTCACTCTTGATACCAAGACATTCATCGCCGCCGCACCCAAGGGACTGCGCGCGGAAGCCGCCGGGATGAGCCCGGCGGAATTCTACGACTGCTACTGCGGGCACACCGGCCCGGTCCGGCTCAGCGAATACGCCGCCGGCCACCGCGACGCCGAGTGCACCGCGACCCTCGAGTTCGCCGGCCACCTGCGCACGGTGGCGACCACCGGAAGCCCGGTCGCCGCGCTCACCTCGGCCCTCTACGACGAGGGCTACCCGGTGGAGATCCTGCAGTTCCACCAGCGCCGCACCGCCGACGGCACCGCGACCTTCGTCTGGTGCGAGCTCGACGGCAAGCGCGGATGGGGTGCGGCGCTCTCCGGCGACGGCGCCGAATCCATCGTTCGCGCAATGATTTCCGGGATCAACCGACTCGGTTCCTGAAACACACGACGGGCCGGGCACCCTCGCAGGGTGCCCGGCCCGGTGCGTCTGTCTTATTCCGAAGCGGCCTGCTGCTCGGCGAGCTGCTTGCGGACCTCGTCCATGTCGAGGGCCTTCACCTGGGTGACCAGATCCTCGAGCGCGGCGGGCGGCAGCGCGCCCGGCTGCGCGAAGACCAGAACACCCTCGCGGAAGGCCATGATGGTCGGGATGGAGCGGATGTTCGCGGCGGCCGCGAGACCCTGCTCGGATTCGGTGTCGACCTTGCCGTGCACGACGTCGGGATGCTTGGTCGAGGAGGCCTCGAAGGTCGGCGCGAAGCTCTTGCACGGGCCGCACCACTCGGCCCAGAAATCGACGAGTACCACGTCGTTTCCGGTGACTACCTCGTCGAAATTCTGCTGGGTCAGCGTCTGGGTGGCCATGACGTCCTCTCGTGTCGAATGTTGCCAGCTGTAACGCCGGGCTCGTCTCTTATCTTCCACGGCCGACCGGCCACTCCCGTCGCTGGTCGCCGTCCCACCGCCGAATACCCGTGATCGTGGTGGGGAAATCACGATCGGCGGCTACGGCGTGCACCGCGTCACCGAGCAGGCGGACCGGTACCCGCCGGGCCAGCGTGATATGCGGCGTCCAGGCGTCCGGACGCAGGTTGGCGGGCGCGCCCGGACACGGCGACACGATGTCGTACACCCGCCGCTGCAGCGTGAGCAGCTGCTCGGAGGGCACAACCAGCCGCACCAGGATCGGGTGTCGTGCCCCGAACACCAGCACGCCGCCGAGCCGCACCGGGAACGGGCGGAAGATCAGCTCGTCGAGGGCGTGGTCGATGCGCGGCCAGATCTGCCTGGCCACCGCGATCGTGATGTGCGGGCGGTGGGTCTCGATCGCCTTGGGCGTGACACTGGGCAGCCCGGCCTCGGCGAGCAGCGTCCACTGCCGCCGAATCTCCGCCTCGGCCGCGTCGTCCACCAGCAATTCGACCGACTGCACCATGATCTTCTCAACGTAGCCGCACAGCCGGGGACCGCGGGCCGGTTCCGGTGCGGCGAGGCGTCGGCGAAAGGATTGCCCGGTGAACGAGGTGAGTAGGGTACAGCGGTGCGAGTAGGGCTGATCGAGGGCGACGGGATCGGTCCCGAGGTGGTGCGCGCGACCAGGGCGGTCGTCGACGAGGCACTGGCCGCGGCGGGTGCGGCCGCGGTGAAGTGGGTGCAGTTGCCGATGGGTCATCGCGCCATCGAGGAGTTCGGCGCCGCGCTGCCCGACCACACGCTGCGCGGACTCGAGGAACTCGACGCCTGGATCCTCGGACCGCACGACAACGCGTCCTATCCGCCCGAGCATCGCGGCGCGGTGGCGCCGGGCGGTGCGATCCGCAAGCAGTTCGGCCTGTACGCGAACATCCGCCCGGCCCGCGCGTTCGCGGGCGTGCGCTCGGCCGCGCCGGACATCGACCTGGTGATCGTGCGCGAGAACAGCGAAGGGTTCTACGCCGACCGCAATATGTTCGCCGGGTCGGGCGAGTTCAAGCCGACCCGCGACATGGCGATGGCCGTCGCCGTGGTGACCCGGCGCGCCTGCGAACTGATCGCGCACGAGGCCTTCCGCCTGGCCGCGACGCGCCGCAAACGGGTGACCATCGTGCACAAGGCGAATGTGCTGCCGATGACCATGGGCCTGTTCCGCGATGTCTGCTACGACGTGGCGCGCGCCTACCCAGGCGTCGAGGTGGACGACGAGCACGTGGACGCGACGGCCGCGCATCTGGTCCGCGCCGCGGGCGACTTCGATGTGCTGGTCACCGAGAATCTGTTCGGCGACATCCTGTCCGATCTGGCGGGCGAACTGAGCGGTTCGCTGGGGATGGCCGCCTCGCTGAACTGCTCGGCGACTCGCGCGATGGCGCAGGCGGTGCACGGCGCCGCACCGACTCTGGCCGGGCACAACCGCGCCAATCCGGTCGCGTTGCAGCTGTCCGCGGCGATGCTGCTGCGCTGGCTGGGGACTCGCGATGCGGACTCCGCGCTGCACTCCGCGGCGGATCGCATCGAGCGTGCGGTGGCGGCGACCTTCGCGGCGGGCATCGCGACCGCGGATCTGGGTGGTCAGGCCTCGACCGGCGAGTTCACCGAGCAGGTGTGCGCCCGGGTGCACCGCCGCTGAACCACCTCGGCCCGCGGCGTCAGTTGCCCTACAAGCCGGTGGCGAGCTTGACGACGACCTTCTGGTCGGTGACCTCCTGCACCGTGACGTTCAGCCCCTCGGCGGGCTGTGTCTCGCCGACCGGGACGTCGACCTGCTGGCCGCCGATCTTCAGGGTGACGGTGTTCCCGTTCACGGCAACGAGTTCCGCGTCCACACCGAGAATGTTCGCCTTGGCGTTCACGCCGCGGTCGAAGGTCACGGTGCACCCGCCGACGTTGCATTCGGACTTGGTGCCCGCACCCTCCACGGTGCAGGCAGCCACACCGAGCGGGGCGAGCAGGGTGATAAAGGACAGGGCGATCAGCCGTCGAACACGCACGCGCCCAGTGTAGAGCGATTCGGATATCTCCGGCGCCGAGTGCGGTGATACGAGAGCGAGCGCTTCGGCGCCTGAGGCCCGACCGGAACTGCGCGCCGCAGGCGGCGCGCGAAAACTTGTGTGCCGCAAATTCTTTCCCTGCGTGGTCGATCGGCCGCGTGTCGTGCGAGACGCGCTGAGCGCCGTGCTCGAGGCTCGGACTCCCCGCGGGCCGGTGGCGATCGGCGCGGCTTCGGAATGGTTAACGTTCAGCGATGCCGCGCTGCGACCGTTTCTCGGGAGTGCGGACGCGGCCGTCCGGCGATGCGTGGCGCAGGTGTCGGTGCTGATGGAGGCGTCCCCCGGCTCCGGTTGGAGGTTGCGGCGACGTGCCGGTGGACCTGCGGCAGGAAGGTGGCAATTAGATGGCAACCCACACGGTCCGGTTGTGAGGTGCGAGAGTATGGTGTCCCGTCGGCGCACCGGCAACCTGTACCGAGTGGAGTCCACAACGAGCCGATGTGGAATTCCATTACTGTCCAGCACGAAACGTCTCGGTCGCTTAGATTGCCAAACGGGTGGTAACACCCGGGTTTCTTGTAACCGAAATGTGGAGGGCTGCTGTGTCTGATCGATCCAAGCCTGGCAGGCGCGCCCTGCGAGCGATGTGCGCGCTCACCGGCGCCGCACTCGTGCTGGCGGGCTGTACCACCAACACCGAAGAGACCGGACCGGCGGTGTCCAAGGTACAGGTGGACAAGGTCGCCGAAATCGCCGATCAACTACCCGACAAGGTCAAGCAGTCCGGCAAGCTGGTCATCGGCGTGAACGTGCCGTATCAGCCCAACGAGTACAAGGACGCCAGCGGCAAGATCGTCGGCTTCGACGTGGACCTGATGGACGCCGTCACCTCCGTGCTGGGCATCAAGGCCGAGTACGTCGAGTCGGCCTTCGAGAAGATCATTCCGGCGATCCAGGCGGGCACCTACGACGTCGGCATGTCCTCGATCACCGACTCCAAGGAACGCGAGCAGCAGGTCGACTTCACCACCTACTTCAGCGCGGGCATCCAGTGGGCCCAGCAGTCCGGCAAGCCGGTCGACCCGAACAACGCCTGTGGCAAGAAGGTCGCCGTGCAGGCCACCACGGTCGAGCACACCGACGAGGTGCCCGCCAAGAGCGCCAAGTGCGTCGCGGAAGGCAAGCCCGCCATCGACATCAAGCCGTTCGACGAGCAGAGCGCCGCGACCAACGCGCTGGTGCTCGGCCAGGTCGACGCGATGTCGGCCGACTCGCCGGTGACCGCGTACGCCATCAAGCAGAGCAGCGGCAAGATCGAGACCGCCGGCCCGGTGTTCGACTCCGCGCCCTACGGCTGGGCGGTGCCGAAGGGCTCGCCGCTGGCCAAGGTTCTGCAGGCCGCGGTCAACCACCTCATCAAGAACGGCCAGTACAAGCAGATCACCCAGAACTGGGGCGTGCAGGACGGCGCGATCACCGAATCGGTCGTCAACGGGGCCGTGAGCTGACCCATGTCCGACACCGACACCACCGCCGTGCCCGGAGATCCCGGGCCCGGCGGCGTCGCGGCGCCGGCCGAGCCGGAGCCGATCAAAGCGGTTCCGCTGCGCAGGCCGGGCCGCTGGATCGCCGCGGCCGTCATCCTGGTGCTGCTCGGGCTGTTCGTCTACGGCGCCGCCACCAATGACGCCTACAAGTGGGACACCTACTGGAAGTACCTGTTCGACAGCAGGATCGTGGCGGGCGCGGTCGTCACGCTCGAGCTGACCGTGCTGGCGATGGCCATCGCGATCGTCCTCGGCACCGTGCTCGCGGTGATGCGCCTCTCGCCGAACCCGGTGCTGCGCTCCGCCGCCTGGGTGTATCTCTGGATCTTCCGCGGCACACCGATTTTCGTGCAGCTGGTGTTCTGGGGCCTGGTGCCCTCGCTGTATCAGCAGATCCACCTCGGCGTGCCGTTCGGGCCGCAGTTCTTCGAGCTCGACGTGCAGGAGCTGCAGGCGGCGTTCACCTTCGCCGTCATCGGCCTCGGCCTCAACGAGGCCGCGTACATGGCGGAGATCGTCCGCGCGGGTATCAATTCCGTGGGCGAGGGGCAGCGCGAGGCGTCGGTCGCGCTCGGCATGTCCTGGACCCAGACCATGCGGCGCACCGTGCTGCCGCAGGCCATGCGGGTGATCATCCCGCCGACCGGCAACGAGCTCATCGGCATGCTGAAGACCACCTCGCTGGTGACCGCGATCCCGTTGAGCACGGACCTGTTCGGACGGGCCCGCGACATCTACGGCGTGAACTTCCAGCCGATCCCGCTGCTGCTGGTCACCGCGACCTGGTACCTGGCCATCACCAGCGTGCTGATGGTGGGTCAGTTCTATCTGGAGCGGTACTACTCGCGCGGCGCGTCCCGGCAGCTGACCGCCAAGCAGTTGCAGCAACTGGCCGACGCGCAGAGCGTGGTGAAGGCGAAATGACGGTCTCCATGGACAAGGACGCGGCCCCGCGAATGATCGTCGCGGACCGGGTGTGCAAGAACTTCGGCGCGCTACAGGTGCTCAAAGGCATCTCGCTGGAGGTGGCGCGCGGTGAGGTGCTGTGCCTGATCGGCCCTTCCGGTTCCGGCAAGTCCACCTTCCTGCGCTGCATCAACCACCTTGAGCAGGTGAACGCGGGCAGGCTGTACGTGGACGGCGAACTCGTCGGGTATCGGCAGAAGGGCGACAAGCTCTACGAACTGCACCCGCGCGATGCGGCCAAGCAGCGCCGCGATATCGGCATGGTGTTCCAGCACTTCAACCTGTTCCCGCATCGGACGGCGCTGGAGAACATCATCGAGGCGCCGACGCAGGTGAAGAAGGTGCGCAAGGCCGACGCCGTGGCCCGCGCGCACGAACTGCTCGAGCGGGTGGGCATGGGCGACAAAGCCAATGCCTATCCCGCCCAGCTGTCCGGCGGTCAGCAGCAGCGAGTCGCGATTGCCAGGGCACTGGCCATGGATCCGAAGCTGATGCTGTTCGACGAGCCGACCTCGGCGCTGGATCCGGAACTGGTCGGCGAGGTGCTGCAGGTGATGCGCGAACTCGCCGAGAGCGGCATGACCATGGTGGTGGTGACGCACGAGATGGGCTTCGCCCGCGAGGTCGCCGACCAGCTGGTGTTCATGGACGGCGGCGTGGTGGTGGAGGCCGGCGTGCCGCGCGAGGTGCTCGCCGATCCGAAACACGAACGCACCAAGGCATTCCTGTCGCGGTTGCTCTGAGCCGCGACAGCAGTGGGCCGGGCGTCCGAAGGGGCGCCCGGCCCGATGTGTCAGTGTCTATCGACTGCTTCCGCTCGGTGACCGATCACGGGAACGGCGAGAAGAAGCCGAGGGCGGCGCCGAAGGCTGCGCCGATGATGCATCCGGGGATGGCTCCGACCAGGAAGAACCAGATCCCGATCGCGACACCGACCAGGCAGCCGATGGCGCCGCCGACGGCGACCGAAATCGGTCCCAAGGCCTGGTGCACGCCGGGCAGATCCTGGGAGAGGACCGCCTCGTTCGTCGGTCCGCCGATCGGGGTCAGCGACAGCTGAGTGCCTGTGGCATTGAGCGCGGGTGCGACGGCGAACTGCCCGAACGTCGTCGGGATGGCGCCGACGACCGTGCCGTCGTTCGCGAGAACCGTGACCGCGTCGGGTGTGATGGCGAACTTGCCGGAGGCGAGATTCACCAAGGCACTCGAGTGATCGGCCGCGAGTGTCGCCGTGTAGCCGACGGCGCCGTCCGTGCCGCTGAAGCTGACGTCCGCCAGACCGGACTCCCCGTGTCCGGTAGCGGTGGCTATGCCGGTGGCCGCGATGGCCATGAATGCGGTAGCCACCAGTTTCTTGATAAACATTGGACTCCAATCCATGATTGCCGATTTCCTTTGACGTTCCCCCGACGAACGGCACCGGATAAGGAATATGATCCCTCTTCAAATCACTTTGTGTCCAGACGACTTACCGGCGTATTCGATTCGGGCTCCCGGTTTGTTTTCCACTGACGGGGAATGCAGGAAATTTGAGGTTCAACTTGCCCTGACAAGGGCGTTGACCAGTGTAGATGGAAGCCGTGGCCGGAGTGGGCACTTCCGTCGATAGTGCCGGAGGAATGGTGAGTGCGGCACCCATGCGGGTCGCGTCGCGGAATTGCCGGCCGCCATTCTTCGGCCACTCCGCCCGCGATCATGGGCGAGTGCCCGAACGATCGCCGAGTGCGATTCGAAGCTGGCCGAGGAGCACCTTGGTGGCCGGCGCCGCGGGATGATCGGTGCGCCAGACCAGTGCGAGTTGCCCGCGCAGTTCCGGCTCGACGATCGGCAGCGCGCGCACGCCGTGCGCGGCGGCCTCCGCCGCGGTGAGCGCGGGCACCACGGCCAC
>NZ_BDBP01000137.1 GCF_001613045.1 Nocardia lijiangensis NBRC 108240 | reverse complement strand
CGACCTGTCGAAGATGAACGCGGTCGGCGACCTCCAAGGCGGCATCGAGGAGGCCGAACGCCTGCTCGGCTACGAGGTGAGCCGCGGCGGCGATCCGGCGTGGCGCTCCGAACCCGCGAACTGACCGGTCGCGCTCAGTCCTCGCCGTCGCGGCCGTAGCCGAGCCGCACATCGTGCACGGCCTCGCCGCCGGACACGGTCACCTTGCTGGTCACCGGTGGATATCCGCGCGCGACCACGGTGTACTGCCCCTCGGCCAGATCGGTCACGACGTAGCGGCCGTCGGTGCCGGTGCGCGCCGTCGCGGTCAGATCGCCCGCCATGTCCAGCAGCATGATCTGCACGTCCGGCACCACCCGGCCGTCGGCGAGCGCCGATCCGGCCAGCACCGCGTTCGGTTCCATGTCGATGTCGTGCCGCAGCAAGCCGCTGTCCGGCACGGTGAGCGTCGTCGCGTGCGGACGCATGTGCTCGGCGAGCGCGACCATCGTGTAGATGCCCGAGACCACCCCGCGGCACACGTAGGCGCCGTCGTCCGCGGTAATCGCGGCCCCGACGACCTCGCCGTGCCGATCGGTCAGCGTGACGGTGGCGCCACCGAGCGGTTTGCCGCTGCCCGCGGATCCGACCCTCCCGGAGACGGCTCCCGAGCCCATCAGCTTCAGGTCGAGTTCCTGCGGCCAGGAGCCCGCGACGATGCTGACCGCCGTCGGCTGGTGTCCCGCCGCGGCCGCGATCAGCACGTAGGTGCTGGCATCGGGCACGTCGATGGAGTAGGCGCCGTTCGTGTCGCCCGCCACCCTGGCGACCTGACGCCCGACCTTGTCGATCAACGTCAGCGCCGCGTCGGGCACCGGATGCCCGTCCTCGTGCTGGATGCGGCCGAACAGCGAGCGCTCGGCCGCGGCGGCGAGCACCGGCTCCGGTTCGGAGAAGACCTCCGCGGCGCCCGCCCACACCTGTGACTCCTCCCAGCTCGACGCGCCGTCCGGCCCGCCTGCGGGCACGATCGGATCGTCTTGCAGCGGAATCTCTTTCATGAACATCAGCACCACGCCCGCGAGCACCGCCACCGCCGCCGCGACGTTGAACACGCCCTGCATGGAGTCGGTGAAGCCGACCAGGATCGGCACCCGCAGATCCGCGGGCATGGCGGCGAGTTCCCCTGTGTTGCTTTGCAATTCCCCGAGCCGGGCGGTGTCGAAGCCCTCCGGCAGCTGCCCGCCGAAGGCGTCGACGATCCGGCCGGGCAGCAGGTTGAACAGGATGGTCAGGAAGATCGCGACGCCGAGGGTGCCGCCCATCTGACGAAAGAAGGTGGCCGCCGCGGTCGACACCCCCATATCGGTGCGCGGACCCGCGTTCTGCGCGGCGATGATCAGCGTCTGCATGCAGGCGCCGAGCCCGCAGCCGATCACCCCGCCGTACAGCAGCGGCTCCCACAGCGGGCTGTCGTAGCGCACCCCGCCGTGCAACGCCGAGCCGAGCGCGATCAGGAAGCAACCCACCACGGGCAGGATCTTGTACTTGCCGGTGAGCTTGGTGACGATCCCGGCGATCTGCGAGCCGACCATGATCCCGACCACCAGCGGCAGCATCAGCAGGCCCGCCTTGGTCGGCGAATATCCGCGCACCACTTGGAAATACAGCGGTACCAGCACGATCGCGCCGAACATCGCGATGCCGACGATGAAGCCGCCCACGATGGACACGCTGAAGGTGGAGTTGCGGAACAATCGCAGCGGGATCAGCGCCGCGTCCTTCATCAGGAATTCCACCAGCACGAACAGCACGAGACCGGCCACGCCGATGCCGTAGCAGACCAGCGCCCGATCCGAGCTCCAGCCCCATTCCCTGCCCTGTTCGGCGACGATCAGCAGCGGCACCACGCACACGGTCAGGGTCAGCGCGCCGAACCAGTCGATGCGGTGGCGCTGCCGCTGATGCGGCACGTCGAGTACCTTGGCGACCACCAGGAAGGCGAGCACGCCGATGGGCACGTTCACCAGGAACACCCAGCGCCAGCCCTCCAGGCCCGCGAGCTGGTCGTAGCCGGAGAACAGCCCGCCGAGCACCGGCCCGAGCACGGTGGACGAGCCGAACACCACCATGAAATAGCCTTGGTACCTGACCCTTTCGCGGGCCGGGACGATATCGCCGACGATGGTGAAGGCCAGCGACATCAAGCCGCCCGCGCCGAGGCCTTGGAACGCGCGGAACGCGGCCAGCTCGTACATGGAGGTGGCGAAGGTACAGGCCACCGAACCGGCCACGAAAAGCCCGATCGCGGTGAGGTACCACGGTTTACGGCCGTAGATATCGGCGAGTTTGCCGTAGAGCGGCGTGCTGATGGTCGCGGTGATCAGGTATGCCGTTGTCGCCCACGCCTGTTCGTCGAATCCGTGCAGGCTGTTGGCGATCGGCACGATCGCGACGCTCACGATGTTCTGGTCCAGCGCGGCGAGGAAAATGCCGAGCAGCAGGCCGGAAAGGATGGTGAGAATCTGCCGATGCGACAGCTGCGTGCCTGCCTCGGCCGCCAGGTCAGGCGCTGGCGCCGGAGCCTGGGTGGTCGTATTGGTCATGTAGGAGCCCTGGTTCTGATCGGCCAACGATTGCGATCTTGCGTTCGGAACTGAGCGCCCGGCGGCCGTACACACCCACGCGACCAAGCCATGCGCCACAAGCGATCTGCTCTGTCGTACTGATAGATCAAGGGGTTGCTGCAACGCGGCGAGCTTACCGGTGTGCCGACGAGCCCTGTCGACGAGGTTGAACAGCGCGCAGGCCGAACGCCGCGACGCGAGCTCGGTGATTGCTGTTCATTAACCGCAGGCGGTATCCTTGACCTTCAATACCAACTAGTCTCATAATCTCGCTCTCGGCTAGTGGATGGCAGCACCGTTACCTCGTTCGGATCGCGGCAGGGTGGGCGATCGCCGGACCCGACGGGGTTCCAAGGCAATGTGGACACCGACCGCGCGTCGTTCGTCGAACGGGGATTCGCATGGACGAGAACAAGACCATGGTGGGCGATCCGGAGCAGGCGGCCGAGCGGTACCGTTCGCTGGTCGAACACTCTCCCGACGCCATCTGCGTGCACGAAAGCGGCGTCGTCGTGTATCTCAACCCGGCCGGGGTACGCCTATTGGCGGCCAGGTCGGCGGAGGAGATCGTCGGACGCCCGGTCAGCGATTTCATCGCACCCGACTCGGTCGCCTCTACGCTGGCGCGGATCGACGGCTTGCGTCGCACCGGCGACGCGTCCAAGCGAGCCGTGCTCACCTTGCTGCGCGCCGACGGCGTCCGCATCCCGGTGCAGACCGTCTCGGTGCTCACCATCTGGCAGGGCAGGCGCGCGTACCAGGTGGTGCTGCACGATCTGAGCGCGCAGCACGCGGCCGAGCAGGCCCAGCGCCGGGCCGAGCAGCACTTCACCGCGATCGTCTCGCAACTGGAAGAAGGCGTCGTGGTGATCAGCAGGCAGGGCATGATCGAAACGATCAACCCGGCCGCGCTGCGCATATTCGGTTGTCGCGGTGGACAACTCGTCGGCGCGCGGTTCGACACGCTACCGCTGCGCATGGTCGACACCGACGGCGTGCCGCTGCCCGCGACCCGGCATCCGGTCGCGCGCACCATGGCGACCGGCGAGCCGGTCACCCGCTTCGTCTTCGGCGTCGACGGCACCGACCATCACCGGCGCTGGCTGACGGGCAGCTGCAGGCTGCTCGATCCGGCCGACCGGAGATCGCCGGTGGTGAGCTCGTTCACCGACATCACCGCCACCCGCGCCAGCCAGCGCGAACTGCAGTACCAGGCCACCCACGACGGGCTGACCGGGCTGCTCAACCGGATCACCATCCTGTCCGCGCTCGACTCAGCCCTGGCCCATCCACCGGGCGGCCCGCTGTCGGCCGTGCTGTTCGTCGACCTCGACGGGTTCAAGGCCATCAACGACGGGCACGGACACGTCGTCGGCGACGTCGTCCTGCAGGTCGTGTCGCAGCGCCTGCTGCGCGCGGTGCGTCGTGGCGATCTGGTCGGCAGGCTCGGCGGCGACGAGTTCCTGATCCTGCTGTGCGGACGCGAGATGGGCCCGGAGCCGATCATCCGGCGGCTCGCCGCCTCGGTCGCCGAACCGATTGTCGCCCAAGGACATCGGCTCGCGGTGCACGCCTCGATCGGAGTCGCCCCGATCGTGCAGGGTGATCCGCGCACCGCCACCGAGATCCTGCACGACGCCGACACCGCGATGTACCGGCAGAAGGCCATCGCGAGCCGGTGACAGGTCAGGGGTGGTCGCTCGCCGGATAGAGCTGATGGATGGTGAGCGCCGCGGCGAGCATCCGGGAGTTGGTGGGTTCGGCGGGATCGATGCCGGTGAGCTCGGCGATGCGGCGCAGCCGGTAGCTGAACGTATTGGGGTGCACGTGCAGGCGCGCGGCCGCGGCCTTGCGGTCCGAGCCGTACTCGAGGTGGGCCTCCAGCGCCTCGAGCAGGTGCGGGTTGCGCAGCAGCGGGGCGATGCGCTGGGCCAGCCGGTCGCGCGCCGGGCCCGGCCTGGTGAGCTGGTACTCGAGCAGCAGATCGTCGAGCTGGTAGCGGCCGGTCGGACGGTTGAGCAGACGGGCGAGACTCGCCACCTCGGCGGCCTGCTCCGCGAAGCTGGGCACGTCGGCACGCGGCACGCTGTGACACTCGGCCAGATACACCGGGGTGCCGAACTTGTCGGCCAGCTCGGTGGCGAGACCGCGATGGCGCGCCGCATCCGCACCCGCGGCTTCGGAGTGGTTGGGTAGCAGGGCGATTCCGCTGGTGCCGTCGAAAGTGACCAGCGCGGTGCCGTTGCTCAGCGCTTCCAGCGTGCGGAGCAGGACGCGGATGCGGCGGCGGGCGAGCAGGTCGGCGACGGAGTGGGGTTGCTCCTCCGGGCGCAGATGGATGGCGAGGACGGTGTAGCGATCGGTAAGCGGCGTGTCCGCGCGGGCCGCGAGTTCGTCGGCGGGCAGCCCGCGCAGCAGGGCGGCGCACAGTTCGCGGCGCGCCTCACGTTCGGCGTTGTAGATGGACTGCTCGACCTCGGTGTAGGTCTCGACGACGGTGATGTTGATGTGCATCAGCAGGTCGAGCAGCCGGGAGCCGACGACGACCAACTGGTCCTTCTCGTCGGCCCTGGCCAGCGTGGAGGCCTCGGCGAGCACCGTCTGCGCGGAACCGTGGATCGCCTCGATCAGGATCGCCAGCGGGAAGCGGTCCTCGGCGTGCCGCTCGGCGACCGGGACCACGAAGGCGGCGACGTCGGACCTGGTGAACTCGCGCTCTTCGCCGATGGCGTGCAGCACGGCGCGGCCGCAGGCGTAGATGGTCGGGAGCACCTCGGCGGTGAAATGACCAGGGGGCAGATCGGCGGCGGGCGGCGTGGCGCCGAGGCCAGCGGCAAGCATCCGCTCGGCGATTTGCGGCCACCTGGTCAGCAGCCGGGACACCAGCGGAAGGTCCCCGGTGGCGGGGGGTGAAGCGACAACCATGGCCCGATTGTTGCCGACGACAGGGTTGACGACAATGCATCCGTCGTCACCGCCAAGAAGTTTGTCACGAGCAACAAGAGAGCACAGATTTACTTCGTCTAGCCGTGCAGTGACGACCTAGACCATCCGGTCTTAGATTTTGAACACCGCCGTCGTGAGATGGCGCGCGTCACAGAGGCCGTCCAATTGTGCGCTGCGCCACATTTTTTGATTCGGGGGGCGGTGCCGAGCGGATGGGAAGTACGGAAAATGTTTGCAACGAGGCAACGAAGCAGGCGCGCCCTGTTCTGCGCCGCGATGATCGCGGGGCTGGCGCTGGCGCAGGGATCGGGCGCGGGGGTGACGATCGCGGACCCGCCCGTCGAGGGGACCGCCGAGTCGACAGCACAGGCACTCGCCGACGCCATCACCGCCGGGCTGACGCCGGCGGCCGACGGCAGGCAGCCGAAGGCGATCGTGGACACCGGCAGCGGTTCGAGCTGGGCCAAGAGCACCTCGTCGGCGACCGTGGGCGAGGGTCCGGAGATGACCGCGGCGCTCGCCGCGTTCGCCTACGGGCTCACCCACCCGGATGCCGCGCCGTCCGGTGCGAACCGGTGGGATTGCAAGCCGAGCGCCGCGCACCCGAACCCGGTGGTGCTGCTGCACGGCAGCTGGCTCAACGCCTATGACACCTTCGCCTACATGTCACCGCGGCTGGCGCGGGCCGGATACTGCGTCTTCGCCTTCAATTTCGGCCGCGCCGGGCTGCTGGAGGGCGGCGGCCTCGGCACCATCCTGCCCGGTCGCTTCGGCGTCGGCCCGATGGAGGAATCCTCGCGCCAGCTCGCCGAATTCGTCGAGCAGGTGCGCGCGGCCACCGGTTCGGAGAAGGTCGACATCGTCGGGCATTCGCAGGGCGGCACCGTGGCCAACCGGTACCTGAAGTTCGACGGCGGCGAGGGCAAGGTCGGCAAGCTGGTCACCTTCGGCGCCACCCACCACGGCACCGCGCTGATGGGTATCGCCACACTGGGCCGCGCGATCAACAACCTCGGCGTCAACATCCTGGGCTTCTACGAGCCCCTCGTCGGGCTCGCCAATATCCAGCAGGCCGTCGGCTCCCCGTTCTACGCGGCGCTGAACGCCAACGGCGACACCGTCCCCGGGGTGGCCTACACCGCGGTCGGCTCGCGCTACGACGAGGTCACCAACCCCTACGACTGGACCTTCCTGCGCCCGGGACCGGACGCGACGGTCGACAACATCACCCTGCAGGCGGGTTGCGAGCAGGACATCTCCGACCACCTGACCATGATGTACTCGCCCCGCTCCACCTCGATCGCGTTGCGCGCGCTCGATCCGGCCGCCCCCACGGAACTGGCCTGCACCTTCAACCCCTGGCTGATCGGCGGCGGCGGCAGCCTGTGACGGTTACGCCCCGGCCAGGTCCCTGGCGATGACCAAACGCTGAATCTGGTTGGTGCCCTCGAAGATCTGGGTGATCTTGGCCTCGCGCATGTAGCGCTCGACCGGGAAATCCTGGGTGTAGCCGTAGCCGCCGAAGACCTGCACCGCGTCGGTCGTGACCTTCATGGCGGCGTCGGTGGCGACCAGCTTGGCGACGCTGGCCTGCCGCGAATAGGGCAGGCCGGCGTCGCGGCGTCTGGCGGCGTCGAGATAAGTCGCGCGGGCGGAGTCGACGGCGGCGGCCATGTCGGCCAGCACGAAGCCGAGGCCCTGGTGGTCGATGATGCGGCGGCCGAACGCCTCGCGCTCCTTGGCGTAGGCCACCGCGTCGTCCAAGGCGCGCTGGGCGAGGCCGGTCGCCACGGCGGCGATGCCGAGCCGTCCGGAGTCCAAGGCGCTGAACGCAATCGAGAGGCCCTGACCCTCGGCGCCGATCAGCCGTTCGGCGGGAAGGAAGGCGTCGTCGTAGGCGGCGGTGGTGGTCGGCACCGCGCGCAGGCCCATCTTCTCCTCGGGCTTGCCGAAGCTCAGCCCCTCGGTGCCCGCCGGGACCAGGAAGCAGGAGACGCCGCGGGAGCCCTCGCCGGTGCGGGCGAACAGGGTGTAGTAGTCCGCCCGGCCGCCGTTGGTGATCCAGGCTTTCGAGCCGTCGATGCGGTACCCGCCCTCGACCGCGGTGGCCTTGCAGCGCAGCGCCGCCGCGTCGGAACCGGCGTGCGCCTCGGAGAGGCTGTACGCGCCGATCATGGTGCCGGACAACATCTCCGGCAGCCAGCGCCGCTGCTGCTCCGGCGTTCCGAAGACGAACAGCGGGTGGCACGAGAGACTGTGCACGCTGACCGCCACCGCGACCGCAGCCCACCGCGCGGCAAGTTCCTCGAGCACCTGCAGGTACACCTCGTAGGGCTGTGCACCGCCGCCGAACTCCTCCGGGTAGGGCAGGCTCAGCAGCCCGGCCGTGCCCAGTGCACGGAACGCCTCCTCGGGGTACCGCTGCTGCTTCTCGAACTCCGCCGCGTGCGGCTCGAGCACCTTGTCGGCGATCTCCCTGGTGAGCTCGATCAGATCGCGGGCTTCCTCGGTGGGCAGCAGTCGGTCGACAGGCATCTCATCATCTCTTCGGCGGGGGTGGTCGGCTTGCCAACACAGTATGGCCGACATCTAATTGCATGCAAGACAGCACGTACTTTCCGGCCGTTATACTGCATGAATGGTTTCCGATCTGCCGCCGAACAAGCACCAGGAGAAGAGTCTGCGCACGCGCGCGCAGCTGCTGGACGCGGCGATCGACAGCCTCGCCGAGGTGGGCTACGGCGGCGCCTCCATCGCCGACATCACCGCGCGCGCAGGCGTCACCCGCGGCGCTCAGCTGCACCACTTCCACACCCGCCATGAGCTGTTCGCGCAGACGATCGGGCACCTCACCGAGCGCCAGCGCCAGGCGCTGCACCGCCGTCTGCGCACCGTGCCCGCGGACACGACCGCCGGGGCCGTACTCGTCGAACTGGTGCTCGCCACCTTCGCGGGCAAACTCGGCCGCGCCTGCGTCGAGCTCTACGTCGGCATCGCCAACGACCGCGAGCTGCGCCGCGAAATGCTGCGCGTGCAGCACGATCTCACCGTCGAACTACTCGACCGCTGCGCCGAACTCATCGGCCCCGGCATTCCCCGCGCCCGCCTCGACTCCGCGTTCTGGCTCACCATCAACCTGGTCCGCGGCGCCACCCTCGACGAGATGGTCGGCCGCGACCGCGCCCGCCGCAAGCAGGTGCTCGCCGACTGGACCGAGCTCGCCGAGCTGGCCCTGCGCCGAAGCTGAGCCCTCGACCGGCGACCGCCACCGCATGGCCGGAAATGTCGATTTCTTGGCCGTTGGTCTGTCCTGTCACCGTGCCGCTCGCTCCTAGCGTTGTTCCACGAACGTGAGCGGCAACGAGGAAGGCGCGGGTCCATGACATTCGACTACGACGTGGTGGTCGTCGGTTCGGGGTTCGGCGGCAGCGTGACCGCGCTGCGGCTGACCGAGAAGGGGTACCGGGTCGCGGTGCTGGAGGCGGGCCGCCGCTTCACCGACGAGGAGTTCGCCGAAACCTCTTGGCGCGTGGGGAAATATCTCTGGGCACCGCGTTTCGGCTGCTTCGGCATCCAGCGCCTCGCGCTGCTGAAGGACACCTTCGTGATGGCGGGCGCGGGCGTCGGCGGCGGCTCGCTCGTCTACGCGAACACCCTCTACGAGCCCCCGGAGCGGTTCTTCGCCGACCGGCAGTGGGGCCACATCACCGATTGGCGCGCGGAGCTCGCGCCGCACTACGACCAGGCCAAACGGATGCTGGGCGTGACGACCAATCCCGCGACGACCCAATCCGACCGGGTGCTGCGCGAGGTCGCCGAGGACCTCGGCGTCGCCGGCTCCTACCGCAGCACGCCGGTCGGCGTCTTCTTCGGCGGCCCCGGGATCCGGCCGGGACAGGATGTGCCCGACCCGTACTTCGGCGGCGCCGGACCGGACCGGCGGGCCTGCACGCACTGCGGCGAGTGCATGACCGGCTGCCGCCACAATGCGAAGAACACCCTGGTCAAGAACTACCTCTACCTGGCCGAAAAGGCCGGGGCCACAGTGCATCCCATGACGACTGTGACCGATGTGCACCCCCGCGAAGGCGGCGGTTTCACCATCACCACGCAGCGCACCGGACGCACCGTGCGCACACAGCGCCGCGAGTTCACGGCCGAACAGGTCGTCTTCTCCGCCGCGGCGCTCGGCACCCAGCGCCTGCTGCACCGCCTGCGCGACACCGGCTCGCTGCCCGCGATCTCGGGCATGCTCGGGCAGCTCTCGCGCACCAACTCCGAGGAACTGCTCGGCGCCCGCAGCCGCCGCGCCGACAGCGACTTCACCAAAGGCGTCGCCATCACCTCCTCCATCCACCCCGACGCGGACACCCACGTCGAACCGGTGCGCTACGGCAAGGGCAGCAACGCACTCGCCATCATGGCGACCGTGATGGTCAGCGGCGACACCCCGCGCCTCGGGCTGTGGCTGCGCGCGCTGTGGCGCGGCCGCCGCGACGTGCTGCGCGCGCACACCCCGCGGCACTGGTCCGAGCAGACGATCGGCCTGCTGGTGATGCAGTCGGTGGACAACTCGATCACCACCTACACCAAGCGGACCTGGTTCGGCCGCCGCACGATGACCACGAAACAGGGTGCGGGCGAACCCAATCCGACCTGGGTGCCCGCCGGGCACGAGGTGGCGCGGCGGGTGGCCGACAAGATCGACGGCTTCCCCATCGGCACCACGTCCGGCGTCCTGAACATCCCGATGACCGGGCACTTCATCGGCGGCTGCGTGATCGGCGACTCGGCCGAGACGGGCGTCGTCGATCCGTACCACCGGCTCTACGGCCACCCTGGGCTGCACGTCATCGACGGCTCGACGATCTCGGCGAACCTCGGGGTCAATCCGTCGCTGACCATCGCCGCGCAGGCCGAGCGCGCGGTCTCATTGTGGCCCAACAAGGGTGAGGCCGATCAGCGACCCGCGCTCGGCGCGGCGTACCGGCGGCTCGACCCGATTCCGCCGCACCGCCCGGTCGTCCCGCCGTCCGCGCCTGCGGCACTGCATCTTTCGACGACAGCACGGCAGCTGCCGATCGAGCCGGTGCGCTGAATTGCACCGGCTCGATCGGGTCCGCGCCGAACGTCAGGCGAGCTTCTTCGCCAGCGCGCGGCCCGCGGCGCGACCGGAGAAGATGCAGCCGCCGAGGAAGGTCCCTTCCAGCGCGTTGTAGCCGTGCACGCCGCCGCCGCCGAATCCGGCGACCTCACCGGCTGCGTACAGCCCTGGCAGCGGCGAGCCGTCGGGGCGCATCACCTGGGAGTCGAGGTTGGTCTGGAGCCCGCCGAGGGTCTTGCGGGTAAGGATGTTGAGCCGCACCGCGATCAGCGGACCCGCCTTGGGATCGAGGATGCGGTGTGGCTTGGCAACCCGGCCCGCCTTGTCCCCGAAGTACTGGCGCGCGTTGGTGATCGCCATCAGCTGGGCGTCCTTGCTGTACTTGTTGTCGATCTCGCGGTCGCGGGCGACGATCTGCCGCTCCATCTCGTCGAAGTCGAGCTGGGGTCCGCGCGCGATCTTGTTCATGCCGTCCACCAGCTCGCGCAGCGTGGCGGCGACGACGAAATCGACGCCGTGCTGTTTGAACGCCTCCACCGGGCCCGGCGCGCCCTTGGCCACCCGGCTCTTGAGAGTGAGTTTGAGGTCCTTGCCGGTGATGTCGGGGTTCTGCTCCGAGCCCGACAGCGCGAACTCCTTCTCGATGATCGACTGGGTCAGCACGAACCAGGAGTAGTCGTAGCCGGTCGCCAGAATCGCCTTCATCGTCGTGTTGGTGTCGAAGCCGGGGAAACACGGTGCGGGCAACCGCTTTCCGTTGGCGTCGAACCACAGCGAGGACGGGCCGGGAATGATACGGATGGCATGGTCGGGCCAGATCGGATCCCAGTTGTTGATGCCTTCGGTGTAGTGCCACATGCGATCCCGGTTCACGATCGCGCCGCCCGCGCTCTCCGAGATGCCGAGCATGCGGCCGTCGACGTGCGCGGGGACGCCGGAGATGAGCGTCTCGGGGCAGGGGCCGAGCCGCTCGGTGGGCCAGTTGCGCCGGATCATCTCGTGGTTGTGACCGATGCCGCCGGAGGTCACCACCACGGCCTTCGCACGAAACTCGAACTCCCCCACCGTGGTTCGCGAGGACGCCTTGCCGCGCTCCAGGTCGGTGTCCTCCAGGACAGCGCCGCGCACGCCGACCACCGCGTCGTCCTCGATGATCAGCTCGTCCACCCGGTGACGGAAGCTGAAGCCGGCCAGCCCGCGCCGCTCGCCTTCGAGCACCGGCTCCTGGAAGACCCGCACCACCTCGGGACCGGTGCCCCAGGTGAGATGGAAGCGCGGCACCGAATTGCCGTGGCCGTCGGCGGCGGCCCCGCCGCGCTCGGCCCAGCCGACCAGCGGTGTCACCCGCAAACCCAAGGCGTGCAGGTAATCCCGCTTCTCGGTGGCCGCGAACCGCACGTACGCCTCGGCCCACTGCCGCGCCCAGAGGTCCTCGTCGTCGCGGTCGAAACCGGCCGACCCCAGCCAATCCTGCAGCGCCAGTTCGTAGGAGTCCTTGATGCCGAGGCGGCGCTGCTCCGGACTGTCCACGAAGAACAGACCGCCCAGCGACCAGAAGGCCTGCCCGCCGAGGTTGTTGCGGTTCTCCTGGTCGAGCAGGTGCACCTTGCGGCCCGCCTTGACCAGCTCGTGGGCGGCGACCAGGCCTGCGAGGCCGGCGCCGACCACGATCACGTCGGCCTCACGCGCGAATTCGGGACTGCAGTTGGTCATGTTCATCCTTCGATTGGCGTGCTGTAGGCCAGCACGACGTGGCAGAAGAGGTCGGTGCGCCGCCGCCTGGCGGTGCGGCTGCGCGGTTCCATCAGCACCTGCACGGCGGTGCCGTCGTGCACGGCCACCATGGCCTGGCCGAGCGCCTCCGGGTCGGGCACGCCGCGCCCGAACCGGGCGAGCGTGGCCACCACGGCCGGTATCAGCGCCGCGACGATCGCCTCCTCGCGGGCGGCCATCACCCGGCGCAGCGCAGGCGTGCGCAGCGCGTGGCTGGTGAACTCCGCGGTGATGCGGTACCACGCCTCGTCCAGCGTGACGGCGCGCAGCAGGCGGTCCACCGCGTCGCGCAGGTCGGCGACACCCTCGACCGAAATGTCGTCGAGAGCGGTGCGGACATCGGCGAGCATCGCCGCCGAGCGCTCCGCCCACATGGCGAGGAACAACTCGTCCAGCGAGGTGAAGTTCGAGTAGAACGCGCCGCGGGTGAAACCCGCGCGCTCGCACACCCGCTCCACCGTGGCGCGGCCGAACCCCTCCTCGGCGAAGACCTCGTACGCGGCGGTGAGCAGCCGTTTTCTGGTCGCTACCCGTCTTCGGGTGGCCGGACGCGCCGGTGTTCCCGCGGGGGACGACGTCATCGTGACTCCTCTCGCCGACTCCCCAGTTCGATACATCAATGTATTCGATACGAAAATGTATCAGGACCGAGGCGCGCCGGACCGAGGAACGGCGGCGAACGCCGAAATGGATTTACCGGTCCGGCGGGGTGATCTTGCTGATCAGGACTTCTCCGTCGCGCGGAGTCACCGTCACGAACTGCCGGTAGGTACGGATCGCCGCGTCCGGGCGGATCTCGGTGATCACGACGTCGAAGCGGCCGTCCGGCAGCGGCAGCATGAGCACGCAGTGCTGGGAGCCCACGGGGACCGAGGCGATGCCCGCGTCGAGGACGTCGACGCGGGACACCGCCGCGTCGGGTGTGGTGGCCGCCCGCGCCGCGGCGCCGGACTTGGTCACGTAGTAGGCGTGCTGGAAGGCGAGGATGGCGTCGGGTCCGCTGGCGAGCGAGCCCGTGCCGTTGCCACGCACCAGCTGATCGGATCGGGTCGGTTCGCAGCCGGGTCCCCCGCCGAGCACCGGATCGGCGACGGTGGCCGACTGGCGCGGTTCCGTCACCTCCGCGGCGTACACCAGCACCACCGCCACCGCCGCGAGCGACACCCCGATGGTGGCGCCGCCGACGAGCCAAGGGCGGCGCCCGTTGCGCGGTCGCCTGCGGCG
>NZ_BDBP01000136.1 GCF_001613045.1 Nocardia lijiangensis NBRC 108240 | reverse complement strand
GTGGTCGCGCCCACGCTCACCGTGGCGCTCGGCGCCGGACGACCCGCCTCGTCGGCGTCCCGGCCGCACCCCGCCACGAGCGCGAACACCGCGCACACCACCCCGACGATTCCCACCGCACGCATCGCCCAAGCCTCCAGATCGAGCCGCTGTTATCGACGTATCGACCGGGAGGAAGGTGCGTTAACGCAGGTCAACCGGGCTGTACGGGGTGTTATCGCGGTGCGTCACACCTGTGACCGGACCGTGCCGTACCGGGGTCCGCACCGCCCTGCACGACTCCGACGCCGCCGGGACTCGAGCGATCGGCCGGGAACTAACTTGCGGCATCGAGGACGCGCACCGTGGCGGCGGCCGCGAGGGGTTCGCGGTGTTCGGTGAAGAGTTTGGCGACCAGTTCGCCGCGGCTGGTGACGCCGACTTTGTCGAAGACCGACTTGAGGTGGTCGCGCACCGTGTGCGGGGAGAGGAACAGCCGCGTAGCGATGTCGGCGGTCGGCAGGCCGCGGGCGACGAGTTCGGTCACCTCGAGTTCCCTTGGGGTGAGCTCGTAGGCGGCCACGATCAGCTCGGCCACCTCCGCGGGCTTGGCGGGCTCGATCACCAAAGCCGTTGTGCCCGTGTTCCCTTCGGCGTCGCGCAGGCAGGTCGCGTGGCACACCAGCCAGCGCCCCGCGGTGCTGCGCACCCGGATCCGCGAGGCCGCGCCGGTGATCCGGGCGCGGCCCGCCGTGTTGAGAATCCAGACCGGCAGCGGCAGATCGATGCCGAGCGGGGTCGGCGCGGCCGGACCGGGCGGCATCTCGGCCAGCAGGTCGCGGGCCTCGTCGTTGAGGGACAGCAGCTCGCCGCCCGCGCCGAACAGCAGCAGGCCGGGTGCGGTGGCGAGGACGGACGGCGGCGTCACGCCGGGGCGCGCGAAGGCGCGCAACCGCTGCGCCATCGGCGTGCCGAGGGCTTGGACCAGGGCGATGTCCTCGGCGCGAAACGGCGGCCTGCCGCGCTCACGAAACAGGCTCAGCTGTCCCCACGGCTGTCCGTCCACCCGGAACACCGCGCGCAACTCGTCGTCGAACCCGCGCGGAAGCATGAAACTGCGGTACAGCGGGCTCAGCGTCGGCCGATCCCCCGTCACCTCCCGCAGCCCGGCCACCGGGACCTTCGCCAGCGCCAGATCTCGGAACAGATTCACGTGTTCGGCGAAAAGCTCTGACTCCCAGTAGGTTCCGCAGCCGCCCTCGTGCAGGTTCTCCACCCGCACCGGGGCCGTGGTGAGCCCGTTGACCGGATCGGTGGCAACCCACACGGCGGCGTCGAACGGTGCGATCCGCCGCAGGCGTTCCGAGGTTCCGGCGAACAGTGCGTGCGCGTCGGGCGCCGTGGTGATGCTCGCGAGCAGCGCGTCGAGCGCGGTCGTACCGGTCATGTGTGCCATTTTCGGCCGCCGGTCGCGCGCCCGCCATCCCGCATATGAGGGGTGAGCGCCGAGCCGCGCCCGGTGCCGCAGAACCCCTCGATCGCGGGATTTTCCACACCGCCGAACCCCTCGACGCTGGGTGTCGTCTCACACGAAACCGAAGGAGCCCCATGCACATCGGAATCATCGGAGCGGGCACGGCGGCCGTCGCGCTGCTCGACGCGCTCGCCGTCGCGGACGACAAGCCGAGCGGTGTCACCGTGTTCGACGGCGCGCCCGCCCTGTGGCGGGGCCGCCCGTACCAGCCGGACCTCGACGCGGTGCGGGTGAACGCGCCGCCGCCCATCATGTCGGTGCGAGCGGGCGATCCCGGGCACTACCAGCGCTGGCTGGCCGGGCGCGAGGTGGCGGACTACCTCGACGAAGGGCTGGGTCAGCCACTCGTCCCGCGCGCGATCTACGGCGAGTACCTCGAAGACACCGCGCGGGACGCGATGGAACGGCTGGGCCGCGCGGGCTGCCCCGTCCGCGTCGTGCGCTCGGCCGTCACCGGATTCTCGCGCGACGGGCGCGCCGTACTGCACACCGCGGGCGGCGATCACATCCCGGTGGACCGGGCCGTCCTGGCGGTCGGCGGCGGCGGTCCGCGCGACCACTACGGGCTCACCGGCACACCCGGTTACGTGAACGAGCCCTATCCCCTCACCCGCACCCTGGCCGGACTCCCCGCGGACCACCACGTCGCCGTCATCGGCAGCGGCCTGACCGCGGTGGACATCGCCGTCGCCCTGACGGCCAACGGGCACACCGGACCGATCTCGCTGCTCTCGCGCAGCGGCAGGCTGCCCTTCGTCCAGCAGCGTCCGGTCCGCCTGAACCCGGTGCACTTCACGCCCGCGGCCGTGCGGGATGCGGCCGCCGAGCACGGCGATCTCCGCTTCGCCCATCTGGTTTCGCTCCTGCGCACCGAACTCGCCGCGCTGGGACAGGATTTCGACACCCTCGCCGCCGAGATCACCGGCGCCGAGGATCCGGTCACCGGCCTGCGCCGCCAGCTGGACGAGGTCGACGCCCCACACCACGGACGCCGCCTGCTGGCCATGGTCATCCGTACCGTCGGTCCCACCGCGTGGCCGCTGCTGGCGCAGCCGGACCGAGAGATGCTGCGCACCGGTCACTTCCGCACCATCAACAGCCTGAGCTCGCCGATGGTCCCGCACAACGCGCGCATCGTGCTGCGGCTGCTCGATACGGGACAGCTGCGGTTGCGCGCGGGCGTCACCAAGATCGAGGCGCGCACCGGCGGCGGTTTCACCGTGCACGACGCGCGACACTGGCCCGCGGACACCCTGTTCAACGCAGTCAACCCGCCCGCCTACACGACGCCCGCGGCAGCCCAACCGCTGATCGGCGCGTTGCTCACCGCGGGCGCCGCCGAACCGCACCCGGCGGGCGGCCTGCGCGCCGAACCGGGCACCCGCCGCCTGCTGGTCGGCGACGCGCCCGATCCGAGCTGGCACGTGCTCGGCAATCTCGCGGCCGACTCGATGTTCATCGCCACCAACCCACCGGGGCTGGCGGCCGAGGCGGCGGGACTGGTCCGAGAACTGTTCGGCGAGTGACGAGCGGAGTTCACGGTGGCCGAGTCGGTCAGGGCTCGAGAACGTAGCGACCGCGCACTCCGCCTTTGGCCACGGCCCGGTGGGCGTCGGCGGCCTGGGACAACGGCACGACCGCATGCACTCGGGCAGGCAACCGGCCGGACGCGGCGCGGGCCAGCAGCTTCCCCAACCGAGGACCGTCCGACTGCGTCACCAGCGCGTTCACCGTGATCCCTCGCTCGGCCGCAGGCACGATATTGGGCCGGACGCCGACGAAAGCTCCGCCGTCGCGAACCGGGGTCAGGCCCCACACCTGCTGCGACGTGGTGTCGACGACCGCGTCCCAGCCCGGCTCGGCGTCCGTGACGAAGTCGGCGCCGAGACCGCGGACGAACTGCTCGTCCGCGGCTCGGGCCAGACCGGTCACCCGCCAGCCTCGGTCAGGCGCGAGCGAGGCCACATTGGCCCCGATCGCACCAGCCGCACCGGTCACCAGCAACCGGTTGCCGTCGGCGGGCGCGTCGCCGAGGAAGTCGACGATTTGCGCCGCACCCAAGCCGTTGAGCGGCACCGTCGATGCCGCGACCAGGTCGAGGCCGTCGGGCACCACGGCGAGATCGGCGGCGGGCACGACGAGTTGTTCGGCATAGGTGCCGAAATCGCGGTCGAAACCGAGGACGACACCGGCGACCCGAGTGCCGACGGCCAGGTCCACGCCCGGACCGGCGGCGAGCACGGTGCCGGCGAAGTCCCAGCCCAGGCCGGTGTGGGCGGGTTGGTCGATCATGCCCAGCTCGTGGAAGAAGCCGCCGACGACCCCGAGGTCGGTGGGGTTGACCGGCGCGGCCGCGACCGCGACACGGACCTCGCCGGGGCCTGGCTCGGTGCGGGGGACATCGATGATCTCGATCGAGTCGGGTCCGCCCGGTGTGCGGACGACGGCGGCCCGGAAGGTGGGTGTGCTCATGTCTCGCTCCTCCATCAGTTCTGTTCCGATGAGCTCGAGACTGCTCCCGGGGTTTTGGAAAGCACTTGGAGGCGAATTGGAGCGCTGGAAGCGGCGGGCGGCGGCACACCGACGCCGATCTCGCTTTCAGCGTTGCCGAGGAGGCGAAACATGGACGCCGAGAACACGATCGGCGTGTGTTCGGGCGTCGGCGGACCAGTGGGGGGCGTTCCACAGGTCCGCGATGACAGCGGCCCGGGCGAAGTGGGCGGCGGCCTCGTCGTCCCGGCCGAGGAACAGGGCGAGTTCGCCGAGCGTGTGGGCGACCGGACGCAGGGCCAGCGACACACTCGCCGCGCCCGCCGGGGGACCGTCTCGGTGCGGGAGCAGGTCCGCGTAGATCTCCTCGGCCGCGTCGCGGTCGTTCGAGGCGACGAGCGCCATCGCGCGCAGGCTCGTCAGGAAGGTGAAGAAGAAGTCGGGCCGGATCGGGCTCGGTGACATGCGGGCCCGGCGTGCCTCGTCGCCGCGGCCGACGGCGTGGAGGGCGAGCGTGAGCAGGTCGGCGCCCATCGGACCGAGCGCCTCATGCAGAGCGCGCACGTCGTCCAGGTGGTCGCCGAGCGTGCCGTCGTTCAGCCAGATCGCCGCCAGCGCGAGGCGGAGGAAGCCGGTGGCGTGCACCGATCCGGCGCGTTCCATGCGTTCGGTGGCCTCGGTGTAGAGGCGCTCGGCATCGGCGAACCGTCCCTCGATGAGCACCAGCGTCGCGAGCGCGATCTCGGCGGCACCGGTTGCCTCCGGCATCCGGTAGGCGCGGGCGAGGTCGAGCGCCTCCCCGGTCACGCGGCGCATGGTCGCCGGGTCGTTGGCCGCGGCGGCGTTCGCGGCCTGGTTGAGCAGCCCTGTCACGCGGTAGACGGGAAGGTCGTGCTCGACGCCGATCTCCACCAGCTCGCGAGAGAACTCCTCCCGGCCGGAGTCGCGGGCGAGGACCAGCAGCGCCGCGGCCCGGAGGCGGGGAGAGGTGGCGAGGTCGAGCGCTTCCCGCGCCGCCGCCATCACCGTCGGATCGTCCTCGCCCACCAGCTCGTGGGCGTACGCGATGAGGAGGTGGGACCGCACGTCGGGGGCTAGGCCGGTCCGCTCGAGCAGGCGGCTGAGGCGGTCGACGATGGGACGGTCGACCGTGCCGTACATGCGAGCCTGCCAGGGGGTGGGCTCGGTCCAGGCGGTGAACGCGGCGATCATCAGGTCGTCACGGCCGATCGACTCGGCGTACTCCACGGCCTGCTCGCGCGTGTGCCTGGCCGCAGCGAAGGCCCCGGCCCTGACTTGCGCGCGCAGCAGCCTGCCGAGCAGGCCGACGCGCTCGTCCGGTTCGGTGGAGTTGGTGACGGCGTCGGTGAGGAGCGCGGCCGCCACGTCGTAGGCATAGCGCGCCTCGGCCAGCTCGGCGGCGCGCACGCAGTAGCCGACGGCCTTCGGCGATCCCGCGCGCGCGTAGTGATGGGCGAGTGCCGCGATGTCGCCGGAGCCTTCCAGGGCCGCGGCGATCCGGGCGTGCATCCTGGTGGTCCGCACCCGGCTGACATCGGTGACCAGCGTGTCCCTGACCAGCGCGTGCACGAACCGGACACGCCCGGGCCCTGGCTCGTCGAGCAGTCCGGCGATGACGCCCGCGTCCAGCGCGTCCAGCACGCCGTCCTCGTCGGTGTCGGCGGCCCGCACGAGCACCTCCACCGAGCTTTCCAGGCCGGCCACCGCCGCCAGCCGCAGGACGGACACGCCGCTTTCGGGGAGCCTTGCGAGCCGGCGCCGCAGCACGTCCCGGACGCCCTCGGGGACCTCGGAGAGCGCGATCAGCGCGCCCTCGCCGTTGAGCAGCCGCGCGGTCTCTCGCACATAGAACGGGTTGCCGCCGGTCCGCTCGGCGATCCCGGTCACGGTCGCGTCGCTGGCCTCGCACTCGGCGCGTACGAGCTCCGCGACGGCGTCGCGATCGAGTCCGGGCAGGTCCAGTCGGAGGGGCGCGGTGCGGGCGAGGGAAGCGAGCGTTGCGGTGAGGTGCTCGCTTTCGTCCGCGCGGTACGCCGCGACGACCAGGATAGGGGCCCGCGTGCCGACGCCGCCGCCGAGCAGTTCCAGCGTGGCGGCGTCCGCCCAGTGCAGGTCGTCCAGGACGATGGCGACCGGACGGTCGGCGGCCACCGCCGAGAGCCAGGTCCACACGGCTTGCCGCAGCCGGAACCGCCCGGCCGCCGCGTCACCGTTCACCGGCGCGGAGTCGCAGAGCAACGGTGCCAGGTCGTCGGCGAACTTCCCGGGCGGAACGCTCACGGCGACCGTCCGCAGGACCTCGACCCATGCCCATGCGGGCGGCGCGCTGTCCACGTCGGGACAGCGCCCGGCGGCCACGAGCCACCCGTCCTGTCCGAGCTGCGCACCGAGTTGCTCGAGCAGGGTCGACTTGCCGAGCCCCGCCTCCCCGGTGACGAGCGCGACGCGCACCCCATCGGTGGCGGCCTCCCCCGCGGCCGCCACCAGCGCCGCAAGCTCGCTCTCCCGGCCCACGAACGTTGTCGCGCCTGGCGCATCGTTCGGCGGCGGCGCGGTTGCCTGGGACCGGGGTGCGTCCGCTGGGGGCGGGGGGACAGCCGCGCGGAGGACGTCCGTGCGCTGGGAGAGGATCGCCTCTTCCAGGGCCACCAGGTCCGGGCCGGGGTCGAGGCCCAGCTCGTCGGCGAAGGTGGCGCGGGCGCGGCGGAGCGCGGCCAGGGCGTCGGCCTGGCGGCCGTTGCTCCACAGCGCGAGGGCGTGCAAGCGCCAGCCCTCCTCACGCAGGGGATGGTCGCGAGTGAGGCTCTCCGCATCGGGCACCACCGTCGCGGGGTGACCGAGCCGCAGTCCCGCCGCGATGTGCAGTTCGCGGGCGACCAGGCGCAGCTCGTTGAGCCGGGCGGTCTCGGCGACGGCCCACGGCTCGTCGGCGACCTCGGCGAACGCGGGTCCCCGCCACAGCGCCAGCGCCTCGTCCAGCCGGACGCGAGCGTCACGGGGATCGGCGAGCGTGCGGGCCTGGTCGAGCAGCTCCTCGAAGCGCCATGCGTCCACCGCCTGCTGCGGCAGCCGCAATGCGTAGCCGGGCGACGCGCTCACCAGCAGGCGGGCCGGTGTCCGCGGCGGGCGGCCGGGTTCCAGCAGGCGGCGCAGGTTGGACACGTACGCCTGCAACGAGGCCAGAGCGCGCGACGGCGCTTCGCCGCGCCACAGGTCCTCGATCATCCGGTCGACCGGTACGACCTGCCCGCGCGCGGCCACCAGCAGGGCCAGCACGCCGCGCTGCCGCGGTCCGCCGAGGGGAAGGGGTTCGCCGCCGGCCTCGGCCGCGAACGAGCCCAATACCCGGATGAAGACCATGACGTGGCACATCGTACGCGCGGCTGCGTCAAGCGTTCCAAGTCGGCTCCTAGTGCCTTCCAAACCCCCGGGAGCAGTGTCGAGCACATCGAAAACCGTTGAAGGGCAGGAACAGATGAGCGTCAACACCCAGGACATGGAGATCGTCCACCGCGCCTTCCGTCGCGAGTCACGGCTGCTGATGCAGCTCGTCGCGGCAGTCGCCCCGGGTGACACCGCGCGCGCCGAGGTGATCGCCGACCACTTCCGCGACTACCGGCTGGGACTGAAGAACCACCACGAGGGCGAGGACGAACTGCTGTGGCCACGGCTGCTGTCCCGGGTCGATCTGGGGGCAGACATCATCCTGCGCATGCAGGCCCAGCACGAGCGCGTCGAAGCCACACTGACCAGTCTGGACGCCGCGGTCGCGGCGTGGGAGACCACGGCCGGAGCCGACGAACGTGACACCCTCGTAGCGGTCCTCGCCGATCACCGGGCGGTCTTGCTCGAACACCTCGACGACGAAGAGGCCACTCTTCTTCCCCTCGCGGCCGAGTACATCACCGAAAAGGAATGGGCTTCCCTGGGCGGCCATCTGGTGGCCAACACGCCAAAGCCCACCCTGCTCACGCTCTTCGGCCTCGTCCTGGAGGACGCCAACCGGGCGGAACGCGCGATGCTCCTCGGCGGCCTCCCCGCACCGGTACGCGCCATCTGGCACGTCATCGGTCGCCCCCGCTACGCCCGCCACATTCGCCGCGTCCGCGCGGTCCGACCCTGACCATCCCGCACGAGGTCGATCACGGCCTGACCGGCCCTCCCGAAACCCTTCCTCCGCACGGTCGCTCTGCGGACCGGCCTGCGGTCGCCACCCAACGGAATCCCTCCGACGACAAACTGAGGAGAACAATCATGACGAGATATCGCTTGACCACCCTGCTGGCCGTGATCTCCGCGGCCGCACCGTTGTACTTCGGGCTGAGCTTCCTGCTCGATCCCGGTAGCGCCCCCGATGGTTACGGCATCGAGCCGTGGCCGACCGGCAACGCGGACGGCTACTTCGTCGTCAAGGGCGTGCGCGACATCGCAGCCGCGGCCGTCATGTTCCTCCTGCTCGGCCTCGGCCTGCGTCGTGTTCTCGGCTGGGTCGTGCTGATCAACGCCGTGATACCGACCGGCGACGCACTGGCGGTGGTCACGCACGGCGGCACCGCGGCAACGGCGCTGACTGTGCACGGCTCGGCATTGGCGTTCGTCGTACTGACCGCCGCACTCCTGCTGACGGAGCGACCGCAAGCCGCGGAACCCGCCGCCACCGGTGACACGTCCCGTAGCTAGCGCCCAGGGTTGAGCGCGCGGCCCGGGTCAGCGCGCGAGTTCGTCCAGCAGAGAGCGGAATTCGCCCGGCGAGAGGTAGCCGTCGCCGTCTCGATCGGCGGCGGCGAGCAGATCGGCGGCGGGGACGTCGATGCGGCCCGCGCCGACGTGGCGGATGAGGGATTCGAGTTCCTCGACGGAGATCCGCCCGTCGCCGTTGGTGTCGAAGACACGGAACGCGGCGTCGGCGTCGGTCACCTCCAGACGCCCGGTCACCAGGGCCGCGTCGAATTCGGCCTTGGAGACCAGGAAGTCGCCGTTGGTGTCGGCGGCGGCGACCAGTCGCTCGATCGCGTCGACGTCGACTTCCAGCCCGAGCGCGCGGATACCGTCGGTGATGTCCTGCACGGAGACGAGACCGTCGCCGTCGCGGTCCCACAGCTCGAACGTATCGACCGGATGTTCACTCATGCCCACTGCCTTCCCACGGCCGCCGACGATTTCGGACGACGAACCCACGACCACTGTACGGTTCGGGCTCGGTTCCCTTGTCGGCGTGGGCGTTCGGCGTAGCGACGGGGCGCGGCCCGCGTCAGTCCACCAGTCCGCGGGGACGGATCACGAAGACCGGCGAGGAGCGCTTGCCCTTCTCCTCGAGCAGTGCGATGGCCGTGCCGTCGGCGGTGAGCGCGGCGTGCACGCCCGCGATGCCGATCGGGTCCAACCATCGTCCGTTGCGCAGCGACTCGGCTTCGCGGTCATCGATCGTGCGATGCGGGAAGGCGATTCGGACGGCCGCATCGATGCCGAGATTCAGGGTGGCGTCCTCGGCGAGCCGGTCCAGTGTCCTGGCGTGTTCGAGGGTGAAGGGGCCGACCCTGGTGCGCCGCAGCGCGGTCAGATGGCCGCCGACTCCCAGCGCGGCGCCCAGATCGCGGGCCAGCGCGCGTACGTAGGTGCCGGACGAGCATTCGACAACGACGTCGAGATCGACGAACTCGCCGTCCGAAACATCGCGGCGGGCAAGCACATCGAAGCGAGACACAGTCACCGGCCGGGCGGCCAGGCGCACCTCCTCTCCCGCGCGGTGGCGGGCGTAGGCGCGTTCGCCGTTCACCTTGATGGCGCTCACGGTGGCGGGCACCTGGTCGATGTCACCGGTCTGCGCCGCGGTCTGCGCGGCGATGTCGGCGTCGGTGAGGTGCAGCGCGGAGACGGTTGCCAGGGTCTCGCCCTCGGCGTCGTCGGTGGTGGTGGACTGGCCGAGCCGGATGGTGGCGGTGTACGCCTTCGTGGTGAGGGTCAGCAGGCCGAGCAGCTTGGTGGCCCGTTCGACGCCGAGCACCAGCACGCCGGTCGCCATCGGGTCGAGCGTGCCCGCATGCCCGACCTTCTTGGTGCGCAACAGCTTCCGGCACTTGGCCACCACGTCGTGGCTGGTCCAGCCGCCGTCCTTGTCGACGATCAGCAGACCGCCGAGCACATCGGGCCGCTGCGCCTGGGGGGTCGGTTCGGTCATCAGACGTGCGCAATCGCGGTCAGGATCAGCCCGTCGGCGATCAGCCAGCGCCCGTCGAACGAGATCAGCGGCAACCCACCGTCGTTGGTCTGGCCCGGCACCAGCAGCTCGCTGCGGAACGTGCCCGACCCGGTGCCGTCGGCGTTCTCCTCGACGGTGAAGGTGATGTGCGCCTCCTCGAAACCGAGCCAGCGGGTGGTCAGCGGGAACCACGCCTTGTAGGTGGCTTCCTTGGCGCAGAACAACAGCCGATCCAGATGCAGGCGAGAATCGGTGTCGCGCAACCAGTCCCGCTCGGCGGGCAGGCTCACCGAGTCGAGCACGCCGTCGGGCAGCGCACCGTGCGGCTCGGCATCGATGCCGATCGAGCGGAAGCGCATCTTGTGCGCCAGCGCCGCGGCGCGATAGCCGTCGCAGTGCGTCAGGCTGCCGACGATGCCGCGCGGGAATACCGGAGCTCCCCGCTCACCCTTGCCGATCGCGACCGGCGGCTCGCCGAGCTCCTCCAGCGCCAGCCGCGCGCAGTGGCGGGCGCCGATGAAATCGCGACGCCGCTTCTCCACCGACTTCGCGATGAGATGCTCTTCGGCCGGATGCGGCTTCAGATCCTCCGGATACGCCAGCAGCTCGGCCGAAGCGACCCCACTGGGCAGAATGTTCTCGATCATCGGCTCCGAGCCTAGTCGAGGGGCCGGATCAGACACCGCGGCGGCGCTGGGCCTTGCTGCGCATCTCGGCCGCGGCCGCCTCCATCTCGGGGGTGACCTTGAAGTGGCCACCCCACTTGTTCAACGTGCCCGGCGGGTACTCCGGGGCGGGCAGGATCTGGCGCAGCAGCTTGTCCGGCAGGCCGCGGCGCTGCCATTCGCGCGGATAGCCGAGCGAGACCTCCTCGAAGCGCACGCCGTCGTAGTAGGAGGTGCGCGGAATGTGCAGGTGCCCGTACACCGAGCACACCACGTTGTAGCTGGTGTGCCAGTCGGCGGTCAGATCGGTGCCGCACCACAGCGCGAACTCCGGGTAGAACAGCACGTCGGTGGGCTGGCGCACCAGCGGGAAGTGGTTGATCAACACCAGCGGCGTCTCCGGCGGGAGCGCGTCCAGCTTGCGCTTGGTGACCTGCACTCGGGCGTGGCACCAGGCGTCCCTGGTCAGGTACGGCTCGGAGGAGAGCAGGAATTCGTCGGTGGCGACCACATTGCGCTCGCGGGCGATGGCCAGGCCCTCGGCCTTGGTGGTGGCGCCCTCGGGGAGGAACGAGTAGTCGTAGAGCAGGAACATCGGGGCCAGCGTCACTGCGCCGCCGTATTCCTGGCTGCCCTCGCCGGTCCACACCGGGAACGGATCCTCGGGCGTGACGACGTCCAGGTCACGGCAGATCGACACCAGGTAGTCGTAGCGCGCGACGCCGTGCATCTGCACGGGATCCTTCGCCGTGGTCCACAGCTCGTGGTTGCCGGGCACCCAGATCACCTTCGCGAACCGGCTGCGCAACAGTTCCAGCGCCCACCGGATGTCCTCGGTCTTCTCCCCCACGTCCCCGGCCACGATCAGCCAGTCCTCCGGCGAGTCCGGCTGAATCTGCTCCACGATCGGCCGGTTCCCCTGGTGCCCGACGTGGACGTCGCTCACCGCCATCAACTTGGGTATCACCAGACCCACCTTGTCACATTCGAGGCGGCCACCGGCCGCCCGCCTCCACCGATACGATTCGTCTCCGATCGAAACGCGGAAGATGTCAGCGGCATTCCTCAGCGGATGCCACTGTCGTGGCGCGGCGCGGTCGCTCCATCGGCGGCGGCGAGCCGACGCTCGGTTACGCATGCGTCCAGTGAATCCGGGTGCCCGGCGCGAACCCTGCCGCCACGGTGAGTTTGCCGTTGGGCTCCCGGCGGCACGACGCCACAGCGATGTGGCAGGGACGCGTCAGATCCGGTGGAACCCGCACACCGCCGTCGATCTCGTACCGCATATTGGTGACCTTCCACGCGCGTGCACCCGGCTCGTCCGGTGCGACGGGCGGACGGTCCGGCCGCGCCACGACCATCACCTCGGTGATCCCCGTGGGCCACTCGAAGGTCAACAGACCCGCACGCTCGGCCAGGCCGGTGACGACCGGGATGCCGCTCGGCATCGGATCGTCCTGCACGACCGGCGACATGGTCGCTGCGCCGCCCGAACCGGACGCAGGCCCCACGGGGAACTCGGCAGCATCACCGGGCCGATCACCGAAGCTCGCCGATGGTCCCGGCTGCGCGCCCGGGTCGGGCCGAGCCGAACCCGGCGATGCCCCTTGCTCCGCAATCGGATCGGGCGGAGCAACCCTGCCCGGATCGGCTGCCGTGCGTGGCTCGCTCGCCGGGCCGGGCAAGCCGTCGGCCTGCCCCATCGCGTGATCCGGCTGCGTCTCCGAACCGGGCTGCACCGAAGCCTGCGGCGACACCCGAGGCGGCCGGGCGGCGGCCGAACTGTGCGGAACAACGCCGCCCGGCTCGCTCGCCGTACCGGGAAGACCGTCGGCACCTTGCCGAACCGTGGGATCTTGCTCTGCCACCGGTCCGGTCCGATCGACCTGCCCCCGATGCCAGGACTGGTCGCCCGAGTCCGGCTGCACCGGGTAGGGGTCCTGCCGCGAGCCCGGCTCGGTTGCGCCGGATTCAGCCGTCGGAACAGCGTGGGTGGCTTGGCCGTACACATCCGCCGGAGCAGGCTGGCTCGGGGCCGACCAGCCGGAGCGGTCGACCGAATCGGGCTGGGCCGCGCTTCCAGGATCGACGTCTGCGCCGATCGTCGCCCGGGGCTGAGCCTTCGGACCCGCATCGGCGGCTTGGCCGTGCCGATCCACCGGAGCGGTATGGCTCGCCGAGGCTGGTTGGTCGACCGACTCCGGCGGCATCACCGACGCGGAACCGGCTGGGTCGGCAGAGCCCGCGTGGCCCACCGAATCGGGCTGGGCCGCCCGTCCGGGATCGGCACCCGCGCCCGGCTCGATTGCGCCGGTCTGAGCCACCGGAACCGAGTGGGCCGCCTGATCGTGCCCGTCCGTCGATGCGGACTGGAAGGCTGGAAACCGCTGCGGCTCAGGGGCGGCGTCCGACCGCGTGGTTTCGGAGTAGCGCCCGGACGTCGCGGCGGCGACGGCGTAGACCGGGGTTTCGCCGGGCGGCGCTCCCCCGTCTTCGAGTTCGGTGCCACGGGTACGGCCGACCACGCGCCACGAACCGTCCGGCTGGAGGCGGGTGACGCGGTAGTCCACGCCGTCGGCCGAGGCGGGTGACCAGACCACCTGCACGGAACCGTTCGCCATGCGGGTGGCCGTCACGCGGCCGGGGGCGGGGACGGGGGTCGCGGCCAGCGCCTCGCTCGCGCCGGGATGGTCGAGGCATGCGGCTTGCGCGGCGTGCAGGGTGCGGGAGCGTTCGGTGGACGGTCCCGCCGCCGCGGCGGCGACCAGTCGGTCGGCCTCGGCGACGGCCCGCTCGGCTTCGGCGAGCAATTCGTCGAGGCCCGCGGTGGACCCGGTGGGCGGCGGCACGTCGGCGGCGACGCGATGCAACTGCCGGAGATGGTCGAGCGCTTCCACATAGCGTTTGGCCGCGGTCGCCGCGAGGGCGACGCGCCAGTGCCGGGCCGCCTCGGCGAGCACCCGTTCCACGTTGTCGGATACCGAGCGGATGGGCGTCGTGCCGTCGTTGTGCGGATCCAGGCCCCTGGCCTCGGCGATGTGACGCGCGGCCTCCTGCGGACGGCCGCCGCGCAGCGCGGCCCGCGCGGCCTTGAGCGGCTCCTCCC
>NZ_BDBP01000135.1 GCF_001613045.1 Nocardia lijiangensis NBRC 108240 | reverse complement strand
GCACCTTCGGACCAACCCACCCCGTTGGCCGTAGCAGCGAACGACTTGCACCGGCCATCCGCCGACAGCCCGCGCTGACGCGAGAACTCCACGAACGTACCCGGGGTCGCCATGACGGTCACGCCACCGGCCAAGGCCATCGCGCATTCACCTGCCCGCAGCGCGGCCACGGCCTGATGCAGTGCCACCAGGGATGAGGAACACGCCGTGTCCACCGACACCGCGGGTCCGATCAGACCCAGCACGTATGCCACTCGGCCCGACAGCAGGCTCGGCGCGCTGCCGTGACCGAGGTAGCCTTCGAACCCCTCCGGTATCGAATGGAGGCGTAGGCCGTAGTCCGAGTACATGATTCCGGCGAAGACACCGGTTTGGCTGCCTTTGAGCGTGGTGGGATCGATACCCGCGTGTTCGATCGTCTCCCACGCCGTTTCCAGCAACAACCGCTGCTGTGGATCCATCGCCAACGCCTCACGCGGCGAGATACCGAAGAACGACGCATCGAAATCAGCCGCGTCGTAAAGAAACCCACCCTCCCGCGCATAGCTCTTACCCACCGCATCCGGATCCGAATCGAACAGATCCTCCGGCCACCCACGATCGACCGGCATCCCGGATACCGCATCCACCTCATCGAAGACCATGCGCCACAACTGCTCCGGCGAACCCACACCACCCGGATAGCGACAACCCATACCCACGATGGCGATCGGCTCACTCGATCGGCCCTCGACCTCACTGAGCCTTACCCGGGTTTCGTACAGTTCCGCGGTAACCCTCTTCAGGTAGTCGAGCAGTTTCGCGTCATTCGACATCGTGGTCTCCGATCATATTGATGCCGATCCCAGAACCCTGCTGTAGCCCGAGTTGCTGGTCGACGAAGCTGAACAGCTCATCGGCGGTCGACTGTTGGATCATGTCCGCCACCTGCGTGACATCGAATTCCAGTGCGGAATCCGACCACTGCGCCAAGATCTGCTTCAATTTCCCCTGCGCGTATTCTTTGCCGCGCGTGCTGGAAATCGATTTCTCGAGTGTCCCGATCAGCTCCTCGATCGCGGTGAGCTCGGCTTCCTCTAGCGGCGAGCCGGAGTCCAGGATCAGGGCCGACAGGTAGTCCGACAGCTCGAGCGGTGAGGGATAGTCGAAGACGAGCGTCGTGGACAGGTTGATGCCCGTGCGGGCCTTCAGCCGATTGCGGAGATCCACCGCCGACAGGGAATCGAAGCCGAGCTCCGCGAACGACGCGGACATGGTCACGCTGGCGGGGTCACTGTGCCCCAGCAGTGTGCTGATCTCCGCCAGCACCAGCTCGTCGAGCAGGGCCTTGCGTTGCGACTGCTCCGCGGCGCCGAGCTGATCGAGCCAAGCGGGAGCGCCGGCTGTCCGCATGACGCTGCGCCTCGACGCGGGCATCAGTGAACGCAGGATGGGCGGAATGTCCGCGGCCTCGAATGTGCGTAGCACCGAAAGGTCGAGTTGCATAGGTAGCACGGTGATTCGGCGCTGTGCCAGCGTTTCGTCGAGCATCTCTAGCCCGTTGCGCCCGCGCATCAGGGCCATGCCCTGCCGTGCGATACGTTGCACATCGCTCGCCTGCAGATGCCCGGTCATGCCCGAGTCCTGTTCCCACAAGCCCCACGCCAGTGCGGTCGCGGGCAGTCCCAGACCGTGCCGATATCGAGCCAGTCCCTCCAGGAACGCATTGCCCGCGGCGTAATTTCCCTGGCCCGGCGCGCCGAAGGTCGCCGCCGAGGACGAATAGAGCACGAATGCACGCAGATCCAGATCACGCGTCAGCTCATGCAGATTCCATGCCGCATCCACCTTCGGTGACAGCACCCGCCGCACTTGGCCCTCGGTCAACGACGTGATCACACCGTCCTCGAGCACTCCGGCGGTATGGACCACGGCCCGCACCGGGAACTCCGGATCAACACCCGCCAAGACCGCGGCCAACTGAGCACGATCGGCCACATCACACGCCGCCGCGCGCACCGACACCGCACCGGCTGCAAGCAGATCCGCCCGCAAGCCGGCGTAATCCTCGGCCGCTTCACCACGACGACTGACCAGCAGCACATGCCGCACACCGTGCGTGGTGACAAGATGCCGGGCAAGCATCGAACCCAGCGCGCCGGAGCCGCCGGTGATCAGCACCGTGCCCTCTGGATCCCACACCGGTGACACCTCGTCGGCGAGGTCACCGGCGCGTGCGCGTACCCGGGCCAATCGGGGCACGGTGAGCTGTCCGTTCCGCAGCACCAACTGTGACTCACCACTGCCGAGGGCCGCCGCCAATACCCGCCGGGACTCGGGCAGGCCATCGGTGTCGATCAGGGTGAACCGGTCTGGGTTCTCGGTCTGCGCCGAACGCACCAGACCCCACACCGACCCCGTTGCCAGACCCACTGCCGCGGAACCGGTTTCGTGACCACCGATGCCGACGGCATAGCGGGTCAGCACGACCAAGCGCGAATCGGCGACCCGCGGCTCGGCCAGCCAGGCCTGCAGCAGAGCCAGCGTGGCAGCCACCCGCCGGTACACGCCCTCGACCATCGGCTCGCCCGCCTGCGCCGCGTCGATCGGGACCAGCACGATCGGGGGCACCGTGCCACCGGAATCCAGCTCGGCGGTCAGCGCCGACAGATCCGGGAGCCACCGGCCGGCGCCCACGTCCGCTACTGCGCCGATGTCATTGCCGCCCAGGAACACCCACTCCGAGGCGCCGGGTGCCGCTGCCTCCGGCAGCGCCTGTGCGATCCACTCCAGTTCGTACAGTGAGTCGATCGCGGTCACGGTCGTACCGCGCAGCAGACTGTCCGGAATCGGCCGCACGCTCAAAGCATCCGCGGTCAGGATCGGCGCATCCCGGTCGTCGACCAACCACACCGAAACGCCGCCCTCGGCGACCGGGGCGATACGCACCCGTGCGCGCTCGGCGCCGGTGGCGTATATGCGCACCCCGCGCCACGCGAAGGGCAAGGCCGCCTGCTCAGCCTGCTCATCGATTCCCGGCGACATGGCATGCAGGGCGCTGTCGAGAAGGGCGGGATGCATCAGGAACGCGCCCGCCTCGGGCCCCGACTCCGCGGGCAACCCGATCTCGGCGAATATCTCCTCGTCGCGCCGCCACACCCGGCGCAGCCCCTGGAATGCCGGACCGTATCCGTACCCGTGGTCCGTGACCCGTTCGTAGGCGCCGGTGAGATCGAGTTCGGTGGCCCCGGTCGGCGGCCAATGTCCCAAGCCCGCTGATACACCGGCTGTCTCGGTGTCATTCGCCAGAACGGCGCCGGCGTGAAGAATCCACTCCTCGGCGCCCGGCACATCGGAGTCCGGCCTCGAGTGCACGCTCGCTTCGCGGCGACCCCCCGAATCCGGTTCGCCCACCGTGACCCGTACCTGTACGGCATCGGACAGCAGCAGCGGAGTGAGTACCGTCAGCTCTTCGAGCACCGTGCATCCGACACGATCGCCCGCGGCGAGGAGCAGCTCCACGAACCCGGTACCGGGCAGTAGAGCCGCACCGGCCACCTGATGATCAGCCAGCCACGTATGCGATCGCAGCGACAACTTGGCCGTCACCACCAGGCCCCCGGCGGGCAACTCCACCACCACGCCCAGCAGCGGATGGCCGGCCGCAGCCACACCGAGCGCATCCGCATCCCCGGCTCCGGCGCGTGCTTCGAGCCAGAACCGCTTGCGCTGGAAGGCATAGGTCGGCAACTCAACCCGTCGAGGTGCTGCCACGGCCGAATCCGCACCCACCCGCGTACCGGCACCGATTGCCCCGATGGCCAGCAGTTCGGCCAGGCTGGTCAGCAGGTACTGCGGTTCGAGGTGGTCACGACGCAGAGCAGCGGTCACCGTGAGCTCCGGATGCGACTGCACGAGGGTGTCGGAGACCGCACCGGTCAGGCTCGGGTCCGGGCCCAACTCCACGAAACCGCCGATACCCTGTTCCGCGGCGACGGCGATCGCATCGGCGAAGCGCACGGGGAGAAGGATCTGGTTCACCCAGTAGTGCGGATCGGTCCAGGCCTGCGCGTCGAGCAGGGTTCCAGTTGCGGTCGATATGATCGGCACTCGGGCGGCCTGGAACGTCAGGTCGGCCAGGACCGCGGCGAATTCCTCGGTCATCGACGCCATCAGCGGCGAATGGAACGCATGGCTCACCCGTAGCGACCGGGTCCGGCGACCGCGTTCCGTGAACACCTGCACCAAGTCCGCGACCGCCTCGGCGGCGCCCGAGACCACCACTGCCGCAGGACCGTTCACCGCAGCGATCACCGGCGCGGCACCAGTGGGCATCTCGCCCAGGAGTTCCCGAACCTCGGCTTCAGTGGCGGTGATCGCGGCCATCGCACCCCCGGCGGGAAGCTGCTGCATCAACCGGGCACGAGCCGTGACCAGCACACAGGCGTCGTTGAGGCTCAGCACTCCGGCCACATGCGCGGCGGCGATCTCACCGACCGAATGACCCACCAGCACCCGCGGTTCCACACCCCAGACGCGCAGCAGTTCGTACAACGCCACCTCGAGCGCGAACAACGCCGGCTGCGCCACGCCGGTCTCGTCCAGACCCGCGCCCGAGGCGATCACCTCACGAACAGAGACCCCTGCCAGCGGATCGAGGACGGCGCATATTCGGTCCAAGGCACTGGCGAAGGCCGGGTAGACGCACAGCCCCAGGCCCATCCCCGCCCGCTGCGAGCCCTGGCCGGAGAACACCACGCCTACACCGGGACCCGCGCCCGTGTCGGCACCGACAGCGACAGCGAATCCCGCCGTGTCCTCCCGCGGTACCGCATCCACCGGCTGTCCGGCCGCGACCTGCGCCAGCCCGGCCAGCATCGCTTCCCGGTCCCGGCCGACGATCACCGCGCGGTGATCGAACAGCGCACGCGATTCCTGGAGCGCTCGCGCGACCTCGGCCGGGTTCAGCTCGGGACGCGTCTGCACGTGGGTCAGTAGGCGGTTCGCTTGATCACGGAGGGCGACGGTGGATTTCGCCGAGACAACCCACATGGCGAACTGATCCGCCGTTGCCGCAAGTGCATCGGGGTCGTGATCTTCCGCGGTCGTGACGCCGGGAGCTTCTTCGAGAATGACGTGGGCGTTGGTGCCGCTGGCTCCGAACGAGGACACGGCCGCCCGCCGCGGCACATCGCCCTCGGCTTCCCAGGCACGGGCAGCGGTCAACAACTCCACCGCGCCGCTGGACCAATCCACCTGCGGCGACGGCGCATCCACGTGCAGGGTGGCGGGCAACCAACGGTGCCGCATGGCCATCACCATCTTGATCACACCGGCCACACCCGCCGCGGCTTGGCTGTGACCGATGTTGGACTTCACCGAGCCCAGCCACAGCGGCCGATCGGCGGGCCGATCCCGACCATAGGTCGCCAGCAGGGCCCCGGCCTCGATCGGATCACCGAGCCGGGTACCGGTGCCGTGCGCTTCGACCACATCGACCGCAGTCGGGGACAGCCCGGCATTCGCGAGCGCCGATCGCATCACCCGCTGCTGCGACGGACCATTCGGCGCGGTCAACCCATTGGACGCACCATCCTGATTCACCGCCGACCCACGGACCACCGCCAGCACCTCGTGTCCGCGCTGCCGCGCGTCCGAAAGCCTTTCCAGCAGCAGCATTCCCACGCCCTCGGACCACGCGACGCCGTCCGCCGCCGCAGAGAACGACTTACACCGCCCGTCCGGGGCCAGACCTCGCTGTCGTGAGAACTCCAGGAAAGCTCCCGGGGTGGACATCACCGTCACACCACCGGCCAGCGCCATCGAGCACTCCCCCGCCCGCAGCGCCGACACCGCCTGATGCAACGCCACCAGCGACGACGAGCATGCGGTGTCCACCGACACCGCCGGGCCCACCAGACCCAGTGCGTAGGAGACGCGGCCGGACAGGACGCTCGCCGCCGTGCCCGTCATCAGATATCCGGCGACTCCTTCGGGTACGCGGCTCATCATGGTCGCGTACTCCTGCCCGTTGCCGCCCACGAAGACTCCGGTCGCGGAGTCGCGCAGGCTGATCGGGTCGATTCCGGCGTGTTCGATCGTCTCCCAGACGGTCTCCAGCAGCAGTCGCTGCTGCGGATCCATCGCCACGGCTTCACGTGGTGAGATCCCGAAGAAGGCAGCGTCGAAATCGGCGGCGTCATACAGGAATCCACCCTCGCGGGCATAGCTCTTCCCAGCCGCGTCAGGGTCCGGATCGAAGAGATCCGCAGGCCATCCGCGATCCTCCGGTAGCCCGGATATCGCATCCACCCCGTCGGAAACCAAGCGCCACAGCAGTTCCGGGGAACTCACACCGCCCGGGAATCGGCATCCCATTCCCACGATGGCGATGGGCTCATCCACGGCGGCCAACACGGCAGTCGTCGTCTCGCCCGGTCTCGTCGACAGGAACCGTTCGCACAGATGCTCGGCCGTTCCGCGGATCGACGGATGATCGAACGCGACCGTGGCCGGAAGTTCGCACCCCACCGATGTTTTCAGCGCATTGCGAAGGTCGACCGCGAGAATCGAGGTCATGCCGAGTTCCAGGAAGGGCGTGTCGACGTCGACCCGGTGTTCGGCGGGCAACCCGAGAACACGCAGCACCGTGCTAGTAACCAATCGCAGCATCTCGCGGCGAGCACCCGGTTCGTCGTTGCGGAACCGCTCGTGCCACTCCGAGGCGCGGGAATTGCCACTGTAACCCTGTAGCGCCGCGCCGGCAGGTTCGGCGTCGGCCGATCCGGCGGCATCGTATTCGCCGGTGAGCCAGTATCGCTGATGTTGGAACGCGTACGTGGGCAGTTCGATTCGCCGCTCGACCGGTCTCGATCCGGTGTGGTCTCCGGTCGCGATCCGCCAGTCGACGGGCTGACCTGCCGTGAACAGTTCGGCCAGGCTCGTCAGCAGGTGCATCGGTTCGGAACGGTCACGCCGCAGCGCGGCAGTCACCAGGAGCTCCGGGTGCGAATCCGCAAGGGTGCCGGCCACCGCACTGGTCAAACTCGGATCCGGACCCAGTTCCAGGAAACCAGCGACACCATGCCCGGCCGCGACAGTGATCGCGTCCGCGAACCGCACCGGACGCAGAATCTGATCGACCCAATACCGAGGGTCGGTCCAGGCCTGCGAATCCAGCAGTGTCCCCGTCGACGTCGACACGATCGGCAGGTGTGCGGGCCGGAACGTCAAACCCGACAACGCGTGAGCGAACTCCCCGGTCATCGGCTCCATCAACGGCGAATGGAACGCATGACTCACCCGCAGCAACCGCACGCGCCGACCACGCTGTTCGAGAACGCTCACGACTTGCGCGACGGCCCCGGCCGCACCCGAAACTACCACCGCAGCGGGCCCATTCACCGCAGCGATCACCGGCGCGACACCCGACCGCGCCAGAACTTCATCCAGAATCGCCGTGACCTCGGCCTCGGTGGCAGACACCGACGCCATCGCACCCCCCACCGGAAGCTGCTGCATCAACCGTGCACGCGCCGCAACCAGCAGACAGGCGTCGTTGAGATCCAGCACACCGGCCACATGTGCGGCGGCGATTTCACCCACCGAATGACCCACAAGCACGGTGGGTTTAACGCCCCACGACGACAGCAACTCGTACAGTGCCACTTCCAGAGCGAACAGCGCCGGTTGTGCCAGGCCCGTGTCGTCGAGACCCGCTCCGGAGGCAATCACCTCGCGAATCGAGGTGCCCACCAGGGGATCCAGAATGGAGCAGACCCGATCCAGGCCGGCAGCAAAGGCTGGGAACACGGTCAGCCCCAAGCCCATGCCCACCCGCTGCGAGCCCTGTCCCGAGAACACCACACCCACACCGGAACCCACACCTGCACCAGCTCCGACAGCCACGCCGAACCCGGACGTTTCCGCACGCAGTACCCCGGCGGGCTGACCGGCCGCGACCTCCGCCAGACCCGTAAGCAGCGCCTGCCGGTCCCCGCCGACGATCACCGCGCGATGGTCGAACAGGGTGCGTGTTTCCCGTAGCGCCCGTCCCACCTGCACGGGTTCGAGGGTGTGCCGATCGCGCACGTGGGACAGGAGGCTGGCCGCCTGATCACGCAGTGCGGCAGCTGATTTCGCCGACACCACCCAGGCCGACGGAAGGTCCGCCGCCTTGGTTGCGCCGAATCGGGTGAGAGCTTCCGAGTCTTCGGGTGCTGCCTTGTCAGCGGCTGACTCCTCGAGGATGACGTGGGCGTTGGTCCCGCTGATACCGAACGACGACACCGCCGCACGACGCGGAGCATCCGCGACGGCGTCCCACTCCCGCGCAGACGTCAGCAACTGCACCGCACCACTGGACCAATCCACATGCGGCGAGGGAGCATCCACATGCAAGGTGGCGGGCAACCGCTGCTCTCGCATGGCCATCACCATCTTGATCACACCAGCCACACCCGCCGCGGCCTGGCTGTGACCGATATTCGACTTCACCGACCCCAACCACAACGGCCGATCAGCCCCACGATCCTGACCGTAGGTGGCCAACAACGCCTCAGCCTCGATCGGATCACCCAACCGAGTACCGGTGCCATGCGCCTCCACCACATCGACAGCACTCGCAGGCAACCCAGCATTGGCCAACGCAGCACGAATCACCCGCTGCTGCGACGGACCATTCGGCGCAGTCAAACCATTCGACGCACCATCCTGATTCACCGCCGAACCACGCACCACGGCAAGAACCTCGTGCCCGAGCCGCCTCGCATCCGAAAGGCGCTCCAGCAAGAGCAATCCCACGCCCTCGGACCACCCCGCACCATCGGCGGCCGCAGCGAACGACTTACACCGCGCGTCGGCGGACATGACGCGCTGACGCGAAAACTCCACGAACATCCCGGGGCCCGATATGACCGTCACACCACCGGCCAGGGCCATCGAGCATTCCCCCGCGCGCAGCGCCGACACCGCCTGATGCAACGCCACCAACGAGGAGGAACACGCGGTGTCCACCGTCACCGCCGGACCAAGCAGGCCAAGCACATAGGAGACACGGCCAGAAGCCACGCTGAGGGTGGTGCCGGTCAGCGACAGCCCTTCGACTTCGGGGTGACCACGACCGACCCGGGGGCCGTATTCCTGCGAGATCGCGCCGACGTAGACGCCGGTCTGGGTGCCGCGCAGACTGGTCGGATCGATGCCCGCGTGTTCGATCGTCTCCCAGGCGGTTTCCAGCAGCAGTCGCTGCTGCGGGTCCATCGCCAGAGCCTCACGCGGTGCGATGCCGAAGAACCCGGCGTCGAAATCTCCTGCGTTGTAGAGGAATCCGCCCGCACGCGCGTAACTCTTGCCGACCGCGTCCGGATCGGAGTCGAACAGATCTCGGGGCCAGCCACGATCCTCCGGCAACCCGGCGACCGCATCGATCTGTTCGGAAACCAGGCGCCACAGCTGATCCGGTGAGCTCACCCCACCGGGGTAGCGGCACCCCATTCCGACGATCGCGATCGGTTCACTCAGCCGAGCTTCGACTTCGTGCAGCTTCTCCCGGGTTTTGCGAGCCTTCTCGATGGTCAGCTTCAGATGCTCGCGCAGCTTGTCTTCAGTACTCATTTTTCATCTCACCTCGAGCGTCGCAGCGAACCGGATCAGTCCAGTTCATTGGCGAGCGCGAACAATTCGTCGTCCGACGCCGCATCGAGGTCAGAGCTTTCCGCCTTCATCGACTGCCGGCACAGGTCGAGCATCTCTTGCAGCTGCGCGATCAGCTCGTCGCGCGCCGGTTCACTCGACAGTGCACTCGGCAGTCTGCTCGTGAGCGAACGCATCTCGGCCAGCAGAGAATCGTCGCCTGCGGCGGTCGTCTCGAACCAATCGGCAATGTATTGGGTGAGGCTTCTGATGTCCGGGTAGTCGAAGATCAGGGTGGTCGGCAGCCGCAGCCCGGTCGATTTGGTCAGCCGGTTGCGCAACTCCACTGCCGTCAGCGAATCGAACCCGAGATCCTTGAATGCCCGCTCCTCGTCGATCCGGCTGCCCGGCTCGTAGCCGAGCACCGCAGCGACCTCGCCTCCGATCACATCGGTGAGCAAGAGGTGGCGCTGTTCACCCGGCAGCGCGGCCAGCCGTTCCGGCAGGCCGCCATGTTCGCCGCGAGCCCGCGCCGGACCGGGACGGCCGGGTGCGGCGGCGGCCAGTCCGGCGAAGACCCCGCCGATACCATTGGCGCGCAACATGTTCAGATTCCATTTGGCCGGAACCAGCACCGGCGCCGGGCTGGTGAGGGCGCGATCCAGCAACGCATGGCCTTCGGCGTCGCTCATGGCGATCAATCCCCCACGATTCATGCGGTCCCGGTCACCGGCTCGCAGATGCCCGGTCATACCCGAGGACTGCTCCCACAGACCCCACGCCAATGACGTCGCGGGCAAACCCAGACCGTGCCGGTAACGCGCCAGACCATCGAGGAAGGCATTACCAGCCGCGTAGTTGCCCTGCCCCGGGGCGCCGAACATGGCCGCCGACGATGAATACAGCACGAACCCACGCAGATCCAGATCCCGAGTCAACTCGTGCAGATTCCATGCCGCGTCCACCTTCGGTGCGAGCACCCGCCGCAGCTGCTCACCGGTCAACGAGGTGATCACGCCGTCGTCGAGCATACCGGCGGTATGCACCACCACCCGGACCGGGAACCGCGGATCCACACCGGCCAGAACCTCGGCCAGCTGGGCACGATCGGTCACGTCACACGCCGCCGCACGCACCGAATCCGCGCCCGCGGCAATCAATTCCGCCCGCAATTCGGCGAAACCCGCAGCCGATTCACCGCGACGACTAACCAGCAACAACCGGCGAACACCGTGCACGGTCACCACATGCCGCGCCAGCATCGCGCCCAAAGTGCCGGAGCCACCGGTGATCAGCACCGTGCCCTCGCCATCCCAGACCGGAGACGAACCACCCACCCGCAGCACGTTCTTACCGATGTGGCGGCCCTCACGCATGAACCGGAATGCCTCGCGTGCCTGATTCACCTCCCACACCCGCACCGGCCACACCCGCAATGCCCCGGACCGGAACAATGCGAGTATCTCGGCCAGCATCTGCTGAATGCGCTCGGCTCCGCCGTCTCGGACCACGTCGTAGGCCCGATAGGTGACGTCGGGGAACCGTGCCGAAAGTTCCTGGGGGTCACGCAGATCGGTTTTGCCCATTTCGATGAATCGGCCGGAGGTCGCGGTCAATCGCAACGACGCATCCAGGAATTCGTAGGCCAGTGAGTTCAGTACCACATCCACACCCCGGCCCGCGGTCGCGGCGGCGAACGCCGTCTCGAACTCGAGCGTTCGCGACGAGGCGATATGCGCATCGTCCACACCGAGCTCCCGCAGCACCCCGAATTTGGCCGGGCTCGCCGTCGCGAACACCTCAGCACCCAGATGCTTCGCCAGCTGGACCGCCGCCATACCGACACCACCGGCGGCGGCGTGAATGAGCACCGACTCACCCGCTCGCAACCCGGCCAGGTCGACCAGCCCGTAGTAGGCGGTCAGGTACACCACCGGCACCGCCGCCGCCTGCTCGAACGACCAGCCGCTCGGCATGGGCGCCAGCATCCGCTGATCGGCGATGGCGAACGCGGCGAATGCGTCAGGGAAGATGCCCATGACGCGATCGCCGGGCGCGAATTCCGTGACGCCCGGACCGACTTCGTCGACCACACCCGCGCCTTCGCTACCGAGCGCGATCGCATCTGGGTACATGCCCAGTGTCATGAGTACGTCACGGAAGTTCACCCCGGCCGCCCGCACCGAGATTCGCACTTGGCCTGCGGTCAGCTCACCATGGCTCGCACGGTCGGCGACCGCATCGGTCACCGCGTCCAGGGCATCCAGCGACCCGACTTCCGGCGCGCCTATCCGCCATGGCCGATCCTGGGGAAGCACAAGCGAATTCGGTGTACTCACCCGCGTCAGGCGGGGCACGGTCACCTGTCCGGCGCGCAGCACCAATTGCGACTCGCCGCTGTCCAACGCCGCGCCAAGTATTCGCCACGACTCCGGCGTGCCGTCGGTATCGACCAGCACGAAACGGTCCGGGTTCTCCGACTGCGCCGAACGCACCAGACCCCATACCGACGCACCGGCCAACGCTGACACCGAATCCACAGCCGCGGAGGCGGTTTCAGCGGTGCCGATACCGGAGGCGTTGCGTGTCAGCACGATCAGGCGAGTGTTCGCGACCCGCGCTTCGGCCAGCCATGACTGCAGCAGCGCTAGCACCGCCTCGACCTGCCGATACACGCCCGCCACCACCGGCTCGCCCGAGCCAAGGATGTCGACGGGAACCAGCACCGCCGCGGGTACCGTGCCACCGGCCTCGATCTCGGCGGTCAACGCCGCCAGATCCGGCAGCGACCGTCCGCCCGCGGCCTCGTCGATGCCGCCTTCGCCCAGGACAACCCACCGCGAACGATCATCGTCCACCGGAGTCGGCAGAGACGGGGTGATCCACTCCAGCTCGTACAGCGAATCCCCGGTATACCCGCTCGCACCGCGCAGCAGGTTCTCCGGGATCGGCCGCAAACTCAGCATGTCCACGGTCATGATCGGGATGTCCCGCTCGTCGGCCAGCCACACCGACACTCCCTCTTCGGCGACCGGAGTGATGCGCACCCGCGCGTACTCGGCGCCGCTGGTGTACACCCGTGCACCGCGCCAGCCGAACGGCAGCACCGCCGTCCCGTCCTGCGATTCGATCCCCGGCAGCAGGACGTGCAGCGCACTGTCGAGCAGGGCCGGATGCATGAGGAACTCGGCCGGGTCGGTCCCGGTCTCCGACGGCAGGGCGATCTCGGCGAAGATGTCATCGCCGCGCCGCCATGCCCGCCGCAAACCTTGGAACACCGGACCGTAGTCGTATCCGTGCTCGGCTACCCGCTCGTACGCGTCGGCGACGTCGATATCGGTGGCACCGGCCGGCGGCCAAGAGCCCACACCTTCTGGAGCACTGTGCGTCTCGGCCTCGGTCGCCAGGATCGCACTGGCGTGAAGTGTCCACGCCGCGCCTTGTTCGCCGACATCGGCGCGTGCGTGCACGTTTGCCTCGCGACGCCCATCCGCATCCGGCTCCCCCACCGCGACACGCACCTGCACCGCATCCGGCAACGACAACGGCGCCACCACCGTCAACTCCTCGACCACCCCGCACCCGACGCGATCACCGACGGCGACAAGCAATTCCACGAAACCCGTCCCTGGCAGCAACGCCACACCGGCGATCCGATGGTCACCCAGCCACCCATGCGACCGCAGCGACAATCGAGCCGTCGCCACGACCCCACCGGACGGCAATTCCACCACCGCACCCAGCATCGGATGCGCTACCGCCTCCACACCCAGTGCGTCCGCACCGCCACGGCCCGGCACCGATTCGAGCCAGAACCGCTTGCGCTGGAACGCATATGTCGGCAGTCCCATGCGCCGGGTATCGCGGTCGGCGAACACCTCGCCCCAGCGCACATCCACACCCGCGACGAACAGCTCGCCCGCGGACCGTAGCAGCTCCGTCGCTTCGTCACGGTCGCGGCGCAGCGTGGCCGCGACCACCGCCGCACGCGCCGCGTCGTCGATCGTCTCCTGTATTCCGATCGTCACCACCGGGTGAGCGCTGACCTCGACGAACACTCCGTGCCCTGTCTCGACCAGACCCCGGATGCCCTCCTCGAATTCGACGGGTTCGCGCAGGTTGCGGTACCAGTAGTCGCTGTCCATCTCGGCAGTGTCCAGCCAGCCGCCGGTAACGGTGGACCACAGCGGGACCGCACCGGAACGCGGTGCCACCGAACGCAATTCATATCGAAGCCGATCCGAGAGCTGCTCCACCTGCTTGGAGTGCGCCGCGTAGTCGACCGGAATCCGCCGTACCCGGACGCCGTCGGATTCCAGAGCGCCGAAGTATGCGTTCAGGGCCTCGATCGCGCCGGATACCACAGTACTGCGTGGCCCGTTCACGGCGGCGATCGACAGTTCACCCCGCCACGGCATCAGGGCTTCGGCGACCTCGTCGCGGGGTAGCGGTACCGACAGCATGCCGCCGCGATCCGACAGGTCCACGAGAAGTTGGCTGCGCCGGGCGACTATCAGCGCGGCGTCGGCGAGGGACAGCCCTCCCGCGACATGCGCGGCGGCGATCTCGCCTTGTGAATGACCCACCACCGCGTCGGGGGTCACGCCGAGGGAACGCCATACCGCCGCGAGGGAAACCATCACCGCGAACAGCACCGGTTGGACCACGTCCACCCGTTCCAAGGTCTGCTCGTCCGCAGCGTTCAGCACCTCCAGCACCGACCAGCCGACCAGGGGCCGTAGCACCCGATCGCATTCGCTCAGGGCGGCGGTGAAGACGAGCGAGGTGCGGAGCATGCCCTGGGCCATGCCGAGCCATTGCGAGCCCTGCCCTGGGAAGACGAATACCACCCGATGGTCGTCATCGGCGGACGAGCCCGTGATCACCTGCTCACCGTGCCGTCCGTGCGCCAGCGACTGCAGGCCGTCGAGCAGGGTGTCCCGGTCCGCGCCGATGATCACCGCGCGGTGCTCGAACACCGTGCGCGATTCGGCCAGGGACCAACCCACATCAGCCGGGTCCGACTCGGGCTGCTCGCGCAGGTGCGAGAGCAGGCGGTCGGCTTGATCGCTGAGTGCCACAGTAGATTTCGCGGACACCACCCACACCAGTGGCCTCTTCGACGTGTCGGATTCGCCGGTCGCGTCGACTTCCTCCCCGCGCTCCGACACAACCGAATCAACGGCCTCTTCGAGGATGACA